>JAEXAX010000027.1 GCA_023458035.1 Bacillota bacterium | reverse complement strand
TGCTAATTGAGTTTGGCTTGCGACACCATTCTCATCATAGCACAGGAGGCTTTTCTATTTTATCCTCACCGTTTCCAACTTACTCTATTCTCCCCAGCATAGCTGGGGGATTAGGATTTTCATTTATTTAAATCCGGTACAAATTCCAGGTTTTCACTGGTTGCAGAAACTTCATATCCGGGCGGTGTACTGATTTCTTTCAGGATATATTTCTTGAGTGGATTCAATGTTTCTTTAGAGATCGCTTCTCCATTATCTCCTGTAACTAAAGTTTCAATTAGTTGGTTTGTATCTTTAATTCTAATTTCAAATTTCGCCTGAGGCAGCTTAATGTTCGGATCAACCGAATCCACCTTGATAATTCTGACTTTTCCCTTATTTCCTTCGCCCGTTCCGCCTGATGATGCGGATTCGTACTTGCCTATATGCTCTTTTGGTGCAGCCCAAGTTACTGATGTTCCCACAACTTTATTGCGTGCCGCAGTTCCCGGTTGGTACTCTGTTTTATATCTTAAAAAGAGTGTAGCCCCCGTTAAGTCACCCGGCGCGCGAGTGCTCTTGTTCCACTGAACAATTTTGGCATCATTAGCATCAGTTTCAGCAATATAAGGAACAACATTACTTAAATCACAAGTAAAACTCTTTCCATCCGGACTTACAGTACATTGTAACGGCTCATCAATACGTTTTTCACCTAGATATAGACTGAATTTGTTCCAATAAGCCGACACTAAGTAAAAGCTGTTAGCATCAATTTTTTCGCCGCTGAGTACTGTATCAGACAATTTTAAACCAACTAATTCAGCTTGGCTGTGATTAATACGAATAGCCCACTCGACCTGATTATCATTGCCGCTAACATCGCCACCCCACTTATCAAGTTGACCTTTAGGATGTCCTATGCCATTTTTAATTTTTACCTTTATCTCTTTGGTGGTTTTACCAACAACAACTTTAAAGGTATTTTCTTCACCCAACTTCAGCTTGCTTTGAACAAAATTAGCCTTAAGGTACATCGTACCCTTAATATTGTGTTTACCCGTTACATAATTAGTAAAGGTAGCTTTAATACTTCCACCGCCGTCAGGGTTTGGGGTAACCACGGCATTGGCAACCGTATTGTTTTCACTGTCCAGTAAAGGAAAATGAGTGGCTGCATGATTGTTCGGAAATTGCATATTTCCCGGTAAAACCACTTCAAAATAATCTCCTTCAACAAGAGTGTTATTATAAGAAGACGCATCCCAGTCTAATAACAGTTCAAACTGTTCCCACGAATCATACTCCGTTTTCAGATTTTTAATTGTAAAATTAGTAATCGTCACTTCCGGTTTTAATTCCGCTGCTGAAATGATGATGGAACGACCACTTTGAACCAGCATTGAAAGAACTAAAACCATAATCATAAATATGCTTTTAATTTTATTTTTCATATTTTCCCCTTCTCAAAAATACTTAACATTCCAAGGCACCAGTATTATAATATTTCGTATAAGGATACAGAAATCAGACATGCCGCCATTGATTCCATTGGAACCCCCTTAGCTGCCAAGTCAATGAACTTGGTGCACACGTTACAACTCATCCGGTTCTCTCGATTTTCATAAAACCATCCCCTTTCTTTTGACATCTCACATGCCCTATTGAATAGTTGTTTACTTGTTACTGTTTTGGGGAAGACGCTATCACCCTTCCCTCTCCTCTTTGTGTTCAAAATACATAAATCCTATTGATTTGGCCGGGTATGTTCCGTTAGCTTTTCATGTATGCCAAGTATATTTTGGCGCTTTACTCCCCCTAATTCAAATATTATTCCTATGTATTCAAACATCTCTTAATTTGAGCATATGAACTCTTTTTAAATGATACTATTTCCGAGTCACACATCAGTCACATGATCTGTTTTCAAGAATACATAAGACATGCCCGCCTATTTTGATTTCTCGATTGATATTTGTTTGTAATATCTGCCCATGCTTTTCGCCACTCTTCCACTTTTTCTTATTCATTCCGGTCCACTGTATTGATTTTGCTCCCCAGGTTTTAGCTTCGTTTAACAGTCGCATAGCAGGTGAATTTTTGTTTCGCTCACACTTCATTTCTCTTTTGAAAAGCTCGTTTCGGCGTGCGGGCAGGCTAAAGCCTATATATAAAAATGCAGGCACCCCACCTTGTGAAATGCCTGCACTGCAATTAACAATATTTAATTTTAAATATGGCCATTTTAAACTGATCAACCTTTGATCCATTTCCCGTCTGCACCAACCCAGTATCCGTCCGGTGTGGTCGTATTGCGTGCATACTTACCATCGGCGTTCAGGTAGTACCAGGCCTTCAGCGTATTGTCGTAAATCCACTCCGATTTTGCCATCTTACCGTCTTGCTTCAGGTAGTATTCACCCTGCCACTGATTTCTGGCATAGCGACCGCCCTTATTCAGATAATAGTAGGACTGATACTTTTGATCAAAGATCCATTCCTGCTCCGCCATCTGACCATGCTTCTTCAGATAATATTCGCCCTGCCACTGGTTTCTGGCATAACGGCCATCTTCTTTCAGATAAAAGTATGCCTTATATTTCTGATCATAAATCCACTTCTTGGTTACCATTTCACCCTTATCATTTAGGTAATAATCTCCGCGCCAAGCCGACTTCACACGGCTGATATCAGTGTTCAGATAGATCCAAGTATTGTTCTGCAGCTGCTGCCAGCCAAGAGCAGCATCCTTTTTCCCAAGCATGTTGGCATTAGACGGCGCCTTGATATCCTCATTTTTCAGCAATACCTGGGCATACTGACAGAGATTCTCCATATAAAGCTGCTGATTTTTGATCTTGCCATAGCTTGCCTTTGTAAACTCCGCACTGATTTCCGGATAAAGCTTCTTGTCGAAAGCATTCGGGATATACCCTCTGATCAAGCGAGATTCTATTCCATTTCTTTGCTGAACCTGTCGGATCGCCTCCTCGATCTTGGCTACCTTTTGATGGCTTGCTTCATTTTCCTGATCTACCGGATCCAGGATAATTCTCATCAAATATGACTTATTTTCTCGGTCAACGTCATAATTAACGGTAGAGCTTAAGGACGCATTCGGATACAGAGCTTTTACCCTGGAATCCAGCTCCTTGCTGATTTTCTGTACAACCTGCTCTCGGCTTGCTTTTTCAGAGTATGTTTTTACCGGAATTTTGACTTCTAGTGACAGAGCCCATCGGTGAGACGGCAGATGCTGTTTCACATTGGAAAAGGTCTGATCGATTTCAACTCCCGCCAGTGATTTGACATAATCCTTCATGCCATTCAACATATCTTTAGCCTCTGCTTCCGACTTAAAATAAGCGCTTGTCGCTGCCTGCATGGAATAATCCTCGACCTCTCCCGGTTTAATATCCGGATGCTCGTAATAAAACACCTGGATCGTGGCATTGTTGCTTTGCGCCTGCGCTGTCTGATGATCTCGGGCAGCCAGCATGCCGGCGGCTCCGATCATCATGGTGAGCATGGTTACTTTCAAAATTTTCTTTAGCATTTTGTTCTCCCTGTGATGTGATTACATTATGTTACTATTGTTTCTCGGACGCAGTAAAAGTGGCTCATCCGAAAACGAACCACTTCCCCTGTCCGTAAAAACCTATCTTAGAATTTCCCGGCGCTGGCCGCTTCCTCTACCGAAACGGCTACGGCTACGGTTGCGCCTACCATCGGGTTGTTGCCCATGCCGATCAGCCCCATCATCTCTACATGAGCCGGAACGGAGGACGAACCCGCAAACTGCGCATCGGAATGCATTCTGCCCAGCGTATCGGTCATACCATAGGAAGCCGGACCGGCTGCCATGTTATCCGGATGCAGGGTACGACCGGTACCGCCGCCGGATGCAACGGAGAAGTACTTCTTACCCAGCTCGATACATTCCTTCTTATAGGTACCGGCTACCGGGTGTTGAAAACGGGTCGGGTTGGTGGAGTTACCGGTGATCGATACATCCACACCTTCTTTATGCATGATGGCTACGCCTTCACGCACATCATTGGCGCCATAGCAGTTCACCTTGGCACGCAGCCCTTCGGAATAGGACTTTCTGTAAACCTCTTTCAGTTCTCCTGTGTAGTAGTCATAGTCGGTTTCTACAAAGGTAAAGCCGTTGATTCTGGAGATAATCTGGGCGGCGTCCTTGCCTAAACCGTTTAAGATAACACGAAGCGGCTTTTTTCTGACCTTATTGGCCTTCTCGGCGATACCAATGGCTCCCTCTGCAGCGGCAAAGGACTCATGTCCGGCCAGAAAAGCAAAGCATTCGGTCTCTTCTTCCAATAACATCTTACCTAAATTTCCATGTCCCAGACCAACCTTTCTCTGGTCGGCTACGGAACCCGGAATACAAAAAGCCTGTAAGCCCTCACCGATGGCCGCGGCTGCGTCTGCGGCTCTTCTACAATCCTTCTTGATGGCGATGGCAGCACCTACTACATAAGCCCAGCAGGCATTTTCAAAGCAGATCGGCTGGATCTTCTTCACCTGCTCGTATACATCCAGACCGGCAGCCTTGGTGATCTTCTCCGCTTCTTCAATGGAAGCGATACCATAGCTGTTCAGTACTTCAGTGATTTTATTAATTCTTCTTTCGTATGATTCAAATAAAGCCATTTTATCTCTCCTCCACTCTTATTCTACTCTCGGATCAACGATTTTCACTGCGTCGGCAACTCGGCCGTACTGGCCCTTAGCCTTCTCATAAGCAGTATTCGGATCATCACCCTTTTTGATGAAGTCAGTCATCTTGCCAAGATTAACGAACTGATAACCGATGATCTGATTGTCAGCATCCAAAGCGATACCTGTCACATAGCCTTCAGCCATTTCCAGATAACGAGGTCCTTTTTTCAAGGTTCCATACATGGTTCCCACCTGAGAACGCAGACCCTTGCCAAGATCTTCCAGACCGGCGCCGATCGGCAGACCGCCTTCGGAAAATGCACTCTGAGTTCTGCCGTAAACGATTTGTAAGAATAATTCTCTCATGGCAGTGTTAATGGCATCACAAACCAGGTCCGTATTCAGTGCTTCCATGACTGTTCTTCCCGGCAAAATCTCTGCAGCCATAGCGGCGGAGTGGGTCATACCGGAGCAACCGATGGTCTCTACCAAAGCCTCCTGAATAATACCCTCTTTCACATTCAGAGTCAGCTTACAAGCTCCCTGCTGCGGTGCACACCAGCCCACACCGTGGGTCAGACCGGAGATATCGGATACGTCTTTCGCCTTTACCCATTTTGCTTCCTCCGGGATCGGTGCGGCACCGTGGCTCACACCCTGTGCGATTGGGCACATCATTTCAACTTCGTGTGAATAAATCATAGTTACTCTCCTTTCAATCTACATACACAATGGACGACCACCGATGCCAGACTTCCTCGCTCTCTCCAGCAGCAAAGGAATGATCGGCTGTCGCTTTATCCGCCTTTCATTTTCTCATGAAATGGCATATTTGTAAATCTAAAAATTAACAATATATAGCCTAAGACCATCAAAATCAACCTGCCGGCATACTGCTGTAGGCAATCCGCTCTGTTCCGTCCTCGATTCGAATCAGACCACAGCGGCAAAAGCCATATCGTTCCAACAACACCTGCATCTTGTGATTATCTTCATGGGTGTCGATGCGTATTCTCGGCGTCTGTCCGGCCGCAAAACCCACGGCCGCCTTTAACACGCCGGAACCACCCGGTGCCGCCGCGATCCGATGGAGCACCCCGTAGGGTTCATCGTCCTGCCAGGCGCCCTGATAGATGACCGCATATGTCGGTTCCGGGCCGATATGATAATAAAACACACCCTGCATCCGCCCATCCTCTTCGATGACAAAACAGCTGCTCTCGGCTATATCCTGTTCGATCTGATGACGAGACGGTTTATCCTCTCCCCATTGGCTCGGATTTCCGTTTGCGCTCATATAGGCTCTGGCATGGGCATAGATCTTCATGATCTCATTAATATCCTGTATTTTGGCTGGTCTGATCAATATCTGCGCTCTCCTGCTGTATAGTAAAGAACTTCTCAATACGACTTTCAAAGTAAAGAGCCCCAGACATACCGAGGCTCTGATTAATAACGTAAGCCGTTATTTATCTTCTGTCGTTTTCATCAAATACGTCACCGCACTCCGGACAGAATTTCGGAAGGTGGTTTGGGTCACTCGGTTTCCAACCGCATTTATCACAAACAAACTCTCCGATCGGTCTCGGCTTGCCGCACTCGGCACAGAATTTTCCGTTGTTAGCTGCGCCGCAGGCACAGGTCCATCCGCCGGATACGCTCGGAGCCGGAGTCGGCTGACTCTGCTGCGGCTGACCCTGTACCGGCTGGCCGTACTGCTGATTCTGCTGCGGCTGACCCTGCATCGGCTGGCCGTACTGCTGATTCTGCTGCGGTTGACCCTGCATCGGCTGGCCGTACTGCTGCTGCGCGCCATATAAGCCTGCCATATTCTGGGCGCCCATGTTCTGCGCCATCCCCATCCCCATAAAGGCCATAGCCGGACCGGTAGCGGTATTGGCTGCTGCCGACTGCATAGCGGTTGCGGTTGCGCCAACCAAATGAGCATTTGCCATGGCCGGGTTACGGAAAGTGGCATTACGCTGCAGCTCCTTGATCAGAGCTTCATCTTCTTCATTGGCCTTAACACCGGATACACCGAAGGATACGATCGAGATACCGCGCTTATCTCCCCATGCCTCACTGAGCAGCTGATTCATGGCTTTGGACATCTCATCCGTATGGGCGGTGATCATGGAGTACCGAATGCCCTTGGCTGACAACTGACCGAACAACGGCTGCAGCTTAGTCAAAAGGTCACTCTTTAACTGGCTGTCAATCTGCTCTCTGGTATAATCCGCTGAGATATTTCCGCAGACATTGGTATAAAACAAAATCGGATCGGTGATCTTGTAGCTATACTCACCGTGGCATTTTACGGAAATATCAATATCCAATCCTATATTGGTGTCAACCACACGGAAGGGAACCGGCGCTACCGTACCGTATTTATTTCCCATCAGTTCCTTGGTATTGATATAATATACCCGCTGATCCTTCGGCGGCTCACCGCCAAAGGTAAAACGCTTTCCAAGGTGTTTAAAGGTCTCGCCGATGTTCTGCCCCAGATTTCCGTAGAACAAACTCGGCTCTGTCGAACTGTCATAGGTAAATTCACCCGGTTCGGCACAAATCTCGGCTACACGGCCATTGTCAACGATCAGCATGCACTGTCCGTCTGCCACGGCAATGATTGATCCGTTTGAAATCACATTTTCGGTTCCCTGCGTGTTGCTGCTGCGGTTTCCGGTACGCTTTGTTCCCACTCGCACCAGCACATTCTGCGGCAATGCGTCACAGTAAAAATATTCTCTCCATTGATCGGCCAGCAATCCTTGTGCTGCGCCGAGAGCGGCTTTAATCAACCCCATCTCTCTTCCTCCTTCACTTACATCTACACTTTTTAAACATAGCTATCTCCGCTTTCTTTGAGCGATTGCTATATCAATACATCCATTATATACTAAACTGTTGAAAAAAAGTAGTCCCAATCATGGATTTCGCGTCCTCTTATACTCTTATACTCCATCGATCTTTTCCAGCTTTCGGAATCCGATCGAAGCCAGCAGAAAGGCCAGGATACTGATGATCATACCGTAAACCGTCACCGCTACCAAAGCGACGCTATAGTTCAGGAAGATCTGACAGACTACCATCACGCCGATGCCAATGCCGACGCCGATCATATAAACCGTATAGCGCAGAATCATATTGCCGATTTTGCCGAGCAGACGCTCTACAACGGTTTCCCCAAAAATCTTGATGTACAGGGAAAAGGCATTCAGGGTAATAAACATGGCTATAAAGCCCAACACCTGTGGCAGCGGCAGCCGCCAGTGGAACGAAATAATACCAACCAGACAAACCGCCTCGATCACCGCCCGCACATGGTCGATCAGTGTGCAATACCACAGCTTTTTAAGGGTGGTATCCGGAATCAGATACAGGTAGTAGTTCTCCAGCTCCAGTTGCCATTTCCCCGAAGTGGATGTAAAGACCAGCAGGTAGTAAGCCATGATACCCGGAATCACAAATTGTCTTGCCGTCAGCGGCATCGGTTCCTTAATTATATACAACTCGGCCACTGCCAAACCGATGGAGATTGCCAAAAATATCAGGGCAGTCGGTGAAATGATGCCCAGCTTGGTTTTCTTATACTCCAGCATTTGCTTGTAGTAAATACTCTTTCCGAAACGCCCCTTAAAGCGAAAGCTGACATTTTTCTTGAATTTCTGCTTAATACCCATGGATGCCAGATCCGCGCGCCCCTTCTTCTTGGCTGCCCTCATCTTTTGATAGTTCTCTGCAAAAGTGGCGGCGTCCTCAAAGTATTCACCGGTACACCGGCAGAATTTGGCGTAAATAAAGAGCGCTGTGGTAACAAGCACATATATAGCCACCGAAATATATTCCACTGCGGTTGGCTGACCGAAAATCACCGTCAGCAAAGATAATTCCCAACCGATAATCGGCAGCAGCTTTAAAACCGGGAAGGACAGGAAGTACTCGATCACCTTCAGGTTCAGCCCATTATTATAAAAGATGGTCAGCATGCTGAGCAGCAACAAAAGCAGTACCGCATAAATGATATAGCGCATGGCTGTGATCACACCCTTGGGCAAGCCTTCATTGCCATAGATGATAATGGTCATAGCCACCTGCATCATACTTTCCAGCAGGAGGCTGACAAACATATAGAGCAGAGCCGTTGCCGGATCGACCTGAAAGTAAAAGATCGCCATGACGATGATATACAACTGCAGAAGCAGGGTTATCAGCATGGTCTTGGCGCCGACATATAACAAGGTGTGTTTCGGATGAACCGGAGCCAGAAACAGAAAATGGGTATCACCCGGCATAAACAGCAAACCTTTGCGCTTGGCATACTGAAGCATGGTAGTCGGCGTCGCCCACAGTGAAAAAAAACTGAGGAGAACGATCAGCCCCCGCTGGTTATTCATTCCCATATTGGCAAACGTCCTGCCGGAGGAAAAGCTGATAAAGATACAGTAGGCGATGGCCAGCAATGTCAAAAACAGGGATACCGGTTTTTTCACAAGGGACAGCAAACGATTTTTAAAAATCGTTCGCGCCAGATAGCTATAGGTTTTCATGACTCTACCTCTTCCCTGGTACGACCGATAGCTTCAAAGAAGATGGTTTCCAACTCCTCCGCACCGACATCTTCTTTACGATAGGTGCCCAGCAATCTGCCGTGGTCCATGATAAAAACCACATCCCACAGTCCCTCCACCATGTTCAGCATGTGGGTGGAAATCAGGACAGTCGTACCGCCGTCCTTTAATTCACCGATCACCTCACGTAATTCTTTAATAGCCATCGGATCCAGGCCTACCATGGGCTCATCCAGCAGAATGACCTTCGGATTAATCAACAGGGCGCAGCAAATGCTGACCTTTTGCATCATACCCTTTGAAAGCTCATTGCCCAGCTTATCCTGCTTATCCAGCAGCTCAAAACGAGTCAGTAAAGCATCTATCTCCTCGGCGCCGGCTCTTCTGTCATAGGCTACATTGATGAACTCCATATGCTCGCGAACCGTCAACGCATCATACATGGTCGGGATCTCCGGGATATAACCGAAAATCTTCTTGGCGTCCACATCCCGCGATGGCATGCCGCAAATTTCAATATTGCCGTCAAAGCGCAGCAGGCCTGCAATGCTTTTGATGATGGTGGATTTACCGGCGCCGTTCGGCCCAAGCAGGATTCCGACCTTTCCGCTCTCTACACAGAAAGAAATATGGTCAACGGCTACTGTATTTTTATAAGCCTTTGTTACATTTTGAATATCTAGCATCTGCCTGCCTCCTTGGCGACGATCTCGCCTGCCTGCTTATAGATCGATTCTGCCGGAACGACACCGCGAACCGATGACAACGGATAAATATTGGAATCGCGGCCGATCACCGAACCCGGATTCAGAATCGAACCGCAGCCGACCTCGACACAATCACCGATCATGGCGCCAAATTTCTTCAAACCGGTCGGCAATAACTCTTCGCCATTTTTCACGACAACCAGGGTCTTATCCGACTTCACATTTGAGGTAATACTGCCGGCTCCCATATGGGCCTTATATCCGAGAATTGAATCTCCGACATAATTATAATGAGGCACCTGTACCTTATTGAACAATACAACATTCTTCAGCTCAGTGGAATTTCCCACCACCGCGCCTTCACCGACGATGGCATTTCCGCGAATAAAGGCACAATGTCGAATCTCAGCCTTCGGACCGATGATGGCCGGTCCGGTGATTGAGGCGCTGGACGCCACAGTAGCCGACTTGGCGATCCATACATTTTCTCCGACCAGGTCATACTCATCAGCCGACAGTTCGCGGCCAAGCTTCAGGATAAAATCATGAATTTCCGGCAATGCTTCCCATGGATAGGTACAGCCTTCAAACAGCTCCTTGGCCATCGTTTGCTCCAAGGTATATAAATCATCGATTCTAATTCCCATTTTCTCTCCTTTGCCAAATCTGTATCATTACTTTAATACAACCAGTATTATATTCTACTTTTTTCCCATTTGCAAGCGCTATTTGTACAGCTCAGCGGTTGCTCGAAAGCGCTGCTCAAAATAACCGCCCGCCGTCAGGCCCTGCACGGCCGCCACCCTCAGGCGAACAAACCGCTCCAGCTTCTGCATATATTCCTCTGTACCGACGCTGCCTTCCGCCACATAGGACAAACCACGCTCCCAGCTGGCAGTCAGATCCGGATTCAGCAGCTGCTTCATGGATCCCTCCACCGCATCGAAAATCAGCTCTCCGGCCAGGGCCGGGGTGATGACCTGGGTTTTGGAATTCAGGCTGATATACTGGTTTGTCTGCAGTTTTTTGATGATCTCCGCTCTGGTCGAGCTGGTTCCGATGCCGCTGCCCTTGATCTGCTCACGCAAGGCTTCATCCTCGATCAACTGACCGGCATTTTCCATAGCTAGAATGATGGTTCCTGAGGTATATCGCTTCGGCGGTGTGGTCTCACCCTCCTTAACGGTGCCGCGGCCGATCGGCAGCCTCTCCCCTTTTCGCAGGCTGAGCAATACCGTCAAACTCTCTTCCGAGGCAGACTGGCTGTCTGCTCCATCTTTATCGTCGGCCTCCGCTTTTGACGGTCTGGCCACCACCAGATAGCCGGGTTCCTTTAAGACCTTGGCATTTGTGATAAAGAGCTCTGTGTCGGCAACCACATTGACACTAACCCGCTGATATACGGCCGGAGGATAAAAAATACTCAGGAAACGACGCGAAATCAACTCATAGACCTTACGCTGAATGGGGGTTAGCCCGGCCGTCGCCACAGTCTGTCCCGTAGGAATCAGGGCATAATGATCAGTGATCGCCTTATCGTTGACATATTTAGAGGCCGGAAGCCCGGTATACAGCTTCTGTTCCAGGATCTGCGTTGCAAAATCGCCCAGACCGGGGTAAGCCTTCAATCCGGCCAGATTTTTGGTAATCTCCTTGGCCACCGCCGTTGACAAAACTCTGGCATCCGTTCTCGGATAGGTGGTCAGCTTGCGTTCATATAACAGCTGAGCCACCTGCAGGGTCTGATCCGGACTGATTTTAAACAATCGGGCGCAGTCATTTTGTAACTCCGCCAGATTATACGGCAACGGAGGATTCTTCTTCTCTTGTTTCTTGGTCACCGACTCGACCACAGCTTCCTGTGGCTCTAGGCCGCCGATACGCTCGATCAGGGCTTCGGCAGTTTCCCGCCTGACAAAGCCGTTTTCCTTATACAGATTCGGATCGGCAAAATACCGCGAGCCCTCTCGGACTTTCCACTCCGCTTCAAAGACAGCTTCCGCCTTACGGCACGGCAATAACACCTTAAAGAAAGGTGTTTTGACAAAATCTCGGATCTCCCGCTCTCGCCGTACCACCATACCCAGGACACAGGTCATTACCCGGCCGATCGAAACCACGGCATAGCGCTTTTTAATATACGGAGCAATCATATTTCCGAAACGCAGGGTCATGGCGCGAGAAAAATTGATCCCCATCAGGTAATCCTCCTTCGCCCGCAGGTAGGCGGAGGCGGCCAGTCCGTCATAAGCCGACAGCGGCTTGGCCTCGGCGATACCGCGTCTGATCTCTTCATCGGTCTGAGAATCAATCCACACCCGGCGCCTGTCCTTATTCAGTACGCTGCCGCCCCGATCCGCCTGCCGCTCCACCAGACGATAGATATATTCCCCTTCCCGTCCCGAGTCGGTACAGACATAGATGCAGTCAATATCCGGGCGGTTCAGCAGCCGCTCTACAATATCATATTGCTTTTTCACCCCGTCCAGCACCTCATAGCGATAGGTTTGCGGAATAAAGGGCAGCGTCTGCCAGCTCCAGCGTTTCAGGGAGGCATCATAGACCTCCGGATAACTCATGGAAACCAGATGACCGACACACCAGGTGATCACCGTATCCGCTCCTTCCATATAACCATTGGCATTTGCCAGGTCTTTTCCGATGGCTCTGGCAAACTCTCTTGCCACGCTCGGTTTTTCGGTAATAAATAACTGTTTACTCATATCTCTCCATCAGCTTTTATCTCTTGTTTGTGCTGTCAATCCGTTTCAGTATAGCATATCCGCACACAAAAAAACAGACTGTCGGGAACTCGCCCTGACAGTCTGTCTGTCATACTTCTATGAATGTAACTCGATCCGATAATGATCAATCTTCCGCCTCGGAATCATCCTTCGGAACGATAATGTTCAGCAGGAAAGAAATCAGGAAGCCCAATACGATCGGAGAACCGGTGATAACGCTGGCCACCTCAGCCGGCAGGAAGCCGACAGCCTTTGGTACCGTGGTGATACCTACAGACAAAGCCAGTGAAATACCTACGATCATCTTGTTGCGGTAGTTCAACGGCTGCTCTGTGATCAGCTGAATACCGGACATGGTGATGGCTGCAAACACGGTAACCGTCGCGCCGCCGAGTACCGACTGCGGAATGGTGGTCATCAGACCACCGAATTTCGGGATCAGACCGGCTGCCAGAATAACTCCGCCTACAACATAAAAGACTCTCTTTGCAACAACCTTAGTGGTAACGATGATACCTACGTTCTGGCTGAACGGGTCAGTCGGCAGACCGCCGAACAAAGCACCGAGAGCACCACAGACACCGGTACCCTTTACGGCACCGCCCAGCTCCTTATCAGTCGCCTGACGGCCAAAACCGCCCACCGCAGTCGAGGATACGTCACCGATGGTCTGAACAGCCTGTACCACATACATCAGGATCATAGCCACGATGGCTCCCGGCTCGAATACCAGTTTAAAATGAAGGAACTTCGGCAGAGCAATCCAGGCGGCATTCTGTACTCCGCTGAAATCAATGCCGACTACTGCTGCATAAACCACATAACCGGTGAAGATACCGGCCAACATACCAAGACTCTTAATCATACCCTTGCCGAATAAACTGAAAGCCAGAGTCACCAACAGGGTGATACCTGCTACCATCATGTTCACCGGAATCTTAGACTGCATCTCCGGATTATTCACAACAGCAGCGCCGCCGGCCATATAGGTCATAGCGGTTCCGTACAAGGATAAACCGATACATAATACAACGGTACCGCTGACTACCGGCGGGAAGAGCGGACGAATCTTTTCCATAATCACACCGATCAAAATAGAGGCGATGGCCGCTACCAGCTGTGCTCCGAAGATAGCACCGATTCCATAAGTCTTACCGATGGTCAACAGGATCGGCATGTAGGCAAAGGCCACACCCATGGTATTCGGCAATCCCATACCGATGCCCATCAGGGAGTAAACCTGCACCAAGGTGGTGATACCAGCAATGACCATGGCTGCCTGGATCAGAATAACCTTATCCTCTGGAGTCAGACCCAATTGGGTAGCGATGATGATCGGCGGCGTAATGTTACCAACCAGCATGGCCAGTACGTGCTGCAGCGAGTGCGGAATGACACTCAGCCAACCCGGTTTACCGTTGAGCTTACGAAGCTCGGCTAAATTGTTATTCATAGTTTCTCTCCTTCGATAAAATAAATTAACCAGCGTTTTGTACAAAAAGATTATTCAATAGTCTAAAACGGCTGGTTCATTATTCATAATACACTACAATATAACCTGTGTCAATTCATATTATCTATTTTTTATTGGTTGTTATGCATAAGTGCCGCCGTCAACTTATTAGTTTTTGCTAATCCCTTCATTCCTATAAATACGATCGACTTTTCGGTATTTTATTTCATCCTCCAATTTGCACGTCCGGGCCGAAAGTCGCTTCCGCAGCCGCCCGCAGCTCCGCCATCCGGGCTGCCCCCGGCGGTCGAAGCTCCGCCATCAGATACTTCCTTCCCAAGCCCTCATACTTATCCTGTCCCAGTCTGTGATAAGGCAGCAGGTGGAGCCGGCGCACAGTTTTTAAGCCGGCCGCAAAACGGGCGATAGCCTGAATCTCTTCTACAGTATCATTAAAGGTCGGAATCACCGGTATCCGGATTGATAATTCGATCCCGCTATAAGCCGCAAGCCGCTTGGCATTGGCCAACATCAACTCATTTGTGCGGCCGGTAAAGACCTCATGCTTGGCCGCATCCATATGCTTGATATCAAGCAAATACTGATCCAAATAGGGTAAAATCAGCTCGATTTTTGTCCAGTCAAGGCCGCCCATGCTTTCCACCGCCGTATGCAGCCCGGAGGCTTTGGCCGCCCGCAGCAGATGCCCGGCAAATTCAGCCTGACAAAGGATCTCTCCGCCCGACAGCGTCAGCCCTCCGCCCGAACGGCGGTAATAATCCTGATCCAGCAATACCTCCTCCATCACCTCTGCCACCGACACATCGCGGCCGATGAGCTTCGGCCGTCCCTGTACCAGCATGGTCTCCTTAGCAAAACTCTGTGATTCCGGATTGCAGCACCAGCGGCAGCGCAGGATGCAGCCTTTAAAAAAGACTACCGTGCGGATCCCATAGCCGTCATGGATGGAAAAGCGCTGAATATCAAAGATCCGCCCTGCGGTATTCATATAATCCTCATTCATCTTTACATTCCCTGTTCTGTTCTTCTGATAATGTCATCCTGCAGTGAGCGTGATAAGGTGGTAAACAACGCGCTGTAACCGGCCACCCGCACCACCAGCTGACCATATTTTTCCGGATGCTTTTGGGCATCCAGCAGGGTCTCGCGCGATACCACGTTAAACTGCATATGACTACCCTTTTTATCGAAGTAGGTGCGGATCAGCGCAATAAAGTTATCCAGACCGCTGTCGCCGCTTAAGGCCGACGGATGGAACTTCTGATTAAACAAGGTTCCGTTTGAAGCAATGCCGTGATCCAGACGGGCCACCGAATTGGCAGCCGCCGTTGGCCCCTTGACGTCCTTACCGGAGCTCGGAGAAACACCGTCAGCCACCGGCGTAAAGGCCAGACGGCCATCCGGAGTGGCGCCGGTCTGGGCGCCGAGCGGCACATTGGCAGACACCGGATAAAGACCTGCCTGAAAAATGCCGCCGCGCGGATTTCGATACTTCAGCAGAGGTTTGGTATAGGTGTAAGCCGCCTCTCGGGCCATCAAATCAACCTCTTCATCATCATTACCGAATTTCGGAAGCTCCTCAATCCACTGCAACAGCTGCTCGTATTTTTTGTTTTGTCCGGCCGCCTCCCGCTCCCGAAGCACCTCCTTAACCAGTGTAGACACCAGCTCCGATGAAAAAACCCGACCGCTCTCTCTCAAAGCCGCCTGCACTGCTTTTTGCACCTGCTCTTCATTCACCGAACTGTGACCGAAGTTGGCCGCCAGGGCCTCCCGCCAGTCGGCCAGGCTCAGCTTATGCTGTTCAAAGGTCAGCTTCTTGACGGCGTATAAGGAATCTGCCATGTTGGCGATACCAAACCCCTGCGGACCGGTAAAATTATAGATCGCTCCGCCCTCCTGCAGGCTTTTGCCTCGGCCGATACAATCCTCCACCATACAGGATTCAAAGGGTAAGGGCGCCAGCTTGGCATGAGCCATATCGATGGCATTATTGGCATTCACCAGCAGACGGATCATATACTCCATCTGTTCCTGATACGCCGCGTAGAACTGTTCAAACTCCGTCATTTCGGCCACATCCGGCGTTACCGCGCCGACCTGACAGCCGTTTTCCATACCACTTGAGAAGACCAGCTCCAGCGGTCGGCACATATTAAAGAAGGCCGCATCATGCCACCCCTCCGTCTTGCCGGCTTTTTGCGGCTCGACGCAACCGATGATGTTATAATCTCTGGCATCCTCCAGGCTCAAACCGACACTCATCAATGATGGAATAATTACTTCGTCATTGTAATAAGCCGGCAGGCCGATGCCGGTTCTGGTCAAATCGGCCGCTTTTCGCAGCAACTCATGCGGCGAACCGTTCCAGACCCGGATAGACAGGGACGGCTGCGGCAGAAACACATGCCTGGAAGCTTCTATACACATAAAGGAAAGCTCATTGGTGACATCCAATCCCCGGCTGTCCTGCCCGCCGACGATCAGATTTTGGAACAGACTGTAGCCAGCAAAGCCTTCGGCACTGGCGGCATCCCGGCATTTATTCAGGTCATTAAGCTTCACCCAGATACAGTCCAATAATTCCTGAGCAGATTCCAGGGTCTGCGCCCCGCTGTCCAGATCCCGTTTAAAATACGGATAGATATACTGATCAAAGCGGCCGGGCGAGATCGAATGTCCGCTGGATTCCATTTGCAAAAGCTGCTGAACAAACCAGAAGCTCTGACAGGCCTGGCGGAAATTCTCAGCCGGGTAGGCCGGCACCCGCTCACAATCGGCAGCGATCTGCAACAGCTCTCGCCGACGGGTTTCATCCGCACAAGAAGCGGCTTCCCGTCCGGCCAGTTCCGCATAGCGACCGGCATATCGGATGACTGCCTGACAGCTGATCATAATTCCTTTATAAAAGGCCATCTTTTCCGAATACTGCGGGTCCTCGAACCGCAGGGTGTCAATGGCAGCCTGAACCTCTTCCATGATACCTTGATAGCCTAAGCGCAATACCTTATCATATTGAACCGTGACATGACCGACACCATTATAAAAATAATTGCCGGGCGTGAATACATTATGTTCCATGGCCAACAGGGTTTCGTCTGCCATATAAGCGGTGGCCAGCTCGCTGGTGGTCTTACCCTTCCAGTAGCGGTGCACCTCTCGCAATGCCTGCTTAGTTTCTTCAGAGATATAAAACGGATCAGCCGCTCTGGTTGCTACCGTGTCAAATTCCTCCTCCAACCAGGCAAATGAAAACTCCGGAAAGGTCTGACAGCCGCGCGGGGCGATCGTCGAGCTGCCGACGATCAGCTCTCCCGGACGGATAATAATGGGTATATGCTCCAGGATATGCGCAAAGGCCTTGGCCCGACGCAAAACGATCGGCTCTCCCTCAGTCTGCCTGTAAGATTCGGTCAACAGCACCGCTCGACTCGCTTCAATCTCCGGCATCTTGGCATACAGGTGTGCATTTAATTCGTCGATTCTTCGGCTCTTTGGCAGACTAAACTGCTCTGCTCTCCATGTCTTCATTTCTTCCTCCTTTGTTTACGGACAAAAAAACAGGCCTTCCGTTACGGAAAGCCCTCCACTGCACTTATATCGACAAAAGGATATCACAAAAGGAACCTGATTTCACAGGAGCATCGATCTCATGAGCATGAATGCGGCTTGTCCGGGAAGCACTTCACCTATTCTCAGGCAGGTTTTCTGACTCCACATCATAGCCTTTTGACCATCCTTCTCATTCTGTCCGCCCTTTCAACAATGACAGCACAATGGATTCGATCCGGCTCCGTGATTACAGCGACCCGCTCGTATGGGGATTTCACCCAATTTCCCTCTTTATCCGATGATATAGCCATCAGATCACCTGAAAATGATTGTTGATTTTTTGATATCCTAAGTATAGTTGGTTTTAGTTGGATTGTCAACACAAACAACACAAAACCACATTTTATTCTTTTGCATCAATATCCTGTATGCGAATGATCCTATCAAAATACTGTTCACAATTCTCGCTATGTGAAATATAAATAATTGTGATATCACTACATTCTTGTTGTAAAATCTCATGCACTCTCAGAAGCGTGTTCTGATCTAAATGTGTCGTACATTCATCCAAAAGCAACAATTTCGGATGCTGTAGAAAAGCTCTTGCCAATAGGATTTTCTGCTTTTCTCCTCCCGAGATCTTACTGCCGAACTCCCCCACCGGCTTAAAAAGATCTTCTTTACATGTGATCAGTGTATTTAGTCCCAAAGCTTGAATCCACCGATGAATTTCTTCAATATCGGCTCTTTGCTGCGGATATACCAGATTGTCATAAATTGATCTGTTAAACAACTCTATTTTTTGTGGTATATAAATGGCCCCCTGTCTTAGTTCAGAATGAAGCTTCACTGTTCCTCCGGTCGGCTCTAGCACTCCTGCTATTATTTTCAGCAACGTCGATTTTCCCAATCCATTATCTCCGCGCAGTAACACATGTTCATTTTCTTTGATTTGCAGATTAATTCGCTTTAGAATTTGTTTCTGTCCGAGTGAAAATTCAACCTCCGTTAATCTAATCTCCACCTCATCATAGGACGCACTGTGAGCATGATCTTCGCTCATTTCTCCAAAATCCAATGATTTCAGCGTCTCTTTCAATCGCCCGAACATTTCCAAAATCTCCAGATATTCACTGCCAAAATCTCTCAGATTGAATATTGAATATTGAATACATCAGCCCCAAATAAAACGCCGCCATCAGTTCTTCCCCGACAAAGATATGGTAAATGATTAACTGAATTGACGTAATCGCAAGCAGCAGCAAGTATTGCACCAGTTTCGCCGTATCAATCGAGTATTGGAGCTTGAAATAGCTATCCTTTTCGATCTTTAAAAACCGCTGAAAAACTTTTTTTCCTGCTCAAAAGACCGCAGAGAATATATCGTATCTATGTTCGTGCAATAATCCACCACGGCGGAATTCACATCTGCACTGGTTTTGAGCGTCTTTCTAATGCTTTCATCCTTATTTCGCAGCAAAAAAATCGATGCTCCAAAATAAAACAGATATGATGTTAGATATACCACTCCCAAAAAGACATGAAAACTACAAAAAATCGTAAAATTCAGGATAACGAGCACAATCTGGCGCAATAAAGACTTGGAAACCGAATATAACAAACTTCTGGCGCCAAAAGAAGCCTCTTGAAATAATTCCTGAATTTTCCCTATGCTCATTTCTTGGAAAAACATAATCTTTTTCTTGGTTACATCTTCAAAGATCACCTGTTTTGAAATACTTCTCACTTTTTGCATAGAGATATTTGTGGGATAATTCAATAAAGGAACAATCACGAAAGACAGAATAGTAATTCCAATATAAAGCATTCTCATAGATGGTTCGGCATTGGAATCAAATATATTGGGCAGGGTATATGGCAAACAAGCATATAATATATAAGCCGCTGACACACTGCATATGTAGAGTATCATCTTCACAATGCCAAACTTTTTAATCACTTCCTTAAAAAATCTGATTAACATATTTCATTCCATCCCTTTTCATCATTGTCAATTGAATGAAAAACAATCGCAAAATAATGTAAAATTTTTCATGAACGGACCGGCTGTGATTCTCCTCGCTCTCACTGGACTGGAATAGGGAACAGCGATATTCGAGATTGATTTTCATAGATACATATCTCCTAGGTGTTTGGGTTGGACTTAGTGTACCATGAGACAAATGCTTTGCATACTGGGATTTTCAAACTGATGGATATAGATCAAGGCTATAGCTGTATCACCTCATCGGCGATCGCCAATGTAGAGGCTCGATGAGAAACCAGTACCACTGTTCTTCCCTGCGTTTCCCGCTTCAATGCACGCAGAATCAGCGCTTCATTCATGCGGTCCAGATTACTGGTCGGCTCATCCAGTAACAGCAAACTGTGATCCGCAAGCAGACAGCGGGCAAGTCCGATACGCTGACGTTCTCCGCCGGAAAAATTTTCGCCCAGTTCTGTCACCCATGTGTCAAAGCCCTGCGGCAGTTCGCGGATCAGCTCATAAATCGACGCCTTTCGACAGGCCTCGATCAGTTCCGCTTCTGTCGCCGTCGGTTTTCCGATACGGATATTTTCTCCAATAGTACCGGTAAATAAAACGGTTTGTTGGGTCATATAAGCCACCTGTCCGAATATGTGCTTTGTCCGAATATCCCGTATATCAACCCCGTCGATAAGAATCTGACCGCCGGTCACATCCCAGAAGCGCATCAACAGCTTCAAAATCGTTGATTTCCCGCGGCCGCTCCGGCCGGCCAGCCCTAGGATCCGCCCGGAGCGTATCTTCATCGACAGCTTTTCCAGAATCGGTATCTCATCATAGGTAAAATCAACATCCTTCATCTCGATTTCAGAAAATACCGGCGTCTGTCCGGTGGTATTTTCCGAAATCTGCGGCACCTCCTCCAACAGCTCCAAAATCCGATCTCCGGCAGCCAGCGTCGGCAGCAGGGTGGTCCCAAGACCGGCCAGCGCGGCTACCGGTCCAAAGGAGGCGATCAGGGTCAGGCCGGCAATCAGCCCCTGTCCGAACGTCACAATTCCCCGTCCATTCAGCAGGATCGTCGTCAAGATCACCAGCACGGCGCCGCAAACGATGATTCCGTCAACGACAGCCGCCACCCTGCCGCTATCTTGCTTTAATTCCGTCTGTTTTTGTACGACGTCACGCGTCATATCGGAAATCCGCCGGATACGCCGGTTCTCCTGCTGGTATTGCATCAGTTCTCTGATACCGGTCAGACTCTCCAGTAAAAATGAATTAACCGTTGCCAGCTCTCGGCGCACCTGCCGGCTTTTCGTCCGCCCTTTTCGAGCCGCCCATATCGGCACAGCCACACCGACCAGCAGATAGCAAAGCAATGCAATGCCGGCAAAGACCGGATGGATCAGGGCCTGAAAAATAAGCAGTGCCAGACAGGTCAACAGGGCAATCAAGATCGGTGAAATGGTATGCGCATAAAACACCTCCAGCAGCTCAATATCTGATGTAACCATCGCTACCAGATCTCCCTGCTGTCGGGTTTCAAGCTTGGCCGGTGCCAGCAAGCGCATTTTGGCAAATATCCGGTGACGAATCTGCGCCAGGATTCTGAAAGCTATATAATGATTGCAAAGCTGCTCGGCATATTGCAGGAAGCTGCGCAGGACAGCAAAGACAAGCAGCGCTGCGATAACTGTCGTCAGGCTTAGCGAGGCAAACGGATACTGACCGATGCCCGATCCCGGCAATATCCCCGCCGCTCCCGTTTGACCATCCAGAATGCCGAGCAGACCGATGCCGCCCAGCACACCCAAGGCAGTCGCCATCAAAAAACCGATCACGCCGAAGATAACAGCCAGCGCCATGATGGGCGCCAGCCCCCCCAGCAGGCCGATCAGCCTGCCCATAATCGTCAGCGCCCCCCTTCTCTTCTTTCCGTCCGTCATGCTGTCTGTCCTCCATTTCTATATGCTTCCAGCTGCTGCTGTTCCAAATACAAGGCGGCATACAGCCCGCCCGCCGCCATCAGCTCCTGATGACTGCCGATACCGGTCAGCCGTCCGCGCTCCAGTACGACAATACGACCGGCCTCTTTGACGCTTTCCAATCTATGCGATATGACCAACACTGTTTTCGTTTCGGCCAGTCGGCGGATCACCTCCATGATCACATCTTCACTCTCGGCGTCTACACTGGAGGTCACCTCATCAAAGATATAATAGGGAGAATCATGAAGCAGTCCGCGAGCCAGCCCCAGTCGCTGAGCCTGACCGCCCGATAAATTGGCCCCGGCCGCTGCCACCTGACTGTCCAGACCGCAGTCTGCCTCAAACAGCGACCACAGCTCGACCTTGCGCAGGACATTGATCAGCTGCTCATCCGTCGCTGTTTCATTTCCCATCAGCAGATTGTCACGGACCGAACCTTCAAACAAAAAAGCATTGTGGGTAATCAGTGTCACAGCCCGGTACAAGGCAGCAGTCGAAACAGTCGCCGCATCGACACCGCCGATACGGATCTGTCCGGGCTCTGCCCGCAGCTGCCCGGTCAACAACCGGGACAGAGTTGACTTTCCGCAGCCGGATGGCCCGACGATGGCCGTCATCCGCCCCGGTTCGGCCTGCAGGCTAATATCACACAGGGTCGGCTGTCCCGGCTCATAGGAAAAATGCAGCTTTTCGATCCGCAGGTCTTTCCCATTCAGTTCTACCGGTTCAATCGCCTCTTCCGTCGGCAGCGCCAGCAGCTCCTTCATCCGATCAGCCACCGTCACTCCGGTCATAGCCACATGAAAAAGTGATGTCAGCGAACGCATCGGCAGAAAAAACTCTGCCGCGATGATCACAGTCAGAAGAGCGGAAAACAGGCCGATTTGACCGCTTTGAAAGCTGCGCAGACTAAGAATCACAGCCGCCGCCGTGGAACCGTAGGCCACCAGATTGATGAGTGTGATGGAGTTCAGCTGCATCGACAGCAGACGCATGGTCTTACGCCGAAACTGCTCCGCCCTCTCATCGATCTTTTCTGCCTGCTCTTCATCCGAACCAAAGATCTTTAATGTGGTCAACCCCTGGATACTGTCCAAAAAAAGCCTGCCGACGTTAGCATAGCTGTCCCAGTAACGATTTTGCACAAGACGCACCTTCTTCAGCATCAGCATCAATAACAACGGGATCAGCGGTGACATCACGCCCAGCAGCAAGGCAGCCTGCGGATGAAACGGAGCAAGAGCCAGTCCCAATATGACATCAGCCGCAAAACAGAAAAAGAACTGCGGCACATAACCGCCAAAATACGTTTCCAGCTGTTCCACTCCTTCCACCGCTGTTTGCAGCAGCTCCGCCCGGCTGATGTGGCGGGCATAGCCCGCTCCCAGACCGATAAGCTTCGCAAAAAGCGCTGTTCTCAGTGAGCATTTCACCTCACCCACCAGCACGGCTGCGCAGTATTGGCTGTAACGAATGCCGATATGCCGTAGGAGCAGCGAAGCGCCCAGGGCGACCAGATGCCGGATCAGGTATAATGAACCGCTTGACAGGTCGCCCGCCAAAAGACCGCTCCAGATGGCAGCCAGACTAAAGGCAAAGCCTATATTTCCGACCAGGGTCACCAGCTTGGCCAACACCGTTTTCTTGATATAGGTCAATGACTTTCCGGCAAAGGACAGGATCGTCATATCGATCATCTTATGAATCATTCTTCCTCCTCTTTGTGCTATGGAATCACCAGCGTTCACTGCAACCACCGGTTTCGGCATGCAGCATCATGATGGCCTGACTGGGCGGCATAAACGCAATGCCGGCTCGACTGGTCAGCTTCACCTCCACAATAGCCACCATGACCTTTTCTCCCTCATTATAAGTAAACCGCAGATCTGTTAGTGGCAACCGCCAGCTAAAGCCTTCTTTCACCGCCTTTTTGGCCTGCGTTCCGACCTGATACTCCAGGTCGGAAACGATACCCCGCAGATTCCCCAGATGACCGGGGAGCTTAACCAAAATCGGCCTGGACTCCAGTACCAGATCGTTGGCCGTCGGACCGATCTCCAGATAAGCCGGATGCTTAAAGCCTCCGTTGGCCATTGAAACCTGCCCAAGCAGCTGTCCCTTTTGCGGATTTCGCCTGAAAATCGTAAAGCCGATCGGATATCGCCCGGCCGGCAGCATTCCAATGATATTACAATTTGAAAATGACGCATATTCCTGAAAAAAGTGATACCGTTTCTCTTTTTCAGATGCGCAGACAAAGTTTTCCAGCAGTTTTTCTTCCATGGAACTCATCCAGATCAAGGCCTGCCGCAGCGCATCCTCACGGGATAGTTTTCCGTATTTGGTGAGGCTGTCAATAAACAGGGCCCGTCCCTTACGAAGCAGACAGACAACCCTCTTCCCATAGCGGGTCAGCGTCAAGCCGTCCGCTTCGACGATCCCCTCCTCACGCAGAGAATCAATTGTCCGGCTGACCGTAGACTTTGAGATTCCGATATGGGTGGCAACCAGCGTTACACTGACCGCCTTTCCCTGACTGAAGCGGTCGCCGATACACAGCAGAATTTCCAGTCTGGACGGTGTACTTCCGATCAACATAAGCTTCCTCCCTCTCTTTTATATTCTGTAAATAATTCCATTCCGCCGCTGCGGCAGCGTCCGTTCCGTATCCACAGCACCCGATTCCCCAGCAGGCCGGCGCAGCGCTCATCATGTGTGATCGACACAGTTGTCAGCTTCTCGGGATCGCAGAAACGTTCCAGCGCATCTAAAAGCTGCTCCAGACTGATCGGATCCAGGCCGACCGTCGGCTCATCCAACAGCAGGATCTCCGGCTCCGTCGCCAGCACTGCCGCTATACCAAGACGGCGTTTTTGACCTTCGCTGAGACTGTGCGGATGACGCTCCGCCAGCGCTGATAAACCGAAATGCTCCAGCAGCCGTTTCGAGCGTTCCCGGCTGCGGCAATGCAGCTCGAGTTCTGCCCGAACAGTTGGCATAAAAAGCTGGTACGACGGATTTTGCAAAATCATACCGACTCTGGAAAAATGCTCCTTGGGTCGGAAGCGGCTGAAATAGCTTCCCAAACTCGGCTTAATGATACCGGACAACAGCTGTAAAAACGTACTCTTCCCGCCGCCGTTATCTCCCACTATCAGCCAGCGTTCTCCCCTGCACAGAGTAAAATCCAGAGGCTGAAGGATGACCTGCTTTTTAACCAGAAAGGCCGCCTGCGTCAGCCGCAGACAAATCTCTCCTGTTCCCGGTTTTGCCGGCGGCAGGCTCGGTCGTCCGGCCAGCGCTTGGCTGACCGGCAAATGCTCCCGCTCTACCTCCTGTAGTCTGCCGGCTTCCAGCCAAAACCAACGGTCAATAAACGCATGCAGCAGATCCAAACGATGCTCGATCAGGATCACCGCCTTCCCTCCCGCTGTCAATGCTTTCAATTGCCTAAGAAGGCAAACAGCGCCGCCAACATCCAGATTGGCCAGCGGCTCATCCAAAATAATCAACTCCTGTTCCATGGCCAACGTGGTCGCGGTGACCAACCGCTGCTTTTGACCGCCCGACAGCGTCAACGTCTGTAAGCCGGCTGTCAATCCCATGCGAGTCAATGCTCCCTTGATTCTCTCAGGCATCCGCTCAGCTTCCACTCCAAGGTTTTCCAGCACAAAGGCCACCTCATCCTCGGTCTTGTCATAAATGATCTGATCATCCGCATTTTGCATCACCGTTCCGATCAGAGCGGCTCTGACCGCCGGTCCCGTTTCATTTAGATTTTTCTCCCGTCCATCTCGGTCGATCCAGCAGACGCTTCCTTCCAGCTCACCCCCGACATGCTCTAAAAGGACGCCATTGAGAATCTGAAGCAGGGTGCTTTTTCCACCGCCGGACGGTCCGGTGATCAGCAGCATTTCTCCTCTGTATATCGTCAGATCGACATCCCGCAGAACCGGCTCCTGCCCCTGATAGGCAAAGCTGATATGCCGCAGTCTGCAAAGCTCCTGTTTCATCCGATTCCCCCCATTCTGATCATAACCGCTGCGGTACACAGCACTGCCGCCAAGCCGGCAAAGCTCCAATCCCGCCGGCGCATCCGTACCTCTTCAAACATGGTAAACGACTGATCATCCACCCGGAAGCCACGAGTTTCCAATGACAAAGTCAGCGTATCTGATAGTCCAATCAACCGAACGGTAAATGGTACGATCAGCGCGCGGTACAACAGCTTCGGCTGTCTTCTAACCGTAATACCACGCAGTCTGACAGCCCGGCGGATCCGCCCAAGCTCCACCCCCAGCACCCGCATAAACCGCAGTGCTACCAGCAAACCGGCTGTCAAGCCGCGCGAAACACCCAGCCTATTCATGGCCCGTACCAGTTTAATCGGTTCTATACCGATCGGTCCGACAGCGGTCAGCCCAAGCAAAGCCATCCGATACACGGCGCGCAGGATCTTGACCGTATCCCCGCTTGGCAGACTGAGCAGCAGGCTGATCAGACACAAAATCAACAGTACCGGCAGCATCCGCCATAAGGTTCGGCCATAACCATATACCAAATACAGCACTACCAGAACCGCCAGATAACCGATACAGCCTTTATGATCGACCACACTCATCCCGACGATCAGCCATAGCAGACTGATCAGCAGCATCAGCGGCGGATATATCCCATTAGAATTCATTAACCTCGGACTCATCTTACCTCCTTAGAATCTATCATCCCCTCTCCTATCTCAGCTTTCCGCTCTTCTGCAGCTCGATCGCCAGCTTCCAGCCCAGCACGGCGCCGATCATGCCGGTCAGTATTGTCCCGCAGCAGATCAACGGTGAAACCCAGGAAGCCCCCCACTGCTCTGCAAAGCTGATACCCTTTAGCCAGGCTGTAAATACCAAGGTGATCGGCAGCGTCAGCGGAATATACAAACCGGCTGCCAGAATGACGGCCCGTTTTTTCTCATAACCGCCGGCCGCCAGACCGATCACTTCAGCCAGTATGGCTCCGAATACATTATTATAAAACATCACCGGCGACATGAATAACAGCACCAAGCCGGTAAAAATACCCATCAGTAACAGCGTTCCCGGTTTCCTCGTTTTCACTATGGCAATCACCCCAAATAAGGCGAAAAAAGGCGCGCTCAGCAGCTGTCTTAAGGCAAACAACCGGGTAAACATCACCAATGGTACAATAAGACCGGAAAGCATCAGCAATGCCGCCGAAAAAATAGCAATAAACACGATGTCCTTTAATTCAAACCGTTTTAACATATTTCTTCTCCATTTCTCTTCATATTTCTGCCCATCAACAGGCGCTCCGACCTTCGCAGCCTGTTTCGCCCTTTTATTCAAAGAACAAAATTAGTTAGTATAAGCTAATCACTTTTTTATCTTATTAAATATAGATTGTTTTGTCAAAGTACATTTGTTGCGCACGCGCAACAGCCGGTTTAAACTGAACTCTGTCCGGAGTCTCACGGCAAAACTGGAAAATTCGGTCAAAAGATGGTATAATGCACGCTGGTGTTTTTGCTAACAGGGAATATAAAAAGACATAATGAAATAATGTACAAAGTTTTAAGGTGACCAACCTCTATTGTACAAACAAATGATTATATCATGAGATTAAAGATGGAGGATTCTATTATGAAAAAATGTATTCAGACCAACAGGCGCAGACTGCTGGTCATCATAACCGTAGCGTTGGTGTTTGTGAGCTTTCGTGATTTTTTTATTCAGTTTGCGGAAAAAGATAAAGCTGTAGCATTATTCCCGTCATTTTTAGCCGCTTCAGGTATGGTTTCGTTATATGCTGTTCCGATTGCATTTTTGATATACTATCTGGTAAAAAAATTAAATGTATCCGGTAATGTAGTTATACTGAGCTTTATACTTGGTTTTACATTACCGTTATATCTGGGCAGCCAGGGCAATTCCTTGATTTCCTACTTCTTATTTTCTATACAGGCGCCGCAGGAATTTCTTGACGCATGGGGAGCCGCTTTAACCGCTCCTTTCGCAGAAGAAATTGCAAAAGGTACAGTTGTACTTTTGGTATATATATTGTGTAAGGGGATTTCATTAAAGGAAGCTTTTGTATCCGGAATGATTTCCGGATTCGGATTTCAGGTTTTGGAAGATTGGGCGTATATTTTTCAGAGCACCTTCGGAGAGACAAACAGTGGATTTTTAACAGCCTTTGAAAGAGTTTCCAATGCCTTGGGCAGTCACATGGCCTTCGGAATCGTATTTGGAGTAGGACTTGTCGCCCTCATAAAGAAAGGCTCTTCAATTTCCAGACTTAAATCCTGTTGTTTCATGATAGCTCCGGTTATACTGCATTTTATCTGGAACTCTCCGCTTGAAGGGGAGTGGATCTTCCTTTTGCTCGGAGGCATAAATTTAAATCTGGCGTATTACGCATTTACGACTGTCAATCATTTAGATGAAAACGACAAGCCGCTTGTTAATAATAGCCTATAAAATTTTATTTTATATGTCCTTCCTCCGTATTTTTAGTATTTTATAATTGACAATGCTCTGAAACTAGTCTACACTATATGAGTATGTTTGTACTGGCACGTCCGTGTCCGGAGTTGGGACAAACAGTTTTGGCAGAGAATTCCCGTTTCAGTTTTCTTTGCATAATATTTTGTTTTAACATTTTTCAGGAGGTAAGCAAGTGGCAAATATTAAATCCGCTAAGAAAAGAATTCTGGTAATCAAGACCAAAACCGAAAGAAATAAATCCATCCGTTCCGCAGTAAAAACCGCTATCAAGAAGGTAGATGCTGCTATTGCAGCCGGTGATAAGGCTGCCGCTGCGGTTGCATTACAGGGCGCTGTTTCCAAACTGTCCCGTGCCGCTTCCAAGGGTGTGTACCACAAAAAGACTGCTTCCCGTAAGATCGGTAGATTAAGCAGCGCTGTTGCCAAGCTGGCATAAGCATATCGTCACAGACGATCAACGAATTCATACGCTAAAAGGGGGTATCGCATTAGACAATGCGATACCCCCTTTTCTTACATCTGATACTTCTTATCTTCTCCAAGCCCCGCCCTTACCTGTCACACAATATAGCGACTGAGCTTCGGAATGGCATTCAAAACCGCCGAAATGGCAAAGGAAATGACTGCCACCAGCACCAGCAAGCCCAAACAGGCCGCTAACGGCTGAAAGGCCAGTGTCTGTAGGCCAAACCATTTCTTCAGATGCTCGAGCACCATGGCATGCACCAGATAGGCTCCGAAGCTGTATTTTGACAGCGCACAGATCAGGCGCAGCAGCTTCGGATTCTGCAGACGGGCTGCCACCTTATACTTGAAAAACAAAAATACGACGGCACTGACACAGAAAATATTGATCGTAAAATAATGATAAAACTTACCGGCCCTCTGTTTGATCGCCAGGTCCAGCAGAGAATTTCCTACGATTGAAAGTATCAATCCCAAAAGGCCGATCAGATAGATCTGTTTGAGGCGATGTCTGTCAAACTCTTTTTGATCGAGGTAATAGCCAAGAAGCATATAAGCCGAAAAACCCAGTGTAAAATGAAATTCCATATTACCGGTCAAGGTTGTCAGTAATGAGTAATACCGCTGCTTCCCGGTCACCGACAGCAGGGCCGTCAGTTGTGGAAGTAAGTAAGTAAGTAAGGCTGACAATCCGAGGAAATACTTCGTAAGGCTTTCCTTCTCTGCTATCTGCTTCAAAAACGGAACGATCAGATACAGCCCCACGATCATCATCAGATACCACATATGATAATGTCCCTTGATCAACTGAACGACAGATTTTGACAGGCTCATACCGTTTTGCAGATCGATCAGGGCATACAGAGCCGACCAGAACATAAAGGCAATGACGATGCGTAAAATATATTTTGAAAATAAAACTTTTAACTTCACCTCACGGCCCAAAAATAAAGCTCCGCTGATCATCGCGAATATCGGCAGGGCCCATCTGGCCAAACCGTTCAAAGCATTAAAGGTCTGCCACTCGATTGAAGCGATTTCGACCTGATGCCAATTCTGCGCCGTAATATGTAATACCATAACGCCGAGGGTTGCCGCAATCCGCAGCAAATCCAAATAATATTTTCTGTTACTGTTTTGATTCAAAGCTACCGCGCTCATTTACACCCCTTCCCGGTCGTCCGGCAGTTTGCGGCTCATGCGAATGAGCAGCCCCTCAAGACCGATCCTCGGATCAATCTGACCGGTCTTAACACCCTCATCATAGGTCGCGCACTGTTCAATGATGTTTCTCAACTCCGACAGGCTGTAACGCCTTGCCTGTTCTATATAATCTCCTGCCGACCACCCCGGTACGCCGAGACGATCAGCCAGTTCCTTTCTTCCTTTTCCCTGTTCCAGCAAATCCTTTGCCTTCCAGATTTTTTGATACTGCGATACCAGAAGAGCCAAAATCCGCAGCGGCTCCTGCTTTAAATACATCAGGTCGGTAAACAACTTCAATACAGTGGCTGTGTCTCCCCGGCCGGCCGCCTTTGTCATTTCAAAAATATGATCGGCTGCTGTGACACTGCCGATCGCCCGGATATCGGCATCTGTCAGTTCTTCTCTGTCTCCGAGATAGGCAATCAATTTTTTCAGTTCGTTTTCAATCAACAGCATCGATGAGCCCAGTCGATCCAACAGTCCGGCCAGCAGAGCCGGATCCGCCTGCTTGCCGGCATCCCGCAATTGCTTTTGCATCCAGGAAAGCAACACCTTCGGAGGCTGCTCGCCAAGCTCGGCGACATAGCCGTGCGCCGCCACATATTTGTATAACCGACCTCGCTTGTCGATCTCGGTTTCCACAAATACCAGCGTCGTCTGCAGCGGCAAGGCTTCCAGCATCTCCTGCACGTCTTCCCGTTTTTTTTGAAACCAACCGCTGTTTTCAACCAGCACCAATCTCCCGGCCGCAAAAAAAGGAACTGTGGTCGTCATTTGACGCACCTCCTTCAAATCAACGCTTTTATCGGCAAACAAGCTGACATTGACATCTCCGAACCGATCGCTAAACTCATCCCTGAACCGTTTCTTATATTGACTGCGCAGATAATCCTCGCTGCCGTACAGCAGGTAGATCGGCGCAAAGCTTCCTGTCCTCAGATCTTCATTTAACCGTTTCATCTTCCTCCTCTGCCGCCCAGGCCAAAGCGGTCCGCACAGCCCGTCGCCAACCGCGCAGTCGTTTCTTTCGCTCTTCCTCACTCATTTTCGAAACGAAGGAGCGCTCCGGTTGCCACTGCTGTTTGATTTCCTCTTTATTCTTCCAGTACCCCACCTGAAGGCCGGCCAGGTAGGCGGCTCCCAGGGCAGTGGTTTCGATACAAACCGGTCTGATGGCGGTTGTCTGATTGATATCTGCCTGAAAACCGATTAAGAAGTCATTGGCACTGGCTCCGCCGTCCACCTTTAAAGAGGACAGGCGTACACCGGCATCCTCTTCCATGGCCCGGATAACATCGTGGCTTTGGTAGGCGATGGCCTCCAAAGTGGCCCGAATAAAGTGTTCTTTTTGACAACCGCGGGTCAAACCGACGATGGTTCCGCGGGCATGTTGATTCCAATACGGGGCCCCCAGTCCGGCAAAGGCCGGAACCAGATACATATCATTGGTATCCTCTACCGCCTCGGCATATTCCAGGGTCTGACCGGCTTTCTTTACCATCCGCAGTCCGTCACGCAGCCATTGGACCACTGCCCCACCGACAAAGACACTGCCTTCCAGCACATATTCCGGCTGCTCATCGGTGCCGGCGGCTATTGTGGTCAGCAGGCCGTGTTTTGAAACAATCGGCTGATGTCCGGTATGCATCAGTAAGAAGCAACCGGTACCATAGGTATTCTTGCTGTCACCGGCCGCAAAACAACATTGGCCAAACAGTGCAGCCTGTTGATCCCCGGCCACACCGCAGATCGGTACGGCACCGGGTAATACTTCTGCCGCAGTCTGTCCGAATAGGGCACTTGACGGCAGTACCGTCGGCAACATGGATCTCGGAATGTTAAACAGGGCCAATAATTCTTCATCCCAGTCCAGTCGATGAATGTCATATAACATGGTCCGCGAGGCATTGGTGCGATCTGTTGCATGAACCGTTCCTCCGGTCAATTTCCAGATCAGCCAGCTGTCAACCGTTCCGAATAATAGCTCACCACGATCAGCCTGTTCCCTGGCGCCGGGCACATGATCAAGAATCCAGCTGATCTTACTGGCGCTGAAATAGGCATCGGCAAGCAGACCGGTACGCTCACGGATCATAGGCTCATGACCGGCTGCCTTAAGTGCATCTATGGTATCCGCCGTGCGCCTGCACTGCCAAACGATGGCATTGTAAACCGGTTCACCGGTCAGACGATTCCAGACGATAGTGGTCTCCCGCTGATTTGTGATGCCGATAGCCGCAATTTCGGCGCCGGATACGCCCAGGCTCGCCATGGCCTCCATCATCACGGAGTATTGCGATGACCAGATGTCTTTCGGATTCTGCTCTACCCAGCCCGGCTGCGGATAGATCTGGGCAAACTCCTTCTGCGCCATGGCGCAGATATTGCCACCCTTATCAAACAAAATACAGCGTGAGCTGGTCGTTCCCTGATCCAGTGCCAGAATATATTGTTTCATCTGTTCCCTCCATTCTCCGGATGACATCGTTCAAGATTCGCCGTGGCAATGATGTCGCTGCCTGTCCCGGCCGCATCCCGTAAAATCAGATCGCCGATTCGAACCGGTGCTTCCACACTGACATCCGCCAAGGCTCGCATGATATCTCTCATCTTTCCCTTTGGCACATCGGTGGCGGTTTTCACTGCCACACAGGGCCGCATTGCACCGGTCACCCGAACGGTTGAAGTGACGGTTCTCCTCGGATCTGTCAGTTCCTGAAGGGCATAATCCCGGCCTCGCAGGCAGTGATTTCCGCTCACACACAGCTCCTCATCAACCTGCAGAGAGCAGCCAAGCGGACAGCGGATACAGATTAGTTCTTTGGGCATCCTTCCACCTCCTCTATCCGAATGGTCACTTCCGCGCTGTCGACACTCTCCAGCAATTCCCGGCTGAGGATCAGCTGTTCCATCTCAGCCGGCAGCAATACTTGTTTTCTCCGCCGCAGCAAACAGTCGTTATTCACCTCTACTACGACCTCGCAGCTTCTGTAAACAGCTCCCACACGAAAGCGAATGGTCTGTTTTTCAGGCATTCGGCCGCTGTTAATAACGGTCGGTACGGTGTAACGCACTCCGTTCCCTGCTCTCAGACGATATAGCTTCCCTTTGTCCGGCAGTTTTCCCTGTAGCCAGGCGGCTGCCCGCTCACCGGCCAAGGCTGCCTCCCCGGACACAAAATCCACCAGATCATGCACATGCAAAACATTGCCGCAGGCAAAGATACCGGGTATCTCCGTTTGCAAACTTTCGTCTACCACCGGACCGCCGGTTACCGGATGCAGTGCCAGGCCGGCCTGTAAAGACAGTTCATTTTCCGGCAGCAGACCGCAGGACAACAATAAGGTGTCGCAGTCATAGATTTCCTCTGTTCCCGGTATCGGTCGCAGCCGGTCATCGACCGCTGCCAGAGTAACCGCTTCCACACGTTCCTGTCCTCGGATATCAACGACCGTATGACTGAGTTTCAGTGGAATCGAAAAATCTTCCAGACACTGGACGATGTTTCTTTGCAGTCCTCCGGAATACGGCAGCAGCTCGGCTACCGCCAGCACCTCGGCTCCCTCCAGACTCATACGTCTGGCCATAATCAGGCCGATATCTCCGGAGCCCAGAATGACCACCCGCTTTCCCGGCATCCGCCCCTCCATATTCACATAACGCTGAGCTGTGCCGGCCGTATAAATGCCGGCCGGTCTGGTCCCCGGCAGCCGCAGAGCCCCTCTCGCCCGTTCCCGACAGCCCATGGCCAGGATCACCGCTCCGGCCAGGATCTGCCAAAGTCCATGTTCTCGATTCACAACAGTCAATACCTTATCCGCCGACAGGGAGATGACCATGGTATTCAAATAAATCGGAATATTCCGTCGTTTGGCCTCTGTGATATAGCGATCGGCATATTCCGGACCGGTCAGCTCCTCATGAAAGGTATGCAGACCAAAACCATTGTGAATACATTGATTCAATATCCCGCCTGCCATCTCATCCCGCTCGAGTACCACCAGCTCCCGAATACCGGCATCATAGGCCGCTATCGCCGCTGCCAGACCGGCCGGCCCCGCTCCGATGATAACCAGAGTCTGCCGCTCCTGCCTGAGTCCATCCGTTTCCCGTGTCGGCATACCTTGTTTCTGTTTGCACATTCCTTGCTTTTGTTTCATTTTACAGCCCCTCCTTATCCGATCCGGTCAGATACAGGGAGCTTCCGCCCTTTTTCGTAATCTTCTCCGGTGAAAGCTGCAACTCACGAGCCAGGATACGGAGTGTATGCGGCAAACAAAAGCCTGACTGACAACGCCCCATACCGGCTCTGGTACGACGTTTAATACCGTCCACACTGCGGGCGCCGATCACGCCATGAATGGCTGCCACGATTTCTCCCTCGGTCACCAGCTCACAACGACAGATCATCTGAGCAAAACGGGCATCCTCAGAGATCTTTGCCTGCCGCTCGGCCGCAGTGGCCGCTGCAAACTGAAACGGTCTGGTTCGACCGGCCTGCCAATCCGCCCTTGTATCGACCGGCAGGATATGTCGTACCAGCCCTGCCACATATTCACCGATGGCCGGCGCCGACGACAAACCGGGCGATTCAATTCCGGCCACATCAATAAAACCGGGGGCATCCGCCGCTTCGGCGATCAGAAAGTCATGCTCCTTACGATGGGCACGCAACCCGCTGAAGGTAGTAATCACCTCTCTCGGATTAACTGCCGGTACACTTAGGGCCGCCTTTTGTAATACGGCTCCGATCCCGGCCGCTGTTGTCTCGGTGCCGGTTTTATCTTCTATATCTATTGCTGTCGGTCCGACCAGTACATTTCCGTGTACCGTCGGTGTCACCAGTACTCCCTTTCCAAGCGCTGTCGGCAATTGAAAAATCGTATGACTGACAGGTACCTGATTGCGCTGATCCATCAGACAATATTCTCCGCGTCTGGCGGTAACGGACAAAGGCTGCCTGCTGATCATACGGTGAATATGATCGGCATAAACACCGGCGGCGTTGATCACCAGTCGGCTCTGAAACATCCCCTGTGTCGTCTGCACCAGATATCGCTCCTCATCTCTTTGAATGGCAATCACCTCGGCCTCCCGCATCAAACTGACGCCATTGATAACAGCCGATTCGGCCATGGCCAACGTCAGCTCAAACGGACAGATAATGGCGCCGGTCGGCGCATACAGGGCCGCTACCGCTTGATCGCTGACAGTCGGCTCCAGCGCTTTTACCTCAGCGGCTGACAGCAGCCGCAGGTCCTCTACCCCATTTGCCAGCCCCTGTTCATACAGGCTTTGCAGCTGCGGTCTGTCTGCCTCGGAAAAACAGAGTACCAACGAACCATTCCGCCGGTAAGGAATATCCAGCTCCCTTGCCAGCTCCTCCATCATCCGGCTGCCCCTCAGGTTCAGCCTGGACATCAGACTGCCCGGCTTCGTATCAAAGCCGGCATGGACAATTCCACTATTGGCCTTTGATGTGCCGGCGCAAACATCCTCTTCCTTCTCCAGCATCAGGATTCTGTATTGGTAACGGGATAATTCGCGTGCGATGGCCGCTCCGCTGACCCCCGCTCCGATGATAATTATGTCATACATACTGCTTGGATGGAGCAAACCGTCCATCATCCTCCTAGCTTTTCTTTTTCATATTCTATCATTGATTGCCCCTCTTTTGCCACATAAAACAGGGCCATATCTCATTTTTTTATTAAGCTTACTGCTTCCCAAACACCGATACCTTCACTGAGCGGCCATTGGTCGAAAAGTCGATGGCTCCCTGCCTGTCAGTACGAAGCGTCCGAATATCGGCCTCTGCCAATCTGTCCAGCACGGCCTGAGCCGGATGGCCGTAGCTGTTTTCTGATCCGACCGAAATACCGGCCCAAACAAACCGGCAACGCTCCAGAAACAGGCTTCCGGTCGAGCTGCGACTGCCATGGTGAGCTGTTTTCAATACTGTATATGATGTCTGCTGTCGATTTTGAAACAGCTTTTTTTCTTCCTCTCCCGGCAGATCCCCGGTCAAAAGGGCAGAAAATTCTCCATAGCTTACCTCCAGCACCAGCGACATGGCATTTCCGTCTTTGACCGCTTTTGTCCCGGCCGCTAAGCAGCTAAAAAACAGCTCCTGCCGTCCGCTCAGCCGCCAGCTGTTTCCCGACTCGGCATAGCTCCAGGAACAGTCGTTTTCCGTCAGCCATGCCAACAGTCCGGCTCCCGACTCGGTGGTTCCGAAGGCCGGCGGCACATACACCCGTCCAATGTCGATACCGGCGGCTAACAGCCCCTTAACTCCATTCGTATGATCTGTGTCCGGATGAGTCAGAAACAACAGATCAATATGAGATACCCCCAGTTCAAACAGAACCTTGGCTACCACCTGTTCTCCGACTGCCGACTTCGTGGAGCTGCCGCAGTCGATCATCACCACTGCCCCGCTGCCGCTGTAAAACAGATTACAATCTCCCTGACCGACATCCAGCATGGAATAAACCAGGCTTTCTGCACTCAGATGCCTGCCAAAGGGCCGCACGAGCATCAGACCGATCAACAGCCCGGATACAATCAACCAACCGTGCAGCACCGATCTCTCCCGACGGTCATTACTCACCCACTGCCTGACTGCCGCCAGCAAAATTAACAGCAGCACGAAGCGTCCCCCTCCGATCCCGCCGATAAAGCGGCCGGGCAGGCGGCTGCCGCCGGTGGTCAGCAATTGCAGCAGCCCGAGCAAAAGCTGTAGCAACCCGAACAACCAAGCGGTCAAACCGGCCGGCAACCATAAGAGGGGAAGCGACATGCAGGCTGCCAGCAGCGCCGCACCGCCCAACGGTATGACGAGCAGATTCAGCACGGCTGTCCAGTAGCTGCTATTGGCAAATAAATGCTGCTGTAATGGCATGAGCCAAAGATATAGCCAAAGGCCGGCATAGAGCTGAGCCGGAAGAAGTAACAGTTTTATCCGACAGCGCTGTCCCAGCCGGACAACCAGCGCCTTCGGTTTCAGGTCCCGCCACTTCAAAGGTTTGATAACATGCCTTCGTCCGCGCCAAGGAGGTATGGACAAAATTGCCAAGACTGCCGCATATGACAGCAGAAAGCCGGTATTGTACACACAGTAGGGTTGCCGCAACACAGTGGTGACAGCCGCTGCCGCCAACGCTGTGGGCGGATCATAACGGCGGCCGGTCAGCAAGGCGCCCTGCTGCAGCGCAAACATCAGAGCCGCTCTGCTGATCCCGTATCCCTCACCGACCAATAGGGCATACAGGTATACCAGCCCTATGCTGATACAGGCTGACGGCCGAACGGCGATTATTTTTTTAAGCAGGCGAAATATCCCATGCCCGATAATCGATACATGTAAGCCGGATACAGCCAAGATATGAGCTGTTCCGGTCAGACGAAAACCTCGCTTATCCGCCTCCTCCAATCCGCTGCTGTCTCCCAGCAGCATGGCGTTGATGATACCGGCCTGATCCGCCGGCAGCCGTTCAGAAAACCTTTGCTTGATCGAATGCTTCAGGTCTGCCAACAACTGCCTCTGATAGTCGGTTTTTTGCTGTAGAATGACCGTGCTCTGCGCCCTGATTCGTCCGCTGATCCCGCGGCTGTAGTCCGACCGACGCAGATCGAACTCTCCCGGATTCCCGGGTATTGAATATGCTCGCAGCTCGCCTCTGATACGAATCAGCCAGCCAACCTTCCATGGCAATGCTTCTGTATGTAATTTGAAGTTCGTTGATTTGGAATTTGATTGTATCGGATATGATACCAGATAATCTCTAGATGTTTGAAGTTCTCGCAGACGATAGGTAACGGCGGCTGCGCTCCGCCGTGTTTCGATGACCCGACCGATCCATTCCCGACTAACGCCGGCTTGTTCAGCCGCCTCCGGCAGGGGGCGGCTGCGGCAAATCAGCAACAAAATCAGGATCAACAGGCCGGGCCAGATGAGCGGTCGCCCTGTCATTTTATTTGTCCTCCTCCAACAGATCCCAGGCAGGTGGCAGCGGCAGACTCAAATCCACCTTGTCCTTAAAGCTGACATCACTCTTCCCGGCTATAAACAATTGTACCTGATCCACCTTCAGATTTTCCGTCAGGGTATTAACCAAACCGTAGATACTGACTGCGGGTGCGATCGGATTGGTTTCATCCGGGTCGATCTCCTGTGCCGTCTTGTCCAGATTTACATAGCAGATTCCCTCGCTGATGCTGATATTCAGGATCTTTGTCGATTCCGGCAGCAGCCTTCGATATTGGTTATTACCGGACGTCGGCCCGTTGATCAGGGTTTGTAACAATACCTGCTCAAAAGGCAGGTTCTTATTATAATGAATTACCTGTGTCTGCTGCTTCAGATGATTTCCATCGGCTGTTGCGTAGTATAGGTGTATGGTCTGCTCTGTATAGTTCATGATACTGTCACCCTCGATATCCACGAACTGCCCCGGTGTCATCAACAAGGCGATATCAGTTCCCGGTTTATTCATGGTCTGGTCACCCAGGCGGAAACAGATAAACTGTACCCCTTCCACCTGCCCGAAGGTCTTTACCACGGCCGCCCGAAATAAAACTTCATAATCAGGATCCAGTTTTTTATACTCCTCCAGAAAACTGATGGTCAGTATACCTCCTTCATTTACAGCGTTGCGGATCAGGATATCCGGGTAATCCGGATTCTGAGCCAATTGCTCAGTCAGCTGACGATTCATTTCTGACATCAGCGCCTCTGTCAGTTTGGACGTGTCTTTGGTCTCAGCCGTAAAATTTTCTGTCTTCAGCTTCAGCCGGCCAAAATCTAACGTGTAAATATGCAGACCGGCCGGATCGGCCGCCTGCTTCTTCTCAGACGCACAGCCGGATAACAGCAGCAGAAACAGCAACAGGCAAAATTTGATGGTATTTTTCATAATGCTCCTTATCTAAAGCAATAAGCGGCCGGATAACCGCTATTGAATATAGGTCAGCGGAATGCGTACAGTAAATGTCGTACCTTCCCCGGGTTTGCTGTACACCTTGATCGAACCCTTATGCAGCAGCACGATACTGCGGGCAATGGCCAGACCAAGGCCTGTCCCTCCGATCTCCTTGGACCGTGATTTATCGACCCGATAGAAACGCTCAAAAATCTGATCCAGGGCATCCTCCGGAATGCCGATACCCCCGTCCACCACCTTAATGTAGAAATATTTATGATCGGCATTCAGATTGATATGTACCCAGCCGTGCTCGACATTATACTTAACGGCATTTTCGATTAGATTTGTGAGGACAGAGCTGATCTTTAACTCATCCACTTCGGCTACGATCTCACGATAGCTTTCCACAACCAGTTCAATATCCTGAACCTCTGCCAGCGGCGCCACCATCCTGGTGGCCCGCTCCAATAATTCATTGATGCTGACCGGAGCGATCTGCAGCTCATTGACCTTTTTCTCCAATGATACCAAGGCCAACAGATCATTGATGATTTTGGTTTCCCGGTCGATCTCCTGGGTGATGTCCGTCAGAAATTCCCGATACATTTCGACCGGAATATCGGGCTGCATCAGCAGGGAATCTGACAATACCTTCATGGCGGTCAGCGGCGTCTTCAGCTCATGCGAAACATTTGAAACAAAGTCCTGCCGCGACTGGTCGGTCCGGTACAAGCGCCCCAGCACCTGCCCCATGGCTTCCGTCATCTGCTGCGTTTCGGAATAGGCAGTTTCTGGTCGAAGCTCAGTTTCATAACCGGCCTCGATATTTTGTATGTTTTGCTTCATCCGCCACAGCGGCCGCATCAGCCGCCCGGACAAAAAGATACTCAGTCCGAGGCAGACAGCCACTGCGCCGATCAACAGGATATTACTGCTCAGTCTGGCTTCCTCCAGCCCAAGATTTCGATAGGTCGATGGATAAGACATGGTCAGCACGCCCTTGGCCCGAGCCGTCGCGGCGGGCAGCTTCCGGATCGCATCTCCCTCTTTCGTTTCCTCCTGTGCTCCGTAAATACCGATCGCCAGATAAACGATCTGCTCATTTTTATCATAACGGATATAATCCTTCCCGCTCATCGCCTCCATGATCCCGCGAGACACCGCGGTTTTTCCATTTTCCAGCTGATACGAATCATATAAAATACGGTAGTCATCTCCAACCACCAGTAGTCTGGCGTTTCTCACATGCATCATGGAGCGCAGCTTTTCATTGATCGCAGACTGATTTGTGTTTTCGAGATAGTTTTCCTGAGCCATTTCCTTGGCCAGCACCGCCAGCTGGCTCTTACCGCTGGTGATCACCGAGTCCAGGCTGCTACTTTCATATATGGCGGCAAAACCAAAGCGCGCCGCTGCCATCAGCAGCAGCCCGCTTAAAAAGATCAGGCTTCCGATACGCACCCTCAGCGATCGCCCCGGGCGATATCTTTTCTTTAATAATTCCATGGTGATTATCCTTTAATGTAGTAGCCGACACCCCATTTTGTATAAATATATTCCGGTACACTGGGATTTGGCTCTACTTTTTCACGCAAACGGCGTACATGTACATCTACCGTTCTGGCATCTCCCATATAATGCTTTCCCCAGATCAGTTCCAGCAAGGAATCACGGTCATAGACCTTGTTCGGATGTGTCACGAGAAGTACCAACAGGTCATACTCTTTGGCGGTCAGATTGATCTCCTTGTCATTGACCACAACTTTTCTGGCCTCCTGATTGATGCGCATATTTCGCAGCTCCAATACAGCCGGCACAGAAGCCGCCGGAGCTGTTCTCTGACTGCGGCGAAGCAGTGCCTTGATCCTGGCTTTCAGCTCCAGAATATTAAACGGTTTTGTCATATAATCATCGGCACCGTATTCCAGTCCCATAATCTTATCCATGTCCTCGCCCTTGGCAGTCAACATGATGATCGGTACATTAGAAAACTCTCGTACCTGCTGGCAAACTTCCAAACCGGTCAGCTTCGGCAGCATAATATCAAGCAGGATCACATCATACTGTTTCCCCTTGATCATTCCGATTGCTTCCTCGCCGTCAAAGGCTGTATCCACCTCCATACCCTCCTGCGTCAAGCTGAATACAATACCCTTTACAATTAATTTTTCATCATCTACTACCAAAACTTTCTTTGCCACCTTAACACTCCTTACTGTATCACTATATGATCCTTGATCTTCTCAAATAATCTTTCTTTAATACCGGCAATTTCCATCAGCTGGGCCGGATCGGTAAAGCCGCCCAGTTTAGTGCGATAGGATATAATATCAGCCGCCTTGGACAGTCCGATCCCCGGCAAGGTACATAACTCCTCTGTTCCGGCCCGGTTGATATTAACCCTGCCGCTTGTCGTCACCGCACCGTCTGTCGCCGCCGCATTGTCACCATCCGCTGTTTGTTTTGCGGTCTCCCCGATCGTCGGCACATGGATATGCTGACCGTCCTGTAAGCGCAAAGCCTGATTGATCTGCTCGACGGCTGCCGTTTCTGTCAGGCCGCCGGCCGCCTCGATCAATTGAAAGATTCGGCTGTCCGGCGCCATTTCATAAACCCCCGGCTTTACCACCGCGCCGCTGATCTGAACATACCAGAGCTCTGTCTTCACCGCTGCGGTCTTCTGCCGCTGATCGGCCGCTTCTGATTCGTCTGTTCCCGTGACTGCCCCCGCCGCAGAAACCTCTGCCGATCCGGTACTCTCCGAAATACTCACAGACGACCTGCGACAAGACGACAATAGTAGCAGCCCCATTGCCGATAGCACCAATAGGAAGCGCAGTTGCCGCTTCCTGATTATGTTCGTTTCATTCTTCATTATTTTCCTCCTTATATCAAAAGGAGGCTTCGCATTCAGATATTAGTATTGTAACAATTTGACTCTGCCGAAACAAGTCCTTTTCCGTCATTTAATCAGAAATAAAATACCTCTGCATGCTTTCATCGGCACAGTTTAAGTGCAGCCTATAATAAAGACTGAATAAACTGAACCGCACTGCGGCCGCAGCGGCCGTGATGCGTCAGCTCCCAGGCGCCGGCTTTGGTCAACAGTTCTTCCTCCGGCAGATCAATGCCGTTTCGTTTTGCCAATCCCAATACGATGGCATTAAATTCAAAGCGATCCGGACTGTCGAAAAATATGGTTTCTCCAAAACGGGCAGCCAACGACAATCTTTCCTCTTTCTGATCAGAGGGGACCGCTCCGAGAGTCATACCGGCTTCGACCCGGGTGATATGCCGCCGATTACCCGTGGCGTAAAAAAGAACATTCTCCGGCGCACCGGACAGACCGCCCTCCATCATCACCTTTAACTGCTTATAGCCAACCTCAAATTCTTCAAATGACAGGTCATCAAGCAAAATGATCCAACGATAAGCCCTGGCGCGCAGGCTCTCGAAAAGCCGTGGCAATAACCCGATCTGATCACGGTCCACTTCCAAGATACGCAGGCCTCTTTCATAATAGCGCGGCAACAGAGCTTTTACACAGGTTGATTTTCCGGTTCCGGCAGCCCCGTAGAGCAGACAATGATTGGCCCGGCGTCCATCCAAGAAGCGTTCCGTATTTCTGATCAGTTTTTCTTTTTGTCGGTCATAGCCAATGATTTCCTCAAATGAGGCAAGCCCGGCCTGAATGGCCGGCCGCAGCCTTATCTCTCCCTTCTCCACGACAACCACAAACCCACCGTAACGGCTAAATAAACCATAGCCGTAGGTTTGATAGTAGTCCGCCAGTGCCGCGGCAAAGCCGACAGAAGCCGCCTCGCCACCTGCATTTTCTGCCTCCGTCAGCTTCCGCCGCAACCGCTGCAAGGGATTTTGCCCCTGACCGTTTCCGAGCTCATCCTCAATCGGTTCCCATTCCGGCGGCAGTGTCAGTCGAAAGCGGGCAGCGATCTGCCGCCAATCAAGCCGCCACCAGTCAAGCAACAGCTCCATCTCGGCCGTAAATACGGTCTGCCAGCCAACCGGCAAGGTCTTCTGCCTCTCCAGACTTCTGGCTGCCGCATGTCCCTCAGAGATAAATTGTTCTGTTAAATATGCCTGCCAAAGATTGCCCCGCCAACCTTCTTTCTGTGCCCGGTCGATCAAGCCGGCCCAAACCCGCTTTACCAGAACAGCCTCCCCTCTGCCGGCTGCCAGCTCGGAGGCTGCGATCATTGGCTCAAGGTCGGAAAAATCATATAACAGACCAACCAGCTGCGGTATCCTTTGCTTTCGTTCCAAGCCCTTGCTCTCCTCTATCAGCAGCCGATACAAAGCAGCCGTTTGCTCCGCATAACGGCCGGCCTGACTACTGACGGCCGTCAGCTTTTCCGCCTCCCGTCCGGCATCCAACACCGGCCAGTGATGTGCCCGTTTGATCTCCCCGACCTCACGCACCACATCGAACCGCTGTCCCAGCAGCTCTACGATCTCCCGATCTATTTTGTCCAGTCTGCTGCGGCAGTCTGCCAGCGCTTCCTTCATTTTGGCTCCTGTTTCCGGACTGACGGCAGCTGTCATATATCCTTTTTTATGGTTCATTTCCTTTTTTTGTTCAAGCATTCCGTTACCTCTGTCATTTCTACGCGTTGTCATCGCCCTTGTTCAAAAGCTTTAAACCGGTTCGGTGGCATTGTTTTTCTAATACTACCATAGTCCTTCGTCAACCACAACCGAGCAAGTTGTTTTTCTTCGGTCATACCGGTTTACAAGACCCACAATATAGTATAATATATAGCAGAACCAAAACCTATATCGTGACAGACGAGGTCTGCCCTGTACAGACCTCCATGTAAACAAAGGAGGAAATATGCGTCATCTGATGAGCCCGCTGGATTTTTCAGTGGAAGAGCTAAATCGATTGATGGATCTTGCATCCGACATCGAACGCAACCCCGCAAAGTATGCCCATGCCTGCGACGACAAGCTTCTGGCCACCCTGTTTTATGAGCCGAGCACCCGTACCAGACTGAGTTTTGAATCCGCTATGATGAGGTTGGGCGGCAAGGTAATGGGCTTTTCTTCCGCCGATTCTTCATCGGCCGCCAAAGGTGAAAGCGTCTCCGACACCATGTCTGTCATTTCTTACTATGCGGACATCGCCGCCATACGTCATCCGAAGGAGGGTGCGCCACTGGTTGCTTCCATGCATGCCAATATCCCGGTGATCAATGCCGGTGACGGCGGTCACCAGCATCCGACGCAGACACTGACCGACCTGTTGACCATCCGTTCCCTAAAGGGGCGTCTGGATTCTCTGACCATCGGCCTGTGCGGCGACTTAAAGTTCGGTCGTACCGTACATTCGTTGATCGAATCTCTGGCCCGCTATTCCAATATTCACTTTGTTCTGATTTCTCCGGAGGAGCTGCGGGTGCCGAGCTATATCCGTGAGGACATCCTGGAAAAGGAGCATCAGTCCTATGAAGAGGTGGAACGTCTGGAGGATGCCCTGCCGAAGCTGGATCTGCTCTACATGACCCGCGTACAGAAGGAACGCTTCTTCAATGAAGAGGATTACCTGCGTATGAAGGACTTCTATATCCTGGACAAGCAGAAAATGAATATGGCAAAGGAAGACATGCTGGTTCTGCATCCGCTGCCGCGTGTCAATGAGATCTCAACCGAAGTTGACAGCGATCCGCGTGCCGTATACTTCAAGCAGGCCAACTATGGTGTCTACATCCGAATGGCACTGATTCTCACGTTATTGGAGGTGGAAGTATGTTAAATGTAGGTAAGTTGACCAACGGTATCGTGTTGGATCATATTCCGGCCGGCAAGAGCATGATGATCTATCACTATCTGAAGCTGGACAAGATGGATTGCTGTGTGGCCATCATCAAGAATGCCCGCAGCAACAAGATGGGCCGCAAAGACATTATCAAGGTCGAATGCGAGCTGTCCGAACTGAACCTGGAGATCCTTGGCTTTATCGACCATACCATCACTGTCACCATCATAAAAGATGGCGAAGTAGCCGAAAAGCTGCCGCTGAAATTGCCGCAGGAATTAAATGACGTGGTTCATTGTAAGAACCCACGCTGCATCACCTCGATCGAGCAGGGCCTGACCCATCGTTTCTATCTGGCCGATGCCGAACTGGGACAGTATCGTTGCTACTACTGCGATACTAAGTATAAATTAAAATAAGGGCTTGCCAGACCATCAAAAAACAGACACCCGGTGAATGTCGGATGTCTGTTTTTTGATGCGGTCCTCTCTTTAAAAAAGAGCGAAAAAATCCACTCTCTCGCGCTTTGATTTACACCAAATATTAATGAGCCGCCAATACAGTTTTATAACCGTGAATCAAAAGCTAATTATTTCTTCACCGTAGGTGCTGTCAGAAAGACCATAAACAACACAAAGGTTGCCAATGTCCAACCGATGGCAATGACCGTCATAATGCTACTGATCGGCTGCAGCCAGGGCCACGGTTGTCCCAGTTTCGTCATGGCTGTCATCGTCATCTTAACCGCAATGGCACTGATCACAAAGGGAAAGGTAAATGATGCATGACTCGGATAGAAAGGCAGGCACCAACAACGGATCGACCACAGCAGCGCAAACACATACAGACACATGGCCGCCGTAAAAAGAATCGTCAAAAATTGAACCGACTTCGGTGTCACCGATTGTACATAGCCGGCTACGCAAAGGCTCATCGGCGCCGTATAGATACACAGCAGCGGTTTGGCCGGAGCCGGTAATTTCGGCAGCTTTATATACCGATAGGTGACTAGGCACAGCATCAGCAGATACGGAATAAAGCCTGTCCAGAACAGGATATTACCCAGCCCCTGCTGCCCATAGGCCGGCGCCGTTACCGAGCCGACTACGATGCCGGCATAAACGATAAAAAAGCTCGGCACCATATTTGTCAACGAAAATTTAATCACAAAATGAAATGTTACATATAAGATCAGACAAGCGTGCATGACCAGCGCAAGATACCAGATGATCACCGCTCCACCGCCTACAAAAGGCTTCAGATAAACGCTGAGTAGCGTCATGGCCATCGGAAAGGTAGCTGACACTCCGGCCGGCACCGGCTCCTCCAACTCCTTCACCAAGCTGCCGGGCACGACCAGGATCCTGACCGCCAACAGCAACAAGCACAGGAAGGCCAGCACACCACAGACCGATCTGGCTACTTCCGAATAACTCTGAATCAAATTTCCGAGAGCCGCCAGTCCAAGGGCAACACCACTGATCGGCAGGGGCACTTTTTTAATGACCGTTTTCATCCGTCCCTCCCGCTTAGGCCGTTGCGGCATCCAGGTTGGTCAGGTTAAATTCACGAGCAATGATCTCGGCCACCTTACCGGCGCAAAGACCGGTGTAGCGGATACACTGCTCCTTATGCTCTCCTTTACTCATATCAAATTCTCTGGTCAACACACGACAGCAGACCGATTTCTTGCCGTTTGCCTGCTTGAACCACTCGTGTAACTCGTGGGTTAACTCCATACATTTCACTACCTGCGGATCCTTCGGTCCATTTTGCTCAGTACGGCCGAAGAACAGGCCAAGTGCTAAAATACCGCCGTTTAAGGCACCGCACATACAGCCGGAACGTCCGGCTCCGACTGCCATACCGGATGACATGGCGATCACTTCCTGCGGAACCTCCGGTGCGATATGGTCACGCATGGCTGCCATCACTGCCTCACAGCAGAAATAACCACCGCGATAATAATCTTCTGCTGCCTGTGCGATCTGACGAACGCTGATTTCCTGTGCTAACTTCATTTGCTTTTCCTCCATACATACAGTATTCTGACTGATCTCCGGCACTCTCCCCCAGCCGGAGCCAAGTGTTACCGTTTCATTATATCAGTTGTTTTCGGAAAAGAATATCGAAACCGAACTGTTCGTTTATTGATTTTCACGGCTGCTTCGATTTATTTATTTGTTTTTTCTATAAAGCGGCAAACACCGCAAAGCCCGGGCCGTCTACCGCCAGTGTGGTTCCTTCCAGACTGATCTCACCGATGCTGTACACCGCCTGATGTCCGGCCAGCTCCTGCACACAGGTCCGGCTCTTACCGGCCTTCGGCCATACTGCCACGATCATGGATCCGCGGCGGTAGACAAAAGGACGATCCTTTTTTGCCAGAATCACAGAAAACGGAGCGTCTGCCTGCAGATCCTCGTAACGGTGGCGCAGAGCGATCAATTCTCTGGTGGTCTGCAGCAGGGATGTTTTGTCCGCTTCCTGAGATTGCACGTCACAGCCATTCTTCTCACTCTCTACCGGCAGGTACAGCTGCTCCTCGGCCGCCTCCGAAAATCCGCGATTGCGGCCGGCATTCCATTGCATCGGAGTACGGGAACCGGTTCTGCCAAAGCCGCCCTCCTTAGAGCGCAGGCCTTCCCTGAACTTTAATCCCAGCTCATCACCATAATACAGAAACGGCAGACCCGGCATGGTAAAGATAAAAGCATAGGCCAACCGTAATTCATTGGCCGACAGAGTCCTGCCCGGTCTGGGTGTATCATGGTTACAGGTAAAGAAGGAGATATAGCCCTTTTCTCTGGTCTTTTCATACTTCGGCAAATAGTCATCCAGGAAACGACGAATATCACCGTCACCATTGCTCAGGAAATAGCTGTTGTCCTCCGCATTCGGTTCATAGTCACGCAGCAGGGTATTATAGCCATTTCCCCAATGATCCAGGTAAAAGTCAGCATGGAACCCGCCGCCGTTGATCGACTGCTCGGGATTGGACCACTCACTGACGATGGCTGCTTCCGGATAATCACGATCGAGCATCTGGCGAATATCCGCCCAGACGGCTGCCGTGGCACTTTTGTTTTCATCATCATTCTTAACCAGGGAATCAGCCATATCGCAGCGGAATCCGTCTGCTCCGAGATCCAGCCAGAAACGCATGATGTCCTTTATGGCCTCCCTGGTAGCAATGGCTGCTTCGCTGTCCGGGGCCGACTGCCAGCTTTCGGTCCTCTCTCTCCAGCCATAGTTCAAGGCGGGCTGAGAAGCAAAGAAATTCAGCATATAGGCGCCGTCGCGGTCCGACATTCCTGCCATATACGGACGATCCTTGATTCCGACAAAGGCACCGTTGGTCCAAACATAACGATCTGAAAACTCATTTCTGTCAGCCTCCTTGGATGCTATAAACCACGGATGGCGATCCGATGTATGTCCGGCCACCAGGTCCAACAATACGCGGATCCCGCGCTCATGAGCGGCGGCGAACAGCCGCTTGGCATCCTCCAATGTACCGTAGCGGGCAGCTACCTTTTTATAATCACTGACATCATAACCGGCATCCATAAACGGAGACTCAAAAAACGGATTCAACCACAACGCATTGCAGCCGAGACTCTTGATATAGTCCAGCTTCTCAATAATTCCCTGCAGATCACCGATACCATCCGCATTTGTATCATAAAAACTCTGCGGATAAATCTCATAAAACACTGCATCCTTTAACCAATTTGGCATCTTCTTTTTCCTTCCCTTTCCATTGCTGTCAGCTGACAGCGCTGCTATACTCCACTACAATTTGTCACTCACATACTTTACCACGACTGGCGGACAACCGCAATATTCTTGTGAGCATCTTACCGCAGGCCGCTAAAGGCGAAAATAAGCAACACTACCGCCTACTTTCCGGCCTTCTGTAAAACGGCGATGTGTCGGGCCGGAATCGTCAGCTTATTGCCGGAAAGAACCACCTGCTTGTCATCCACATTCAAGGCGGCCGCCAACTTCAGATCATCTCCGACCGTCACGGTTTGCTCCTCTGCGCTACAGTTAGCAGCCAACCAGACCGTTTCAAAACCTTCGGCCTGTCGTTTGCAGATAAATACCTTATCGGTTGACCAGCCGTCGCTGCTATCGGTTCGTCCAAGGGCAATGGCCGGAAAAGCATTTCTGAGGCCGATGGCCCTGGCTGTATACCGCCGGATGGATGTCGGATCTGCCTGTTGGTCATCCGCCGCCGGAAATTTCATCTTCACCGCATCCATCTTTGGCGGCCCCTGACAGAGTCCTTTTGTATCCGCCTGCTCACTCCAGTACATCGGCGCTCTCTTATTTTCATCCTTACCGGAGCCCTTCATGCCCAACTCTTCACCGTAGTACAGGAAGGTATTACCCGGACGGGTCAGATGCAGACCAAGGCCAAATTTCACCTTCTTGCCGTCATCCCCCGGAAAATAGCCGGCCGCACGGTTCAGATCATGATTGGTATAAAAAGGCGCATTGACCGCCGCCTTACCGGCTGCCTGATCATACAGAGCTTCCGCTGCCTGCGACTGCGCAAGCCACCAGCCTGAGCCAAGCCGGCCATCTGCTGTTCCGATCACCTGCTCACGCTGTGCCGAGAAGGCGAAGTCAAAGAAAGACAGACCACTGGCATAGTACTGTGAATAAATCGACTGGTCTTCCCAGACCTCACCAACCAGGAAAGCATCCGGCTTCTTGCTCTTTACCGTTTCTCCCAGCCAGCTTAAAAAAGCTGTATTCTGCTTAGTGTCACCCTCATAAAAATGGGAGCAGGCATCCAAACGGAAACCATCCAAGCCAAGATCAAGCCAAAAGTCTGTGAGCTTTCGGATCTCCTCCCGCACGACTGTCGAATCCAGATTTAAATCCGGCATATCCGGTGAAAAACGCGCTTCATAATACCACTCGGTGCCATTCAGCCTGGTATAGCCGGCTCCTGCCTTACGGGAAAAATGATAATAGTCTACATAAGGACACTCAGCCGTATTCGGCTCTGCATCACCCAGCCCCTCCAAATATTTTTTTGCTGCCAAAAACCACGGATGCTCATCCGAGGAATGATTCAACACCAGATCGGTGATGAGCCGGATGCCTCGTTCGTGGCAGGCCTGCAACAGTGCTTTGAAATCTTCCATAGTGCCGTATTGAGGGTCTATGCCCATATAATCCGTCACATCGTATTTATGATAGGATGGCGACGGGCTTACCGGCATCAGCCAGATCTGTTTGATTCCGAGATCCGCTGTCGTTTCCGCCTTTCCGTCATTGATATAATCCAGTTTCTCGATCAGTCCTCTGATATCTCCGATACCATCTCCGTCCGAATCATAAAAGGAGTATAGAAAAACCTCATAGGTAGAAGTCGGATAGGCTGTCTTGTATTCTTCTTTCGGCGTCGGATTCAGGCTTTCCATCTGCATAGAAGAAACGACAGAACCCTCGGATTCTGTCGTCTTCTTTTGCGTAGAACAAGCAGTCAGTCCGAGACCGGCGACCAGACACCAAAGTGCCGGTCGAAGCCATTTGACTTTGCTTTGTTTCATCATATTTATCCTTTCACAGCTCCGGCCATTCCTTCTACATAGAATTTCTGCATGTAGATAAAGAGGATGGCGATCGGAATCGACACAACTACCGCACCGGCTGCAAAGATCGTAAAGTACTCATTAATGTATTCCTTTTGCAGCATATTCCAGAGGCCGATGGCCACAGTAAACTGGTCGGAGTTCGCACGTACAAGCACCTTTGCAAAGATGAAGTCTACCCACGGCCCCATAAAGGAGGTCATGACGGTATAGATAATAATCGGTTTTGACAAGGGCATAATGATCTTGGTAAAGATCTGCCACTGTGTCGCACCGTCCACGATAGCCGCCTCGTCGATCGACTTCGGAATAACATCGAAGAAGCCCTTTGTGATCTGGAAGCCCAGACCGGTGGCCGCCGAATATACGATAATTAGCGCTACGCGCACCATGCTTCCCTCCGTCAGCCCCAGCGCCTTCAAGATGTAGTACATGGCAATCATTGACATAAATCCCGGGAATAAACCTAATATCATGGCCATGTTCATATATGGCTTTCTCATGGCAAATCGCCGCCGGGACAGGCTGTAAGATACCGACATAACAAAGAAGGTCGAGATCAAACAGGTAAAGATGGCAATAATCAGCGTGTTACCGAACATCTTCGGAAAATTCAGTACGTTTGTTTCGGTAAATAATCGAATATAGTTATCAAGGGTGTAGCCCTTCGGCAGAAATGTATTGACATAGGAGCCGCGCTCTGCCCGCAGGCTGGTCAGGATGATCCAAAATACAGGCATTACCCAGATAATGGATAACACAGCCAGAAATAAATGGATCAAGGTATTGCCTATCCGCTTGGACAGTTTTTTCTGATTATGTTTTCTTTTAGTTTCCATCACATGAACGCCTCCTCATTCTTATAGGATTTTGATCTGCGGTAGGACACCAAAGTAATCACCGTCAGGATGACGAAGGTTAAAATACCGATTACGGCACCCAGGTTATAGTACTGCTGATCAATGGTCAACTTATACAACCACGTTACCAGCAGGTCGGTCTGACCGGCTGTGTCACCGACCCTGGTCGGTCCACCTCCCGATAACAGATAAATAACGTTAAAGTTATTGATATTGCCCACGAAGGTAACGATCAAATACGGAGTCGTTACAAACAGCATATACGGCAGGGTAATGCTGGTAAAGATCTTGGCCGGTCCGGCACCGTCTATGCGGGCCGCCTCGTATAATTCGCCCGGAATATTCTGCAGGATACCGGTCACCTGAACGATGGTATACGGAATACCTACCCACAGGTTGATGATGATGATGGTCGCTCTGGCCCACATGGCGTCCGTCCAGAAAGGCAGAGGCTGTGATATCAGTCCCAGGTTCTGCAGAATCACATTGACAGCCCCCTGCGGCTGCAACATGATGTTCATGATCATCAAAGAAATAAACTGTGGTACCGCAATTGAGATAACAAAGCAAAATCTCCAAAAGGCTTTAAACCTTGTATCACGACGGTTGATGATCATGGCCAGAATCATACCCATGATATAGTTCAGGAAGGTAGCCAGGATCGCCCAAATGACGGTCCAGATCAATACCTGCCAGAACTGCTTTCCGATATTCCCTCCAAGATTCAAAACACGCTTAAACTGCGTCAAACCGTTCCAGTCAAACAGCAGCAGATGTTCGTCCTCTTTGGAATAGGTGGTAAAGGCCATACTGATCATATAGACCAACGGCACGACATTAAAGACCAGAATACCGGTCAGCGGTAATGCCATCAAGGTTCTGTGCAGATTACCGTCTAACAGAGATTTCAGATCCTCCATAAAAGTATTGATCTTTTTTCCCCTGTGTGCCAATACCTGCAGTCGATATGCGGTTCTCAGCTGCAATACCCACAGCACCGCAAAGGCCAGGATCACAAAGAGTGTGACCACACCGTGCAGCAGGATCAGCTGAGAGTTATCTCCGGCAGTATACTCATAAATCTGTTTTGCCTCATTCCAAACCTTGCCCTGGGCATTTTCACCCAGACCGGGCAGATTGGATAAGGCTGTTGCACCACTGGTCGCCATATAGAAAATAAAGGCCAGCTGCATTAAAAATACCATGATACCCTTGACCCACTGCTTCTTTTGTAAGATGCCCAGGCCCATGATCAGGGCGGATCCTTTTGTAAATGCATCGCCATGTACCAGAGCATTTTTCACTGAAACTTGCTCGGCGGCAAAATCTAATTCCTTTTTCATGCCCCAAATCCCTCCTTACAGGATTATCAGTTCCTCCATGTCAGCACTTCAAGTACCGGCACGGTACCTGTCCTGTATAGAGAAAATGTGACTAAAACTCACATTTTAGCCACATTTCCCACCGTTTTCACATCACATTCGATATGGAATGATCGTTACTGATTTACTGTACACCGGAGGTGTTGAAAGCATTGTTCATACTATCGGTCTTCTCTGCGGCATTGTCATGTGTTACAGTACCGGCTACGATTTCCTTACCCATAGCCTCGGCCGGACCCCAGTACTGACCCATAGCGGCCTGCAGCGGCTGTACGATGGAAGCCTTGTCCATGGTATCTAACTGAGCCTGAGCCAGCGCATCCTTAGATACGTCTACGGACTTATCGGTCGGGATGATCTTACGTAATTCATAGTGAGACTTCTGAGCCTCGGCGCTTCCTAGGAAGGCTGCCAGTGCAACGGCCACCTGCGGATTCTTGCTGTTCGGGTTAACGCCGATCGCTTTAGAACCGGCAAATGACTTCAGCTGAAGCTCCTTACCGTTTAAGGTATAGGTCGGGGCCGGAGCGATACCGACATTCTCTTCACCAAGGGCTTCAACTACGTTTGCATAATCCCATGTTCCGGAGAAGAAAGCATTTACGGTACCATCCTTTAAGGTGCTCGGGGTTAAACCGTTAGCATCTTTAAAGTTCGGGTTCTTTACCAGATCAACCAGATAGTTGGTAACGGCTACGGCCTTATCACCCTTAAAATCAAAACCGGCCTTGGCATCTGCGCCCTTCTCTCCGAAGAAGGTGTTGCCGTTTGCTACATAGAAAGAAGCAAAATACCAGGAATTTGAAAGCGGGAAGCCAACCTTACCCTTAGTCAGCATCTTGTCCAGATTCTTTGCATCATCCTCTGAGAAGACTCTCTTATCATAATACATAAACCAAGTATTGGCGGTAAACGGAACACCGTATACAGCATTTTCATATGTAACCGTATTGACAGTTACTTCACTGTTGTTGGCCTTGATATCCTCAACGGTCTTTCCGCCGAGCTCTGCCAGCGCTTTGGATTTCAACAGATCCGGGATCTGGTCATTTGCATACATAAAGACATCGGCGGCTGCCTCTGGGTCAGATGCAACCAGAGTCTTGGCGTCACCTTCCGAGCATACGCCGGTTTTAAATGTCAGCTTCCATTCCGGATGAGCCTTCTTAAACGCCTCCAACTGCGTATTCAGCCAATCTCCGTTTTCCTTTGCCTGATCTTCCTGCGGACTCCAAACGGTCAACGTAGCTTCCACTGCTTCCTCCTTCTTAGAAGAGGTGGTAGCTGTGGATTTGGATACGGATTTAGTTTCCTCCTTCTTTCCGCAAGCTGCCAACATCGATGCACCCATCAGGGCTGCCATGCACAATGCTAATACCTGTTTCTTTTTCATAATAATCCTCCCTTATAATGAGATATTGGTTGTTTTCGTTGAAGTGTCGCATATTACTTTTTGGACCGTTCAACTATGCTACAATTTTACCAAAAGAATCAGGATTTAGCAAGTGTTAAAAAACAGACCTTAGTTCGTCGTTGTCCGTACACACACAAAAAGCGCTTTTACAAATGATAACCTGTCAAAAGTAAAAGCGCTCCTCTCGTTTTAGCTGCACCGGACTGCAAATATTTGATTATCCCAGTAACTTCACAACCGCTTTTTCCACATCCTCCACATCAACGGTCGGCTCAAAACGGGCTACCACCTCACCCTTGCCGTTTACCAGAAATTTGGTGAAATTCCACTTGATATCATCGCCATCGCGGTAGCCCGGATTTACTTTATCCAGGTGTCCGCCCAACATGGCTACCGCATCCGGGTTTCCGACCAGTCCTTTAAATCCCTGCTCCTTCTTCAAGTAGGTGAACAGCGGATTCTCATCTGCACCGTTTACATCTCCCTTGGCAAAGCGCGGGAAGGTAACACCGAAACGACCGGAACAGAAGCTGCCGATCTCTGCATCACTGCCCGGCGCCTGCCCGCCGAACTGATTACACGGAAAATCCAGAATCTCCAGCCCCTTAGTCTGCAGACGACTGTACATCTCCTGTAAGCCGGCATACTGCGGTGTGAAACCGCACTCTGTTGCGGTATTCACGATCAGTAGTACCTTACCGGCATACTCGCTTAAAGAAACCTCCCGGCCCTCTGCGTTCTTTACCTTAAAATCATACACTCTCATGTTATTCCCTCCATTATTGCAAAGTTATTTTGCGCCATTTTATTGTGTAAAACCTTTTACAGATTAAGTGTAATACCGTTGAACAAAAAAAGCAAGTGTTTTTTTAGCATTTTTATGTTCCTGCCTACATAACTGAAAAGGCAGTCCTCGTCAGAGGACTGCCTGCCGGCTGAAGCTCAAATCATTTATTTCGTACATGATATAAGAATGGCCTTATGATACACTTTTTTCCCCTTACGGATACGCACCCCTTCAGCCAGAGCTGCTTCGGTTACCACAGTGTCCATATCGGCCTTCTCGCCATCTACGGTTATGCCGCCCTGCTGCAGCAGTCTTCTTGCCTCTCCGCGTGATGGAGTCAGGCCGCAGGCCATCAGCAAATCAATAATGGCGATCTTTCCCTCCTGCAGGGCATCGGCCGAAAGCTCGGTAGTCGGCATGTTGCTGTCGTCAGCACCGCCGGCAAACAGGGCATGTGAAGCTGTTCTGGCTTTTTCAGCCTCATCTTCCCCATGTACCAGCTTGGTCAGTTCAAAGGCTAGGAGTTCCTTTGCCTCATTTAACTGACTGCCTGCCCATGTGTCCATTTTATCAATCTCCTCCAGCGGCAGGAAGGTCAGCATACGGATACACTTTAATACATCCGCATCCGCCACATTGCGCCAATACTGGAAAAACTCAAACGGAGAGGTCTTCTCCGGATCAAGCCAAATGGTGCCTCGCCCTGTCTTACCCATCTTTTTGCCTTCGGAATTCAGTAACAGCGTAATGGTCATGGCATAGGCATCATCTCCCGTCTGACGCCGAATCAAGTCCATGCCGGCCAGCATATTGGACCACTGATCGTCACCTCCGAACTGCATATTGCAGCCGTAGTTGCGGTGCAGATGCAGGAAGTCATAGGCCTGCATGATCATATAATTAAATTCCAGGAAGCTTAAGCCCTTCTCCATGCGCTGCTTGTAGCATTCGGCCCGCAGCATCTGGTTGACCGAAAAATGCGCTCCCACCTCACGCAACAGCTCGATATAATTCAGCTTTAACAGCCAGTCAGCATTATTCACCATAATGGCCTGTCCCTCAGAGAAGTCAATAAAGCGCTCCATCTGTTTCTTGAAGCATCGGCAATTATGCTCGATGCTCTCCGGCGTCATCATGCTTCTCATATCACTACGACCGGAGGGATCGCCAATATAACCGGTGCCACCTCCTACCAGCACAACCGGTTTGTTTCCAGCCATCTGTAAACGTTTCATCAGACACAATGCCATAAAATGTCCAACGTGCAGGGAATCTGCGGTCGGGTCAAAGCCAATATAAAATCTGCCCTTCCCTCCATTGATTAATTCCTTGATTTCCGCCTCGTCCGTCACCTGTGCAATCAAGCCTCTGGCCTGCAGTTCTTCATAGATGTTCATGACAATCTCCTCCTTTCCTTCATATTTCATTCAACTATATGCAAGCGCTTTGACACTTGCTTTTTTATTCTATCCAAAATGTTGCCGCTTGGCAAGCAGTTCATCAGAACTGCATATAGACAAACTCGGCCGGGTTCACACCGGCACCGTAGTAGCCAAAAATCAATACTGCAAAGATACCGGCATAAATCAAGCTCCACTGGATGGCCAGCGGCTTTTGCATCAGCCATTCTCTCATCGTCATATCGCTGCGCCGTTCCTGCAAAACCGATATCGTAAACAGTATCAGGGTGCTGATCAGCAAAAGCCGCATATCCATGTAATCGAGGCCGGAGTGCTTGATCGGCGCCAGATCCGACAAATCGGCCGGACGCAGGTCGCTGACCGATCGCCAAAGCATCTGTAAGGCCTCCTTTAGATTAGCGGCCACATCAAAGTAGTAGCCGATCAATACCAACACAAAGGTCCAGAGCATGGAAGCAATGCGATGCGGCAGGGCCGTCTGTTTGATATGAAGCTTCTCAAGCAACCGGGCATTAACCGGCTTTAATAACTCGCCGGCCATGATAACCAGACCGTTCCACAGCCCGAAGGCCACATACTTCCAGTTGGCTCCGTGCCAGATACCGATAATCAAAAATGTAATCAAAGAAGCCAAACAGGCCGGGATCACCCTGGACAAGTGTTTAGACAGTCCCTCCGGCATCCAGCTCCAGCTTTTGATCTTCTTACCCATCTGTAAAAACCGCTTGGAAATCGACAAGGGATAGAACACATATTTTCTGACCCAAGCTCCAAGCGTAATATGCCAGCGATGCCAGTATTCGGCCAATGAAGTGGCAAAATACGGTTGACGGAAATTGATCGCCATATCAATGTCAAACATCTCCGCAATACCGCGGACGATATCGATACCGCCGGAAAAATCGGCATAAAGCTGCAGGGCATACATGATCACCGAAGCCAAAATCCAGGCTCCGGAGAAGTCGTTCATATCCTTTTGTACCACCCTGATCATTTGCACTGCCCGATCGGCAATGATCAGCTTCTTCATCACACCCCATAAGACCAACAGCGCACCGCTCTTTAAACGATCATATTGGAAACGATGCGCTTTAAAAAACTGCGGGGCCAGTTGATTATATTCGGCGATCGGTCCCTGAATGATCTGCGGAAAAAAGGATACGAACAGGGCCAGCTTGCCGACATTTTGTTCCGGCTCAGCCTGCTCCCGATAAACATCGATGACATAGCCCATGGTTTGAAAGGTATAAAAGGAAATACCGAGCGGAAACAGCAATCTGAAATTCGGAAACTGCGGCGTGTATTTTAGAAAGGCCAGGATTCCAAAGTTCAGCAACACCATCAGCAACACCCAAAATTTACGTTTGGCATTCATACGGGCCTTGTAGGCCTTCTTTTCATCCTTCTTCCAGACGCTCTTCATTTCCTTTAATGTGGCGTCACGTTTGGCTGCCAGACGCCCCATCTGCCTGGCTCCCCAATAGGATGTCAAGGTAGTGGTAATGATGAAGCCGACGTACAGCTTGCAGATGATAATGTAGTAAACATAACTAGTCACCAGCAGCACCATCCACTGGTATTTAGCCGGCAACAGGTAATACAACAACAAAGCTGCCGTAATAAAAATCAGAAATTGAATGGATATCAGTTCCAAAAAAGCTTCCTCCTAGTGGTTCAGCGGGTAAGTGGGTTGGCTCTCACGCAGCAAACGGTGCTCGCCGCCGGTCAAGAGCCAGACAGACGGTGCCTGTCTCGACAGGAAAAGAACGCTTGCCTCCGTCACGGAATAGGCTCCGCAGCGCCCGAAGCCAATGACATCTCCGATCTTCAGCTTTGGCAGCTTCACCTCGCGCACCAGCACATCCGCCGTTGTGCAAAGGCTGCCGCAGATCGCATAAGTCTGCCGTTCGGCCGAACAACTGTCATCTCCGCCAAAAACTTCCATCGGCGGAATCTGCATAGCCATAGTTTGTCCGTAATAGCGCAAATGATGAATCCCGCCATCTACCAAAGCATAATTTACGTCATCATTGTGCTTCAGGTCCATCACTGAGGTATAGTAGGTTCCGCAGGGAGCCGCCAGAAAACGCCCCAACTCGATGGCCAATGGATACTTAGCCGCAAACGGTCGTAATAATACAGCCACCGTTTCTGCCATCCGTCGATCCTCCGTTTCACAGGCTTCATCCGACCCTGCAAAGCAGGATACGGCCATCCCCGGCCCATATTCCACCAATTTGGCGACATAGCCGATATCCTGCTGTAGTCGCTCCAACAAATTTTCCAGCCTCTGGATATCCTTTTCAATGGCCTTCAGCCGGCTCTTCTGAGTCCCGGAATAATAATGGATCCCGATGATGTCCAACGCCGGATGATCCCGATATGCTCCAATTAAGCGGACGATCTCATCCGCCTCCATGCCAAATTGGTTACCGCTGGTCAACCGCAGGATCAGCCGCTGCGGTCGCATATCTGCACCGCGCTCCTGCTGTGCCTGACAAAGCAGCTCGATATGCCTTGCGCTTTCGGCTGTCATAATGTCAACTCCATAGTTCAAGGCCTCCAGAATATCACTTTTTTCTTTCATCACTCCGGAATAAATGATGCGTTCCGCCGGAATCCGCAATGACTGACAGATAGCCAGTTCGCCCGGGCTGCAGACCTCCAGTCGATGGATCGACTGCGGGATGGCGTGCAACAGAAAAGAATTCGACTTAATGGCATAAGAGACCGGAATATCCGGTCCCATTACATCCGCTACCATCTGCACCCGCCCGGCAAAACGATCCCCATCAAATACATAGGCCGGGGTGGTCGGTATTATTTTCATCCTTACTCCTCTTCCAATCTTGTGATCAGCTTTTCCATAGCATCCACCGAGTTAAAGTTCTCCGGAATCAAATCCTTGGCACGAATCTCCACATCAAACTCATCCTGCAATGCGGCTACGATGGCCACAATATCCAGCGAGTCCAGCACTCCATCATCTACCAGGGCAGTTTCTGTTTCAAAATCAATATCCGGACGGATTTCATCTACAATTCCTAAAATCGTATCACGCATCTTTCTTTCCTCCTAAAAATCGTTTGTTTTATTTCATCTGCTCACGCAGAGCCTGCAAATCAATCTTGCCGTTCGGCAGCAGCGGCATGCTTGCCAGGGCGATCATTTTTCTGGGCACCATAAAACCCGGAATCGTCCGCCGCAATCCAACCGCCAGCTCTTTGGCGCTTGCTTTACCGGTATAGAAGAGATACAACTGCTCACTGACCGACTCATACAGGACTGCAGTCTGCTGTACTCCGTCTATCCGACCGGCAGCCACCTCTACCTCATCGAGCTCGATCCGGTGTCCCAGATGTTTCACCTGTCTGTCTTTACGCCCGTGAAATTCCAGCTGCCCGTCCGCCCTGCGTACACCGATATCACCGGTACGGTAAATCGGTACCCGATAGCCATCAAAGCCCGGCAGTTCCGTAAAGGCCTCTGCCGTTCGTTCGGCATCCCGGTAGTAGCCCAGAGCCAGACCGATGCCTGCCACACAGATCTCTCCCTCCTCCTGCACACCCGCCTGACTGCCGTCCTCTTTTAATAAGAAGATACGATAGTTTTTATACGGCTGACCGATCGGCAGGATCTCCGCCTCATCCACCAGATGATCCACCTCATAATAGGTGCAGGACGCCGTCGCTTCGGTCGGACCATACTGATTGACAAATTTGGCCTGCGGCAAATGCTGCTGCCATTTGCGAAGCACATGGCAGGGCATAACAGAACCGGAAAAGCAGACCTTTTTCAGACTGGTCAGTTCATGCTCATCAAAGGCGCCTAACGAAACCGGAATGGTCAGTGCCGATACACTCCAGCCGACCGAAGTGACCTGATGTCTGTTCATGTAGTCAAACAGCCGATCCGGCTGCATAAACATCACCTTCGGGATCAGAACCGTGCTGCAGCCATAGCGCAGCGGCAGATAAATATCACGGATGGCAGCTATATAATCCAACGGTGACTGGTTACCCAAAACATCCGTCTTTACGATCCCCATCACCTCACCATAGGCCTCAATATAATTCATCAGCGAATGATGAGCCGTCATCACCGCCTTCGGACGTCCGCTGGAACCACTGGTAAAGATGATATACAATGGATCCTGACCGGTGGCCTGCGTTCTGATTCCGGCCAGCACGGCCTGATCGGCCGCCGTCAATTTGCCGTCCCCCGTCAGCAGCTCTTCTGTATATAGAATACGGCCGGTAAAGCCCAGATCGGCCAGCAATTCGGCATTGGCCCGATCCGCCAGTACGGTCGAAGGCTGCAGCACCTCAAGCATGCTGGCGATTCGCGCCTGCGGCAATGCCGCATCGATCGGCGCGTAACAGGCACCGGCATAAACCACACCGAGAAAGCAGACCGGAGTCATGACACTTTTTTGAGTAAAAACTGCCACCGGCTCACGCGGGCTGATCACCTCTGCCAGCCGGGCGCCAATTTTTTCGGCTCGCTCCCGCACTTCGGCAAAGGTCACCCCTCCCTCATCGCTTTGAAAGGCTACCTTTTGCGGCAGCCTGTGAGCGGTTTCTTCCAACCATTCTAAAACACTACAATACATAACTCATCCTTTCCGGCTTATTTCGACTTAAACGGATGCGGAAATAAGGCCGTTGATAATTCATAATACACCTGTTTTTTCCCCTTTTGAAAATCTCTCTCACAGGAAGTAATTATTTTCTGTGAACGGCGGTAACAGGTATTCCAATGCTCGACAGTCTCCGAGTCATGCTCCCGCTTCACGTCATAATGCTTTGTGATATAAGCTCCCATATAATCTGTCAGCTTCACCAGACCGGAGACATTCAGATGCTCATCATCGACAAAGTCTTTTTTGACATCCAGCCCGATTTCTGCAAAACGTTTATCCAGATTCAGGTAATCATAACCGTATTCTTTGGCTACCTCCGAAAATTTATCCAGGTTTTCGGCATGTATCATCTGCGTCTGCATAGGGAAGCGCAGCAGCAGCACATTTTTAATCCCCGCCTCCCGGCAGGCATCCAGCGTCTGGCGTAAATGATAATCGCTTTTAGCCGTAAAATGAACCTTTCGTGTGTTATCGCTGCCCTTGCCATGATCCGATACCGAAACAGCTTTAAAGCCCTTCGTATTACTGTAGCCGTTGATCGTCAGCCAGCCCTTTAAGGTAGCGGTTCCGATTACCTGTTCCGGCTTTTTCCACATCTGATGATAGGTCAAAAACGGAAAATAGTAACTCATCCGCTCTTCCGGCGTCAATAATTCGTTCAGGGCTTCAATCTTTTCAGGCGACCACTCCATATTATCAAGCCAGTTATGATACTGCGGGGTTTCTTTGAAGCGATGATCTCCCCAGGTATAACCGCTCACCTCGATGATCACCAGCTTCGGTGACTGCCGCTTGACAACTTCCTTGACCATCGACTTATACAGACTGCCGGCCGCCCCGGCGGTGGCCAGATTATATGATGTATATCCGTATTTCTGCCAAGCTAAAGGCGCCGAATACCCATAGTAAACCTCGCTGGAGCCGATCAGCACCACATCCAGAGAATTCTTTTTTTCCTGATAAAAACCCTTGACGTTGGCCGAACTGATATATTCGTTGGAATTTAACAGGCCGGCCACCAAGTTGTATAACAATATAAAGATCAGCATAAAGGCGGCAAAACGACGGCCGTTATGGCGCTTTGTCGTTTTGACTGTAACCGCAGCTTCCGTTTCTGCCGCACCGCCGGCGGACTCGGCTGCTCCTTCGACAAATACAGCATCTGCCGATTTTAATGTTTCTTTCATAGATTTTCCTTATTTATATTTGTACCAATGACTAAGTACAGATTATACGTGCGTTAGTCCTAATTGTCAAGAAAAAGACGGCATCTTCACAATCGTTTCACAACAGAAACCCCGGCTGACCGAGCCGGGGTTCCTTGTTATCTCATATTTCCAGAAAATACTGTGTCCAAAGCGCTACTTCCGATAAAGTCGGATGCGGAACCATGGTTTCATTGACGGTCTGTACCAGGCGAGGCGGCAGCACCCTGACATAACCGGCTGCTCTCAACCGCCTTGTCTGCTCACTGCCGATTTCCTCATTGATGACACGCAACGGATGTTCCCCGGCATTCATCAGATTCAGAAACGGTTGAATCAGAATGCCGGCCTCCTCGCCGATCGCATGCACGCCGAGCAAGCGACCGCTGCTCCTTTCGGCAATCACCTTAACAAAGCCGTCATCCTCCTCGCCCGGCCGATGCCCGAGAGCAAAGCCCTTTGCCGTTTCGGAATAATGATGAATACCGACCGCCACATCAAAGCCGGCCTTTTTTGCTGCCGCCTCGGTCAGCCCGACATGACCGACCTGCGGCCAGGTAAAGGTTACCGCCGGCACCAGCTCATATTCGGCAAAGCGATAGTCCTGCTCATCTCTTTTCAGATACAGGTTATGGGCAACGATATCAGCCTCATAATTTGCCTTATGCCGAAACGGCGCCCGGCCGTTGCAATCGCCGATGGCATAGACACCCGGAACTGTGGTTTCCAAAAACTCATTGGTTCTGATAAAACCACGGCAGTCAAGCGACAGTCCGGTATTCTCCGTCTTTAGTAAATCAGCATTACAGGTAATGCCGGAGGCGATCAAAATCTCCTCTGCCCGTACTTCTTTCTCCTCACCGGTGGTGATATTTCGATAACACAGAACTTTTTCACCGCCTTCCCGGCGGATCGAAACGGTGTCCTGATCCAGCTCGACCCTGATGCCGGATGCGCGCAGCTCACGCAGGATCTGGGCACTAACGGCCTCATCCTCCTTCGGCAGCAGACGAACATTATGCTGGATAATGGTGATTTCGGTACCGGCCGCCGAAAAGACATGGGCAAACTCGACCCCGATCGGGCCGCCGCCGACGATGATCAGGCTGCGATACGGCTTCTGTGGATACCGATAACCAAATAGACTTTCACTGGTCAGATAACCGGCCTCCTCCAGTCCCTCGATCGACGGCAGCTTTGTCCGGCCGCCGACTGCCAGAATGATGATCTCGGCCGTCAGCTCCTCACTGATCGTCCCATCCAGCATATCTACCTGCATGACCTTATCGGCTGTAAAGCGAGCCGTTCCCTCATACACATCCAAGTTCTCCATATCACGATAATACTGTCGTAATGCTTTACTTTCATCTATTTTCTCCCAGACCCGCTCCGACAGCTGATCCCAATTGATCTTCACCGGAGCCGTCTGCTCAACGCCGATGCGATGTATCCGCTCGCTCTGACGCACATAATCGGCCGCTGTTACCATCACCTTGGTCGGGATACAGCCTCTGGTCAGACAGGTTCCCCCAAACTTTCCTTTTTCAATCTGGGCACAACGCAATCCCTTAGCCAAGGCTGCCTCCAGCACGATGTTGGCGCACCCGGTACCAACTACGATGACATCATACTGTTTCATATTCTGCCTTCCTTTCCTTAATTGTAATCATCAATGCTACTGCTTTAGGACTTCGACGCTTATCCGATATTACCGTTTTCGTCTACATTCTAGCATAAGCCATTTGGCTAAGCAACCGCGCCGTCCGTATACCGGGCAGAACGGACAAAAAAACGGGACCGGATTATAGCTCCCGTCCCGTTTACGCCTGCCATGCCGATATTATTCATTTAAAGGTACTACCGCGCCGTCGTATTTTTCCTGAATAAATTTTTGAACCGCCTCGCTGTGCAAAGCCTTGATCAGCTTCTGAATGTCCTCCCGTTTCTCATCTCCTTTACGAACGGCAATGACATTCCCATAGGTCTGAGCCGCTTCGGAAGCGGCATCCTCCTTGGCCAGCGAATCCTTCCTCACCGACAGTCCTGCCAGCAGGGCATTGTTGCCGTTTAGGACAGCCACATCAAAGTCCCCGATGGCTCTGGCTACCGCTTCCGCCGATAACTCCACCACCTCGATGTTCTTCGGATTTTCTACGATGTCATTCTTAGTAGCTGTCAATCCGACGCCGTCTTTCAGCTTGATGATGCCATTGGCCTGTAACAGCTGCAGGGCTCTGGCTTCATTTGTGGTATCATTCGGCACACCGATCTTGCTGCCGTCCTTTAAATCAGCCAGGCTCTTCACTTTGCCCGGATAAATGCCGAGCGGCTCAAAATGGATCTTCGATACGCCGACCAGATCAGTCTTGTTTTCGGTATTGTAATTATCCAGATACGGTTGGTGCTGGAAAAAGTTGGCAGCCAGCGCCTTATCGCTCAGCTCCTTGTTCGGGATAATATAATCCGTATATTCCTTGATCTCGATCTCCACACCTTCTTTTTTCAATTCCTCTTTCACCTGCGCCAGAATCTCGGCATGCGGCGTCGGCGATGCGCCGATCACCAGCTTATCTGATTTTTTACCGCAGCCGATCAATACTGCCAGACTGACAACCGCAATGACTGCGCCCAATAATACTCTTTTTTTCATAATTTTTCTCCTCTAAATAGATTGACTGTCCAATACGGATACTCCTTGCTACCTCTGCCGGCTGCGCTTATCAATGCGTTTGGCTACCGTCATGCCCAGCAGCTGGATCAGCTGGAATAAGAAAATCAGCAGGATCACAGCCACGACCATCACCCCATACTGATAACGGTACCACCCGTAGTTGGTCGCTACGGTCCCCAGACCGCCTCCGCCCAGCACGCCAGCCATGGCTGAATATCCCAGGATGGTACCGGCCGAGATGGTTGCTCCGACCACCAGTGACGGAACTGCCTCCCGCAGCATGACCTTCCAAAGTATGGTATGATGATCAGCTCCCATCGCCAACGCCGCCTCGACTACTCCGTGGTCTACCTCTCGCAGAGAGCTTTCAACCATTCGGGCCACGAATGGGGTTGCTCCGATGATCAGGATAATGACGATGGAATGGAGTCCGGTAGAAAATCCGATGACAAATTTCAAAACCGGCATCACCAGCATCATTAAAATCAGAAACGGAATCGAACGGAAGACATTGATGATAACGTCAAAACTCCGGTAAATCAAACGGTTCGGCGCCAGTCCGTCCGGCGCCGTTTTAACCATCAGGATACCGAGCGGAATACCAAGCACATAAGCCACGACCGTTGAAACGATCGTCATATACAGGCTGACCAGACCTTCGGTGATAAACAAACTGCTATTCTCCCACATACTCCTCCAACTCCTCTACTACGATTTCTTTCTCTCTCAGATAATCCGCCACCCTTTGAGCCATCAACGGGTCTTCCGGCAGCTGAATAACCATCTGACCTCTGGCCTCGCCGCCGACATTGGCGGTATTTGCGTAGAGTATATTAATATGAGCACCGGTCTCCAATATTACATTGGCCAGCACCGGCTCGAAGGAGGAACGCCCGTCAAAGACCACCCGCAGCAGACGGCTTCCGGTCACCTCACGCACATCACTGCGGCCTGATAGAATCAGATTGCGGCCGATCTCGGAGGTCGGATTGGCAAAAACATCCTTCACCTTACCGGTTTCGGCGATGGCACTGTCAGCGATAATCGCCACATCCGTACAGATCTCCTCAATGATCGACATTTCATGTGTAATGACGATGATGGTAATGCCGTAATCACGGTTGATCTGCACCAGAAGCTCCAGGATAGACTTTGTTGTCTTAGGATCAAGAGCCGAGGTCGCTTCGTCGCAAAGCAGGACCTCCGGTTGGCAGGCCAGAGTTCTGGCAATGGCCACCCGCTGCTTCTGCCCACCGGATAACTGAGCCGGATATGCATTTGCCTTTTCCTCCAGGTCAACGACCTTTAAGTAAGACAGCGCCTTTTCTTTGGCTGTCTTTTTATGCTCTCTCCTGATGAGCATGGGAAACATAACATTATCCAGGACACTGGCCTGCATCATCAGATTAAACTGCTGGAAGATCATACCGATCTTTTCCCGTTCCTTGCGCAGAGCCTTGGCCGACATACTGCCCAGATCCCGTCCGTCGATCACCACCGTACCGCTGCTTGGCCGCTCCAGAAAATTAATACAACGCACCAATGTGCTCTTGCCGGCACCACTCATCCCGATGATGCCGAAAATACTTCCCTTTTCGATCGACAGGTCAATATCCCGCAGAGCCACAACCTCACAGTCTGTACCCTGAAATACCTTCGATAGCTTTTGAATCTCAATAAAACTCAATATCGCACCTTCTTTTTTATTAATGGTTATGCACAATCAATTAATATGTCACATATACTACCACAGCCTGCCAATGGTGACAAGACTATGGGCAATAGCAAAACAAGGCCGTCTGCCATAGACAAAAACTATAGCAAATAGCCTTATCTTCTTAATCACGCTTCGCTTGTTTAAGCTCCCAAGTAGGCAGCTTTCACCCGTTCATTGCGGCTCAGTTCTCCGGCAGCTCCCTCAAGGGTAATGCGGCCGGTTTCCAGTACATAGGCCCGATCGGAAATAGCCAGGGCCATACGGGCGTTCTGCTCTACCAGCAAAATAGTAGTGCCGCTTTCATTGAGTTTCTTGATAGTATGAAAAATCTCTTTAACAAACAGCGGCGACAGACCCATGGACGGCTCATCCAGAATCAGCAGCTTCGGTCGGCTCATAATGGCCCGCCCCATGGCCAGCATCTGCTGCTCGCCGCCGGACAGGGTGCCCGCCCTTTGGCTCTTACGCTCACGCATCCGCGGAAAAATATCATAAAAATGCTTTCTGTCAACCTTCTTGGCCTCGGCTGTGTCATTGACACTGTAGGCCCCGAGCTGAATATTATCACTGACCGTCAGGTTAGCAAAGATCCGCCGTCCCTCCGGCACCTGAGCCATACCCATCTGACAAAGTTTGTGAGCCGGTGTTTTGGTAATGTCCCGGCCGTCAAAGGAGATACTGCCGCTCTTGGCCTGCAGCAGTCCGGAGATGGTCTGCAGGGTGGTCGTCTTACCGGCACCGTTGGCACCAATCAGCGAAACAATCTCTCCCTCATGCACTTCCAGCGAAACGCCCTTGATGGCATGGATATTGCCATAATAGACATGTAAATCATTGACCTCTAAAATCGCCATTAGGTCTCCTCCTCTTCTTCCTCATCACTGCCCAAATAGGCCTTGATGACCACCGGATCATTGACCACCGCCAGCGGGTCGCCGGCTGCGATGGTCTTACCGTGATCTAATACCACCACACGTTCGCAGACACCGAGCACCAGCTTCATATCGTGCTCGATCAACAAAATAGCAATGCCGAACCGATCACGGATCAGACGGATGGTTTCCATCAGCTCCTCTGTTTCCTTCGGATTCATGCCGGCCGCCGGTTCATCTAACAGCAGCAGCTTCGGACCGGTCGCCATGGCTCGTGCCATTTCCAGCTTTCGCTGCTGGCCGTAGGGCAGGGAATCGGCCGTAAAGTCGGCATACTGATCCAAACCGAAGATGGCCAACAACTCCATGGCCTGCTTTTTGACCGCTTTTTCTTCCCTCCAGAAGGCCGGCAGTCGCAGCATACCGCTGAAAAAGCCGTACCTCATCTTAAAGTTTTGAGCCACCAGCACATTTTGTAGGACTGTCAGTTTTTTAAACAGACGGATGTTCTGAAAGGTTCTCGCCATTCCCTTCTTGATCAATGTGCAGGTCGGTACCTTTTTCATTAATTCTCCGTTAAAGGAGTAAACACCGGAAGTGGCCTCATAGACACCGGTCAGGATGTTAAAGACCGTCGTCTTGCCGGCTCCGTTCGGTCCGATCAGACCGATCAGCTCTTTTTCGTGAATCTCCATATTAAAGTCTTCGACCGCTGTCAGACCACCGAAACGAATGGTGATATCTCTGGCCTCCAGAATGGCGGAAGACTGCTGTGATACTTGTTTTGCTGCCTGTTCACTCATGCTGTCTCTCCCTCCTTTTTCCCATGTCTGAAATAACGAATCACTCTTGAGATCTGGAATTCACTGCGGCCAAGCAGACCGGTCGGACGGAAGATCATCATGATGATCAGAATCAGGGCATAAATGATCATGCGGTACTCATTGAAATCCAGCAATACCTGCGGCAGGATGGTCAATACCACGGCCGACAGGATGGCTCCGGTAAAGGAACCCATACCGCCCAATACCACCATTACCAAGATATTGATCGAGTTATTAAAGTCAAAATACTTGGCAGTCAGCACACCGTAGTTTCCGGCATACATACCGCCGGCGACACCGGCAAACACAGCTGATAAAGCGAATGCCAGGGTTTTATAAAAAGTGGTATTGATACCGCTGGCTTCGGCTGCCACCTCATCCTCCCGAATGGCCAGAACGGCCCGTCCGAAACGGCTGGTCATCACTGCGTACATCAGTATGATGCAGAACACCGTCAGGAAAAAGAAGGTATTAAAATCCTGGAAGGTCGGGATACCGGACAAACCCTGAGCACCGCCTGTAAACTTAAAATATTCGATTAATACGCGAATGATCTCACCGAAGGCCAGCGTAATAATAGCCAGATAATCGCCGCGCAGACGCAGTGCCGGAATGCCGATGACGACACCGGCCACACCGGCCAGCAAACCGCCAAGCAGCAAGCCGAGCAGATAGCCGCCGACGCCGGCCGGCAAAACATGTTCAGCCATCAGACCGGCCGTATAGGCTCCGATCGACATAAAGCCGGCATGGCCGATGGTGATTTGTCCGAGACAGCCGACCGTGATATTTAAGCTGGCTGCCAGGATCACATTGATACAGATCAGATTCATGATACCGGCCTGATAAGCAGAAATGATGCCACTGTTCACCAGCACGGCAATCAGAAAATATAAGCCGATGATAAGCAATACCGTCAGGAGGTAGCTGAGTTTTTTGGTTTTTGTCATTGGGCTTCCTCCTTTCTTATACTTTCTCTTTAACATTCTTACCCATGATGCCGACCGGCTTCACAAGTAACACTACGATCAGGATACCGAATACAATGGCGTCCGCCAGCTGACTGGAGATATAGGCTCTGGTCAGGGTTTCGACGATACCCAGAATAAAGCCGCCCAGCACCGCTCCCGGCAGGATACCAATACCGCCCAGTACCGCCGCTATAAAGGCCTTGATACCAAGCATAGACCCCATCAGCGGATAAACCTGCGGATAAGCCGCCACATAGAGTATAGAACCGATGGCCGCCAGACCGCTGCCGATGGCAAAGGTCATCGAGATGGTATGGTTGACATTGATACCGACCAGACTGGCCGCACCATAATCCTCACTGGTTGCCAGCATGGCCTTACCAAAGCCGGTCTTTTTCATAAACAAGGTTAATAGAACGGACAGACCGAGTGTCACTGCCAGAGTGATCAGGACTCCCTTATCAACGACCAAACCACCCAGCTTGAACTGTGCGTTTTTAAAGATGGTCGGAAAGCTTTTGGCTCCCGAGCCGATATATTTCATGGCCAGATTCTCCAACAGCAGACTGACGCCGATGGCGGTGATCAGATTCGAGATTCGCGGCGAGTTGCGAAGCGGACGGTAGGCCACCCGCTCGGTCAGCATACCGAGGGCGGCACAGATGACAATGGCCGGAACCACTGTCAGCCAGAGCGGCAGACCGAGGGACGTCATCATCGGTACACTAAACAAGGCTGCGTAGGCGCCGACCATGATGATGTCACCATGGGCAAAGTTGATCAGCTTGGCGATGCCGTAAACCATCGTATAGCCAAGTGATACCAGCGCATAAATACTGCCGATTCGCAGTCCATTCATGATTTGCTGTATAAATTCCATGCTATCTCCTTCCCGCCGGACAGCTTTGAGCGACGGATAAATTTTGAAAAAAGGAAAAACCATTCTCCCATAAGAAAATGGTCTTTCCGAATGAATTGGAAGGTTACGCTGTTATTCCGGCTTTAATACCGAATCCAGGGTATACTGACCATCCGATACCCTGATCATGCTGATCGATTTCACCGGATTGTTATTGGCATCGAAGCTTAAATCACCTGTCAGTCCGGAGAACTTCATTTCCTTAATGGCCTTCGCCACGGCGGCCTTATCGGTGCTGCCCGCTTTTTCGATGGCCTCCTTTAAAAGGTAGACCGAGTCGTAGCTGAGGGCCGAGAAAGCTGACGGCTCCTCTTTGTACTGCGCCTTGTAATTCTTCACAAAGGCCTGGATCCTCTCATTGGTATCAGCCACCGAATAGTGGTTGGTAAATACGACACCGTCCACATCCTTTAGCTTATCCTTGTCATCCCCGAACTGAGCAATGATGCCATCCCAGCCATCCGGGCCGAGAAGTCTGGCGGTAATGCCGATCTCTTTAGCCTGCGGTGCGATCAGAGCGTTGATCTGGTAGTAATCCGGGATCATTAACACATCCGGTTTTTCCTTTGCGATGTTCGTCAGCTGAGCTCTGAAATCAGTGTCCTCATTGCCATAGGATTCTTCCGCTACTACTTCCAGACCACGTTTCTTAGCTTCCGCTTTAAAAGCCTCAGCCACACCGTCGGAGTAGTCACTGGAGGTGTTTTTCATGACAGCCACCTTCTTTGCCTTTACTGTATCGGCTGCGTACTTAGCCAGCATGGTTCCCTGGAACGGGTCGGTGAAGCAAACACGAAAGACATTTTCACGATCTTTTGTGATGTTAAACTGGGTGCCGGTCGGGGTAATCATCGGGATTTTGTCCTTCACCGCTTCGGCCGCTACCGCCTCACTCGGAGCCGATGTGATACAACCGAGCAATGCCGTGATGCCGTCATCCTTTAACTTCTTATAGTTATTAACCGCTTCAGCCGCTTCCCCCTTATCATCATACAGCTTGAACTCCACCTGCTTGCCGCCTATACCGCCGGCCTTGTTGATCTCATCAAAGGCCAGCTTCATGGCATTGGTCGATGATACACCGTAAATCGCCAGCTTGCCGGTCAGAGGCCCCAAGCCGCCGATTACGATCTTATCAGAAGCTTTGCCACTCTTAGAAGAGTCCTTTCCCCCCGATGAAACCACGCAACCGGTCATCAATAATGCTACTGCCATAAATGCTGCAACTGCTTTTTTCATAACTTCTCCTCCTACATCTATCTCTTTTTTATGTTAATATTTCTTTCAGCCTGTACCTGTTGTTCTTCCTGCAACCGCTGCCGCCGCCCGATCAGGCCCGCTGTGTATCCTGCTTGCGGTATTCGATCGGTGTCATCCTGAACTGCCGCTTAAACTGTCGGTTAAAGTGCTCAACGCTGGGATAACCGACCGACCGTGCAATGGCCTCGACCGTCAGATGTCCGTTCTTCAGCATCTGTGCGGCCCGATCCAAACGAATCATCCGCAGATTCTCACCAAAGGTTCTGCCGGTGTGATCCTTGATCGACTTGGAAATATACGGTTTTGATAAGAAAAATTCCTCCGACAAAATGGTCAGGTCAACTTTCCGATAATGCTCTTTGATATAACGAAGCATTTGATTAATGCGGTCATCCTTCTTTTTTCCGGTGGTGCCTGCCACCTGACCGATCTTATTGACCGCAACGATCAGCGCATCAATCGAAGCACGGATGATATCCCCGTCTATACCGACACCCCAGAACTTCTGCTTGTCACAGCAAATGCCGACGTAAGCTACTGCCCTCGAAGCCGAGCCGGTCGTCAAAGCATGTTCCTCATAGCTGAACAGATCATAATCCAGACCGAAGAATTGCTTGATGGCATTGCTGACAGCGTCCAGACGACCGTTTCCGAATGAATCCACCACCGTTTTCTTATAGCGATATGAGAAGGTAACTGTCGCCTGCATGGTACTGCCCTGCCTGAAATGAACCTCTTCGACCTGCAAATACGGTTTATAATCTACATAGGTCTCCATAAAGAGCGCATGTATCCAGCTTGGGCTCAGCTCCTTATGCTCCTGATCCGATACATCCTTGATCATATATCCGACCTCTTCTCGCATGGCCGCCGGCAATGCAAAACCGAAGTTTTGTTGCAGGATATAGCTGATACCGCCCTTACCGGACTGGCTGTTGATACGAATGACATCATTCTCATACGTCCGTCCGACGTCCGTCGGGTCAATCGGCAGGTAGGGGACTGACCATTGATACAGATTTTTCTGCTCACGCCAGGCCATCCCCTTGGCAATGGCATCCTGATGAGAACCGGAAAAGGCACTGTAAACCAGATCGCCGCTGTACGGCTGTCTGTCATGGACACGCATGCCGGTACAGGTTTCATATACCTCACGGATGCCCGGCAGATCATGAAAGTCCAGTCCCGGATCAACACCGTGAGTGTACAGGTTTAAGGCCAGGGTAATGATGTCCACATTTCCGGTTCGCTCGCCGTTTCCGAAGAGTGTTCCCTCTATCCGGTCAGCGCCGGCCAGCAGAGCCAGCTCGGCATCCGCCACACCGCAGCCGCGGTCATTATGCGGATGAATGCTGATCAGCACATGGTCCCTCTGCTCCAGATGCTTGTCAACATATTCCACCTGGGTGGCAAATACATGCGGCAATGAAGTTTCGACTGTGGCCGGAAGATTAATGATAACCTTCTGTTCGGCTGTCGGCTGCCAGATATCCACCACCGCATTGCAAACCTCTACAGCATATTCTATTTCTGTACCGGAAAAGCTCTCAGGACTGTATTCAAAAGAAAAATGTCCGTCTGTTTCATCGGCCAGATTTTTTAACAGTCTTGCCCCTTCGATGGCAATCTGCTTAATCTCTTCCTGACTGCGGCAAAACACCTGCTCCCGCTGCGCCACCGAGGTCGAGTTATACAGATGTATGATGGCATGGGGTGCGCCGGCCACCGCCTCAAAGGTACGGCGGATGATATGTTCCCTGGCCTGCGTCAATACCTGAATGGTGACATCCTGCGGAATCATATTTTCCTCGATCAGGGTTCGGATAAAACGAAACTCGGTTTCCGATGCCGCCGGAAACCCAACCTCGATTTCTTTAAAACCAAGCTTAACCAACAGAGTGAAAAAATTCAGCTTCTCGGCCAGGCTCATCGGCTCTATCAAGGCCTGATTCCCATCTCGCAAATCTACACTGCACCAGATCGGCGCTTTTTCAATATGATCCTTTTTAGCCCAATCAAATGTCGCATCGGACGGAACAAAATACTGTCGGAAATATTTGTCAAATCCCTTCATTCCTTACCACCTCGGTTCCCTTTCCGGCTGTAGCCGTGATCTATGGTGTGTATTGATATTTTTTAATATTACATGAAAGTCATATTAGCAAATTATCTTTCCTTTGACTATGGACATTTTTATTCTTTTTCATTGATTTTTTTTAATTATTTTTGACAGTAAGGTCTCATAGATCGGCTCGACACCTAAAAACTCAGCGCAAAGAAAGGCGATCAGTGCGGCAATTGCCAGCGGCAAAAGGCAGTCATAGCACTGCGTCATCTCCAGCACCAGCAGGATGGCAGTCATTAGGGAACGGGTGACCGCCGCCAGCATGGCCGCCATACCGATGATGATAAACAGCACTGTCTGTTCCGTATCGACTGTCAACACCAGCCCCAGACCACCGGCAAAAATGGCGCCCGCCATCCCGCCCAGCACCAACGTCGGAAGAAAGATACCTCCCGGTGTAGAACTGCCGTAGCAAAAGCAGGTAAATAACAGCCGTCCGACCAAAAGCAGCACCAGCAGGTGCGCTTCACCGGTCAACACGCCCTCTCCCAATAAGAATGGAGCACCGTTGCCAAACAACGGCGGCCAGATCAAAATACTGCCAAATGCTGCCACAAAGGCCAGTGTTACCCGCAGCCGGGCTTTCGAAACCTGTTTCTTCCATGCATTTTGCATACTCACCAATACGATGTTAAACAAACAGCCAAGCACGCCACAGAGCAATGCCAAAATCGGCAGACCGATCAGGAAGCGCATGGGCAGCCGTCCAAGCTTTGGTACTGCCGCAAAGATAAAGCTTGGCTGCCATCCAAAAGCCATTTTTGATAAGAAGTCGGCGGTCAATGAAGCCACTGCGATGATCGGCAGCTCTTTCTCTCGAAATTCTTTACGCAGCTCTTCCACTGTGAAGACCACCGCCGCCAGCGGTGCATTAAAGGCTGCGGACAGACCGGCGGCCGCACCGGCCACCATCAGCATATGTCTTCGGCTTCTCGGTAACTGCCGTAGTCCGGCATATAACTGAGCTCCTTCAGCTCCCAACTGAATGGACGGCCCCTCCCGCCCCAGACTCATACCGATCAGATTACTGGCCAGACCGCCGACATACTTCGATACCAGAATCGGCCACGGCCTGGTCTTCAGATCTCCTTGCAGGGTGCCGACTACCTGCGGAATACCGCTGCCGCTGCTCAGTGGCGCCTTCTCCACCAGCCACCCGGCCAACAGACCAAGTCCGATCACCACAACCAAAGCCGGCGCCAGCAACAGACTGTTGGCTCGCAACAGCGAATACATCTGCTGCCCTCTGCTGCTGACCTGATGCAGCAAAAAACGAAATAAAATGGCAGCTCCGCCTCCGATCGCGCCGACGATGATTCCATCCGTCAGCTTCCCGTATGGCAGGCTGCGCACCCGCTCCCAAAACGCCGCCTGACCGATCAGCCGTTTCTGCTGCTGATTCGATCCGTATGATCGTTCCTGTCCCTGTTTCATATTGATCCCCCTTGTACAACCTGATAACGCCTTACTCTATTGCTGTATTATAACAGAGTATACACCTTCTTTCCAGTCTGTCAGTCAAAAAGCCGCAGACGGAAGTTTTTGCTCTCTTCCGTCTGCGGCTTGGATATCATTTTTACAGCCACACCGTTCGCAGACCGCTAACACACCCTGCTCATTCTGATAACAGCTGATCCATGAATCGGATTAACGGATCGGTCGGATTTTTCTGCCATGCACCGTTGCTGTCTACATAGTAGCCATCTACCCAAGTATTGGATGCCATTCTTCCGTCTTTATAACAATAGTACCAATGATCTCTCCAACGGAACCACCCCGTGCCCATGCTTCCGTTTGCTCGCAGGTAATACCAGTCGTCACCTGCTTGCAGCCAACCGGTTTTCATCTTACCATTTGCCTGTAGATAATACCACGTTTTCCCCTGACGTTTCCAACTGGTAGCCATGCTGCCATCCGAATTTAAGTAATACCAGTCGCCCTTCCAGTGCTGCCACCCTGTCTTCATGACACCGTTTCCATCCATAAAATACCAGAACCGACCATCCTTCACCCAATTATCTTTAACTGTCTGTCCCGCACGATAATAATGCCAACCATCTGCCTGCAACACCCATCCCTGATAAGAAATTACTGCTGTGACAGTCGGTTGCTCAGTAAAGATCACCTTTTGTCCAGGCTGCGCCAGAATCCTGCTTTCACGTGAATCATATTCCCATCCCTTGAATGTCCAGCCTTTCGGTAAGCTCCAAGGAAACGGATCCAGCACACTTTCATATTGCTCTTTACCCGCATCCCATGTCAAATTCGACATTTCCTTTCTGAGTTGCTGCCCCTTGGCATTTGTAAAATACATTGTTCCTCGGAATATGTTTCCGGTATCATAGAGATCTTTATTCGTAATCTCAAAGCAATATTCCAGCTTTCGTTCATCAGTTTTACGGTGCCCACTGATCCGTAACCGACCGGTATAGCCCAACGGTGCGTAAATCGACAGTTCACCGTGCGCCCCCCTCTCATTACTCTCCCCGATTGCAATGATGCCCGGATAGGCTTTTCCATCTAAGGACATGCTCCACTGATAGGAGTCCAACTCACTCTTTTTCATTCGGTTTTCTCGCCCTTTTACATTTTTGACCAGCTCAAATTTGACTGCACTTCCCATCTCCAAGGTCTTAACTTCACCCTTTTCCAAGATGATGCCGCTTTTGGGCCACTGAACACAGCGAAACCGATATCCGTTGGTATCATCAGCAGCCATTACCATCTGAGGCAGCATAAATACTAACAGCCCCAATATCAAAGCAAAAATCTTAATATCTCTACATTTCCTAAGCATATTACTCTCCTATACGAATCAAAATATTGAAATTACAATTCATCGGATATACTACTACCTCTTGTTTTTTATTTCCATTTAAACTGAATACTGTACTTCTAGAGTAATTATACAATTCTTGCACACTCACCCTCTTATCTTGATTTGTATCTGCTCTTTGTACATCAGATTTTTCTGTCATAGGATTCCAGCCGGCCCCCATCAACCACGCTTTGGTGGCAACACTATTAGTGCTTCCTCCCCAAGATAACTGATCCTTTCTAGACGAGGCAAAAACCATAAAACGAGGAATCGCTAATTCACCTGATTTTGGCAGATCTTCTTTAAACGGCTCAATAAAATCTTCTAAAATCTGGAGGCTGGTTTTTCCATCTACCTCTTCATTATCTGCAGATTTTTCTTTTGAAATAATCACACCAGCATGGCAACAATCCAGAAAAACTACAAATTTTCCTTTATACCTTAATAATCGGTTTTTCAGCTCATACCCTGTTATTATCTCACGGTTATATCCAAGTTCAAGCACCCCGGAAGCCCCACCATGACAAGTCATATAGAGATAATTTATATCACTCTCATCAGAACCAGAGAAAACTTCATCCATTTTCTTAAAAATATTAGCCTTTGTTGCATTAGGATACTTCGTAATATTGGCAAAGTTCATTCCCTTATTCTTATAATCTAAAAACATATTATACATAAAATACACATCATTTATTGGAACTGCTGCTGTTGATGTTTCTCCTAAAATCAATGCTCTCTTAACAGTGGGATTATATGCCCCATTATTTTCAAAAAAATAATCATCGTATTCAATTCGAACCCATCCTGTCCTCATAGCTCCAGATGTATCAAAGTAATACCATATATTTTTTATTTTTTGCCACCCTGTTTCCATTGCCCCACTGTCTGCGAAATGATAGGTCTTCCCTTTTAATGTTAACCAGCCCCGTTCAGTAGCTCCAGAAGAATTTAAATAATACCATTTATTGTAACTTTTAATCCATTTATTAGCTTCCATCCAACCATACTTATCAAAATGGTACCATCTATTGTTTATTATTTCCCATTCATCTTTAGGATAACTACCATCATCAAACTTATACCACCATTTTCCTCTGGCTTTATCAAAAATCCATTTTCCCGGTTTTCTGGCTTTTTCTTGCTGCTCTGCACCCGGCTCTCCAGTTGCCATAACTGTAGAATAACCCTGATGGCCTAAAAAAAGTAATATTGTTAAAATAATTAAAAAACGAAAAGGTTTCCTTACTATATTTTGTATTCTTCGAGTCATTTTTTCTCCTTCGTTCAAATTCACTGCAAGACTATATATTCTCCACTTCATTTATTCAATGGACTCACCCTCTCTTATCTGTTTTTTACTATTTTATCACAGCTTTTATTTACCCTCAATATTTTTGTTGTTTTATATATTTATTTTATGATACCATTTGTTTTTTTGTTACATTTTGACAATTCTAAGTTTTTGTATATCCTTGCGAATAGCACCCAAGCTGAACAACTTGTTCGCTAAGCAAATTAAACAGTGACGGCATCTCGTGAAATCGCAGACCGCTACCCTCTGTAAAAAAGCAAGGCGCCGCCGGCCTCAATCTCGCCGTTTTGACCATATATAAACGTATAACCGTTTTCTTGTACAAAAGCCTTTACCCGATCATCATAACGTCCGGGTTGTACCACGATCACTTTCGGCAGTTCTGTCGCTAATTCCTTCATATACTCTTCCATAATTTCCGGCTTTACTTCTCCTATCGGAAATTGATATGAATATCTGGTTGCATGCGGTCTTTTTGAAATGACATAAATAATATCCCAATTTCCATATACAGAAATCGGCTCATTGGCGCCAAGCTTTAGCCTGTCGATCTCAGATACGATATTTTGTACCTCTGCCGAGATATGGTAATTCGTACGGGCAGTATATATGGCCGGAGTTCCTTGGATCAGCTGCAGCCACTTTGGCAAAACCATGACACTGAGCGCATATATACCAACCACAAAACCAATCATTTCGGCCGTCGTCTCGTTTTCTATTTTACCAATACTGCCAAATATATTAGACAGCGGATAAACAACCATTGGAATCAAAACCATTCCATAATGTCCATATTGCATTCCCGCCAGACAAATAAAAATCAAAGTGACGAACATATAAATCAGATAAGAGTAATCACAGAGTGATTTTGATTTTTTACAGGTATATATTTGACTCAAAAATGCGGTGATCACCACCGTCGAATTCAAGAAAAAGAAAAGGGCAGTCCACTTATTGGCCCACGTCGCCCGTCCCGCATTGGCGGCGGCGGATGTATATTCTTTATTAAAAATAATAAAATCCGCTATACATTGCTTCAATGCATCGTTTACCCAAAGCCATATCGCGATCGGCAAAAAAACAACAGCTGCACCCAGCAAAAAAAATATTATAAAGCGCACCGCTTCCTTTAGCTCTTTTTGCAATTTAGTTTTTAATAATACCGCCAAACACATAATAAACCATAGAGCAATCATGTTTGGTCTTAATAAAAATGTACCTGCAAAGGTGACTCCGCAGAGAAACAATCTGATATGATTGATTTTATTATTCTTAAAATAATCCAGAAAAATATATGTCGAAATCGCTATTAGGGGCATGGCGTATTCTTCAGTCAGATTTCCTTCTTCAAAATATATAAACAACAGGGATATAGCTGTTGCGGCAGCAATAAATGATGGTACCGTTCGGCAGGACAGCCTCGCAATCTTGTATATCATGTAAAAAGTAACTGTTAAGAATAAAAGCTCAACCAGCCAAATCCCTTTATACTCTGCTATCTGATCGCCCAGCCAATTTAGTATATATAAAAGCGGTCCCTTGTGATCAAATGAATCTTTATACGGCATGAAGCCTTTTCTCATCATCATGGAAATCGTTTTAAACACACCGGAATCAATATTTACATCACTTCCGACCCAAAGATGCACCGGGCTTTGCAATGAAAAGATAAACGCAAAGAAAAATGAAAGAATGAACGCTGCTATATTCTCAAAGCTATCACCTTTCTCTTTCATCTTACTCACACATACAATTTTCTTTACAAAACTCATTTCTTCTTCCTCTTAAATATAAAGAATTTGCTCGCCGCATAATTTAAAACAATAACCATGATATTGGCAATGAACTTCATGATCATATCATTCCAGCCGAGCCGCTTTACAAATACAAACATAACGGTCCAATCCAGCATACCGGTGGCGATTCGGCAGCCAAAAAAGGAAATCAATTCTTTTATAACCTCGTCCCCTGTTTCTGCCATGCTGTGAAACACCCATTTCCTGTTTGTAACGTAGGCAAACAGCACAGCCAAAAGCCATGCCGCCATGGTACTGGCCATGACGCCTTGACCCAAGGTATGGGCAAACAACCAGTACATGATAACATTGACTGCCGTCGTACAGATTCCAAAAAAGATATACGGAATGGCATCCTTATACTGATTCCATAAGCCCCGAAAGTCCACCCTCATCTCATCCCCTTTCTAAGAGCCCGAAAATCTCCTAAGGCCTTCCAGCCTATCTTTATGATACGTTTCATATTGACAGAGTTCACGCCGGCTGTTCTTGGCTTAAATGAAATTTCTTTGAATAGCATCTTTTCTTTGTAATGAGCAAAGTATGTTGTCATCATAATATTAGGCAAATTGTAGTCATTTGGCATTTTGTAAATATACTTTTTTACCACATCCGTTTTCATTAAGCGAAACGGCGCATTTGCATCCGGAACATTGACTTTAAAAAATAATTTCAGCAAAAAACAAACCACCTTTTCTACAAAGGCCCTGTCTTTTCCATCTCCTCTGATCGTTCTATTGCCAAAAATTCCATCATACCGACTTCTCAGCTCCCAAAAGGCGTCAAATTCCGTTGGATCAGTCTGCCCATCTGAATCGGTCTGAAAAATATAGTCGATCCCCTGATCTATGGCATACTTGTATAAATCCAAAACCTTGGGGCCATGAAACTGATTCTTGTTTTCCAAAATTTCCAACTGCGGATAACCATTTTCTTTCATAGAAAGCAGTATGTCATGTGTCTTATCTTTACTGCCAAAATCAGCAATCACCATTCTTGATACTTCTGACTTTCCTTCCAGTATGCCATACCATTCTTTGACCGTTTTCTCTATATTACCCTCTTCATTATAGGCCGGCATAACGATATAAATCGAATCATTCATTTTGGTTCCCTCTGTCATCATATATAGTTTTGCTTCCTCGCAAGATTTTTCAGCATGCCGCCCCGTCGGCGCGCATCGGTGCGGTGTATTCTCTCAATACTTCATAGTATTGTTTTCCCAAACGGCTCAGTTCGACCTGAGTGTGGGTCAGGATACCGACCCGCATCACATCATTCACCGCCAGCGGCACCGAGATAATATCCGGACCGTTCAGTTCCGTACTGATAATTCCGGTACACATGGTATAGCCGTTTAACCCGATCATCAGGTTAAACAGGGTCGCGCGGTCTGATACCTGAATGTTTTTTCTATGCTCCATGGTACTGAGGATCTCCTCCGAAAAGTAGAAGGAGTTCCAGTCGCCCTGCTCATAGCGCAGGCATGGGTAATCCTCCAAATCCTCCAGCTGAACCAGCTCCTGTTTGGCGAGCGGGTTGTCCTTGCTGATGAAAACATGCGGTCTGGCCTTAAACAGCTCTTCAAAACGCAGATCATTTTCTTTTATCAGTTTTCCCAGTACCTTTTGATTAAATTCATTCAGATATAGGATACCGATCTCGCTTTTCAGATTACGGACATCATCGATCACCTCATAGGTTCGGCTTTCGCGTAAGGTGAAATCGTATTCTTCCATGCTGTGCTGCTTGATCAAATTGACAAAGGCATTGACGGCAAATGAATAGTGCTGGGTCGAAACAGAAAACTTCTGTCGGCGCGGCTTTTTCCCGAGATACTTCTGCTCCAGCAGATCACTCTGCTCCAGCACCTGTCTGGCATAGCCCAGAAACTCCTGTCCCTCATTGGAAGGGATCATACCGCGGTTGCTGCGGTTAAAGATGGTGATGCCGATCTCCCGCTCCAGGTCACGGATGGCCACCGACAGACTCGGCTGGGCAATAAACAGGCTGGCAGCCGCCTCACTCATTGAGCCTTTTTCAGCCACCAGAATGGCATAGCGCAGCTGTTGTAATGTCATGCTCACCTCCTATCTGGTCGGTACCACTTCCAGCCAGTAACCATCCGGGTCGGAAATAAAGTAAATGCCCATCTTCGGATTTTCAAAACAGATACAACCCATTTCTTTATGCTTGGCATAGGCCGCCTCATAGTCATCGGTTCTGAAGGCCAGATGAAATTCACAATCACCCAGATTATACGGACGGTCCCAGTCACGCAGCCAGGTCAGCTCCAGTTCAAAATCAGTCGTTTCATTGCCGATATAGACAATAGTGTAAGAGCCGTCCGCCGCTTCCTTACGGCGCACCTCAGTCAGGCCCAGGGCCTCCCTGTAAAAATCCAGGGAGCGCCGCAGATCCTTTACATTGTAGTTTTCATGTATCATCTGAAATTTCATAAGGTTCCTCCATTCATTGGGGTGACGAACGATATCGCCAGCGTCTGCGATAATAGTAATAATATGGTATCAAAATTAACAAGGCCGCTATCCATGCAGCCGGATCGGCTGCAACGATTCCTGGATATCCCCACAACGGCGCCGCAAAAAGAATAGCAGCCGCTCTGGCGATTAGCTCCAGCAAACCGCCAAACATAGCAGCTACACTTTCACCAATGCCCTGCAATACATTTCGATAAACAAAGATCTGTCCGAGCGGCAGATAGAACCAAATCGCTATGCCAAAGTAGGTCTTGGCCGCCTCCAAAACCGAGGCATCGTATTCCTTCAGAAAGAGCAGGATCAGCTGATCACTGAGGATGTAGGAAAAACATGCGCAAATGACCGCCGAAATGGCACAAAGCATCGCTCCAACCCGTACACCTCGGCAAATCCGGCTTGTATTTCCGGCACCGATATTCTGCCCGGTAAAGGTAGCCAGAGCCACACCGATCGAAACATAGGTCTGCATGGTGATATTTTGAATTTTCATGGCAGCGGCATAACCGGCGATATGAGCTGCCGACAGCCCGTTGAGGGCCGCCTGAATCATCATGGTGCCGATGGCTGTAATGGAAAACTGCAATCCCATCGGAATACCGGTTCCGAGCAGCAGCTTGACCGCTCCCCATTCCAGTCGATAATGCTCACGGCGCAGCCGCAGTATCGGATATTTTTTCAGCATATAAATATAACAGGCCGCTCCGGACACAACCTGCGAGATAACGGTTGCATAACCGGCCCCGGCTACGCCCCGGCCCAGGCCGGCCACCAGCACAATGTCCAGAACGATATTCAAAGCCGAAGACAGCACCAAAAAATATAACGGTGTCCGGCTGTCGCCGAGCGCCCGCAGGATACAGGAGAACAGGTTATAGAAAAAAGCCGAGATCAGACCGGCATAAATAATCCGGATATAGGTATCGGTATCCCGATAGATTTCCGGATTCGTCCGCATCAATGCCAGTACCTGATGATTGGTCAGCAATAGTATGATCGTCATCAATACCGATATGATCAGTGACAAGGTCATTGCCTGACCGACATAACGGCGCAATCGCTCCTGATCTCCGGCGCCGAAGGCCTGCGCAATCATGATGCCAAAGCCGCTGGTCAGGCCCATCATCATGCCGAGAACAAAAAAGGTCAGCGGGCCGGTCGAACCGACCGCCGCCAAGGCACGCATGCCGACGAATCGACCGACGATCACCGAGTCGACCAAATTATAAAGCTGCTGAAAGACCGCCCCGGCAAAAATTGGCAACGAAAATAACAGCAGGTTCCTGGTGATGCTGCCCTTTAATAGCTTATCATTCATCTACTTCCCCGTTTCTTAAAAACTCCAGCAGGGACGGCATGGCCTCTCTGGCCTGACGATAACCCATATCATACTTGGCCTGTAATTTTATAACGTCACGCTCCTTATTTTCGATGTCCATATAGTCAGGATAAAAAACAAAGGCCTTGCCTTCCGCCTCTAAACGGGAGATCTGCTCTCTGGTTTCATTGTAGGCGACGTGTCTGTGCAGCATGGCATCGACCACCTTCGGATACTCCCGAAACATCCGTTTCAGCAAATGCTCATGCTTAACCGGACTTTTCACATAATCTTTGGTTCGTGTGGTGATGATGACAAAGCGATCATAGCCGTCAGCCTGAGCGATATCCAGCGGAATACCGTTGCCGATACCGCCGTCTATGTACAGACGGCCGTCGATCTTGGTCATCGGCATAAACAACGGCAACGATGAGGATGCGCAAACCATCTTCATCATATCGATCGGCTTTTTCATATCCGCTTTCTTCCAGTAAACCAGTTCACCGCTCTCGACATCAAAGGCACCGATACGCAGATCGGCCGGATTCTGGTAGAATTCCTTAAAATGAAACGGTAGCGCCCGGCCCTTCATGCCGGATTCCAGGTAAATATATCTGGAACGAAAGTAGCCCTCCCCCTTGAAAAATGAGCTCCAACCGCCAATATTCGGATCAGCCGCAAAATCGACAAAGGTTTTCTTGACCCGATCCCGATCCTGTGACAGATAGTTAACGCAGCTGCAGGCTCCGGCTGAAATACCGGTCATATATTGAAATTCCAGTCCCTCATCCATCAAAACGGTGGTCACGCCAGCCGAAAAGCTCTCACGCATACCGCCGCCTTCAAAAATCAGGGCAGTCTTATAAATCTTTTGACCCATGATATACTTCCTCGTCTTTCTATACTGATAGATTCTGTTTTTTGGAAAAAGACAGCATAGCCGTTTTTCGGCTATGCTCTCTGAGCTTCAAGCGCCTAAAAGACTTCTCGATCCGGCCCCATACAGAAAACCGCTACAGTTCCCGGTCCGGAATGTGTACCAACGCTCGGTCCGATATAATGCACCAGGAACTCAATATCACCCAGCTCTTTTTTGATCTCTTCCTGAACGATGGCCACATCCTCCGGACAGTCCCCGTGAGAAATCAGAATAATCGGGTTCTCCTCTGGCGGCCATGCTTTGATTGATTTTACGATATGCTCAGCCAGTGCCGTCAATGATTTTTTCCGACCGCGCACCTTTCCAAAGGGCTTCAAACCGCCATTTGAATCCACATATAACAAGGGTTTGACGCTGAGCAGGCTGCCCACGATGGCGCCGGCTTTTGACAAACGACCGCCTCTGTATAGGTGAAAGAGATCTTCTACAGTAAAATAATGCATCACATGATGCTTGTTTTTCTCAGTCCACTCGGCCAACTCTTCCAGGCTCATACCGGCCTCTTTGTTTCTGACCATATGGTAGACCAGCAGGCCCTGTCCCATGGAGGCGCAAAGGCTGTCGATCACCACCATCTTGGCATCCGGAAATTCATCCCGCAGCTCATCGACCGCCACGCAGGTGCTGTTATAGCTGCCGCTCAAAGCCGATGAGAAGCAGAGAAATAAAATATCCTGCCCCGCCTCCAAAATCGGACGGGCTGTGTCCATGGCAATAGCCGGTGTCACCTGACCGGTCAGCGGCTTAGCTCCTCCCCTCATTTTGGCATAAAAGCCCGGAAAATCCGTCATCTGATCACAATACTCTGTAACATCCCCCATGGTACAGGTGGTTGACATCATATAGACCCCATGCTCCCTGACATACTCCGACGGCAGATCACCGTTCACATCTGTTACGATCACGTATTCTCTCATAATAACTCCTTCTCGTAATGACTGATGAATTCATTATGTACTGCTTACTCATTTTATTTCACTTATGATTTTTCTCCAGATTCAGAGTCACCGACTGGATCATGGATTCCTCCTGGTTGTCGATATGCACCCGAATCATTCCGGCCGCCGTCTCTTCATCGCGGGCACGCAGGGCCTCCAGAATCTTGCGATGCTCCTCTACCAACACCTCATGAGCCCTGTCAACCTTCAGGTATTCCAAGCGGTAGCGATAGATCTGCTCCCTCAGGTTGCTCAAGATATGAATCAGCCGCTGGTTATTGGTCGACTCATAAATCAGCTCATGGAAGCGGACATCGGCTCTGGCGGCTGCATTCAGGTCTTCTTTTTTTCCGTACAGACTCTCAAACTCGCGCCCAACCGCTTCCAGCTTGGCCAGCTGTTCCTCATCAATATTACGACAGGCGATCCGGACTGCCAGCTCCTCCAACACCCGGCGGATGACCAGAACGTCCTGAATGTTTTTGACACTCATTTCCGCTACCTCAGCACCCTTGCGCGGCACCATTTTCACAAGCCCCTCCAGCTCGAGCTTTCGAATTGCCTCACGCACCGGTGTGCGGCTGACGCCCAGCTTTTTGGCCAGAGTAATCTCTCGCAGCCTTTCACCCGGCTTCAAAGCACCTTTAATAATGGCGTCCCGAATGGTACTGAACACCACATCTCGCAGGGGAAGATATACGTCACCCTCTAATTGTAAATCATCCAGCATGTTTCTTCTCCAATCTACTACAATATATTTAGTGTTAATATCCCTAGCCTAATACTCTCTATTGCCTCATACCGTTGGTTCTACGGTTGCCAGGTGGTCAGGATAACTGTCCAGTCTGGATACCGCTGCGCAAGCCTGCTTAAGGCTTCGGCTGCCTGTTCCTCAGTTGCAAATAAGCCGAAGACAGTCGCACCGCTGCCGCTCATCACGCTGCCCAAAGCTCCTTGTTCCACCAACTTGGTTTTCAGTTCGGCCAGCACAGGGTGTTTGACTAAGGCATAGTTCTCCATCACATTGGCCATGGCCGCCGCAATGGCTTTCAGATCTCCGCTCCTTAGGGCTGTTACCATAGCTTCCACCGACGGGTGGTCCATCTGCTCAGGCTTCATGGAATGATAGGCCTCACCGGTAGAAACACCGAAATCCGGCTTCACCAACACCAGCCAGCCGGTCTGCGGCAACGGCAGGATTTCCAGCTGTTCCCCGATACCGCGGGCACGCCGGCAGCCACCACACAGGCAGAAAGGTACATCCGCTCCCAGACGCAGGCCCCAGTTACACAACTCAATCTCGGAAAGCTTCAATGAAAACAGTTCGTTCATGGCGGTCAAGACAACGGCGGCATCTGCACTGCCGCCTGCCAGGCCGGCACTGTCCGGTATCCGTTTTTCAATCTCAATATCGACACCGGCTGTCCCAAAAGCTGCCTGCAGCATGGCGGCCGCCCGTACCGCAATATTTTTTTCATCGGTCGGAATACCGGGGCGACTGCAGCGGCAGGTGATCGTTTCATCCGAACGCACCGTTACGGTCACTGTATCATGCAGGGCAATACGGGCCAACACCATGTCAATCTCGTGATAACCGTCCTCTCGCCGCCGAATAACATCCAGGATTGGGTTGACCTTCGCATAAGCCGGTAAACAAATGCTTTTCTCTTTCATTTCCACCTCTTTTTCCTTATCATCATACCTGTATTCTAACAATATTGTATACAAAGTACAAGTGTAAAAATTTAATTATCGAACACCTTGCATGTCGATCTATTTTCTTTTATCATAGGATTAATTATGGGGGTGTCGTGCAGCTCCCCATATCTCGGCGCTTCACTTTACACAAGATAGGAGATGTTTATCATGATTCGAACCATCCTGGTTATTCTAATCTTAATATTGTTTTTTATTCTGACCCTGCCGCTTTTGTTGATCGGCCTGATCATCGGCTTATTTAACCGCGACCGCCAGCGCCGCTACGCCCTGGCCATTATTAAAGTGGTGTTGCACCTGATCCGCCTGGCCTGCGGCCTGCGGCTGGAGGTCAAAGGCCGGGACAATATCCCTGCCGATGAAGCAGTGCTGTATATCGGAAACCACCGCAGCTATTTTGACATCGTCATCGGTTACCTGACGGTACGCGGGCCGGCCGGCTTCGTGGCCAAGAAATCTCTGGCGTCGATCCCGATCTTCGGTCAGTGGATGGGACTGCTCGGCTGTCTCGGCATCGACCGCAATGATGTGAAGCAGGGGCTGGAGGTCATCAAAACATCGGCTGCATTTATTAAAGAAGGCACCTCGATTATTATCTTTCCGGAAGGCACCCGCAACAATGACAGCTGGGAGACCCGCTCCCTAAAGGGTGGCAGCTTCAAGATCGCCACCAAGGCCGCCTGCAAAATCGTCCCGATGGCTCTCAGCCATGTCGATGAAATCTTTGAACAACATATACCCTGGATCAAAAGCACCCGTTGTACCATCGAATTCGGAGCTCCGATCGATGTGACCGCACTCTCGCGGGATGAAATCAAACAGCTGCCGACCGCCGTTTTGCAACAGATCGATACTCTGCGCGCCAAAAATGAAGGACGGGCTCACATACAGTCTTAAACTCATATCCGCAATGCAGTTCTCCCGCAGCCAGCATTTTTCTTGTCAAATTTGATCGGCAGCGGTATACTGATAGGAAATCATGCAAAAGGAGCAAGTCATGGATCAAGCATTGCCGCTGAACAAATTAATCATTCTTTATATGTTGGATCTGGTCGATTTTCCGCTGACCAACTCACAGCTCTCATCCTTCATCCTGAAGCGGGGCTATACCAGTTATTTTCCCCTGCAGCAGGCTTTTATCAAGCTGGAGGAGGATGGGCTGATTACTGTGGAAAAGGTGCGGAACACCTCATATTACCACCTGACGGAGTCGGGCCGGTTCACACTGGAATCCTTCGAGCACATGATCTCTTATCCGCTGAAAACCGAGATCAGGCAGTACCTGGTGGATAATCGGTATGACCTGCGGGCTGCCGTGTCAACACGCAGCGATTATGAACAGACCGCCGACGGAGAGTATCTGGTGCACTGCATCGTCAAAGAACGGCATAATGACATCATCAATGTCACCCTGCGGGTGCCCATCGAATCCCTGGCCATCTCGATCTGCGATCAATGGGGAAAGAAACAGCAGGATATCTATCAATTCCTGATGAATAACCTGCTGACGGAAGAATAAAACAAAGACCTGTCAAATCATCGGCATCGCCGCTGAGGCTTTACTCAGTACCGCCGATATGACAGGTCTTTTTCACGTTTTTGTGCTGCTCTTCTTTTCTTACGAACGATTTCGTAATCGCTCCAGCCGTTCCTTCATACTGGCCTCTGCTCCCAGCTCCCCCGGTTCATAAAAGCGTTGCTCCCGGATCTCATCCGGCAGATACTGCTGCTGTACATAATGCTCCGGAAAATCATGGGCATACTGATAGTTCAGGCCATGTCCGAGGGCGGCAGCCCCCTTATAATGTGCATCCCGCAGATGCGGCGGCACGGATGTGGTAGTAGTGCGGGCAACCGCCAGTGCCGCATCTATGGCCAAATAAGCGGCGTTGCTCTTCGGCGCGTTAGCCACATACAGAGCTGCTTCACTAAGGATGATACGAGCCTCCGGCATGCCGATCCGCTCTACCGCCAATGAGGCATTGGTCGCCACCACCAGCGCCATCGGATCAGCCAGACCGACGTCCTCGGCCGCACAGATCATGATTCGTCGGGCGATAAATTTAATATCCTCGCCGCCGGCCAGCATCTTTGCCAGATAAAATACCGTTGCATCCGGCGCCGAACCGCGCATACTCTTAATAAAAGCTGAAATAGTATCATAATGATTATCCTGGTTCTTGTCATAGGCCAGAATTTTTTTCTGCATACACTCGGCGATCACTTCGGCATCAATATGAACTCTTCCGTTTATACCGGCCGGCGTGGTCAATACTGCCAGCTCCAGGCCGTTTAGGGCTGCTCTGGCATCTCCGCCCGCCATATGGGCGATTAAGCACAGCGTTTCTTCATCAATGTCCGCATGAAAGGCCGCCAGACCGCGGTCGGTATCAGTCAACGCCCGCTGCAACAGAGAAACGATATCTTCGACCGATAACGGCTCCAACTGATACAGGTGGGATCTGGACAATAACGCCTGGTTTACCTCAAAAAACGGATTTTCGGTGGTCGCCCCGATCAGCGTCAGAGTTCCGTCCTCCACAAAGGGCAGCAAATAGTCCTGCTGACTCTTGTTAAACCGATGAATCTCATCAATAAACAGGATGGTCTTGCGACCGGCCGCCAAGGACTGACGAGCCTGCGCCACTATCTCCTCCATATCTTTTTTTCCGGCCACAGTGGCATTCAACTGACAGAACTCCCCCTTTGTGGTATTGGCAATCACCTTCGCCAATGTGGTCTTACCGGTACCCGGCGGGCCGTATAGGATAATCGAGCCCAGCTGGTCGGCCGAAATGGCCCGGCGCAGCTGTCGACCCTCGCCGATGATATGACTTTGTCCGACGATCTCATCCAAGGTACGGGCCCGCATTCGTGATGCCAGCGGCGCCTGTTTTTTCTTCTGGGCATCGCCCAGCATGTCGATCAAATTCATTTCATCACCGCCTTATACGAATTTATTCAACTCTCTGTCATAATCATAACCGATACCGGCCAGCTTCCGAACGATCAGCTCTGCCTCCTGTTCACTGATATCCTCTTCCTGACACATAAGGTCAAAGCTGCTATAGCTGTCCCGCAGGCGGGTGTTGATCACGCTCAGCAGCATGACCGGATCTTTTGGTAACATACAACCTCTTTTCCGAAACGAACTTCTGTCTGTTTGCTCTTACGCTGTTGTCTCCTGTCTGCGGGCGGCCAAGCTGCCGTTTTCCATATCGATCAGGATCACATCGCCCGCCGCCACCTCCTCTGACAGCAGCAATCTGGCTGCCGGTGTTTCAACGCTGCGCTGCAGAAAACGTTTCAGCGGACGGGCTCCGAAGCTTGGATCATAGCCCTGCTCGATAACATATGCCCTGGCGGCATCGCTTAACTCGATCCTTACCTCCCGGGCAGCCAATCTGTCATTGACGTCAGCCAACAGTAAAGCAATGATAGCACCGATATGCTCTCTGGTCAACGGTTCAAACAAAATGATCTCATCCAGACGATTCAAAAATTCCGGCCGGAAATAGTGGTGCAGCTCCTGCTTCACGATCTGTTCGGTATCCTCCGCCAGACAGCCGTCGGCCTCCACGCGCTCCAGGATCAGCTGTGAGCCGATGTTTGAGGTAAGGATCAGAATGGTATTCTTAAAGTCCACCGTCCGGCCCTGAGAATCGGTGATTCGACCGTCATCCAGCACCTGCAACAGGACATGGAAGACATCAGGATGAGCCTTCTCGATCTCATCAAACAAAACCACACTGTAGGGCTTGCGGCGCACCGCTTCGGTCAACTGGCCGCCCTCTTCATAGCCAACATAGCCCGGAGGTGCTCCAATCAGTCGAGACACGGAGTATTTCTCCATATACTCACTCATATCTATACGCACCATATTACTCTCATCATCAAATAATGCCTGCGCCAGCGCTTTGGCCAATTCTGTCTTTCCGACACCGGTCGGGCCAAGGAATAAAAATGAGCCGATCGGCTTGGTCGGGTCCTTGATGCCGGCCTTAGAGCGCAGGATGGCCTCGGTCACACGGGTCACGCCCTGATCCTGACCGATCACCCGCTTATGCAGTTCCTCTTCCAGATGCAAAATCTTCTCTCGTTGACTTTCATTCAGCTTCGAAATCGGAATCCCGGTCCAACGTGAGATAATCTGACAGATCTCTTCGTCCGTCACCTGCTCATGTACCAGGGACAATTCCTTTTCCTCAAGCAATTTTTCCTGCTCCTCGATTTCAGCCGTGATCCTCGGCAATTCTCCGTATTGCAATCTGGCTGCCTCCTCCAGATTATAATTTTGCTGCGCAGTCTGGATCCGATGATTGAGCTGTTCTTGCTGTTCACGCAGCTTTTGCAGGGTTACGACGCCGGCCTTTTCATTGTCCCAGCGGCTCTTTTTGGCGTCATACTCCGCCCGCAGATCCCCCAGCTCCCTCTGCAGCCGCTCCAGACGGTCACGGCTTAGACGATCCTCTTCCTTCTGCAAAGCGGCTTCTTCGATCTCCCGTTGCAGAATCTTGCGGCGCAGCTCATCCAGCTCGGCCGGCATGGAATCCAATTCGGTACGGATCATGGCACAGGCCTCATCCACCAGGTCGATCGCCTTATCCGGCAGGAAACGATCAGATATATAGCGGTTGGATAAGGTGGCTGCACTGACCAAAGCTCCGTCCGTGATCTTCACGCCGTGAAAAACCTCATAACGCTCCTTTAACCCGCGCAGGATAGAGATGGTGTCTTCCACTGTCGGCTCATCCACCAGCACCGGCTGGAACCGCCGCTCCAACGCCGCATCCTTCTCGATATACTGACGATATTCATCTAAGGTGGTGGCGCCGATGCAGTGTAATTCACCGCGAGCCAGCATGGGTTTTAGCATATTGCCGGCATCCATGGCTCCGTCGGTCTTTCCGGCCCCGACGATCAGGTGTAGTTCATCGATAAAGAGTATGATTTTCCCCTCACTCTTCTTGACTTCCTCCAGTACCGCCTTTAAGCGTTCTTCAAATTCGCCTCGGTATTTTGCGCCGGCCACCAAAGCACCCATATCCAACGAAAACAGCCGTTTGTCCTGCAAGCCCTCCGGCACGTCGCGATCAACGATCCGCTGTGCCAGTCCTTCAACCACCGCCGTTTTGCCGACCCCCGGTTCACCGATCAGTACCGGATTATTCTTGCTCTTTCTGGATAGAATCCGAATGACATGGCGAATCTCACTGTCACGTCCGATGACCGGATCCATCTTGTGCTCTCTGGCCCGTTCGACCAGATCAATGGCATACTTACCCAGGGTATCATAGGTCGCCTCCGGATTATCACCGGTCACCCGCTGATTACCGCGCACCTGACTGAGTACCTGCAAAAAACTGTTCCGATCAATGCCGTTTTCAGTCAGCCAGCGTTTCACTGACTCGTCTGCTTCCTTTATCAACGTCAGAAACAGATGCTCGACCGACACATAGGAATCTCCCATAGCCTTGGCTTCGTCCTCAGCCGAGATCAGCACCCGGTTCAGCCCTTGACTGACATAAGTCTGTCCGCCGCTGACCTTCGGCAGCCGTTCGATCTGCTGCAATACCTGTGCAGTCAGCTGTGGTACCGACTTCCCCATTTTTTCCAGCAACGATGCAATCAGGCTGTCGTCTATGGTTAACAGGCGATACAACAGATGAATCTGCTCGATCTGCTGGTTTCCGTATTCATGAGCCAGCTTTTCCAACCCGTTGATACTCTCAATTGATTTTTGTGTAAACTGATTAATATTCATAACAAACCCTCCTCTCACTTTTCGGTTGTTCTATAACTATTGTAACAACCTTTTCGCAAAATGCAAGAGAAATTTCAAAGAATTTTGGGGCTTAATTTAATCAGAAACACTTCTCAGGATCCGAAGCAGCATATCACCGGTTCCCACATTATAGCCGCAAGCGGCATAGATTCCGTGCATATCTTGATCCACAACCAAAATCAGCGGCAGCTTATCCGGATCTCCGTACATTCTGCGGGACAGCGCAGTAATATTATCTGCTCTCCGGTCAATATACACCCTCGCTTCCGGCAAAAGCGCTCTTGTCCTTGCAAAAGCAGGATCTGTTCGCTCTTCTTGATGATGCAGGATCAGATTCACCCGATCGCCGAAGACTGCAAATTCCGCGGCTCTTTCACACAGCTCGTTGAAGATATGTTCTGTCGGTTCTTTACTCACATCAGCCCAAATAAACAGTGCAGGCCCCGCTTTGACGATTTGACTGCCGAAGACCGTTCTGCCTTGCTCATCCTCCAATCCAAACTCTTCCAAAGGAAGCTTCTCCAGCATATCTTTTAATTCTGCTTTTCGTAGCTGTAACACTATATCCTTGATTTCTCCCGGGCTGATCGCAAATTCCTGATATGCCGCAAACTGGTTGCCGTTTGGCAGGCGATTTGTGGTAATTACCCGATAGGTTCCTGCTTCTGCCCGCAGCTTGACCTCCCCCTGACAGCCTTCTCCCAGCTGAAGGGTCTTCCAGAAATAGCCGTCGGCCTCTTTTTGGGCAATGGTCCAATTCTGCATATACACCCATCTTGTGTCATCATCCGCCTTCAATCGAATGATGCCTGTTGTTTCACGTGGCCTCACATCCACAAATCGATCGTCTTTATAATATTGAATTTCACCATCCCGGGGATGCAGCCTTGCCGGTATGCCCAGTGACCGGCAAACGGCCACAAACAGCACCTTCTTTGATTTTTTTGCAGCCTGACGATAACGAAGGACTCCTGCCGGGGTGGTCAGCAATTCTTCATATTCAGACGAGGGCTTTTCCTGAATATTTTCACAGATCCATTCCCATATTGTCCGGGGAGCTTTTCGGAATATCCTTTTCTGTTCTTCGTCAAAATATGTCCGGATGATTTTTCTGTATGCGCTCTGCTGCTCTCCGGAAATACGCGGATTCAAGATGTATCTGGCAAAAATTTCAGGTGAAACAGCTTGGTTCCACACAGCCCCCTCCTCCAGGTGTTCCAGCAGGGTTTCTGCTTGACAATCCCTGAAATCTTTTTCGCTCAGCTGATCAAGCAGCACTATTTTCAAATCGTCATGCCCTGTTTTGGTTTCTAAGAACCTTCGGATTTCAACATGGTTCCCCTTGCCCTTAGCTATTTCCTCACCGGCTTCGGCCGCCGGAAAGCATTTTATTTTTTCCAGTCGTTTTCTGTTGATAGCGCAAAGCCTTTCGATTCCTTCTTTCTTCTGTGCTTCTGTCAGCTTTTTTGTGTTTACAGGTGCATCTGCCGGAGCAAACATATCAAAGGAAATCCATTGCTCTTTTGTCTGCTTTGCCTTTGACAGAACCAGGCTCCTCCCGGAGTCTTTACGCGTATCAATGACGGCCGTTGCCTGCCGGTCGCCCTTCCAGACCGACACAAACAAACTGCCTTTTCCGGTTTCCAGACCGACCCTTCCCTCGGCATCTGTACTCTTGACGGAAATCGCAACCAACTCGGCATAATTCAAAAGTTCAAAACGAACCTGTGCGTTTTGCACCGGTGTTCCGTCTTCCTCCGTCACGAGCAGCGTTAAGCTTGTAGTCTGCGCGTAACGCGACAGCTGATTGACAGCGGCGCTTATATCCCTTTGATCGATCACGTCACGATCCGCTTTCTGGGAACCAAACAGTCTGGAATTGATCATCATGGCGCGCGAAGAGGCATTGACAAACCAGCCGAGATCCAATATCATTTCCGGCTCACAGGCACCTAAAAAATGCCATTTCCCCTCACACCACGCTTCTACCCATGCATGATTGTCGTCACAATGAGCCCAGCGATGTGCATACACCTGTCTGGCCGGAATACCGATGCTTCGCAGAGCATTCACCGTAAACACAGACTCCTCTCCGCAACGGCCGATCCCATTTCGAAACACGGCTTCGGCAGAAATCGTCCGTTCATCAGTCGATTGATAGGTCGCTTCTTCTGCGCACCAACGGTTGGTTTCAAGAATCGCCTCTTCCATCCGCTTCTCTGACACGCGTTTTTTTAAGTTCTCATAAAACAATGTTCGGCAGGCGCTGATACCCTCTGTATTGACACGATGAAACACAACAGAATCCAGAAAAACAGTATCCGGGATCTCGACTTCTCCCTTCCACAGCCGTTCTTTTCGTAACCGTACACCATGAACGGCAAACTCTCGAAACATCTCGTAAGAATAATCTGCCACATCACTGAATGGCATATTTGCATATAAATACCGCAACAGCAGTGCAACCTCTGCCGGCTCTGCTGCAAGCCTTTCTGCAATCTCCTTACCGGCAGTTTGAAATTGATCCGCGAAGCAGGCAAACTGCTTGCAGATCAACTCTTCTGTTTCTTTCAAAAACATATCGCCTTCTCCTCCGACAATAGATAATATAACGTGGAAGCTCCGGCAGCGGTCGCTCCCTGCGGTTGTCCTTGATACAACGGTTTGTCTACCCAGGCGGTTCCGGCAATATCCAGATGTATCCAGGGGCGATTCCGGGCAAATTCCCTGATGAACAACCCGGCCGTAATCGTTCCGCAATAATCCTGTCCCATGTTTTTGATATCCGCAATCTTACTTTGAAGCATCTTTTTCTGTTCTTCAAAAATCGGAAGTCTCCAGTAACGTTCGCCACCGCATTCGGCCGCCTGTAAAAATGCACGGCAGAACGCATCGTCGTCCGATAACAGTCCGGCTGTAGAAAAACCGAGCATTCCCACCACCGCTCCGGTCAGGGTTGCGATATCGATCACTCTGTCCGCCTGCTCATCATTTACCATGTAAGCCATGGCATCTGCCAAAATCAAGCGCCCTTCCGCATCCGTATTACAAATCTCGATCTTTTTCCCGCCATAGGAAGAAATGACATCTCCCGGAACCAGGGCCGACGGACCGATCCGATTCTCACACATCGGTATCACCCCTGTTACGTTCACCTTCACCCGGCCGGCTGCCAGTGTATAGATGGCGGCCGCTACCGCAGCTCCGCCGGCCATATCTCCTTTGATTCCCATCATTGAGCCTGCGGGTTTCAGGCAATATCCGCCCGTATCACATGTTACCCCCTTTCCGATCAGCCCGTTGACCGGGGCATCGCCGGCACCCCGATAACGCAGAATCAACATACAAGGCGGATTTTCACTGCTCCTGCCGACACTCGTCAGGGCTTCCATGCCCATAGCATTTAATGTGCTGTCGTCAAACAGCTCGCAATTCACGGTCGTATCTTTTACCAGCTCCATGATTTCTCTCGCAAAGTCCATGGGGCGCAATAAGTTTCCCGGAGCATTCACCATATTTCGGGCCCAAACCTTCGCTTCAGCCAATGTAAGTCCTCGTTCCAGCTCCTGCCGGGCCTTTTCTTTCGCATCCGGGTTAATTCCGGTCAAGCTCACATCCGGTATCTTCTTTTCTTTTTCTCCCGGCAGGCAAATCTCATAAGAGCCGGTATAGATTCCCTCGATGACAGCACTGACCGCCCGTACTCCGATAGCCTGCACAAGGGCGCGAAGATCCATTCCATACTCGCATATCCCCATCTGTTTTACGGTCTCGGCTGCGCCGGCCGACAGTTCCTGAATACTTCTGACCGTCAATGGATCATCTCCCTGACCAATGTACACCGTCATCTGCCGATCCGCTTCTCTGACCACGGAAACCGCCTGATAATCTGCCGACACATACGGCAAATCTTTGGCCTCGTTTCTTCCGATCAAAACGACTTGAACAGCAGCTCTCTTCTGTTCCGATATAACGATCATATTTATCATCCCCTTTTTAATATTGGATACAAATCATCTGATGCCCATCCACCTTCTCTACCCGGAATTTCACATATGCCCCTTCCCGAACAAATGACAGCGGCGCTTCATCCGGCACACTTCTGACCTCTTTTACCTCTCTTCCGTTTGTGTGAACCCGAATGTCGAGATCGTACAGCGGAAGCTTATCCTCTATCGTATAAATGTCTTCGGATCGTTTTTCGGTGATATAGTGCAAAATATGCAGCACATCACGATTTTTCTCTGACTGCTCATTTAACTGAATATTCAAAGTAGAGGGGCCCTCATACTGTACCAGTTTATCGGCGATAAAATATTCCAGGGCATCCTTCACCATCAGCTTACACCATACGGCTGCATTTTTGCGATACAGGGCAAAAATCGGATGCGCAAAATACATGGCATTTTCAAAAAGCGTCACTGCCGGGCCGCTCACCACACCGGAAGACGGAGCATGCTGATGCGAGCAAAAGGTTTCACCACGCCGATCAAAATACGGCCGTATCTTGTGCATCAATACCTCTGCATGAGTCGGCTTCACATCATGCCCCCTCAAATACATAACGAACTCTTCTCGGGGAAGCTCTTTGCCGATCACCGTGTTCGGCATAACAAATTCCCGGTAATATTCGGATTCTTTTTCAAATGTCACACCGTAAATACTTTCTGTCCCGTCTTTCGGAAGGCAGGAATCAAACGAACCGATCACGTGGCCACCCCGGGCCAGATATCCTTCGATCGTCTGTTTCAGTTGTTCACTGTAATAGATGCAATCCGGAAGAATCAGAACCCGATATGACTCTACCGGCATCTGACTGTCAATGATATCAAACTGGTAGCCAAGCTCCTGCAGGATACGCACCGCACCGATCAACGACGGAGACAACACAGAGGCCTTCGCAGTCTCCGGATAAAATTCCTCCGGCGTAATCACCGCAATCTCTGTACGCGCCTTTACGTCACGACAGTAGGGCTCTTTTTCAGCGACACTTCGATAGACTGTCCCGATTAAATCATAGGCGGCTTTCGATAATACCCCTCCGGGATGCAGCTGATCGCCGATCGAACAGCCCGCGCCCACTGCCAACATATGAAAACATTCATATTCCAGCGCAGACAGGTTTTTCAGCGAGTGGAAATCTCCCCAGTATGTATGAAATTTCCCTGTCATGCCGATCATCTCTTTCCCCAAATTACGGGCATATCTGCTGGTCGCCGGGAAGTGATCATACCCCCAGCCACCGCTTGGCAGCGATTCAAGCTCCAAATGACTATATTCCGCGAAGCTGTTTTTACTTCTCGGCCCGACATGAGAGCCATTATAAAAAATGGTGGCCTTCGGAGCCATACTATGAATAAACTCGCTGGTCTCCTTCTTAAATTCATCCAGCATCCGCTCGGCATATCGCATTCTGGCTGCCTTTGATTCAGTGTCCATACCCAATTCACGCATCTTCCGGACGCAGTGCTCGCACTTACAATCCACCTGGAACAGAATATCAATAAAAACCCCATCCAACCGGTCGGCACCGATCACCTCGATCATATCTGCCAGCTGATCTTTAAAAAACTGTCTGTATCCGCTGTTCAGACATATGGTGTGATAGAAATGCGGCTCCGGAACCCCCTGCGTATCAATATACTCTCCGTTCTCATCTACAGAAAGCCACTCCGGATGCTCTCGCATGATACGGCCGTCCCATTGTGCTGTAGTATATACCGGAACCTTGATACCACGCCGGTGACAGGCCTCAATCTGATCCGGCAAAAAATGTTGATTCCTGAGTCCCGGATGAATCAACTCCGGAAACCTCTTGGACGGATAATACAGCCATCCATGATGACATCTGGCAAAACAGGTAATCGAATCAACATGTGCCTCTTCTAATGTCCGCGCAAATTCCTCTTTGTCAAAATCGGCTGCAATCTCTGGTATAAATTCACTTGTATGAAAGTCCAAATGAACCTGTCTATATCTGATATTACTCATTTATTTCCCCCTTATGCCTATTCCTTCACTGCGCCGGCAGCCAGACCGCTTGTTACCTTCTCCTGAAATAAGAGATAGATTACCAACGGAACCGCAACCGTGATCACGATAGCTGCCATCAGCGGACCGTAATCACTGCCGCGTTCTCCGTTAAAATTCAATAAGCCCAGGGCAATCGGCTTTAATTTTTTGTCATTGATAAACAAGAGCGGAAACAGAATGTTATTCCATGCCCCCAGGAAATTAAAGATAGAGATCGTGGCAAGCGCCGGCACCGTCATCGGCAACATAACATAGCGATAAATCTGAAAATAACTGGCACCGTCAAGTAAAGCCGCCTCTTCCAAAGAACGATTTACACCCTTCATAAAATTTGTGACCACCAGAATACTAAAGGGCAGACTGAACGCTACATAAATCATTACCAGAGCTGCGATATTATTTTTCAAATTCAAAGCTCCGATTATATAAGAAACCGGTACAAGTACCGTATGTACCGGTACCATCATGCCAAGCATAAAAAATAATATGAGGGCTTTATTACACTTAAAATCAAACCGCGACAACACAAAGGCCGCCATCGAGGATACGATGACCAGTACAATGACCGTAGCTCCTGCCTGAATCAGGCTGTTTACGAAATAATGGCTCATATTGGCATTTGTCCAGGCTTCCGCATAGTTCGACCATTGTATTTGTGCCGGAAGTGAAAACGGTTTGGCAAAGATTTCTACTTTTTTCTTCACTGAAGATACGAGGGTGAACAGCATGGGGGCCGCAAATATCAGAGTTGCCAGTATCAGAAAAAAATACATAGTCACGCTCTGCAACGTAATCTTTTTACCGGTCTTTGTTTTCTTTTTCATACCTGTTCCTCCTACCTATATTCTCTTTCTTCCGGCAAACGCATTACTTCCGACTGTACCCACAATACAAATGACCATAATGATAATGCCGATCGCACTGCCGACACCGTAATGATTGTATTTAAAGGCCTCATTATACATCAGAGTTGTCGGCAGATTTGTTAAACCATTCGGCCCGCCGCCCGTCATAGCAAACACAAGATCAAATACTTTGATAGAACCGATGATATCCATCAAGATACACATGGAAAGAATCGGTTTTAACATGGGTACTGTAATTTTAAAGAATTTCTGAATCGATGTTGCGCCATCAATGGCCGCCGCCTCATACAAATCATCCGGTATGGTCGTCAACCCGGCTAAGATAATAACCATATAATATCCGACCCCCGCCCATACATTAACAAAGATGATGGTATTCATTGCGGTGGAAGGATCGACCAGCCAAGGCAGCACCAGCTCTCTCAACCCCGCCACTTCTAAAAGTGAATTAAACGTACCGGTCGGCATAAAAATAAAGTACCACATCAAACCGACCGCTGTCAGCGGAAAGACGGTCGGTACAAAAAATAACGCCTTAAATAGTCGGTATCCCCTGCACTTTGTATTGATTGCCACTGCCATCAGCAGGGCAATCGGCGTATGAAGGATGACACTGATCACAACCATTTTCACCATATTTTTCAGCGCCAGAATAAAGTTTGCATTTTGAAATGCATTCATATAATTTTCCAATCCGACAAACCTCGGCGCCGATCCGGCAATTCCGTTCCAATTAACCACCGAAAAATAAATTGAGCCTATAATCGGAATAATCTGAAATACCAGATAGATCACAAGTGCCGGAACAAGAAATAGCATAATACTCATTTTGGTCTTTTTATTTTTCAATCTTATCACGCACAAGCCTCCTGTCTAAAAAAATGCCCTGTCCTGAACGGACAGGGCATTTTAATTCATCCTATGTTATCAACTTCTATTTTTTGATTTCACTTTGAATTTCTTTGGCGGCATGTTCCGCGGTTTCTCCGGTGAACATGCTTGCGATAGAGTTTCTGGTTCGGTCCTGCATAGATGCCAACGGATCAAAATCGAATACATCGACGCCGATTCCCTTAGAGGTTGCTCCAAGCTCAACATTTTGGGTAAATAATTTTGATTTTGCACCATTGTCCAGCTTGATATCCGTTCTCGGAATCAGGAAAGCAGCTTCTTCCGCAAATCTCTTGGCAGCATCTTTGTCAGTTAACATCTTCACCAGCTCCAGGGTTAAATCAAGCTCTTTTCCTTCCAGCTTGCCGCTGAGCATATACGGAGATAAGATCTGCATATCTTCATCCTTAAACTCCGGCTTTTCTTCAAAATAGGGGAATTTTGCGACCTCAATATTCTCGCTGACCGGTGTTTCCTTCTGATTTTCAAAAGTACCGATATTCCACGGACCGGTCACTACCATGGCAGCTTCACCTTGTTGGAACTGGGTCATGGCTATGTTATCTGTCATGCCGGCAGCGTTCTTATCGAAGGCGCCTGCTTCGATCAGATCCTTAATGAACTGCAAAGACTTAACCACTTCCGGATCTGTCCACTTCATCTCTCTGGAGCCTAATTTTTTGGCTGCCTCTGTTCCCAGCCATTTGTAGAAGATCTGATCATGCAAATGACCTGCCATATATGTCGATTGGGTTCCCATGGCGATCGGGATAACGCCACTGTCTTTTAATTTCCTTACGGCCTCTAATAATTGAGTCCAGGTTTCCGGAAATTTGGCAATCCCTGCTTTCTGAAATAATTCTTTGTTGTAATACACACCGATCAGTCCCGACTCCATCGGAATACCGTAGGTTCCTTCTTTTTTCGGCACATGATAGTATGAAAGTGCTCCTTCGGTAAAACCGCCGCCCCATTCCTTATCTTTGTCTAAATACGGCTGCACATTCAGAATCAGTCCATTATCAATATATTCCGACAGGTTTGCCACACCCTGGATACGGAAAATATTTGCCATTGTTCCGGAGGCAATGTCTGTCGATAAGATGTTGTTAAACGCAGACTCATCACCCTGCGAATCATCCAAAATAGTCACTTCCGGATGTTTCTCTTTAAATTTTCCAATAATATCATTGTATATTTTTACCTGCGGCGTGGTACCGGCCATTCTGGTCAAAAGACGAATGGTAATCTTATCATTCGATTCTTTTTTCTTGTTGTCCCCCTTCGCTGCACATCCCGCTAAAAGTCCTGTGCACATAGCTCCGGCCAAAAGAACGGCTGTTATTTTATTTAGCTTCATGATCATTTCCTCCCTTTTTCCCTTCAAATTTTGATATTTTACCTTCTGTTTTATATTAAGTAGTATAAAAAACATGATAATTTGGAACAATGTCCATTTTCTATATTTTTTGTTCTTTTTCAACATGAAATTAAACTTTAACCAAAGAGTTTTTGACTTTCCCGTATACATTTCTTATAATGATTTTAATTTTTAATACACAAAAACCAATGGAGCACCCTTGCCATGAAAAAAAATAAGCAAAATAAAAACTCCATCCGTTGGAGTTTCTTTCGAAGCATCTCCATGACATCCATCTTGTTCATGGTATTGCTGTTTCTGGGAATATCTGTTCTTTTCCTCAAGCATTCCTTCCAATTGGAACAAAAAAACGCCATGCAGCAGCTCAATTATATCTCAGGCCAGTTCCAATATTATCTGGATGCAACAGAGAATCATTCTAAAACCATTTTATCGGGTCAAACTGTACAGGAATATATGACAGCATATCTCGCCAAAAAAGATTCCTCTCAAGCTACGATCAAGGTCAAGCAGCATATCCTGCAGATCATCCAGTCTACACCGTTTATCCATTCTGTCAGCTTGTATGATGACACCGGATATCTTCTGGTATCCACCGAACCAAACTCCAGTCTGCTGGATTTGAATATCCGCCCCACAGACCCCGTATGGCAGATCGGAACAAAGAAACACCTGGTTGATAAAAATAAAAATGTCAAGGTTCTTTCCTATATTCGTCCCTTTTATGATATATACTCCGGTCAAATTCTGGGTTATATCGAGCTGGCCATTCCGGAAACACAGATTTCCGCTATTTATGAAGAATACAATACTTCAAATGAATTATTTTTACTTGATCAAAACGGCATCGTCCAAAGCAGCTCCGGCATCCCCGAACAGAACAAGCAATATGAATATTTTGAGTCCATACAACAGCGTCCAAATTCCCAATATTTATTGGCGGGTGATAAGCTATTGTTTTTTACCCGATTTCCATCTTTGAATTGGTATGTGTTAAATCAAATTCCTGTGATCACCTTTGTATTGCCACTGCTGACGATTTTTTGTCTTTCACTGCTCATCGCGGCGCTTGTCATGGTACTGTGCGTATTTGCCTCCCACCAAATCGCCAAAAAAGTAACCTATCCGCTTAGTTATCTGGCCTCGCACATCCAAACCGTTAAGGAGGGCAACTGGGCACTGATCCATGAGATTCCCTGTAATGACGAAGTGGCTTCTCTGCTGAGTTCATTCAACAGCATGATTACAACCCAGACGCAGCTAAAGGCTGATCTGATCGAAGCCGAAAAGCTAAAGCAACACCTTTCCTTAAGCCTTCTGCAGCAGCAGGTAAATCCTCATTTTTTATACAATACGCTGGATAATATCTGCTCTTTGGCAGAGCTTGATGAAAAAGAAACCCTGATTCAGCTCGTCATGAATCTGTCTTCGTTCTATCGTTCCAGTTTGAGTAACGGGAAAATGAAAATCACCATCGGACAGGAATTGGAAATATCCAGAGCTTATTTAGAGATTCTGCGAATTCGGTATTTTAATAAGTTTGACTTTACGATCGACTGTCCCCAAGAATTAAAGCAGTACGATTGCATCAAATTATTATTGCAGCCGATTTTGGAAAATAGTATTTATCATGGAATCAAGGGCCTGGAACGACTCGGCATTCTCACCATCACCGTTACTGAGCACGAGGCTTCTATCTGTTTTACAATTTCGGATAACGGGCACGGATTTGCTCCGGAAGCGTATGAAAAAATTCATCAAGAGAACACAGATCACTTCGGAATTCAAAGTGTACAAAAACGAATCCAGCTCTATTATGGCGAGCATTATGGGCTGTCTGTAGAAAGCCCCCGTATAGGAGGCTGTGTAATCAAGCTTACAATACCGAAACTGGAGGAAGCGTCATGTCATTGAAACTGTTGATCGCAGACGATGAATATTTTATTCGCCAGCGACTCAAAAAAATCATTCCCTGGGAAGCATTAGATCTCACCTTTGCCGGCGAAGCCGAAAACGGACGTCAGGTTATTGAACATCTAAAAATTTCCCCTGTTGATTTGCTGCTGTTAGATATCAAAATGCCGGAAATGAGCGGCATCGAAACGGCAAAATATATTAAAGAGCATTTTCCGTCCGTCCATATCCTGATTTTATCCGGCTATAATAATTTCGAATATGCCCAAACCGCCATACGATACGGAGTCAAAGAGTATCTATTAAAACCAATCAGTGCCGATGATCTGAAGCTGACACTTACCGAATGCATACGAAATATTCATTCAGAGCAAAAAACACGTCATAGCCTGAAACGCTATGAACATTTTCATCTGTGCAGCATGCTGACCGAAATTCGCGATGGCCGCCTGTCCTACGCGGATCTTTGCCGACAGTATCCTGAGTTTGAGAATTTTTCCCACAGTATCTATTGCAGCATTTATACTTCGGGTCACACAAATACTGCCCTGACACAGCTGGCAGCCGGCCTGCGCAGCCAAAATTACCTCTGTGAATACATTCAGGAAAGCGAATATATTTATATGCTGCAGGTTTTTCTGGCCGATAAAGACCGGCTGCTTCATATAGGAAGTCATTTCACTGATTTTATTGCCGCTCAAAAGAACTATGTATTTATGTACATCGAAAATGCTTTTTGTCTGACCTCGGACTGGAAACCGCATTATACCCGCTGTCTGCATCTTTTAAAGGAACGATACTTTTCTTCGGAATCAAACCTTTGCATCAGTTATGCTCGCCCAAAATGCCCGGAATTTTCCGAGGAGCTGTTGGCTGTGCGGAAGCAGTTTATCAATGTGCTGCATTCCCAAAATAAAGAAAACCTGATCAAGTATCTGGATGAGCTCTTTGCTTCGATCGGCGAAAAGAAAAACAGTGATTACCTCTACCTCGTCACACATGAGATTTTTGTCGCTTATCATGTCTATTTTCATGTTCCGGAAAATCCGGGACGATCCATCACCGAATTGATAGATTCGATATTGGATACAGAGTATTCTTTGGAAACCCTGAAGCAGGAAATCCTGTTCTATGGCCTTCAATGCATTCAAAAAATGAATACTCTGCCCTCAGATATAGCACTCTGCCGCAAGATCATGGACTATATTAATACATATTACACAGATCCGTCACTGTCCGTCGCTCAGGTGGCCGCAAGATTCCAGCTGCATCCTTCCTACCTTGGAGGCATATTTAAAAAGGTTCAGCATATTTCGATTCTGCAATATATAACCGAACTTAGAATCAGCGCTGCCCAAAGCCTTTTGAAGGAAAACTCCATGAAGATTTCCGAAATTGCAGAAGCCACCGGATATTCCGATGTATATTATTTCAGCAAAAAATTCAAAAAATCGGCCGGCTGTTCTCCCAAAGAATATGCTGCGAAATTCAGCTGACCGATCCCGATATTTGATTTTACGCGCCTAAGATTCCAAGATGCTCAACCAGAATTTTGGCGCCCAGAAAAATCAACACACAACCGCCGGCGATCACCGCCTTTTCCTTAAAATGCTGTCCGAGCATACCGCCGATCAACACCCCGAGCAGGGACAGAAGAAAGGTCACCATACCGATGCTGCCGGCTGCCAGCCAGATGTTAACCGGCAGGAAGGCAAAGGTGACGCCGACGGCCAGCGCATCAATGCTGGTGGCGACAGCCATCACAAACATCTTTTTATATTCTACCGTAAAGCCCGCGATCTGACAGCTTTCCTCTTCCTCCGGGGCTAAACCCTCGCGGATCATATTAAACCCAATTAAGCCGAGTAGAATAAAAGCCACCCAATGATCAATACTCATCACATAATGCGAAAAGCGAGTCCCCAAAAAATATCCGAGCAATGGCATCACCGCCTGTGCCACACCGAAAAACAGACCGGTTAAAAGCCCCTGCCGCAGGGGCTTATTTTTGACACACAGTCCATAGCCTACAGCCACCGAGCAGGCATCCATAGCCAACCCAACGGCGATCAGCACTATCTCATACATACGCATCTGTTACTATCTCCTCTGTTGTTCTATTTCGTATCCAAAAATCGTTTCTCACGCAAGGCTGCTTCATCGGTCGGATACAGCTCCAACAATTTTCCCATGGCTTGCCTGGCTTTTTCGTATTCTCCCAATCGTTCCTGGAGTACAACTACATTCCAGTGACTGTCCCTGGAGCCGTCACTGATCGGTAATTCCACTGCCTTTTGATACTGTTCCAGAGCCTCTTGCCATTTCTCCTGCATGGCCAGACAATAGCCTTTACTGTTCAAGCTGTTGACATCCGGAGCTTTCTTTTCTTCGTATAATTCATATTGCTTAATGGCTGCCTCATAATTGCCCTTCTTTTTCTCTACCTCGCCCAGGTAATAATAACCGCTCATTCGCCCATCAGAGATCGCTTTCTCAAACCACATGACGGCACTCTTATAATTCTCCAGAGCCATATAGACCAGCCCTTTTTCAATAGGCTGATTATCTCCCAGCTGTTGTTGCAGGGCTTTTAAAACATCTGCTCCGCGAGCGGCCTGATTACGTTCGGCAAACAGCTGATAGACTCCGGCGAACAGTTCCGGTTCATCCTTGGCCAGCAGCACCGCCTCCCGGAAATCTCCTCTGGCTGCATCATTTTTTTCCTGCAATAAGTACACATAGCCGCGCGAATAATAGCCCTCCATGGAGCGCTTCTGCTCCAGAGAATGACTGTAGGCCGCAGCAGCCTCATCCAGCTTCTCCTGTTTTTCCATGGCCCGTCCCAAATACAGATAGAGATCGGCTTTTAGTGCACTGTCACGTTCATTGGCCTGACCGAGAGCCGACTGCAACAGTTCAGCAGAACCGGCGTAATCCCCCTCCGTCTGTCGCTCGATGGCTTGCAGACGCAGCCTTGCCACCTGCCGGTCCTGCCCAAAGTCAGTGCAGCCGGTCAGGCCAAGCAGCAAACCCAGCGCCACGAGCGAGCCTTTATATATTGCTTTTATCTTCATTTTTCTTCTCCTCATCAACCCAGCATCTCAAACAGCGACAGCTGGTTGCTTTGCGGCAGTCCGCTTAAAATGCCCAGCTCCACCATGGTGTCAATGACCTTTTGCGACACCTTGGTACGTTGCTTAAAGTCCTCCAAGGACAAGAAGGGCTTCACCGCTGCCGCCTCCACAGCCTCTGCGGCTGTTTCTCCCAGTCCCTCTATCGTTGAGATGGCCGCCATCAGCTTTCCATCCAGGATTTGAAATTGTTTCGCCTTTGCCCGATAGACATCCAGCCGATGAAAACCAAAGCCTCTGGCATACATCTCCTGTACGATCTTCATGTCTTTTAAGGTATTCTTTTCCTTTTCCGTCAGGCCATCCTTATTGCTTTTCAGTTTTGCTATCTGGGCCTCCAGCACCTCTTTGCCCTGACACATCAGCTCATAGTTAAAGGCTGATGCACGGATGGTGAAATAAGCGCAATAATAAGCCAACGGATAATGAATCTTATAGTAAGCAATCCTGAATGCCATCATCACATAGGCTGCCGCATGGGCTTTCGGGAACATATATTTGATCTTTTTACAGGACCAGATATACCACTCCGGCACCGCAGCTTCGCGCATGGCTTCCTCCCACTCCGGTCGCAGCCCCTTACCTTTACGCACACTCTCCATGATGGTAAAAGACAGCTCACTGTCCATTCCCTGATTGATCAAATATGTCATGATATCATCACGGGTACAGATAGCGGTAGCAATGGTTGCATTGCCCTCCAGGATCAGCTTCTGAGCATTTCCCAGCCATACGTCCGTTCCGTGCGACAAACCGGAGATACGAACCAGATCGCCGAAGAACTGCGGCTTGGTATCCAGCACCATCTGAATGACAAAGTCGGTGCCAAACTCCGGGATTCCCAAGCACCCAAGCTGACAACCATCGATCGCTTCCGGCTCGATCCCCAGTATCTCGGTACCGGCAAACAGCGACATAACATCCTTATCATCGAGGGAAATGGCCTTGGCGTCTGTCTGCGTCAGATCCTCCAGCATACGGATCATGGTCGGATCATCATGGCCCAGAATATCCAGCTTCAACAGGTTATGGTCGATCGAGTGATAATCGAAGTGAGTAGTGATGATATCTGTCTTCATATCATTGGCCGGATGCTGAACCGGTGTAAAGCTGTGGATTTCCTCGCCGTGCGGCAATACGATAATACCGCCCGGATGCTGACCGCTGGTTCGTCTGATACCGACCAACTCCCTGGCCAGCCGGGTCACCTCGGCTTCCCGTTTTGTGACCCCATGCTCTTCAAAATAATGTTTAACATAACCGTAGGCTGTCTTCTCGGCCAAGGTACCGATGGTGCCGGCCCTAAAAGTCTGCCCCTCGCCGAAGATGACTTCAGTATACTTATGCGCCTTTGACTGATAATCACCGGAAAAGTTTAGGTCGATATCCGGCTCCTTATTTCCTTTAAACCCCAGAAAGGTCTCAAACGGAATATCAAATCCTTCTTTTTTCAGCGGTGCACCGCACTGCGGGCAAACGGCATCCGGCATATCACAGCCGCAGCCGCCGGCAAAGGCTCGCACGCGTTCCGATGAAAACTCCGAATAATGACATGACGCGCAGTAGTAATGCGGCGGCAGCGGATTCACCTCTGTGATACCGGACATAGTCGCCACAAAGGACGAACCGACCGAACCCCGGGAGCCGACCAGATATCCGTCTTCATTAGACTTATGCACCAGCTTTTGGGCGATGATATACATCACCGCAAACCCATTTGAGATGATCGAGTTCAGTTCTCGTTCCAACCGCTCGGCCACCACCTCTGGCAGTTCCTCGCCATAAATGGCATGAGCCTTGTCATAGCACATATTCCTAAGGTCTTCTTCCGAATTTTCCAGTACCGGCGGGCACTTGTCCGGCCGCACCGGTGATATCCGCTCACAAAGATCTGCAATTCGATTTGAGTTCTCGACCACTACCTCATAAGCCTTTTCACTGCCTAAATAAGCAAATTCATCCAACATCTCCTGCGTATTGCGCAGGAACAAAGGCGGCTGACGATCACCGCTCTTACTCTTGCTTTGCATGATGATTTCCCGATAAATGGCATCCTCCGGCTTCAGGAAGTGCACATCACAGGTTGCCACCACCGGCTTGCCCAAACGCTCTCCGAGGGCAACGATGTGACGATTGATATTCTTCAACTCCTCCGGCCCTTCCAAACGGTTTTCGCGCAGCAAAAACTCATTGTTGGCCAACGGCTGAATCTCCAGATAATCGTAAAAGCCGGCGATCCGCTCCAGTGTCGCCTCATCGCGTCCGTCCAGAATAGCTTGATACAGCTCACCGGCCTCGCAGGCCGAACCGAGCAGCAGCCCCTCTCTGTGCTGCATCAGCAAAGACCGCGGTATCTTCGGTCTGGTATGAAAATAATCCAAATGGGAAGCCGAAACCAACCGATACAAATTCACCCGGCCGGCCTCCGTAGCCGCCAGCAGAATGATATGCTTCGCCGGCAGCTTGCGGATACTCTCCTTGCTGAGCGCACTGCCGGCAATAATCTGCTCAATTGTCTCGATTCCTTTTTCGGCAAACATCTCGATAAAACGCACCCAGATCTCTGCTGTGGCCGCCGCGTCCTCAACCGCCCGATGATGATTTTTCAGCGGAATATTCAGAGCTTTCGCCACCGTATTCAAGCGATAACGGCCGAGCTGCGGCAGCAGGATACGGGCGATACCGACTGTATCAATGTACCCGAAGTCATAAGGCAGCCCGAGCTGTCCGGCATTGGTCTTGATAAAGGATGTATCAAAGGAAGCATTATGGGCAACCAAAATACATCCCGCGCAAAAATCCAAAAACCGCGGCAGGGCTTCTTCGATCAGCGGCGCATCCACCACCTGATAATCATGAATCTTGGTCAGCTCCTGAATCTCAAAGGGGATCGGCTCCTGCGGGTTAACAAAGGTACTGAATGTATCAACGATCCGACCGCCCTCCACCTTAACTGCACCGATCTCGATGATCTTATTACGGATCGGACTAAAACCGGTGGTTTCGATATCGAAGACTACATAAGCATCTTGCAGGCTTCCGCTGCTCAGACCGTCCAGTGGAAGCTGCTGATCGTCTACCAGATACCCCTCCAGTCCATAAATCACCTTAAAGTCACTGCCCTTCGGTACCGCATGGCTGGCTTCCGGAAAGGCCTGTACCACACCGTGGTCGGTAATGGCAATAGCCTTGTGTCCGAAAGCAATGGCCTGCTTGATTACAGCCTTGGCATCACAGATGCCGTCCATCTCACTCATCTTGGTATGACAATGCAACTCGACGCGCTTGCTCGCGGCCTCATCCGTCCGCACCGACTCCTCGATCGACCAGGGTTCCACTCCGGCCACCCGCTGCAGCACCACCTCCTTGCTGAAGCTGTCATAATCAGCCACCGCCTTCATCTTCAGACCGCTGCCGACCTGAAAGATTTCCTTGGCCTCATCCACATTGTTGGCCTGCAAAAAAAGCTTGAAGCTGATGGTATCGGTGAAGTCGGTCAGACTGCCGATCAGTAGAAAACGCTCATTACGCAGCTCGCGTATTTCGACAGTCAGAATCTTGCCAACCACCACCACGACACCGATCGGGTCATTAACCTGATAAATCGGCAGTACCTCTCCATCCGTGTCATTGCCCCAGATGATATTTGGATTATTCGTTTTTCTCTTACCACTACCATACCCGCGGAATTGATTTCTGGTCGGCGCGGTGGTCTTACGGTCAGTTCCGGCCTCAGCCCGCTTCTTTTGTTCTCTGGTTTTTTTATCCTCAAGCAACGTTTCTTTTTGTTTGGTGTCAATGTCGGTCGCCAGCCCCTCGACGTTTCCGGTGGCTTTGGCTACCACAACAGTTTCCAGTCCCGGAATGCGAGTCTTTTTCTCTTTTTGTTCGTAGGTGCCGTAGACATTTACCTCACGGTGAAAGCAATTCGCAAACAGCTCGGACAGAGTTTTGACGATGACCGTCGCCTTCTCCTGCACCACCGCAAATTCCTCAAAGATCAGATGCAGGCTGTTTCCGTCCTCCGGAAACCCGATCTTACATTTTTGAAAAATATTACGTTCGATATTTCCGAGTGCGGCAATGCGCTGTTCGATACTGCTCTCATAAGCTTCATACAATGCCTGCAGGGAATACCGGCCGGTCAGCCGGAAATCCAGCCGCAGGCTGATCGGGGTCGGAATCTCCATATAGGCCTGCAAATAGCGTTCCATCTGTCTTTGCTCATCAAACGAAATAATATGCGGCGCCGTCGCACGAATCTCCAGTATGCCCTCCTTCGACTTTAATACCACCTTGCTGACTTCGACCGCGTCAAAGAGGCGCCGCAAACCTCCCGGCACCTCACAGCCCTCAAACACCTGAAAAAATGTTGATACTTCCATCTGACTCCCTTCAAGGCTTCCCAGCCGGTCACCGCTCCCGCTTTGCCGCCTGCTCGTCAGTCTCGCGGCCAGTTGCGTAGTTCTTCCATCAGCGCCGGCAACAGCTCCTCTTCCTTAACCTTTTTTATAATCTGTCCTTTTTTCATGATCAGGCCGACGCCGTGGCCGCCTGCGATGCCGAGATCTGCCTCCTTTGCCTCTCCCGGTCCATTCACCTCACAGCCCATTACAGCCAGCTTAATATCCAGTTCCATACCGGAAACCAGCTTTTCCACCCGATTGGCCAGACCGATCAGATCGATCCGAGTTCGACCGCAGGTCGGGCAGGATACCACTTCGATACCGCCTTTTCTAAGTCCCAATGTCTTTAAAATCAATCTGGCACTGCGAATCTCCTCCACCGGATCACCGGTCAACGATACACGGACGGTATCCCCGATACCCTGATGTAAAATCAGCCCGAGACCGACCGCAGACTTGATATTTCCGCCCAATAAGGTGCCGGCTTCGGTAATGCCGACATGCAGCGGATAATCTGTTCGAGCGGCAATCAGTTCATGAGCCTTTACACACATCATTACATCGGATGATTTGATGCTGATGACCAGCTTTTCATACCCCAGTTCTTCGATCAGGCCGACATTATACAGGGCACTTTCCACCAGACCCTCGGCCGTTACATGACCGTACCTGTCAAGAATCGACTTTTCCAGCGAACCGCTGTTAACGCCGACTCTGATCGGGATCTGACGTTCTTTGGCTGCCCGCACCACTGCCTCCAGTCGATCACGCGAGCCGATATTTCCAGGATTAATGCGAATCTTATCTGCCCCATGTTCCATGGCTGCTATAGCCAACCGATAGTCAAAATGAATGTCCGCCACCAAGGGAATATGGATCTGTTTTTTGATTTCAGCCAGTGACTCGGCAGCCTCCCGATTCGGCACTGCGCATCGAATAATATCACAGCCCGCCTCCTCCAAAGCGTGAATCTGCGCTACTGTCGCCGCCACATCCCAGGTTTTGGTATTGGTCATCGACTGAACGGCGATCGGCTGTCCATGGCCGATCACTCTGTTTCCGATCCTGATCTCTCTTGTATTATTGCGAAACATACGCACCTCATTTCTAATTGCCCGACCGGGCCTGTCTCTTATGTGTTTAAATATTATACCACAATCGCCTGCCCTTACAGTAGTTCTTTATATTTGTTAAAACAAAGTCCACCGGAACATCTGTCAAAGCCAAAAAGGAAAGTGTGCTTAGCGATGCTCTCCCTGAAATCCATCGTTTCACACACTTTCCTGTATTTGCTTATTCTGCCTGCTTAGGCTTGCTCAGCGGCTCCGCAGCAATGCTTATATTTCTTGCCGCTTCCGCACGGGCACTCATCATTACGGCCGATCTTCTCGGCCTTTCTGATCGGCTGGCTGGTCTTTCCATCCTTCTGATCCATAACAACACCGCGACGCTCCTCAGCCCTCTCGATACGATGCTCCGGCTTGATATGCAGCATGATACGAACCGTATCCTCTTCCACATGATAGGTCATTTCATCAAAGGCATTGTATCCCTGCAAACGATACTCAACCAACGGATCCTTCTGTCCGTAAGCCTGTAAACCAATACCTTCGCGCAACTTCTCCATATCATCAATATGGTCTGTCCACTTGGCATCTACCACCTTCAGCAATACGATACGCTCGATTTCACGCATGCTCTCGGCTGACGGAAACTCTTTTTCCTTTGCTTCATACAACGCTCTGGCCTTCTCCTGCAGCTCTTCGATGACAGTCGTCGGCTTCTTCCCGCTGACAAATTCAGCTGTGATCGCCTCCTCAAACGGAATGATCGGAATCAGGATCTCGTTTAAGCCTTCCAAATCCCAGTTCTTGCCGTCGTTGGCCTCCGGCGCCATGCGGGCAACGGAATTATCAATCACATGATCCATCATACGCAGGATGGCATCCTTCATATCCTCGCCGTTTAATACCTGACGACGCTCTTCATAGATCAACTCACGCTGATCATTGTTGACCTGGTCATAATCCAGCAGGTTCTTTCTGATACCGTAGTTGTTATCCTCGATCTTCTTCTGAGCCTTTTCGATGGCATTTGATAACATCTTATGCTGAATTTCCTCGTCCGGACGAACCCCGAGGGACTTGAAAATACCCATCAGCTTCTCGGAACCGAACAAACGCATAACATCATCTTCCAAAGAGATAAAGAACTTGGACTCACCGATATCACCCTGACGACCGGAACGACCACGCAGCTGGTTGTCGATACGTCTGGACTCATGTCGCTCGGTACCGATGATCTTCAGACCGCCGGCCTGTAAAGACTCATCCTTCAGTTTAATATCGGTACCACGACCGGCCATATTGGTAGCGATGGTAACCGTTCCGGCCATATGACGGCCTTCCGCATTGACATATTCAGCCGTTTCATCCGGATACTGAGTACCGGCCTCAGCTACAATCTCGGCCTCCATCTCATGAAATTTAGCATTCAACACCTTGTGCGGAATATGCTCGGCACGCAGCATCTTGCTCAGCATCTCGGAGGTCTCGATGGTAATGGTACCAACCAGAGTCGGCTGACCTTTTCGGTTTGCAGCGATAATCTCACGCACAACAGCCTTAAATTTCTCTTCCTTGGTCAGGTATACCGCATCATCATGATCCACGCGGGCGATCGGCTTATTGGTCGGAATCTCGATAACGTCCATACCGTAGATATCTCTGAACTCTTTTTCTTCGGTCAGCGCGGTACCGGTCATACCGGATTTCTTGGCATACTTATTAAAGAAGTTCTGGAATGTAATGGTGGCCAGCGTCTTGCTTTCCTTCTTTACCTTAACATGCTCTTTGGCTTCAATGGCCTGATGCAGACCGTCGGAATACCGTCTGCCCGGCATGATACGGCCGGTAAACTCATCAACGATCAGAATTTCGTCATCCTTAACAACATAATCCTTATCCTTGAACATCAAGTAATGGGCACGCAAAGCCAGAATGATATTGTGCTGTATCTCCATGTTTTCCGGATCGGAGAAGTTCTCCAGGTTAAAGAATTCCTCAACCTTGCGGATACCGTCTGCCGTCAGCGTTACCAGCTTATCCTTTTCATTAACGATAAAGTCACCGCTCTCGGTAATCTCCTCGCCCATGATGGCAGTGATCTTTGTCACTTCACCGCTGGCCTCTCCCTTTTCTAATCTGGCCGCCAGATAGTCGCACAGCTCATACAGCTTGGTCGATTTGGTGCCCTGACCGGAAATAATAAGCGGTGTTCTGGCCTCATCAATCAACACAGAGTCAACCTCATCGATGATGGCATAATGCAGTTCACGCTGAACCATCTCGCTGGCATAGATCACCATGTTGTCACGCAGGTAGTCGAAACCAAGCTCATTGTTAGTAATATAGGTAATATCGCAGTTATAAGCAGCGCGACGTTCGTCATTAT
>JAEXAX010000026.1 GCA_023458035.1 Bacillota bacterium | reverse complement strand
ACCCTGGTAGGCCTTTATCAGTCCGGTGGCAAAACACAAGCAGCTCTGTGCAAGGAATACGGAGTCTCTCAAACTGCCCTGACCCGCTGGATCAAACAATACTCTACCGTTGAAACCGATGACGACGAAGTCCTTACTGCTAAGCAGGTCAAGGAACTTCAGCGCAGGATGGCCCAGCTTGAAGAGGAAAATCTCATACTAAAAAAAGCGATTGCCATCTTCACGCCACACTCGAACAACAATTAGACGCTATTCATAAGCTTCGTTTTCAGCATGATAGCAAGACTCTGTGCCGGGTTTTAGGTGTCAACAGAAGCACCTATTACAAGCATTTCTGTTCTGATCCTGCTGACCGCACCAAGGAAAATCAGGAGATCTGTAAGATGATCCTTCAGATCTATGCCGATTATAATAAGCGGCTTGGTGCTTACAAGATCACTTACGTTCTTCAGCGTGATTATGGCATTCACATCAGTGTCGGCAGAGTGTACCGGCTGATGAAAAACCTTAATCTCCCTCGAATGTCCACAGAGAAGCCCTTCCACAACCATAAACATCATGATAATGGTGAATGCAGCAACCATTTACAGCAGGAATTCAAGCAAAAAGCTCCGAATCTTGTATGGGCCAGTGACTTTACCTATATCAAGGTATCCGGTCAATGGTATTATCTCTGCATCGTAATGGATCTCTTCTCCAGAAAAGTCATCTCCTGGAACATATCTGCTAAACCGGATGTGGATCTGGTCATGAACGCTTTCAAGAAAGCTTATGATAAACGAAAACGCCCGCAGGGACTGATGTTCCACTCAGACCGAGGTTCTTAATACACTGCTTTCTCATTCCGACAGTTATTAGATTCTCTAAATGTTGTGCAATCATTCTCGAAGAAGGGATATCCCTACGATAATGCTTGCTGCGAATCCTTCTTCAAATATCTCAAGAAGGAGGAGGTAAACCGGAGGACCTATCATTCTTTACAAGAGCTTCGGCTCTCCGTCTTTGAATATATCGAAGGCTTCTACAACTCCAAGAGACCACATGGCTCACTTGGAATGATGACACCCAACGAAAAAGAAGAACTGTACTGGGGACTGGCCTAATCAGCTGTCCTCAGAACTTTTCTTTAAAAAACGTGTCTACTTACTTGACTACAGTGCACTACATCGATTCGTTCCCTTACTGTTCACTATTCCACTGTTTCTATCAGATACACCTCTCCTAACTCAATGGGCATAGATGACTCGGATGGCGTATGTTCAGCATGTCCGTCGAACCAGACTCTCATCCTCTTCCCGATCATATCATGTAATTCAGTTTCTGATAGCAGCTCTCCTCTGTCTATGCTTTCCATTGGTACTGAAATCGGTTTGATTAAATCGATTTTCGTATCATCAAATATCCATTCAAAATGTTCCGGAATATCTATCAGTTTCATCAACACCCTATCACTCGAAACCTCCTTCACTTCCGCCCGAAAGTTAGCCACCCACTCAGGCATCGATCGATTGCTGATGGCTATATTATGGAAGAGGATCCATTGATCATTAATTTTGACATTGACCCAGTGTTCATCCCATAATTGGAACTCATAGCCTTCGCCGAAGTTCGACTGATTATTTTGCGTAGGCGTTTCCGATCGGTCAACCGAAGCTGAAATTATGCCGTCTGCTGTCCCACAGGTAACAGCGCTGTTGACATAACCGGTATCCTGATATATCTGCCCATTGAGCATAATCTGTGCCGGCAGAACAAGCTGCTTGACATCGGTTTCTTTTGGCTGTACCGATAAAGCAGATGGCTTGTCGTTGGTTTCTTTTGGCTTCGTTTGGCAAGCCGCCAAAGGTACGATCAAACAGCATACTACAACTGCATATAATAGCTTCTTCATCTTCTTATCCTCCTTCTCGTTTTCGTTAAGGATTTTGGTATGGCTCTCACTAAATTCGGCCTTCGCCTAGCGGCTCGCTCTCATTAAGTGTTCACATTAATTATACCATAAAAGTCTGCTTTATCTATAGTAATATGCTTGGTTTTTTCTGTATAAGATAATCATCTATCCAATTGATCTTCCTGATGATCCTATGTGGCAGTCATGAATTCATATTAAAAGGAGGCGCACCGCAGATTCCTCAGTCACCATGTCACCCATTTTACCGTCACAACCTCCCAAGACTCCAAAGCAGAAAAATACCTTGTTTCGGATAATGCTGATTTTCATACTGATCTTTCTATATAGAAGGAATCGGTCTGTCCGGTCTGGTTCTCTTTGTTAAATTTAGATCGTGAAGAAACAGCTTCCGCTGCCCAGATCAAGGAGGTCGGTTTAGCCGATGTGAACCTCTCTGACCAAAGTGCCTCCTTAGTGCTTCATCCGCAACTTCGGATTAATATTCCGGATCAATATTCTCCGACAAAGAACTTGCTAAGCCTTTTCTTTCGTGATACTATGGCAAGAACAACGCTCGTAATGTGAGGTATTGTTTATGAAAATCAGTCATACCGGCGGTATTATTGCCGCTGCCAGCAAAAAGGTAGCGAAACCTTTTTTACAAATCGGAGCTATTCCCGTTATTCGGCGTATAGTGATTTCTTATCAGCAAGCCGGTATTTTCCCGATTGTAATCGTGACCGGCAGTGATAATGATCAGATCAAACAGCAGCTTACTACCTTCGGTGTAATCTTCCTGAAAAATGAGCAGGATGAACAACCGGAGCTGTTTGAATCTGTAAAAATCGGTCTCTCCTTTTTGCAAGGCAAGTGCGATCGTGTGATGTTCACCCCGGTTAATGTTCCTATGTTCACCCCTGCTACGCTGAAAGCGCTGATGAATTCTAACGGCTCTATTATTACGCCCACCTACCGCGGGCATGGCGGACATCCGGTCTTGATCGCGGATCATTGGATAGACCAAATCCTCGGTTATCAGGGTGAGCACGGCTTACGCGGCGCATTTGCATTATGTCCCGATCACCGGCGAATTCCGGTAGAAGATGAGGGTATTCTTTGTAATGTGTATAATGAAACCGACCTGCAATCACTCTTGCAGGAGCATAACATCTCCATTCTGCACCCTGTAATGCATATGCAGCTGGAGAAAGAAACGCCTTTTTTTAATGCACGTTTAAAACTTTTATTGTTCCTGATCCAAGATACCCAAAATATGCGTGTCAGTTGTGCCTACTCCGGTATTGCCTACAGCAAGGCCTGGGATATGATCAATATCCTTGAACGAAATCTTGCCTTCCCTGTGGTGAATCGCCGCCGCGGCGGCACCGATGGAGGCAGAACCTCATTAACGGAACGCGGAACAAAGTTTCTGCTGGCCTATCAACATTTTGAGGAACATATGCATTCCCTCGCCCAGATATGCTTCCACAATCAGTTTATATCCACAAAAATACTATAGCTTTTTTGGCGTCATTCCCAAAAAGGGAATTTGCCATTTTACCATGACCTCCCCTATAATAAAAGTATACAGTTCTTCTTTTTAAAGAATAACGTTTTATATTTTTATGATAGGGGAGTATTTTTATGTCGGAACAGGCGACATTTTGCGGATTGATTCTGGCAGCAGGTCTATCTTCCCGTATGGGAGAGTTTAAACCGCTTCTACCGCTATGTGGAAAAACATTGATTGAAAATACGGTTGACAGTATGTTTTGCGGCGGTATCGGTACGATTGTGGTCGTCACCGGCTATCGGGCAGGGGAAGTGGAAAATGTATTGCAAAACCAGTATGGTGATCGAATCATTTTTGCCCGAAATGAAGAGTATGCATCAACAGACATGATGCATTCCATACGAATCGGTTGCCATGCTTTGCCGAAATGTAACGCCTTTTTTCTGCTTCCGGGTGATATGCCTGCCATCCGGCCAAGCACTTTTTTGAACATACAAAAAGCCTACTGTGAGCAACCGGCCATTATTTTCCCTACATTGGATGGATGGCGCAAACATCCGCCGCTGATCGATACCTGTTTTATTCCGTCCATCTGTGCCTTTCGGGAAGATGGAGGATTGCGACAGTTTTGGAAATATCACGAGCGTTCTATCCGTGAGATTCCGGTCAATGACATAGGCGTGTGGATTGATTTGGATACACCCATGGATTATCAATCCTGCAAACAACTATATAAAAAAATATGATAGGAGGTCATTTGTTTTATGCATGAAATTAACCGTTCCGTGGTCAAATGTGATCACAACCCCAAGATCAGGGGAGAAAGCGTTTACATCGGTGATTATCTCACCGCAAAAGACGGCTCTCCCATTCTGACCGGTAAGCTCCTGCGTTCCAAGGTGGCTCGTGCCAAGATCTTAACCGTCGATGTGCCCGAACTGCCGGAGGGCTATTTCTACGTGGACGCCGGCGATGTTCCCGGTGATAACAATGTCAACATCGTTTTAGACGATACCCCTGTCTTTTGTCGTGACACCGTCGAATACATCGGTGAACCGATTGCTATGCTCGTCGGTCCCGATGAGCAGATGGTCAACCGACTCCTATCCGAAATCCAGGTGCTGTATGAGGAACTGGAACCTGTGTTGGATCTGCGAAAAGCGGATATGGCGTTCTTCAACTACGAGTTTGGTCACGGTGATATCGAGAAAGCATTTTCTGAAGCCGATAAGATCTACGAAGAGGAGTTTGAAACCGGCTATCAGGATCAAACTTATTTAGAGACGCAGGGTATGATGGCTGAAATAGAAGCCGACGGTTCCGTCTTTGTTCACGGCTCCTGCCAATGCGCTTATTACATCAAAGGCGCTGTTATGCGTGTTCTTGGCTGCGGCCCTGATGGGGTTCATGTTATGCAGGATGTAACCGGAGGTGCGTTCGGCGGTAAAGAGGCGTTTCCTTCCATTCTCGGTTCGCAGGTCGCTGTGGCGGCAAAAAAAGCCGGCGCGGCTGTTCGTTGTATCTTTGATCGCCGTGAAGATCTGGAATTTACTTCAAAGCGTCATCCTTCTTTGTGTAAATATAGGATGGCAGTAAAGAACGGTAAACCAACCGCTATTGATTGTGATGTAATCTTCAATGCCGGTGCCTACTCAACTTTGTCTGCCGTTGTATTGCAGCGTGGTATTATTGCCGCTCCCGGTATTTATGATATTCCTAATGTGCATGTCCGTGGGCGGGCTTTAAAAACCAATACCACACCAAGCGGTGCCTACCGTGGCTTCGGTGCGCCTCAGACATTCTTTGCCGTTGAGATGATGATGGATCATGTGGCGCAGGATCTGGGAATTGATTCTTTGGAATTTAAAATGGCTAATCTGGTGAAACAAGGCAGTATGACTTCTACACAAGGCAGATATCACTTCCCGGTTCCTATTCCGGATATGATTGAAGAAGTAGATCGCTTGTGTGATTATCGAGCCAAACGTACCTTATATGCCCAAAAGCAGACCGGTCGCTATCGACGCGGTATCGGCATGTCAATGTATTTCCACGGCGCCGGTTTTACCGGTTCCGGTGAACGTGACATTATTAAGGCTGTCGTTAAACTGCGAAAATATGCTGACGGCAGCGTTGAGGTCCTCGCATCCAACGGCGAAATCGGTCAGGGTCTGCGTACCACCTTCCCGAAGGTAGTTGCTTATGAACTGAATCTTCCCTTGGAAAAGGTATATTATCGTCATCCTGATACTGCCCGCGTACCGGATTCCGGTCCTACCGTAGCTTCTCGTTCAATGATGGTCGTAGGTGAACTGCTGCGTCGTGCCGCTATTCACCTACGTACAATTTGGGAAGAAGGTAAGGAACAGGAGGTAGAGGAGCATTTCAAGGAACCTGATTTTATGATTCCGTTTTATATTGATAAATTCCAGGGTGATGCCTATCCGACATATGCGTGGGCTGTCAATGCGATTGAAGTCGAAGTGGACACCTACACCGGCTTATCAAAGATTTTAGGTGCTTACGGTAACTTCGATGTCGGTACGCCGATTGATTACAACATTGTTATGGGACAGATGGAGGGCGGTTTTTTACAGGGTATCGGTTACGCTTCCATTGAAAAGATGGACTATGACCAAAAAGGTCGTATCCGTAACAATTCCTTCTCCGATTATCTGATCCCGACCACTAAAGATGTTCCCAATATGCAGTGTATTCTGCATGTGGACGAATACCCCAACGGTCCTTACGGCGCTAAAGGTGCAGGTGAGCTTCCTCTGGTTGGTGCTCCGGGTGCCTATGTGGAGGCTTTAGAGCAGGCGTTAGGTGGCTGCCACGTTCATAAACTGAATCATGCTCCTTTCACCGCGGAAGATACCCTTCGGGAATTAATGAAGGAGGAATATTAAATGGATGCGATTAAATTTATTCTAAACGGAACAGAAGTCAGCTATACAGGTCGTTCCACCGATCGGTTACTGGATGTTCTGCGTGATATATATGATTGTAAAAGTGTTAAATGCGGCTGCAAAGAAGGGGAATGCGGAGCCTGTGCCGTACTGATTAACGGTTCCTTGACCAATAGCTGCTGTGTCGCCATGGGTGCCGTAGACGGTTGTCATGTCACCAGTATGGAAGGCTATCGTGAAACGGCTCGTTTTGCCGTGTTGGACAAAGCGTTTGCATCCGTTTCTGCCGTACAATGCGGCTTTTGTATCCCCGGTATGGTATTGGCCGCGGAAGCTGTCTTGGCCAAGCATCCTCATCCATCCGAAGAGGAGATTCGTGAAGGTTTAAGCGGTAATTTATGCCGCTGTACCGGTTACAATGCCATTGTCAATGCAGTACTGACCGCAGCAAAGGAGGGTAACGGACTATGGTAAACGGTTACAAAGCAACCTCCCTACAGGAGGCATTAGAAATTCGCAGTCAATTCGAGGTTACTCCTTACGCCGGCGGCACCGACTTAATGGTAGAAAATAAACCTGATTCAACCTTCTTATTCCTTAATCAGGTTCCCGAATTACAACAAATCGTCGTAGATGAGGAATACATACGTATCGGTGCAGGCGTCACATTTACACAGGCACTTGATCACCCCCTTGTACCTTCGATTATGAAAGATGCCCTCATACTCATCGCTGCTCCGGCTATTCGAAATGCCGGTACCTTCGGCGGTAATTTAGGAAACGGTTCTGCCAAGGCCGACTCCGTTTTAATCGAATTCGCCATGGATGCCAAGTTGCGATTAATGAGTGTCAGAGGCGAGCGCATCGTCGATGTAGCTTCCTTTTATCTCGGACGCAAAACATTAGATTTACAACCTGATGAATTGATCGTTGAAATAGTACTGCCTAAAACCGGTTGGGAACGATATTACTACCAAAAAGTTGGCGGTCGAAATGCGTTGGCTATTTCCCGTGTGTCCTTTGCCGGTATCTTTGAAGAAAAAGACGGTAAGATTGTCAACATTGCTGCTGCCTTCGGTGCTGTCGCCGACACTGTTTTGCGCTATCAGGATATCGAAGCTATGCTGATCGGAAAAACCATCACTGAGGCAAAAGCGATGAAAGAGGAATATCTCAAAGCATATGCTGACCGTATGGTCTTAACCCGTGGTCGTGTCAGTGCAGAATACCGAAAGAAAGTATGTATGAACTTATTATGTGACTTTTTAACTACCTTCGGCATCTAACCGATGTACCATAACAAGAGCAGCGCCAAAACCAGCGTTGCTCTTGTTATAAAGAGGACTATGATGAAACAAATGTTTAATCCGTTACCCACTACATATCAGCCACTTTATCACGATATGAAAATACACCCCGGTGATCCCCTCCGATCTTACGCAGCTGCATCCGTACAAGAAGTGCTCACCCTTCATCAGCAAAACATCGGCGCCGATTATATCTATTTTGCCGCACCGAAAACGAAGGCGGATATAGCCTCTGTGATCGGTAAATGTCGTTTAGTGGCCAATCATGTACAGGAACTTTTGAATATCAATGATCTGGCCGCCGAGCATAATCGTCCCGGTTATTTGGAAACAGTCGGTCTGCGTGTGATCCCGGCCAAATTTGAAAGTAACGATCAGATCGGCTTTCCTGAATCTCACCTACTGGAACTAGTGGAAACATGCAAAAAAATGTCGGCGATATCCATCCGAGGCGCTTTTATTCAAGGTGATTTATCAACGCTTTCCGGTCAGGAAATGGCAGATTATTTCCACGAAAGCTATCAGTTAGTCAAACGTATGACCACATTGCTTCCCTGTCAAATCTTTTACTTTTGTTTGAGTGATATATTAGGCGCAATGGAAACCTTGACTCAGCAACAGCCTCAGGCCATGGAAAAAATCTTGTATGCGGCAAATATTGTCGGTATACAAAATCAAACTGCTTTTTACGCACGACTTTTGGTTGACTAAGAAGCACTAACTGTGAAAGGAGACAAAACTATGTTTATTGTGAATATCAATGGAAAGGATTATGAATCTGCTCACGATCAAAAACTGCTTCGGTTTTTGCGTGATGAATTGCATTTGACCGCTACCAAGGACGGCTGCAGCGAGGGTGCCTGCGGTACCTGTACCGTTTTGGTAGATGGGGTAAAGACCAAAGCCTGTGTCGTTTCTTTAAGTAAACTGGCAGGCAAAAAAGTACTCACTGTTGAAGGAATCGATCCGGAAGAAATGAAAATCTATGAGCATTGCTTTGCCGAAGCCGGGGCCGTACAATGTGGTTTCTGTATTCCCGGTATGATTATCAGTGCCAAAAGCTTACTAGATATCAATCCGGCTCCTACTCGTCAGGATGTCAAAAAGGCCATCCGCGGAAATCTATGCCGCTGCACCGGTTATAAAAAGATCGAAGATGCTATCTTATTGGCAGCCTCTTTCTTCCGTGAGAAAAAAGTCATTCCTCCTCAGCCTACCACCTTACGCATGAATGAACGGTTTAAGCGTATTGATGCTGCGGAAAAAGTAAACGGTACCGGCATTTTCGCCGATGATATTTATATTGACGGTATGTTATACGCCAAACCTGTTTATTCCAAATATCCGCGCGCCCGAATCAATCATATTGATGTAAGCAAAGCATTGGCTCATCCGGATTGTGTCGAAGTATTAACCAAGGAAGATGTTCCCTGCAATAAGATCGGACATATTAAACAAGACTGGGATGTTATGATGGGTGTAGGCGATATCACTCGCTATGTGGGAAATGTCATCGCTTTGATCGCCACTAATAAAGCGGATATGATGGATGAAATTGCCTCCTTAGTAGAAGTAGACTACACGGAATTAACACCCCTCACCAGCCCCGGTGATGCCTTACGTGGCGATGCTCCCTTGATTCACGAAGATGGAAATGTCATGAGTCGTGCCAATCTGGTACGCGGTAATGCGGATGAGGCGATCAAGAACTCCAAATATGTGGTGACTCGTAAGTATAAGACTTCCTGGCAGGAGCATGGATTCATGGAGCCGGAATGCTGTGTGGCAATGCCTGAGGGTGATGACGGTTTACTGATTTATACGACCAGTCAATCCGTCTATGATGTACAGCGCGAGTGTGCTGCCATGCTGCAAATTCCGCCGGAAAAATTACACTGTCGAGCACCTTTGGTTGGTGGCGGCTTCGGCGGCAAAGAAGATATGTCGGTGCAACAATACGCTGCGCTGATGGCCTGGATACTTAAAAAACCGGTCAAGATCAAATATACTCGTCAAGAATCCCTAAACTACCACGTTAAACGACATCCGATGGAAATGGAATTTACTACTGCCTGTGACGAAAACGGTATCCTGACCGGTATGAAAGGTGTTATTATTGCAGACACCGGCGCATATGCCTCTTTAGGCGGTCCGGTACTGCATCGAGCCTGTACACATGCCGCCGGTCCCTATAACTATCAAAATATCGATATTTTTGGTATGTCAGTCTATACCAACAATGTCGTATCGGGTGCTTACCGTGGTTTCGGGGTCAGTCAAAGCTGTTTTGCGACAGAAATGAATATTAATCTATTAGCCGAAATGGTGGGAATAGATCCATGGGAATTCCGTCGTCGTAATGCGATTAAACCGGGTGATATTTTACCGAATGGACAGACTGCCGATCCCAATACCAATATGGTCGCCTGTCTGGATGCCTTAAAGGATGAATACTATAAACATCCTTATGCCGGTATTGCTTGCGGTTTCAAAAATTCCGGAACCGGTATGGGTAAAAAAGATATCGGACGGGTACTCCTAAGTGTTGAAAATGGCAAGATCCACATTAGAACCTCCGCTTCTTGTATGGGTCAGGGAATCGGACAAATGGTACTGACAGAAATCTGTCATGTCACGAAATTAGATCCGGCTTTGTTTGTTTTCGAGCATGCCGATACCGTCCGTACTCCGAATTCCGGTACCTCTACCGCTTCCCGACAAACGGTAGTAACAGGAGAAGCGGCACGTCGTGTCGGTGAAAAACTGAAGCTGGCATTGGACAGCGGTAAAACCATTGCCGATCTGGAGGGTCAGGAATTCTTTGGTGAATATTCAGTCAAAACCGATCCATTGGGAGCTATCAAAGAAAATCCGATCAGCCATGTATCCTATTCTTACGGAGCACAGTTGATAGTATTAGATGAGACCGGCAAGATCACCAAGGCCGTATCTGCTTTTGACGTGGGTACCCCTGTTAATATCCAATCTGTTGAAGGCCAAATCGAAGGTGGTATGATTATGGGAATCGGCTATGGGGTGACAGAAAAATTTGAATGTGTAAACGGTTATCCCCAAAGCAAATTCGGTACCATTGGATTCATGAGAGCCGATAATATACCTGATCTGGATGTCATCCTCTGTGAACCCAATGAGGAAAACAAACTTCCCTTCTCTTTGGGTGCAAAAGGCTGCGGTGAGTTATGTATGATTCCCACTGCACCGGCCTGTGCACTGGCCTACTATCGTTACGATGGAAAATTCCGTCAAGTATTACCTTTAGCAGATACACCCTACCGTAAAAAATAATACTTTATACAGGTAAAGAAGTGATTAGATAATATAACTTTTAACATCACCTCCTCCTCTAACAAAAAAGATATGGTCGGTACATCGATTCACCGGCCATATCTTTTCTTTATCTCTTCTGTTTTTCTCCCTTCTCTTTTCCTTCATCTTTCATGGCGTAGGATTCCTGCCCGCTTCACTGCCTCCTTAACGAGTGAACCGACTACCCCGATTGCCAGTCCGGTCACCACTCCGGCCGCCAGTAAAACCGGCAGATAATACAACAGACTGCCGCTTTTCACGACCGCTGCCGCTACCGCCAACTGACCGACATTGTGCATGATTCCGCCCGCCACACTGACACCGATGATACTAAAATCCTCTTTTCGTGACAATACCCACATTACCAGAAAACTAAGTAATCCGCCGGCCAATGAAAACAGCAGAGTGGACGGACTGCCAAAAGTAAAGCTGATCAAGATAATCCTCACCATCGATAAAGCAAATGCTTCCCCCGGCCCCAGCAAATATAATGCTACTAAAACAACCAGATTGGCGAGTCCTAATTTTATGCCCGGAATCGGTACCGGTACCGGCAAAAGACTCTCCAAATAACTCAAAATAAATGCCAACGCCGTCAATAAGCCGACGACGGCGATCCGTTTACTATTTTTCATATCCTCCCCTTATTTTGCAATTACATCAATTTCTCCGCTTTCTCCGTCAATCACCTCCACCACCAACTGGTGCGGCAGACAAACAATGGTTTCATTTTGAAAATGAATCTTCGCATGCTCCACACAGATCTGATCCGGACAGTCCGCTGCCTTCATTGTCACAAATCCGTCCTTAATAACCAGATGATTATGACCGTGCTGTGTATCAATCGTCAGTTCCTGATCCCTTTCCAGACTCACTCTCTTATATTCTTTTCCGTCGATCGTAATTAAGACCGTACTGCCTTCCTTCTTGGTTAACACAAAGATTCCCATCGCCAAAGCCGCAATCAGCAATGCGATTACGATCAACCACAAATCTTTTTTCTTCAATCACAGCCTCCTACTTTTCAAATTTTGAGAAGCCGTCACTGACCTCTATCGTATTGTTTGGCAGTATCCAACAGGCTTCCACCCCGTCCAAACTGCTAATTAGCTCCTGCCCCTCCGATAGTTCCATATTAAAGAGAGCCGTTGATAAAGCGTCCGCCAATCCGCTGTCATCGCAGACGATTGACACTGACAAATAACGCTCCGATGGGAATAAGGTTTCCGGATCAATGATATGATGATAGTTTTTACCGTTTACTGTGAAAAATCGTTCATAAATACCACTGGTCACCAATGATTGTTTCCCCTGCAATGCCAATACTTTTACCGTCGGTTCGACTGCACTTATATCAGGATTTTGAATTTTCCGTTGATCCTAGCGTAGCAAATTTGCTCTGAACGAGAGTTACATCCATCAGCTCACCGTTAATCTTTATTGTTTGATTTTTGCTGAGATGGACATCTGTCATCAACTCAACAATATCATCAACCATAGAAATGTCAGCCGGATGATGCAATATCAAACAGTTGTAATCAATCTGCTCTTTAACAATTTCGGACATAGTTTCCCTGGACATTCTTATGTCAGACATCACTCTTTCGTTCCGTCCCTGTATATCTCCTCCACTGTCTGAAGGAGTGATAGATTTATATAACTCTATATCTCTATCTATATAACTAGGGTTCAGTTTTTGAACTTCTTGAGGTTCAATTTTTGAACTTCTTGAAGTATAATTTTTGAACTTCTTGAAGTTCAGTTTTTGAACTTCTGAAATTTCCAGATACTTCCTTGATTTCTTCAATGTTTGGCTGATCACATTGAAAATCATTTTCCCAAGAAGTTTCAGAATCTAATTCATTTATTTCTTCTTCAAAATCTTGGTCTGTAACAAAATTTTTCACATAAATAATGTTTGGCTTTCCCTGGCCTCGCCGGATCTTTTCTATTAAATCAAACTCTTCCAACGCTTTTAAGCTTTTCACCGCAGTAGCCTTTGCCATGTTTAGCTTAGTTTGAATATCCTCAATAGAATAAATGATATATATTCTGCCTTCCTCATCAGCCCATCCGTTCTTTTTGGATAAAGACATCCGCTTTAGTAATACCCCATATAAGATTTTTGCATCGTTACTTAGACAACGATAGCGTGGGGATTCGACTAATATTTCAGGGATTTGTAAAAATGTAAATTGTGCTACATGTTTTGTATAAAAATAATCGTGTGCAGGGTGTTCCATGGTACAATACTCCTTCTCTTTTCTGTATGCCAATCTCCTTTCTTAAATAAAATTTGTAAAAAAATAATAGCAGGCTTTTGCCTACTATTATTTTACAGCTACCGACTGTGTCAGACAGTGATTTTTTCTTTTTTCAGGCTCTTTCGCTTCCGATAGTACTCGGCCGTCTTTTCGGTCAATAAGCTGAGATACCGCAGCATCGGCTCGGTAACAAGGGCGAAGATGCAAAGCAGCATGGTCGTTTTCATCGAAATGCTCTTTAATCCAAAGAGGTCATTTAAAAAGTACGAGGTAAAGACGATACCGATCATCATCAAGCCCAGCGTATAGCTGCGATACTTGTTCAGCGGACGGCTGATCTTCAGCAAAATCAGCAAACCGACTACCGTCATGATCAGAGCGCAGGCCGTTGAAACATCGGAAGGCTCCACCTCAAAGGTCTTACAAAATACAACAAAGGTTGAAATGACAATAAAGTCTGTCAACCCCGCCGGCAGAGCGTTGAGCAGTACATTCGACAGAAAATGTCCCTCGATCCGCTTTTCATTCGCCTCCAGTGCCAGCAGGAAAGCCGGATAACCGATGGTAAACAAACTGATCAATGATAGCTGTGACGGCTCCAGCGGATAGGTAACCATATAGGCCACAGAAAAGAAACTGAGCAAAAATGAAAAGATATTCTTGACCAGAAAAAGACTGGCTGAACGCTGGATATTATTCACTACCCGTCTTCCCTCCAGCACCACCGACGGCATGCAGGCGAAATTTGAATCCAGCAGAACCAGCTGCGCCGCCTTGGCGGTGGCATCACTGCCCGAAGCCATAGCGATACTGCAATCGGCATCCTTTAAGGCCAGAATATCATTGACGCCGTCACCGGTCATGGCGACAGTATGCCCCTGACTCTTCAAGGCTCTGACCAGCTGGCGCTTCTGATTCGGATTGACCCGGCCGAAGATGGTGTAGCGGGCGGCCGCCTGATAAAGCTCAGCCTCCGTCGTCAAGGTTGATGCATCCACATAATTATCAGCATTTCGGATGCCGGCCTTTTTGGCCACCTCGGTGACGGTCAATGGATTATCTCCGGATATAACCTTGACTTCCACTCCCTGTTCTACAAAATATTCAAAGGTCTGCTTTGCCTCTTTACGGATCGGATTGGTCAGCATAATCAATCCGAGAGCCGTCACCGCTGCTGTCAGCGCCTTGCCGTCCGCCTGTCCGTCATATAATCCGAAGACCAGCACACGGTATCCCTTAGAAGCATGTTCTTCAATCTCTCCGCGGTACTGTTCATACGATTCACGTAAAACAAATTCCGGCGCCCCAAGCACATAGCAATTGCCCTTAAAAGTAGCACTGCTGTATTTGCAGACCGAGGAGAAGGTCGTCACCGCTTCCGGCTTTACTCCATCCGATTGCCGGAAATATGCTTTCAGCGCCTTCATGGTATGATTCTCCCCGGGCAAACTGTCCACAAATCGGCCAAGCAGCAGAGAAAAATCCGGCAGTCGGTTCGACTCACAGCCTGCCAGCTGTTTTGTCTCGACCACCTCCATGCTGTTTTCGGTAATCGTACCGGTTTTATCGACGCAGAGCACATCGACTCTGGCCAGGGATTCGATACACTTCATATCATTGACCAATACCTTTTTCTTGGCCAGCCGCATCACACTGACCACCAAGGCAATGCTGGCCAGCAGGTACAGCCCCTCCGGGATCATACCGAGGATGGCGGCAACCATGCCGACCACACTGACCCTAAAGCTGTTTCCCAGGAAGAAATATTGCTGTCCGAACAGGATCAAACCGATCGGGATAATCAGAATACCGACGATCTTGACCAGACGGTTTAAGGAACGAATCATCTCCGACTGCTCCCCTTTTTTTGAGGCTTTGGCAGCAATGGTCAGACGCGATACATAGGAATCAGCTCCCACCTGCGTCAGTTGGGCATGACAGGTGCCGGACACGACAAAACTTCCGGACAGCAAGCAGTCGCCGGGCTCCTTCGTAATCTCATCGGATTCGCCGGTGATCAGCGATTCATTGACCTGTACCTTGCCTGAAACGACCACCGCATCGGCACAGATTTGATTGCCCGACGCAAACTCGACAATGTCATCCAGCACCAGCTCGTCTACCGCAACCTGCCTGGTTTCACCGTCTCGACGAACCGTCGCTTTCGGTGCATGGATGACCTGCAGACGATCCAGCGTCTGCTTGGAGCGATACTCCTGCAGAATACCGATAGCGGTATTGGCAATGATGATGCCGTAAAAGGTCAGGTTCCGATAGGAACCGACCAGAATCAAAAGAAAAGCAATGATGGTAAATACCAGGTTAAAGTATGTACATACGTTTTCGATGATGATGCTTTTCATCGTTCTGGAAGTGGTAACCTGTACGGCGTTACTCAATCCCTGCGACAGTCGTTCAGTGACCGCCGCACTCGTCAAGCCATGCTGCACGTCCGTCCGACTGCGACTGATTCCCTGAGGGATCAGCACCGCAGCCGCCGACTCCTGTTTTTCTTTCTTTACATGGTGAATTGGTTTATGTTTCATGCATTGAGCCTCCCTTATCTTCTGTACATCATCATAGTCGCAGAATACTGTCACTGTCAATGCAAACTTTATTATTGTATTAGTAAATTAGGCCAAATGTTAAAAATGGATGACCCGGCGGTCAAATAAACCACTGAGTCACCCATTTCAGTTATGTAATTGCACTATGCATCATTCCGAGCTTATCAGCCGATGTATTTTCCGGTCGCGTCCACCTTTGAGCCGTCCGGGACTGTCGTATTGACAGCCTTTTTACCATCTGCCAAAACATAATACCAGGCCTTAACTTTTTTATCATAGATCCACTCAGAAACGGCCATCTTACCGTTAGCCTTTACATAGTAGACGCCTATCCACTGCTCTCTGGCATAAGCTCCGCCGGCTTGTAAGTAGTACCAGGCTTTGTAGTGATCATCATAGATCCACTGTGATTCCGCCATCTTGCCATCGGCCTTTAGATAATATGCCCCCTGCCACTGCTTGCTGGCATAGGCTCCGCCCTTTTTCAGGAAATACCAGCCCTGATAAGTCTTGTCGTAGATCCACTCGTTTTCTGCCATTTCTCCGTTGGCTTTGATGTAGTAAGAGCCTACCCACTGGTTTGCCGCCTCTGTTCCGTCGGCATTGACATACTTCCATACGCCAGTCTTCGGATTCTGTACCCAACCGGTCTTTAAGGCTAAGCCTGACAGGGCTGTCGTCAGAGCCGCTGTTGCCCGATCAACAGTCGCCTGATCTGCCGCATCATTCAGCAGTACTGCCTTGGCTGCGTCGCGGGCAGCGGTCAGGGCAGTGACAGAAGCAATGGTCTTATCGTCGATTTTGGCATTGATTGCTTCCACGAAGGCTGCCATCAGACCCTTTTTATCTACCTTCTTTTCCTCCAGCTGAGCAAGTGCAGCCTCAACCGCCTTTACCTGCTCCGCAACGGTTTCGGCAGTCAGCGCCGGATCAGCCAGCGCCTTTTCAGCCGCTTTCAGGGCTGTAGTCAGTACTGCTGCGCTTTCGTCTGTTTTTTCGGACAGGTCTACCGCCTGCGCCTTGGCGACAGCCACAGCCAACGGTCCTTTTACGATCTCAAGATCTACAGTCAACTCGTCGAAGGCCGTCTTCAGCGCGTCATGCGCCTGCTTAATCTGCTCCTCTGTCGCCTTGGTATCGGCCTCTACGGCCTGAGCCGCTGCCAGCTCTGTCGTAAAACCTGCCTTTGAAGCCTCTGTTTTATCCGACAGGTCAACATCCTTTACCGCTGCGATCAAAGCGGTCAGTTCTGTTCTATCAGCCAGTCGATCGATGTCGATCTGTACCAGATTGGTGCCGTTTTTCACAACATAGGTCAACTGTGACTGATCCACCGCATAGCCTTCCGGCACGATAATGTCAATGATATAGGTACCGTTCTCAAAGTTCTTCTCGTATACGGTTTGCAGGAACTTGCTCAGTTCCAGCTCGGTTTGGACGCCATGGGTATCGGTCACGATAACCTTCGTACCAGTCGGAACCTCTTCATCAAAGGCTACCGTCAGCTTATTCAAATAACGCTCTCTGGCAGTAAATGAAACCGTTTGAACTGCATTGTCACCGGTCAATTCAACCGTAAAGCTCAGCGGACTGGTCATTTCGATGGCATCGGTATCCACCAGCAGCAGCTCCACCGTATATACCTCGCCAAAAGGCAGACGATGTACCTTCTTACTGATCACATTGCCCAGCTCATCCAGTCCGAGCACACGGTTCACCATTTCTCCGACTACGATCTCCCCCTTAGAGTTCTTGATCTGGTAACGGGCCACATACTTCATCAAGTCGCTGGTATAACCGGCGATCTTCATTTCGACATTGATCGTTCCGACATCTCCGACATTCTGCAGCCGCAATCTGGCGTCATTCTCATTTCCTGCCCAGTCGATAGCATAGTGATCCATCTTGCTGTAATCCAAACCATCCGGAATCTTAAAGCTGCCATCTTCCTCCGGCAGAATATCCTTTTGTTCCCCGCTGACCGGGTCCGTATAGCGTACGGCCTGGTACTGAATACCGGTTCCCGTTTCCAGAATCTTATGCGGATAGTAGGTTCTGGCAGCGGCGTCATAACGGCCGCCTGTAAATTCCGGAGCCTTCGTATCGATAGCGATATCATAGCTTAGGCTCTGCATCTTGGCTCCCGGTGTTTCGGCACGGTATACGACCTCGTATTTATATTTGCCATCCGGCACCTTATTACCGTTATCATCAGTACCATTCCAGGTAGCCTGGTTCACCACCGCCGACTTCGGCTTCTTATTTGCATAATAATTTTTCAGACCGGAAGTGATTGCACTTCTGTATACGATATCTCCCTGCTCATTGTACACCCGCATCTGAAAATTCTCATAGTTTCTCAGAAATACGGCATTTAATGCAACCTTCTCATAGCTCTGGTCGCCATTTGGCGACAACGCCATCCGCGAGGTGTCATAGTAGGTCTTTCCGGTCTTGTAATCCAGAAATTCACCGAGTGTCTTTGGTTTGACCTGCAAAGCAAAGGTGTTCGTATCCAGAAAGCTTTCTTGGGTCACCAGATGAGTATAATGCTTTTCCTGATCCGCTTGTCCTGTCGCCGTGTTGAGGTAATAGAACGGCACTTCTTTCGTCAGATCAAAATCATAAATCGGCTTTTCCAATACCGGCAGGTTCTCAAAACTTCCCCTAAAGCCGGTAAACGGAATACTGACTACATCAGCCGCATCCACCGGATCAACAAATCGAACAAAGCCGTCTAAGTAATAACCGTTTGGCATCTCTGCCAATAACTTGGCAGTCTGCGCTTCGGTATTGACTGTAATCGGAACCTTCACGCTGCTGTTGGCCGGCACCGTAACGCGATCACCCGGGATCGATGCAACAGCTTTCGGAGCGAGGGTAAATTTACCGTTCTGATCCACCTCATCGGTCATCACGTCAGTCACATAGGTTAGAACACGCTCTTCCTTTGACATATTATGTACTTCAACTGTAAAAGTGAACTTCTCCTGTACATTACCAAGCGAAACACTGCCGTATCCATTTGCGGTATTAGTGATATACAACTCACCGGAGATCGCTTTCTGTACATTGGCCACACCGGCTCCCTGCTGCCGCGGAGAAGTATAAGCCTTTTTAATCTTGTTATAATGCGGATCCGCCGTACTCATGATCAAAAGCTTCATCACATCCTGCAGCCGGGCTCCGGTCAGTTCCGGATGACGCACAGACAGACTCTGCTTTACCAAGGCTGCCACACCCGCAATATGCGGAGATGCCATACTGGTTCCATTCTGGCTGGCATACTTTCCATCATTGATGGATGAGTAGATACCGCCGCCCGGCGCCGTTACATCCGGCTTTAATTCGCCGTCGCTGGACAAGCCCCAGCTGGTGAAATCAGATATCTGATCTGCCGCAGTATTGGCTTTCTTCTGCACACTGCCGTCAAACTCCAATGAAAAGGTACCGTCTGTCGCCTGTGCCAGCATATTGCCGTGAGAAAACCCGATACTGGTCACCGGATATCCTGTGCCGGTTCCCTCCAAGCTCATGCCGATGATTCCTTCTTCACCGGCTCTGTTAAAGATGATCACGCCGATCGCACCGGCATTTTTAGCATTTCTGACCTTTTCGGCAAAGGTGATCTTACCACGCATAATCAGGGCAATCTTTCCGGTCAGAGTCTTGTCCTTAAACTCATCGATCCCCTTCGCCGCATCCACCTCACCGGTACCGACATAGACATAATTCTGATTGCCGGTCGGAAAATCCGCACTTGGGGTTTCAATCTGAATCTGGGTCTTTTTTCCGCCCGCCACTTCTACGATATTTGCCGCATCAGAGATAATAAACTGATTGTTAACAGATGCTACCGAGATCGAATCCTTCGCCACAGAGGGATTGGCTACGATTCCGTAATCCGGTTTATCCGCATCCGGCGTACTATAGCCTTCTCCGAAAGCGGTATCATTTCCGGCGGCGATCGCCACAATGACACCGGCATCCTTTGCCAGCTGAATGGCCTGACTAACGGCCGGCCCGACCTCCTTTACGTTACCGGTGGCAGATCCCAAGCTCATGTTTATGCTGTCCGCCCCCAGCTTTACCGCATCCTCGATCGCCTTGGCATAGATAAAAGAACTGGTGCCGTTGGTATTGATGTCAGAAAACACACGCATAAACATCAGCTGCGCTTCCGGTGCTACGCCGACCACCTTCTCGCCGATTGAAATATCTTTACTCGGATTTCCGACAGCGATACCGGAAACATGCATACCATGGGATGTCGGACTCTTTTCCTTCAATTCCAGATTCAAATCATTATAGTTATAACCAAACACCACCTTATCGTTATACCACTTACCATAGGGGATCCCCATTTCGGCCATCTTCGCTTCCATCTGCTTATGATCCTTGAATTTGGCCTTTTCCATATCAGTGACCTTTAACACATCATGATTTACATCCAGGCCGGAGTCGATTACCGCCACGACCATACCCTCGCCCTTATAACCGGCTTCCCAGGCAGGAGATACGCTGATGACATTATTACTGTCTACGGATAGCGGGTCATCCGACTGATAATCAGCCAAGCCGGCGCCCTCTTCCGGTCTGTTATAATCAACACTCACCTCGACAGACTCTACAGCCGCATTTTCTTGAATTTTCTTAGCGGTTTCATAATCTGTCTTAGCGGAAAACCCATTAAATAACAGGTCATATTCCATCAAAGGCTCAAATTCCAGCCCCTCAGCCTGCAGCTCGTCCATGGTTTGCTGACGAATCTCCTTTGTAGCCTCGGTTCTTTCCTGGATTCCCTCCTCGGTTTTCCAAGCAGAGGCGTCAACCTCTTCCTCTTCCTTCAGCTTGACAATAATTGTCACCTGAGCCTCATCCTTTAAGCTTTCCTCCGTTGCTGCGTCAGCGTTTGCCAGTCCATTGTCAGAAGCCGCTTCTTCTGCAACCGCTGTCTGCTCATTCGCTATCGCTACCATTCCGACCGATACAGTCGGCGCAACCATGGCACCGGATAAGAATGCTGCCATCATGTTCAGGACAATTTTCTTCTTCAAATGCATACCTACTCTCCTCCCTTGAATTTTTATGCGTTATTTTACGCATTTCTTGCCAGGTTTGAAATGATCGGATATACAAGAATGCAGTCTGATATCGGATTATTTCTACCATATTTGCAAAGATAACACGAATTCCTTTAGCGCGTCAACGCAAAAAATGTATTTATTTTGTATTTCTTGGCTGAAACAGCTGAATAATGCTATATTTTTAACTAATTATAATTTTCATCAATTCCACTTTGATCAAATTTATAATTTTATGCATTTAATATGCATTTTAGCAGAAAAGCATACTCATGTACGCTCCCTCGACACTTCCTTTTGATGCATGTCAATACCCAGACAAAAACAGTCGAACAGCAGATACTTCCACAAAGAGTTATCCGCCATTCGACTGTTTTTTCCGATTCTTATTTTGCTTCGATATATCCCTTGGCTGTCAGGGCCTCGGCACACAAAACGGCACCGCCGGCAGCACCTCTCACAGTATTATGTGACAGTCCGACAAATTTCCAGTCGTATACCGCATCCTCACGCAGACGCCCAACGGATACACCCATCCCCTTTTCATAATCTACATCCAATTTGACCTGCGGACGATCATCCTCTTCCATATACTGCATAAACTGAGCAGGTGCACTCGGAAGCTGCAGCTCCTGCGGCAGCCCTTTAAACGCTCTGATCTTAGCGATCAATTCCTCTTTTGTTGCCTTTTTGCCAAGCTTTACAAAGACAGCGGCTGTATGCCCGTTTAATACCGGTACACGAATACACTGGGAGGTGATCACCGGAAGATCGGCTTTGATGATCTCGCCGTTTTCGACCTTTCCCCATAACCGCAGTGGTTCCTGCTCGCTCTTTTCCTCTTCTCCGCCGATGAACGGAATGATATTCTCTGCCATTTCCGGCCAATCCCGAAACGTCTTGCCGGCGCCGGAAATCGCCTGATAGGTGGTCACCACTACCTCTGTCGGCTGAAATTCCTTCCATGCAGTCAATACCGGCGCATAGCTCTGGATCGAACAATTCGGCTTTACGGCAATAAAACCGCGCCGGGTTCCCAGACGCTCCTTCTGAGCGGCAATTACCTCAAAGTGGTCAGCATTAATCTCAGGAACCACCATCGGCACATCCTTGGTCCAACGATGAGCGCTGTTATTCGATACCACCGGTGTCTCAGTTCTGGCATACGCCTCTTCAATGACCTTAATCTCCTCTTTGCTCATATCAACCGCAGAAAACACAAAATCTACCGTAGCTGCTACATCCTCCACCTGATTTACATTCATCACAATCAGATTCTTCACCGTCTCCGGCATGGGGGTAGACATTTTCCAACGAGCCCCCGCCGCCTCGGCATAGGTTTTCCCGGCACTGCGCGGGCTGGCCGCCACCGTACAAACCTCATACCACGGGTGATCCTCCAGCAATGCAATAAAACGCTGACCGACCATACCGGTCGCGCCTAAAATACCGACTCTGAGTTTTTTCTTCATAGTTCCTCCTCTGTCTTTGCCACAAGAACATTTGTCATTATGACAAGGATACACAAAGAAATGCCGGCTGTCAAGCCCGCATTTCCTTTCTCCTGAGATCCCGATCCCGTTTCGAGAAGACACAGCCGCAATAATCCTGTCGATACAGGCCATGTTCGACCGATAATTCCACCGATCTCTTATATCCGTTCTTTTTCTTAAAGTCTGAGTGCAGATAGGCAATCCCCCGCTTGGCGCCGATACTGTCTCCCAATTCATTCAGTATTCGGCTGTCTTTTAGCGGACTAACCGAAAGCGTGGTGGTAAAAAAATCAAACTCCCGCTTTGACGCGTAGGCTGCCGCCTCATCCAAACGCAGGGCATAACAAACTCGGCAGCGCGCTCGCCCTTCCGGCTCCTGTTCCATCCCCTTGACCGTTTGGTAGAACTCTGCGCTGCGGTGCTCCAATACTTCCATACGGATCGGAAATTTCGGTTCCATCTCATTGATCAGGCGTACCTGCTCGGCTGCCCTGGTATAATATTCCTTTTCCGGATAGATGTTCGGATTATAAAAAAATACCGTCACCTCGCAAACCTGTGACAACAGCTCCAGCACATAGCTGCTGCAAGGAGCACAACAGCTGTGCAGCAACACCCGCGGCGGTCGGCCCTCATTTCTGATAAAAGTCTGCAGACTTTCTTCCATAAGCTTTTGGTAGTTCTTTTTTTGTTCTGCCATGTCCTGATCTTGCTTTCTAATGATAAAACAATATATGTATTTGCACCGTTTTCTATCGTATCATCTTCTGCCGCCAAACTCAAGTTCCCGTACAGTTTTTCCATAGATTTCCATAGATCAATATAGATCAATATTTTTCGATCGTTTTTTGTTTTTCTTGACAACCCTCATTCTGTCTTATATAATATATTGGTCTGAATGCTGAAATAGCTCAGTTGGTAGAGCACTTCACTCGTAATGAAGGGGTCGTCGGTTCAAGTCCGATTTTCAGCTGTGCCAGAAAAATGCGGTTCCGCTATAAGCGGAACCGCATTTTTCATTTACAGCTTATTCATCTTTCTTAGCTCGTAAGGCCACTTCCTTGTCCTGAACCTCAGTCGGTGCCTGCTCATATCTGGTAAATTCATAGGAGAATTCACCCATACCGCCTGTAGCTGCTCTCAGTACAGTGGCATAACCAAACAACTCAGCCATCGGGATATCAGCTTCGATGACCTGCATCTGGTTTCCGACCGGAGTCATACCCAGAACACGACCGCGGCGCTTATTGATATCACCCATGATATCACCGGCACAAGCATCCGGAATTCTCACCTTCAGCACTGCGATCGGCTCCAGCAGAACCGGTTTCGCTTCCATAAAGCCCTTCTTAAACGCCTGGATCGAGGCCATCTTAAAGGCCATCTCCGAAGAATCCACCGGATGGTAGGAACCGTCATACAACACAGCCTTCACACCGACTACCGGGTATCCGGCTAACGGACCTGCCAATACAGATTCCTGCAGACCTTTTTCAACAGCCGGGAAATAGTTCTTCGGAACCGCTCCGCCCACTACTTCCTGTTCAAAGGTATACGCCGTTTCATAATCATCCATACCGGAGAATCTCATCTTGACATGACCATACTGACCATGACCGCCGGACTGTTTTTTATACTTGTATTCCACATCCGACTCTTTACGAATGGTTTCCTTAAAGGAAACCAATGGCCTTTCCAGCTCCACCTGCACCTTATAGCGCTCAAACAGTTTACTGACCACCACTTCCAGATGCTGATCCCCGATACCATACAACAGGCTTTGGTGATTTTCGTTATCATTAACCGCTTTCAAGGTCTGATCCTCCTGCATCAGCTTAGTCAGCGCCTGGGAGATCTTATCCTCATCCCCCTTATTCACTGCCCGATAACGCATCACGGTATAGGGCTTGGATATCTCAGTCTTGGCAAAGGTCACCGGTGTGTTTTTGGTCGATAGAGTATCACCGGTTTCGGTATAAACCAGCTTCGCCAACGCGCCGATGTCACCGGCATTCAATTCGCCGATCTCCATCGGTTTATTACCCTCCAGCAGATACAGCTTACCGATTTTTTCCTCCTGACCGGACTCGGCATGATATAACACATCCCCTGTCTTTAGTACGCCCGATCCAACCTTGATCAATGAATACTTGCCGATAAACGGATCCACCATGGTCTTAAATACATACAAGGTTTTTGCCTTGGCAAAATCATAATCCGCCTCATAAATACTGTTGGTGCTGCGGTTGATACCGGCCAGCTTCTTGTTCTTCGGACTCGGAAAACAGGAAACCATATCATTTAACAGATTGTGCAGCCCCTGCAGCTGCGGAGCACAGCCCATGCAAACCGGTACCATGTCTCCGGCGATGGTATTATTTCTAAGCGCCAGGCGGATCTCGTTTTCGGTAAATTCTTCACCGGCAAAGAAGCGCTCCATATACTCTTCGCTGGTCTCAGCCACCGCTTCCAGCAGAGCTTCACGGTACTGCTCAAGATACTGACGACTGTATTCCGGAATCTCGATCTCTTCTCTCTGTCCCTTATCCAGCCAACGTCTGGCCCCCTGACGAACCACATTGATATAACCGACGAATTTTTCGTTTTCTCGAATCGGCGAATAGATCGGCGTGATCCGCTTACCATATAATTCAATCAGAGCCTCCACCACTTCACGGTAGCTGGCATTATCATCATCCATATCAGAAACATAAATCATGCGCGGCAGCTCATATTTTTCACACAGCTCCCAGGCCTTTTTAGTGCCGGCTTCGATACCGGCCTTAGCAGAAACCACGATCAGAGCCGCATCGGCCACGCCGCAGGCTTCTTCAACCTCTCCGACGAAGTCAAAATATCCCGGTGTATCCAACAGATTGAATTTTGTGTTATTCCATTCCAAAGCCACCAGTGATGTCTGGATCGAAAATTTACGTTTGATCTCTTCTTTATCAAAGTCGCTGATCGTATTTCCATCATCGACTCTGCCCAGGCGACTGGTTACGCCTGCCATATAAGCCAAGCCTTCCGTCAGGGTGGTTTTACCACAGCTACCATGACCTAAGATGACCACATTACGAATTTGTTCTGTTGCATAAACCTTCATTGCCATTCCTCCTCGTCTAAGCAGGTTGTTACTGTCATTCAGCTTCCCCGCCACAAATAGTATAGGCATATTTTAACAGGTTTTTACATTATTTTCAAGTATTCTTTGTTATATTTCGCAGAACAATGCCGCGAAAACCACCTTTCTTTTGTTTGTTTTTCCCATTTTATTTCAAACGATGACTTTATTTAAAGGCAGATCGGCAGCATCCTACCCGAAAGCATTTCCGGCTCTTCTGTTCTGCAAGCTGACATGCGGATAAAAATACCGCTTGCTGCGACTGCTTTCAGCCACAGCAAGCGGTATTGATTTTCAGTAATATTGATCAGTGATATTGACTGCCCCTCTTCGCAAAGCATAAGAAAACCGCTTATTGCATCGATTCGATGATGGCGTCTGCCAAGGCCTCTACCTCCGGTAGCTGTTCTGCCTTCAAGCTGCTCTTTACGGTCAACGGCTCACCGATGTACTCCAGTTTTTTCCCTTTCTCCAGGATCTCTTTGGCGATCTGGAGAGCCTTACCGCCCCAGCTCATATTGTAGATGAAGGAAACCTTATGGTTATCAAAGTTCAGCATCATCAACTCACGCAGTAAAGCGTCCATCATCGGAAAGAGCTCGGTGTTGTAGTTGTTGCAGGCAAAGACACAGTTTGAGAAACGGAACAGATCCGACAAGATGTAGGAATAATTAGTCTTCGACACATCATAGATTCGGATGTTCTTCACACCCTTGTCGGCCAGAACGCCGGTCAATTTTTCAGCTGCGGCTTGAGATCCGCCGTACATGGAGCCATATACCAACACCACACCGTCTTCTTCCGCTTGATAGGTCGCCCACAAACGATATTTCTCCATAATCAGCTTGATATCAGCAGCTGTTCTAAAGATCAGTCCATGCAAAGGCAATAACATCTTAATATCCAGCCCGGCAGCCTTGCGCAGCAGGCTGTCAACATTTCGTCCCTGACGGCCTACGATATTTACATAATAGCGACGGATGGACGTAATCCAGCCACGTTCCAGATTCACCTGATCGGCAAATACATGACCGTCCAGGGCATCAAACGAACCAAAAGCATCAGCTGTAAACAACCAGCCCCGCGTTGTTTCATAGGTCACAAACACCTCCGGCCAGTGTACCATCGGAGCAGCAATAAACTGCAGGGTATGAGAACCGGTTTCCAAGGTTTCACCTTCGGTAATGATCCGAATCCGTTCCCACCAGTCCTTCTGCACATAGAACTGTTCCATCAGCTCCTTTGCTTTTTTACTGCAAAGCAGTTCAGTCGTTGTATACTGCTGCATGATGCGTTCAATTCCGGCGCAGTGATCCGGCTCCAAATGATGCACGATCAGATAGTCCAAAGCCCGCCCCGCCAGAACAGCCTCTACATTTTCTATATACCGATCCAGCACACTGCTGTCAACAGTATCAAATAAAACCGTTTTTTCATCCAGCAGAACATACGAATTATATGCTACGCCATTCGGCAACGGAAACATATTTTCAAATAGCTCCAGTCTTCTGTCACTGGCTCCGACATAATACAATCCTTCATCTAATTTGCGATAATCGTACATTTCTCTCTCCTAATCCGCAGTTATATAGTTATTTTTTTCTCAAACATATACTAACATCTTTTCCACGTTTTGCAATAGGAAACCATGAAAAAGATTGTACTTTCCCAAGCACCATATAATTTCGCCTGCTACAGTCCAAGAATCCTATCTACAATACTCTCCACCGCCGTGGTCGAAAGTTCCTCCACTCGGCCGGCATCTACCGCTGCCGCTCTGGCCGGATCGATTTCCAATCTGGCCGTTGCTGCGATTCCCTTAGCCGCAGCGATCTGCTCCAAGCGGCTCTTGCCAAAGATCTCATAGCGCTTGCCGTTATCCGGGCAGGTAAAGTAAGAAAAGTTTTCCACCAGGCCGATGACCGATACACCCATCAGTTCAGCCATCCTGAAGGCTTTTTCAACGATCATTTCCACCAATCCCTGCGGGGAACTGACAATAATGATACCATCCACCGGAAGCGACTGCAGAACTGTCAGGGCCACATCTCCGGTACCTGGCGGCATATCCACAAACATCACATCCTCATCCGCCCAAATGACCTGATCCCAGAACTGCTTGACCATATTGGCGATCACCGGACCGCGCCAGATCACTGCATCTGTTTCCCTCTCCAGAAGCAGGTTGGTTGACATAATATCAACGCCGCCTGCACTGCGCGACGGAAACAAACCCAGTTCAGTACCAACCGCCTTTTCAGTCAAGCCGAAGGCCTTCGGAATAGACGGTCCCGTAATATCGGCATCCAGGATGGCTGCCTGAAAGCCGCGCTTTTGTACCGCCGATGCCAATAGACTTGTCACCATCGACTTTCCGACGCCGCCCTTACCGCTAACGACACCGATCACCTTTCGGATGCTGCTCATTTCGTGCGGCCTTACCAGAAACTCCTCCCGATTTAACTTCTTTGGTTTTTGCGGACTGCAGCTCTCCGATACTCCCGCACTCGGGCATTTACCGGCGCCCACGCATCCGCTGCAGTTGGATATATTCTTTTCGCTCATTGTATTCCTCCTTTTTATGATGACATGATGAACTGCTTTTATCCCGTTTAATCATACCGAACCTGCTCCAACGTCAATCCCTGTGCCGGCGCACAGACTCCGGCGGCCGAGCGTTCCCGCTTCGCCAGCAGCAGCGGTATCTCACTCACTTCCCGTTTTCCCTCTCCTATCTCGACCAACGTTCCGACGATGATCCTCACCATATTTTTCAGAAAGCCGTCCCCTCGCATGCGAATGGCCAACACTTCGTCTGTCAGCGATATTTCAATAGCCGTGATCGTACGAACTGTCGATTTATCAGTTTTTTTCAGATTACACAAGCCTTGAAAATTGTGGGTGCCCAACAGTAGCACAGCAGCTTCCCGCATTCGCTCAAGATCCGGACAATAACCCAGCTGCCACAGATAACGACGCAACCGAACCGGCGCCTTCTCGCTCGTACCGATCAAATAACAGTACTGCTTTTCCTTGGCATGGAAGCGACTGTGAAAGCGCTCTGACACCTGATCACAGGCAATGACCCGGATGCTCTCCGGCAGGTATCTGTTCAGGTAACGGTGAATTTCCTCCGGCAAAAAACGCTCCGGCAGATGAGCATTTGCCACCTGTGCCGCCGCGTGAACACCGGCATCGGTACGACCTGAGCCGATCACCTCGATCGGCTCACCACACAGCCGAGCGAGCACCTCCTCCAGCTTTCCCTGAATGGTCTTTGGTTCAGCCTGCCTGCCCAATCTCTGCCAGCCCTTAAAAGCTGTCCCCTCATATTCCAATATCATTCGTATGTTCATACTTCTCTCCCGATCAAAGTCAACTGCCGTCCGTTTCAGATAAAAAGAGATAGTTGCGGGGCAACTATCTCTCTCGTCAGCTTATCATTTTGCTATCTCAGTGACCCGACTCTCGCGAATCACATTGACGCGAATCTGTCCCGGATACTGTAACTCATCCTCAATTTGTTTTGCGATATCTCTGGCCATCAATACCATGGCATCATCGCTTACCTTCTCCGGCACAACCATCACGCGGATCTCACGTCCGGCCTGCAAGGCGAAGGATGAATCCACACCCTTATACTCATTTGCGATCTCTTCCAGCTTTGTCAAACGATTAGCGTAAGACTCCAGCACCTCTCGTCTAGCGCCCGGTCTGGCAGCCGAAATGGTATCAGCCGCCTGTACAATGCAGGCGATCAGTGACTGCGGCTCGACATCTCCATGGTGCGACTCAATCGAATTGATCACGATCGGCGATTCTTTATACTTGCGGCACAGATCTGCCCCAAGCTGTACATGAGTACCTTCCATCTCATGGTCAATGGCTTTTCCGATATCATGCAACAATCCGGCGCGACGGGCCATTCTGGCATCTACACCGACCTCCTGCGCAATCAAACCTGACAATACAGCCACCTCCACCGAATGCTTCAATGCATTTTGTCCGTAGCTGCTGCGGTATTTCAAACGACCTACCCATTTTACCAATTCCTGATGCAACCCATGTACACCGGCATCCATTTCGGCATTCTCACCGGCCTCACGAATCACCGCATCCACCTCACGACGTGCTTTTTCGACCATTTCTTCGATACGGGCCGGATGAATACGACCGTCAAGGATCAGCTTTTCCAGAGCAATTCTGGCTACCTCGCGGCGAATCGGGTCAAAACCGGACAACACTACTGCCTCCGGTGTATCATCAATGATCAGCTCAATACCGGTCAAGGTTTCCAGAGTACGAATGTTTCGCCCTTCACGCCCGATGATACGCCCCTTCATCTCATCATTCGGCAGCTGCACCACCGAGATAGTGGATTCGGCCACATGATCGGCCGCAAAACGCTGAATGGAATTAACCACATATTCCTTAGCTTTTTTATCCGCTTCCTCCTTGGCCTTATTTTCCAGCTCTCGATACAGCTTGGCCGTTTCATGCTGTACGTCTTCTTCGATGGTACGCAACAGAATCACCTTCGCTTCATCGCTGGTCAGACCGGAAATCCGCTCCAGCTCTGCCAGCTGTTTTCCTTCCAACTCGGCCAGGGATTCCTTTTGTTTTCTTAATTTTTCTTCTTTTGCTGCCAGACCCGCCTCTTTTCTTTCGACAGCATCCAGCTTCTTATCCAAGGTTTCTTCCTTACTGATGACACGCCTCTCATACTTTTGTAATTCATTGCGTCTCTCCTTGGATTCCTTATCCAATTCCGCTCTGACACGAACGGATTCTTCCTGAATCGCCAATAATCCGTCGCGCTTCTTTTCCTCTGCCACCTTCACCGCGTCATCTATCAGCTGTCTGGCTCTTTCTTCTGTCAATCCCATGCGTTCTTTATCCTTCTTCATGCGATTGGAAAAGGCCAGGAAGCTAACAGTTACGGATACAATCAGCGTTACAACGACAGCAATAATTAGTGTTATTGCATCCGGCACTGGGCACCTCCTCATTTTCAAATAGTTTTTTTATCTTGCGAAATAATGATTCGCATAACAGTCTAATTGTATCCTTTTTTTACCTATTTGTCAAGAAAGCTACATAGTCTGCCGAAGCCGAAAACGACCGGATCTCCCTTGCCGTAATCACTTTAAAAACCACGTTGTTCATCTTCTGAAATCAAGATCGAAATTCAATTTTTACGAATCAATTGCCCCTTTTTTTGACAAGAAAAAATACCCTCCGATACCGGCCGCTATGATCAGCACACCACTGATAACAATGGCTGCCAGCCAGCCGACAGGTTTTTTCTGTACCGGCGCCTTAACCTCGGGCGCTTTAGCCTGATTTACCTTGGACGTCGTCTGATCGGCGGCCGTTATCTCTTTTTTCTGATTCTGCGCCGACTCTGTTTTCGACACAGTCTTCTCTTTTTCCGGCTTTACCTTGATGTGCAGGCGATAAACCGCCGATTGGGTCCCATCTGCCGAGGTAACGGTAATGTCAACATCCCGATCTTTTTTATTCAGTTCGATCTCACCGTCGCCTGTTATAGTCTGACCCTCCACCGCTTTGGTCGTTTTAACAGTGATACGGTCAACCGCCTCTACCGAAACAGTGTACTCTGTAACAGCTGCATCAAAGCCCGGCGACAATTCTCCGCCATCAACCGCCAATCCGGCCAATGCCGCAATGGCCGCATCTTTCTGCCTGGCCTCTTCTTCTTTTTTCTTTTCATTTTCCAAGATCTGTTTTTGCCGCTCTTCTTCCGTCGGCTGTTGCGGCTGCGGTTCCGGCGCCGGCTGCGGTTCCGGAGTCGGCTGCGGATTCGTATTTGGCTGCGGTTCCGGAGTTGGCTGCGGCTCCGGAGTCGGCTGCGGATTCGTATTCGGCTGCGGCTCCGGCGCCTGAATGGTCACCTGATAGCTGGAATGCTTTCCAGTCGCCAGCTGAAACAAGGTTACAGTGGCAGAAGTCGCTCCACTCGGAACCGGCACTGAAAACGATGTTTCACCATTGATCAGATCGGTATTCGTCATACTGGTTCCATTATTAAAATCGATCTGCCATACGCCGGCAGTATCCAGACTGCCTTCTACTGTGTTTGAAGCAGCATTATAATAGGCCGAATCTGCCATAGCTGTCAATTTTCCGCTCAGCGCAAGAATGACAAACATCACCGCCATTGGCTTTTTTATTTTTTTTATCATTTATGTTATTCCTCTTTTCTCTTCAGAACATCGACGAAATTCTCGTCTATGGTAAACTCAGTCATTTTCACTCATAGAATTTTCTGAGTTTTCTGATATGACGAACGGCAGCTCCGACATCCAGGATATTGATCACGCCATCGTCATTGATATCTGCTGCCTGAATCTGCAGAGACGTCAGCTCCTGCTTTTTTGTGATATGACGGATCATCATACCGACATCAATAATGTTGCATCCGGCATTTCCATCGGCATCTCCCAGAACGGCCACAGACCAATCCGACGTCTGTCCCCCATAAAGTATATTAATGCTGTCTCCTGTTGCCAGTCGGTTTTGATCAGCTTGAGTGACAGTCACCGTTGCTCCCGGTAAAGCCCGTTCGATATCATGCTTCAAGTCGTCCTGCGGTGCTACATTGGCAATGATGCTGCTGCCATCCGTCCGGTAACGCATATCCTTCATGGCTTGGCTAATGGCTCCAAGCGCCTGTTCCCTGGTCATATCCCCTTCGGCTCCCGGCTGCGGCTGCGGCGGCAGCAGCTGATGCATATTACCTACCACCACATTAACGTCCACACGGCCACCAGAGCCGGCAAAAACGCCGCTCTCCGAATACTGCCAAAGCTTAACACCCGGAATTTCCAGAATCTTGCGATAGGTCATGGCATTATACCCTCTGCTCAGCAGAGCCTCATGATCATTGACAGTTTCACCCTGTGCCGTATCCATATAGTGGGCGATCCACTTATCAAAGCGGCGCAGGCGCTCCTCATCCAAAATTTCATAATAATACGAATAGCCTGAATAAAGCATCGGTCGGTATCCCGCCGCCTCAACCTTCTCCAAGAAGGTCTGAGCCGCATCATTGATCCCCTTTTTACCCTCTGCCGTGTCCGGATGATACTGCTCTACATCATAGATCACATAAGAATCCTTGGCCGCTCCGATTCGTTGCAGCAGTTTTATGGCATGCTCGGCTTCTCCCTCTCCCTGTTCGGCATTCTGACCGTAGGCATAATGATAGTAGCCCATAATCGGAAAACCGGCGGCCGTCGCTGCTTTTTGATACTGCTCCAGCTTCAAATCCATATAAATATCGTCGTTATACACTCCGCGATTCGCATTGGTTCCAATATTTTCGGTTCCAAAGCCCAACCGCAGAATGGCAAAATTAACGTTGCCATCCGCCTTCAAACGGACAAAATCGACATTTGAATTATGCTCCGATATATCGATCCCTCGGCTTCCGGCTTCCCAACCGAATACGTTCGCCGTAAATTGAAATATTGACAAATAGCCGATCAGCAAGACCAAAGCTCCCCTGTTCAGCCTGATTCGCCGGTGTCCATCCCTCGTTTGTTTCTTTCGTCGTTCTTGCTTGCTCATTCTCTTCTCCTTGGTTACTAAATCTTAATTTTGCACATAGACCAGATGATCGGTTGTCGATAAATCCTTGCGGTATGCAAAGCCAAACTCCTGAAATCCGGTCAGTTCGTGCACTGTCTGCAGCTGCTGTAAACAGATGTAGCGTGCCATGGCCCCTCTTGCCATCTTCGCTAACGTGGTCGGTATTATCCACTTTCCGTTCTTCATAGTCTTAAAATCCACTTGAATCACCCGAATCTTCGGTGGCAGATACGGCAGCACCGCCTTTGAGAATTCCGTCGAAGCCAGATTCACCAGCTCTGTTTCACCTTCCATCAGATGATCTGCCCAATCGCTTCCCCAAAAACGATAGATGTTTTTCCCTTCCGGCTTCACCGCCGCCAGCATGTCCAACCGATAAGGCAAAATCCGATCCGTCGGTCGCAGCAGTCCGTACAGCGCATCCGGAATTCGCAGATGCTCGCAAGCAAACCGAATAGCCGTTTCTGTCAAGGTTTCTGCTTGCAGGTAACGATAGGCCAGGCCGATATAACTCCATAAAGCCGGAGTGCCGACGGCTTTTCCCTTTCGCATTTCTTGATACTGTATATACGTCTGCATGGCCAGCTCATCCTTGATCCGCATGGCCGCAGCCAAATCGGGCGGCTGCATGGCGGATAGCATATCGATCAATATCTGCGTTTTTTTCTTTAACAACGGCTCTGTCTGTTCCGGCAACTGTAAGCCATATTGTTCCCGGATGGCAGCAAATTTTTCAGCTGTCAGTTGCCTCTTGGCCGGTGCCAGAATGATCTTCATGTAAACCCTCCGCTACTGTCTTTATTTAATTTTATAACATATTCATTAGCATAGTACAACCGAAGCCGACGGATAACAGCGACTTTTACATAAAAAAGTTACGGAAAACAGGACAAAAAGAGGTCCACCCTTTAAGGTGAACCTTTTTGTCTTAGAATGCGGAAGATGGGACTTGAACCCACACGAGCGCAATGCTCACAAGATCCTTAGTCTTGCTCGTCTGCCGATTCCGACACTTCCGCAGCTGTCTTGAACCGTTACAGTTTACCATTATTCCGAACCAGTGTCAAGAATAGATCATTTTTGTTTTAACAGCTTTTCCACCTGCTCATCCGTCAGCTCACAGTGATAAAACAACTGATAAAATTCTTTTACTTCCTGTTTCATATCATATGAGAAGACATCCGGATACAGCAAATTTCCCAACCATTTGATACCGATAATGCGGTTAACGGCCGGCGGTCTTCCCATAAAGCTAAACGGCAGCTGTGGAATCCGGTAAATTTTTTTATTCTGCACTGCCTGCAGACCTTCCCAGCCGGCGCCGGTCGGTACGCTGCCGGGGGCTACCGTCTTTGTTGCCGAAATAATGACAGTCGGATTCCATGCCAACAGTTGTTCCATGGAGATCTGCTCTCCGCCTTTACCTGATTTCATTTCCACTTCAGCCACATTCCGACCGCCGACGATATCAATGACATCCGCATGAATTGAGCCCTTCGGATTGGTTGCCAGTCCATCATCACCTTCGGCATAATAAACCAAAACACGCTTGTCGTCCGCAATAGCGGCTGATTTTTCCTTTGCCTCATCCAGGGTTTTACGGATATAGGCGGCCTGACGACCGGTTGACTCTTCTTTGTTCAGCAATTTCCCGATGGTGATATAAGCCTGATCCATGTTATTCAGGGTGGCCTCTACAAAAATCACCGGAATGCCGAGCTGCTTCTGCAACCCATCCATATCCTCTTTGATGGTCTTCTTTTTCTCACCGATGTCAATGATTACCTGCGGCTCCGCCTTTAAAACTGCCTCCAGGTTCATATTGGCATTTTTCCCGTAGAAGGTTCCCAGCTCCGGTAACTCGCTCAACTCCTTCGGCAGATATGGCTGCGCTTTCTCTCCCGGCCGCTTTGCCACACCGACCATCAAATCCGGCGCAATGGTTGACAGCATCATCTGAGCCAGATTTCCGGACGGCGCCACTTTCATAATTCTCTCCGGAATCTCTACTGTTCGTCCGGCCGAATCCACAAACTTCACCGTTTTGGCTGCCGCTTTTTCCTTCTTCTCCGAAGCAGTCTTATTCGATTTTGAGTCATCGGCACCCGAAACCGTCTGTTCGATTCTTGATCCGGACTGTCCGATATCCACGCTCTTGGTACCTTCTTTTTTTTGCCCGCAGGCAGCCATAGGCACGACCATGGTCATGATCAGCACTGCCCCCAAAGCTCTGATTCTGTTTTTCATTGTTTTTTCCTCCTGATTGATTCATTCATATTGATCATCTGTCCGGTCCGAAAAATACCGCGACAGCTGTTTCCTATAATCGTTTGTCTGGCAGCTTCCACATCAGATACACAAAACCCGGCCAGCTCTGTAATACCGAAATCCAGCAGTTCCTCTGCCATCGGGACGCTCGGTCCTGTCAGAATCACTGCCCCGCCGGCCAGCTGCAATAATCTGGTGACCGTTTTATTGATTAGGCTGGAACCGGTTACAAAGACTACATCACAGGTCGGCAGCAGGTATTCGCAGGCGGAATCCGGATAATCTCCGTCGGACGGAACCCGCTCCAGGATATAGAGTTCTTTCGCAGCTTCCGTAAATACCGGCGATAACGGAAAATGACCGATGGTTGCCACTGTTTTGCCCTTAATCAAATCCCGGTTTTCATAAAAAACGTCTTTACCCGCTCCACCGAGAAACCGATTCACATGATTATAAAAGCAGTTGATGGCGGCCATACCGATCGATGCCTCCTCCAACTTCCAGGAACGGATTGCTTCGGCTGTTTCACGTAAGGTCTGTCCGGCCTTCGGCGCAAACGAGGCCGGCGGTCCCGGCTGCCGCACAGTCATTGCCACCCCCATATGACCACCGGCAATCACCCCTGTCCAGGCCTCTCCGACAATAATCTCTTCTACCACTGCGTCCGCCTGCTCCATACCGGCCAACAATGTGTCATACAATTCCCAACCACTTGGCGAGCGGCTGCTTTTCAGATTAACAACGCTCATAATATCCTCCTGTGGCACAAGCCTTGCAAAGAATACGGCCGTCTTTGATAATCTGTTTTCCGTCTATCACCTCTTCGTGACACTGTTCACAAACAACGGCATCACAAGGACGCCCCGGAAGATCGCCCGGTCCAAACGGTACCCGTACCGGTTCAGCGATAAATAAAGTTTCATCGCCCTGCGCACCGAAAAACGCTGCCACATCCTCGCCATCGGCCGGATACAGATGCTGCCGGCGCCTGATCCTCCAGGCCTGTCTGCTGCTGATGGAAACAAAGGTAGCGGCTGTCTTTCCGTAATCGAACCACTTCAATGTCCGCTTTCCCAGCTTACAGCCGGTGACGCTGCCGATGGCATCCGTGATACAGCGATCACACTCGATATAAACCAGCAGATCCTTCTGCCGCTTCGGATCATCGATCCCCAACAGCTTCATGCCGTACATAGCCATCCGGACACCGATGGCCTGCCCCGAACAGAGATGGCCATGAAATGCGACAGCCTCGGCCAAATATTCCTCATATGTCTTCATGCTTCTCCCCCTTTGACTTTTCTCCCGCAACGATAAACACCGTCATCTGCTTTGGCTTCTCTATCAACACCGGATCCCTGCCGAACAATCTGATACTCGACCGATCAATACCGTATTCCAGACAAAAATCATCGATCTCGGCAGCCGCCAACGGTTGATCAAAGCGCAGCTCCAGATCAAAATTATGAAAGCTTCTGCCCCGCTCTTTTAGATAGCTCATCAACTCCCGACAGGTATCACGGTGTGCGCCGATCCGGCAATGACTTTTATGTCTGTTTTTGATCAGGATATAGCGTGCAGCCGAGATCTTAAACAGCTGATCATAGTCATTCTCTCCACTGCCGAACTGACAGGCGATCAGCGTTTCACAAGCTATCCCGGAAGCAGCTGTCTGCTCCAGGGTCTGACAAACGAACTGTGGCCCTTCACCCACCTCCTTCGCCAATCGGATAACCGCAGCGTCACGATCATATCCAATGATCATTCTCTCCTTTCGATACAGAACCTGCGACAGCAGTCCCAGCCCGCAGCCCATATCAATGATACGATCATTCTCCTGCAAATACGGCTCAAGAGCAGCCGCCAGGCCTTGATAAAAGCGACTGTATTCGGCGGCGGCCAGAAACCAGCGCCTCTTCTTTTCATTCCACACAAACATGATTGATTTCGGCAAAGCAAAGTCTTCGCCGTTTCCCCTCTCTTTCTATTTCCTCGATCTCCACCGGATAACGATAGATTTGGGACAGGCCGGCAGCCGTAACCACCCGAGAAGTAGCCCCGATATCCAATATCCGGCCATGATGCAACAACAGACTGTCGCTGTCCATATCCAGCACCAGCTGCGGATCGTGCAGACTGACCATCACACTATAGCCCCGCTCTCCCAATTGCAGGATGGTCCGCAGTATCCGCCGCTGATTACCGTAATCCAGGTTGGCTGTCGGTTCATCCATCAACAGGATTCTTGCATCTGACATCAATGCTCTGGCGATTAACACCAGCTGTCGTTCTCCACCGCTGATACGGGAATAACCGCGCTGCGCCAAATGACGGATTCCGAGATTTTCCATGATGTGAACCGCCTGTTTTCTATGGCCCTCATTTGGAGCCCGAAACAACCCGATTTTGGCGGCCGCCCCCATTAGAATGACATCCTCGACCGCATAATCAAACATTGGTGTATGCGACTGCGGGATATAAGCCACCAGTCCGGATAAGTCGACCGCAGACAACGTTCTGATATCCCGGCCGCCATAACGAATATTTCCGACCTGCGGCCGCAATAATCCCAGCAGACACCGAAACAGGGTACTCTTTCCGCTGCCGTTCTCTCCCAGTACACAGATTACCCGGGATGGATTCAGTGCAAACGAAATATCCTGCAGCAGCGGCTTTTTGGTATAGGAAAAGCATAGGTTTTCCACTTCAAGCATGACAGCCTCCTCTCCGGAACATCAGGATCAGCAAAACCGGCGCCCCGACAAAGGATGTCAGGATTCCGATCGGAATTTCAGAGCTGGTCAACATCCTGGCCAAAATATCTACCACCAGTAAGAAGGAAGCCCCCATCAGCAAACAGCCCGGGATCACATAGCGATAATTATGCCCTAGCAAAAGCCGTACAAAGTGAGGAATCACCAGTCCGATCCAGCCGATCAATCCGCTGATCGAAACCGCCGAAGCAGAAATCAAAGTAGCTCCGATGATGCACAGGAAGCGGATCCGCTTGACCGGTATGCCAAGCGTCTGTGCCTCTTCTCCCATGGTCATGACCCCCAGCTGCCAACTGTAGGCAGAGATCATACCGATGCCAAGCGCCATCCAGGGAGCCGTCCGTCCGATATCCGCCAGTCGAACCGAGGCCAGACTTCCCATCAGCCAGTAAGTAATGACCTGTAGCTGATCATTCGGATCGGCAATCAGTTTAACAAAGCTCAGTAATGACGAAAAGATAGAGGAGATCATAATTCCCGCCAACACAAGACCGAGTATTCGGTCCCCGCGAAAGACCGCCGCGATCAGAAGTGCTATCCCGACTGCGACCAATCCCCACAAAAAGGCTGACAGACTTGTCAGGCGATACCCCAGTGACAGGACAATACCCACCGCCGCTCCGAAACCGGCTCCTTGTGAAACGCCAAGAATCTCCGGCGAAACCATGGGATTACGAAACAACGCCTGATAGGCTGCGCCGGCCACCGAAAGACCGCCGCCGATCAGAACCGCCGCGATCACGCGCGGAAAGCGAATCTGCCAAACCACCGACTCGATCTGCGGTGCCCAGTCGATCGTTCCGGAACCAAACGGAAATATCTTATGAAAGATGATCCGGCAAACCTGCTGCGGCATGACCGGATACCGCCCCAGATAAAATGAAACAAAAAAAATAGTCACAAAGACCCCTGATAGTACGAGCATCCCCGCCCGTTCTCTACGATGCATAGCTCCTCCTCGCAATCGTTATTTTATTATTAGAATATCCACTGCGCGGCACGTTGTCAATTCTATTCCTGTCTTATAGATATAATCAGTAAATTTATTCGTTATATCTATAAATACTTTCTCTAAATCAGGGTTCAAAAAAAGACCGGCAGGTCTGTCCGAATTGAACAGACCCACAGATCTTTGTTTTTCAAAAAAACTCTCTGACTGATTTAACAGCCTCCCGTTGCGGCATATCGGGATAAAGATATGCCGACAGCTCCCGCTCGATCACTGCCACTTCGGCAGCCGCTTCCGGAAACTGGCGAAAGACACCTATGTTTTTAATTGATTTAGACGGGTCCAGATAACGGCCGGCTGCCGTATGCTTCTCAGCCTCCAGCTCCAGAAACGCCTCTATCCGCTTGACACTCTCATCATAATGCAGGATCAAATCCTCAAACCAGAGCCGCAAAACCGGCATGGCGGCCGGCTGCTCCGCTTCCCGTCCGTGCTTGTAGATCGCGCAAAACTGCTCGGCATCCATAGGATAAGGTACCGGATTATTCATTCGCTTCCAGACATATTTATTTAATACAAAGACATCTCTCGGATCCCGCTCCACCACGATCGGGCAAAGCCGATCACTGAAATACGGTCCGACCCGATACAGGTTGTGCGGTAACAGCAGCTGGTCCCAGACCGTTACCCGATCCCGGGACAACAGCCCCAGCACAGCCGACAGGTAATCCCGAGCCGCCGCATAAAAACTGTCCCTGTCGATCATCGACCACTCCATCCCCTGATAGTTCCGAATGGTGTAAAGCGGAAAACGCCGTCCGGACAGCTTACGCAACACCTTGGTGATTCCCTTTAGAAGATTTGAACAGAAACGCGGACGCTCGTGATAATACCAATAGCCCTCAAAATCAGCCTGCTTGATACGGCTGATAAAATCTTCTGTCAGTTCCATAAAGTGCGGACCGAAGATCTTTTTATAATTACCCGCCCAATAAAACTGCGGCTTGTAAAAGAAGGTCATTTCCTCACGGAAGGTTTTGATGGCCTCATCACTGCGGACAAAATTATTGTTGCAAAACAGTCTGTCTTCCAGATCCAACAAACCATTCGGAGCATGAATAAAGCAAAATTCATATTCGCTGAACTTGACATTAATCCCGTCATACTCAGCCAGCAGATTGGTGACGGCGCTGGAGCCGCTGCCCATATATCCGATGGGCACCACGATTTTTTTTCCCTCTTGCATTTATTTCCTCCTACTGCTGCCGATTTGTCGGCTCATCCATCCGGTGTAACAGGTCTTCCAGCGCCTCAACCTGATGATCAAGTGAAAACCGACTGACAAACTGCTTACAGGCAGCTGCGCTGATCAACCGCTCCGACCGCGGCTTCTGCAGCTCCTGCCACAGGTAACGTTCCATCTCGGCCGGACTTCCGTAATACCCGCAACGACCGCCGTCAGCCAACTCATCGACACCACCGACCACTGTGCTGACAAAACCAACACCGAGGATCAAGCCTTCTACATATATGGTTGGAAATCCCTCTGCATGAGAACAGGAAACGACAAAGGATGCCTTTCTGATATAAGAATAGGGGTTTGCCTGATAACCGGTGAGAATAACCGCCTGTTCCAATCCAAGGCTTTTGATCTTATCTTTTAACTCCTGCTCTTGATCACCGCTGCCGATCAAATACAACTTTTGCCGAAGCCCTCGGCTACGCAGAGAGGCATACAGCTCTACCAGCTCCATCACACCCTTAGCGACCTCCAGACGGCCGATATAACAGAGTGAATCCGGCTCCATGGTCGTTTCCTCTTCCGCTTTCCGTCTGACCTCAGCCATATTGTACCCATTATAAATCAAACGAATCCGACCGTGCAGCTGTGGGAACACAGCCTCCATAGAATCCCTGGTTTTACCGGCGATCGCCACAAATTCCCGAATCTTCGGAAACTGACGTTCCTGTAGTCGTCTGGCCGCCGTATCCTTCAGCAAATGCTCGATACTGCCATGCATCCAGACGATTGTTTTGCGCTTCGGATGCAGATAAAAGGTCGGAATCATATAATTAAAGGCGATCTCATAATCATAGACCTCCCTGGTTCGCCGATTTCGCAACCACAGCGGACAAATCATCTGTATTTTACGCAGCAGACGTTCTCTGATACTCCAGCTGCCCCGAAAGATCGGCGCCAAAACCCGAATATGCGGTGCACTCTCACGGATCGGTTTATCAAAGTGTTCTACCTCCAGAATATCAATGTTGTAGCGTTGCGGATCCAGCGCATTGACCAGCTGATGCAGAATTTTTTCCGCACCGCCGCCCATGGAGTAGGTCCAGATAATAAACAGCAGCTTAGTTTTTTTCATCTTCAAATTGCCCCTTATGTTTTCGTAACAACAGTTTCCACCGTATATAAGAAACGGTGAACTGCTTAAATAACAATCGATAGGCTTTCTTTTGCATCAGTCTTCCAAGGATCCTAAACCGCTGCCGACCTGCAAACAGCTTCAGCTTTAACGCATCGAAGTGATGATAGTCTTCCTCGGTGAAGCATAGCCGGCTGTAGCGCTCATACAATTGCTCACGTACATTCACATCATAGATATCTTTATGCAGGCGTCCCCGATGATATTGCACCAGCAGCTGTGACAGCACATATTGCCGATAGCTGTTTGACCGGGAAATGCCCTGCGGATTGACACGATAGCGCAATACCGCTTCTCCCATCAACCCTAAACGAAACACCTTCTTGGCCCGCAGCAGAAAGTCGTAGTCCTCCGCCGGCACGATATTTTGATAACCGCCCAGGCTTTCATAAACTGTTCGTTTAACGCACCATGTCGGATGTGGCATCACATTTCGATAATTCAAGATCTTTGCCATCTCTTGCCCGAAAAATCCGCTGTGTTTAGGATCTCTTTGCAGCTCCCGGTCATTCGGATCGATTCGAATCACACCGCCGGCCGCCATATCCAGCTGATACTTCTGACAAAAAAACAGCTGTCTTTCCAATCGTGTCGGCATAGATATATCATCCGCATCCATACGGAAGATGTATTCCCCCCGGCAGAGCCGCAGACCGCGATTCAGTGATGCGGCCAAACCGATGTTTTGCTCATTGACAGAAACTTTGATCCGATCATCCAGCCCGGCCTGCTTCTCCAAAAATTTTCTGGTCTCAGGCAACTCCGGATGGTCCAGAATGATGATGAATTCAAAGTTCTTATAGGTTTGTGCCAGAATCGAGTCGATCGCTGCCTGTAATAGGGTCTGCGGTTCTTTATAAACAGACATCAACACCGAAACCAACTGTTTCTCTTCCAATTCCTTTCCTCCTTAATCGATCATTCGTTTCAATCGTTTCAGTACCATTTGGGCACTCGGATCAGTTGCCAGATTGATAGCGCCAAAAACGGCCACAGCCGCTGCTCCGACTGATATCGCATATAAAATCCATTGTCCATAGCCGGTGATGGCCGGTCTGAAATATAACATTATTCCGACAAACAGCACCGCCGCCATCGTATTTTTCACAATTCTCCAAACAGTCAAGCCCAGTGTCCCGGGAATCAGCTTTTTCGCATTATAGATAATGATATCGGTCGAACGATACAGGAAGGACAATAGTGTTCCGATCAGGACACCGATGACCCCCAGCCACTGAACCAGCAACAGCGAAACAATCAGATTCAGGCTGAATTCCACTACCGCCCGCCACATCGTTTCCTTAAAGTGTCCGGCCGCCGCAATGACCGTTACCCCCGGAATACGGATGGTCTGCATCAAGCCAATGCCGACAAACAAATAAGCGAACTGAGGACGGTAATAAATGGCATCGGTAAAGTTTTTGGTATAGATGCCGATGAACGGCAGATATAATATCGCCAAGCAGCTGTAGACCACAAAAACAACGATAAAGCTCAACAGCTCAAACTCCTGAAAAACCGCTTTGATCCTTTCCTTCGTCGCCGTGACCAATAGGTGACCGAAGCCGGCCGTAAAAACAGTGGTAATGGTATGGATAACGGTCAACAATGCGGCTGCGATCATATAATAGATGCCGTACACACTGGCTTCCTTTAATGAATCCTTTGGCAAAGCCATGGTGATGATGAGCAGATCAGTATTATTCACTATGATTCCGCAAATCTGATGCACAAAGGTCGCCCCGCGCTGGTGCAGCTTGACCAACTCCCGTTTACTGTAACGGATCTTCACAAACGGATATGTCCGCCGCACATAGGACAGCACCAGTACCAGCTTCAGCACAGCCATTAGGCCGACCACCACCTTGATCAGCACAAAATTCCAGCGCAGGAAAATCAGACCGATGGTCAGCAGTGTCGATAACAGGGTGGTCAGAATCTGCACCGAAGAAAGGACATAGTTACGCTGGTCAGCCTCCAGCATGATGCGGTATTTGGCATAAAAGAAATAATCGAGCAGTGTAGCTGCCGCCATAATAAAGATCAGCAGCTGCATGGTCAGCACATCAAACTGATCGGCAATCAGCCTCGGATAGATAAAGGAAATGACAAACAATACCAACGAATACAGCAACCCTGTTCTCTTATAATAAAAGTTGGCTGTGTTCATGATCCGGTTGATCCCGTCATGATCCTTTTCGACCAGCGGTCTGTACAATGAAACTACAGTCGCCGAACCGATACCGGCTTCCAGCACGGAAAGACTGGTAATAATCTGATCGATTGACCCAAACATACCGTTGACCACCGAGCCGTACGTCACAACAACCAGATTTTTTATGATAAAACCGCTCAGGAAAACAACCATCTGTAAAAGAATGGTGATGACGATATTCATCAAAATTCGCTTGGATTTCATCTTCCGGTCACCTTACCTTAATGTATCTTCTTGTTCTTATGTGTTTCCAATTTCAGCAGGATACGGTAAAGCGGTACCCCGATGCGCAGCGCCAGGGCGGAGATCCGTCTGCCCTTGGCAAAGAAATGATTTCGACTGATGGACATGGCATAGCGCTTCAAATGATCTCTGACGGTCCGATATTCGGTAAATTGTCTGAAATCCGGACTGCGCAGCATGGCATCAAAAACAACAAAATAAGCATAATGCAGGCGGAAGGCCGCCTCTGTCCGCAGCTGCGGGTATTGCGCTTTGATCCAGGCGGCAAACTCCCGATAAACCCGGATGCACTCCAGCATTTTCGGACTGTAAGCCGAAGTGGTAATACTGTTGCTGCGATGAAAATAATAATAGTAGGGACGGGTCGTAACATAAAAACTGTTTGCCAGTCGGACCAGATCAAAGGTATAATTGGCATCCTCGTAGATTTTTCCGACAGGAAAAGCCAGTTTATCGGTCAGGCTCTTTTTTAGCAGCTTATTACAAATTGAACCGGGCACCCTGTCTCCCACCAGATACCAGCGCAAAAAATCCTCTTTATCACAGGCCGCCTCAAATTCGGTATCCTGATACTGCGGTGTGCTGCTGTTCTGATAAACATTCATAATCCCGCAAACAGTCACTTCGGCTCCGGAGCTTTCCGCTCGATCAACCAGCAGTGCGATCATGTCCGGATGGATATAATCATCGCTGTCGATAAAAATAACATAATCACCGGTAGCTTCCTGTTGTCCACGGTTGCGTGCAGCCGATAGACCTTGATTCTCCTGATACACATAACGCAGACGGTCATCCTGCTCCAGATAGCGGCGGCAGATTTCCTCACTGTGATCCGTTGCACCGTCATTGACCATAATAATCTCCAGCTCACGGTAGGTTTGCTGCAACACTGAATCCAAACACCGTTCCAGCCAAGCCTCCACATTATAGACCGGTATCACGATACTCACTTTTGTACTCATGTATGTTCCTTTCTACAATACGGACTTCTCCAGCAGATAGACGCCGACAAGCTTTTTCCCTGTGTCAGTCAATAAACTGTACAATCTCTCAAACCGATGTTTATCCGCACGGCCACGGACAGCCAATACCTCAATCGCCTCGGTTTTCAATAGAGCCGGCACATCATCTGCCGACAGTACGCTGCGCTGCCACTTTTCTGCTTCGGCCAGCTGGCGCACCGGATCCAGCAATTTCCGCTCCAATACGACCAAAGCAGACGCCTCAGACGGCTTCTGATATTGCATCAGCGCCTGCAAATGACTGTCTTCCTTGACCTCAAAGACAAAACCGGGTTTATATTTACGAAAGGAGGCGGTTCTGTCCAGGGTCGGACGATAAAGCACCAGAAAAACGTTGATCCCCAATACAACGGTCACAGCTGCCATCAGTACAATGATAAATTTCAAAAACAGCTTCACCTTTGATGCTCCGGCCGGAGCGGGATGTTGACCGGTACTGCTTGAATGGATTGGCTCGACACGTTCCAATCTGATCTGATCAAACACCTGACCATAGGCGTCGATCAGTCGGGTAAATCGACTCTCCAGTATATCATTCATAGTTTGACTGGCAGTATTGATCGAAACCGAAAAACCGACATTATCACGCAGAGCATTGATCTTGATCATGTTGACCCAGAAATCAATCCGGGAATTACGCAGCGCGCCTGCCGACACCCCCATCTCTTCGGCTACACTCTCCAACTTTTCTTCTTCCACATCTGAAAACAGATACGCACCGTTGGTATTTTCCACCAGCAAATAATAGTAATACTCAGAGATCCCGTTCTGACTGACCTGGCTGTTCTTCACCAGTCGGTCATCCTTGACGGTATAACTGAGAAAGGTCGCATATGTCGTCTTTTCCTGTGTTTTTCTCTGATTCTGACCACTACGCAAGGTGCGAAGCCCCAGAAATCCGGCCATAACGGCAAACAACACAATGATCGCCAACAGATTCAGTTTCCATTTTAATTTTAACCTGGAAAATACGTCCTCCAAAAAGTTATCTTCTCTTATCATCTAACATTCCTTTCTATATACCCTGCAAATTTGTTTTACGGCGTGCCAATCCATAGCTGAAGGCGAACAGCAGGACGGCCACAGTCCAGAACTGTACCGTAAACAGCGCCATAATTCCGGATGCAAAATCCGATCGCGGATAGAAAAACACTTCCTTAATGATCATCAGACTGATGATACCGCCGATCAATGAGTGACGATACAAACTGTTTAGCATCCAGACAAATACCATACCCAGCACCACATTGCCAATGATCACACCCCACCAACCGTAATCAGAATACAGGTCCATCATATAACTGCCGCCCAGTCCATGACCGGCCAGGTAGTCATTTCGAATCACCACAAAGGACAGGTTGTGAGCATAGCTATTACTGTATATTCCCATTTCCAGGCTATTATTGGTCGTCGTAAAAGGCGCCGTATCAAATAGCAGCCTGCCCAGATTTCCTCTGGAGAAATAATCAATAATCGGTCCAAAGCTATAATTTCGGAAATCCCGAAACGGAAAGTCCTTATTATACAGATAGCCTCTGGCCAATACACCGAAGCTGGTTCCCTGCTTATACACAAAATCAGCGAACAGGGCCGGAATATTCAAGCCGGCTGCCGAAACGCCGTCTCTGACATAATTCAGGATTCCCATCAATAATACCAGTACCGGTGTGGCCAGCAACAAGACAGTCTTCTCCAAACAGCCGATCCATTTTCCGATCTCCTCCTGATTGCGTACAAAGAAGTAGAACAGAATGAAAAAACCGGTCAGGATAAAAGGATTCCTGGTACCGATCACCAGATACATCATATCCGGTATGATATATAAGCCCAACACCAACACAGCCCACTTTTTGGCCGGTCTGGTACTAAGATATATGCAAAGCGAGTAAAATACCACCACCGACAATAAATAGGTGAAATAAGGCAGACGACTGGTAAAGCTGGCATAGTAATTATAATAGGTCGTTGTCAAACGAAAGAGCAGCCGCTCCGCCACCCTTATGAATAAAAAGGGGTAGGTCACCATAAAACTCCAGAATGACACCTTTTGCAGGATCAAAATCCAGTCAACCGCCGCGACCATCGGCCTATTTACGGCCAGAGACTGCTGCCGGCTTCGTTTGTGCATCAGCAGCTTTGCCAATTGCCCGCCAATCGTCAGACACACCAACGAGACCATGACAATTATAAAGCTAAAGCGGTAGGCGTCTGCCTGATAGGTATCCAGCTTTCCGGTCCGAAACCAATCCATGGTCGGCCTGGACATCAAAAATAAAAAGATGGTTCCGTAAAATATCAGGTGAATAAAGCCGTAACGCAAATCAGTCAGCGCAAACAGGACCAGAGTAATCCAAAGACCGAGCATGGTATATAGCAGCCAATGCAGCTGCCCGTTATGCAAATACACCAGACCGCAGATTAAGGTCGCTCCACCGGCTGCAAACAGCAGTGGGAGAAGAATCTGAAGTTTTTGCCGCAGCATATTATTTTCCATATGCCACTCCCTTATATCGCAGATACGGCGTATCCAGATCGATCATCACGTTATCATGCGGAGCCACCCGTTTTTCAACCGGCGGCAGCTGCATATAATCACCGAAGGCAGTTCGCAGGTACACATCATACCCAACAGGAATCGGCAGTTTTGTATCTTCAAAATCAACCATCACCGCAGTGTCAAAGGCCGCGATCGGATAGTTTTTTTGCATATAATATGGTCCTGAGCAAAGTTCAATGATGCTGCCGGCTTCTTCCCTGGAAAAACGGGTCATCCTCTTTTCAGCCAGTCTCCAGATCGCATAACGCAGACGCTTGGAAAATATCAACCCCAACAGGATTTTGCTTCCGACAGCCATCAGACCGCCATGCTTTCTGGGTACAGTCTGCGCACAAAACAGAGAATAGACATAGGCCCAAAGCTTTTGTCGTTTTTGCGCTCCGGCTCCTTTCGGACAATAATCGATCGGAATGACATCCAGCGCCAGCCCATGGACGATATCCATATCCTGCTGATAGCCCTTAATACAGGTCGTTTCCCGATCCCGAATGGTAACGAAGAGATTTCGATCGACATAATCACGATTCGATTTTGACAGTGCGTACTGCTGTTTCGCCTTCTTTGACCACAGTCTGATCAGTTTCTCATAATCGCGGCGCGGCATAAAAAAATCAAGATCATCATCCCACGGAATGAAGCCCTTGTGCCGCAGCCCGCCGATGGCGCCGCCGCCGCACAGGTAGCAGAGCAGCTTATGCTCCTCACAAAATGCCACAAAATATTTCGCCATTTCCAGGCTTTTCTCCTGAATCTGTTCCATAGATAGGTTACTCCTTTAGATCTCCCATTTTGCTACGGTCTTAAACGGGTTCTTCATATCTTCCTCAAAAAAACGGTAGATATCCTGCACATCCTGGATGCTACCAAACTCATGTACCATCAGCTTCAGCCTTGATGATACCCGCGGCTTCTCCATCTGTATAACAGCCTGCTCAAAATCAAGGCGGCCGGAGCGGGAGCTTCCGATCAAAGTCAATCCCTTCTCCAGGATATCTCGGGTGTTCAGCGGCACCTCGGTCTCACTAACACCCATCATCATCACCGTTCCCTGCGGCCGAATATACTGTATTATATCACGATAGGCGGCATGACAGCCTTCTCCGCCCACCGCCTCAAAGGCATGGTCAAAGTCAAAATTTTCTCCGATCTCGTCCAGCAGATATGTTTCATCTGCAAACGAGAACAGTGACATCTTATCCGGATTTCGTCCCACCACGATCAAAGTGCTGGCCGGCAGCATCTCCTTAATCAATGTCGATATCACATAAGCCAGACTGCCCGATCCCCATACCACAATGCGATCGCGCCGCAGATGAGCAGCTTTCTGAAAGCGGTCAATGGCATGCGCTGCCACGGAAACAAATTCGGTAATGGCTGCCACCTTATCCGGAACAGCCCGGTATCCGACGATCCGATCCGGCGGCAGAGAAACAAACTCCTGCATAAAGCCGTCATAGCCGCTTGATAAAAAATGTGTACCCACGGCATAATTCTCATAAAACTCATCCTGCTGCCACGAGGCAGGGGGTTGATTCGGAATCAGCACCACCTTATCCCCGGCTCGGTAGGCCCCGGTCGGATCATGTACCACCACCGCGCAGCATTCATGCACCAGCGCCATAGGCAATTTCTGTTTCAACACTTTGGGCGTCCGTCGCCCCCGGTAGTAGCGCTGATCGGCATGACAAAGAGCCAGATAGTTCGGTCTGACGATCACTCTGTCCGCGTCCCGCGGCAGCTCCTCTTCATATTTTATCGAAAAAAAATACGGCCGCAATAATTGGTAAACTCTATTTATCACTGCTTATCTCTCCCAGCATCGCTTCCGCGATCTTCAGATCCGTAACCGTCGTGATCTTAATATTTGAATACTCTCCTCTGACCAGGCCAACCGACTTACCGCGCAGCACAAATACCTTACAGGCATCCGTCAACAGCATTTTTTCTTCCGCAGTCAGGTCCTGATACAATCTCTCATAGTTCAGGATTCCAAAGGTCTGCGGGGTCTGACCGAGGAACATATGCTTACGGTTCGGAATGGTCGTGATCTGTTGACCATCTTCTGATTCGACAATGGTATCATTGGCCATCACCACGGTATCGACCATAGCATAGCGCTCCATAGCCTGAATATTATCGACAATCGTGCGATAAGACAAAAACGGCCGCACGGCATCATGGGTGATCAGAAAATCCTGCTCCGAGATGTCATAACGTTCTTTCAAATATGTGATAACATTCATGATGCTGTCACTGCGCTCACCGCCGCCGTCCACCACCTGTAAACGTCCGGCATGATCTGCAAGATATCGATTGACCAGATCTTCAAAGTGCGCTGTCCAATCAGGATGAACGGCCACAATAACCTGATCGATCTGCGGCACAAACAAAAACTTTTCAATCGTATGAACTATGATCGGCTTTGATCCCAGCATCAAAAACTGCTTCGGCATGTCCTGGATTCCCATACGGGTTCCTTTTCCGCCCGCTAATACACCGGCAAATATCATATCCTTACTCCTTTGCATACAGCATAGCTTTAATTTACATTTCAGTATAACAATTCTAGTATCAAAAAGCAAAGTATTTTCAGTCATAATACGCAACACAAACCCCCCCTGTCTCATTTCCCTGAGCCAGGGGGGGTTATCATCTTAAATTATACATTTTTATAATGCGGCCAATGCCCGGCCCAATGCCCGACAGGCTTCCGCCGCCTCGGCATCCGGCGCGTCATATGCAATGACGCCGCTATCTCCGACCACCGTCGCACCGGCTGCCTTCGCTCTGTCTGCCCAGATTTCCATCCACTTACCGTCATTCCATGAATAGGAACCAAACAGGCCGATATACTTGCCGGCGGCAAAGCCTTCTACCTCAGCAAAGAACGGCTCCATCTCGGAATCCTCCAGTTCCTCATCCCCCATGGCGGGACAACCCAAAGCAAAGACGGTTTCATCCTTTACTGCTTCGGCCGTGACATCACTGACCAACAACACCTCCGCATCCTTTCCGCCCTCACGAATCCCTTCCGCCACATAGCCGGCCATTTCTTCGGTGTTTCCGGTTCCTGTCCAATAGATTACCTTAATCGCTGCCATCTGTTTTCCTCCTTATCACGCGGTCAATCCCGCAAGCTTATGTTGATAGTGCGCCAATTCCCGTAAGCTGTATCCCTGTCTTGTCATATGCAACGACCAGGCCTTCGCCTGATGATACCGGCAGAAACGCTCCTTGGCCTCCTCGACATTACCGTAAACCTGCCAGTAGCCTGCATACAGACTATTCCTGCCGCCATCTCGCATAAAGCCTTGGACGTCGATCAGTGGATACTCCAAAAACAGGCCCAATTCATGTGGAAACACTCCGCCGCCGTCGGCATAGGCTCGCATCCGTCTGCCCAACAGCTCAATCAACTCGTCCTGCTTTGCAGACTCATACGCCGTATCCAATGATTCTAAAAATGCCCGATGAGCCGGCTTTGCCAGATATTCCAGCAGTGGCCTCCGCCGATACAGCAAAAACAGACTTTTACAATGATGCGGTGTAAACGACAGCACCGAAACACCGGTTCCCGCCAAACAGCGTTTGATTTCCTCTGCTTCACAGCTCAGTCCCATAAAACTGTTGGCGGCCTTGATGCCAAGGATCACCGGTGCGCAGGCATAGGCCAATCGGGATGTCATTTTATCCTCTGCAATTTTTACTGCACAATTCTTCTGCTCCGTCATCATCTTCCTCTCTGCTTGTTCATTAGCTACAACTAACTCTCCATTATGTTAGCATACACTAATCGCATTTTCAAGTATGAAAATAAAAAAGCCGGACAGCAACTGCCGCGGCTTCTTTGAGCCATATTCGATTTGCTTTGATCGGTGCACCTATTTCCTGACTGTGATGCGAAACCGGGTTCGTGTTATTTTTTCCTCGCCCGGCCTTAAAACAATAGCCTCGTTCGGCCGACCGTTAACAATATTCGGAAATTCCTGCGTTTCAAAGGTGATACCTGCCTGTCTGATCATCGCGCCGCCTGTACATGGCAACGGCCGCGACGGATGGTTAAAGGTATAAACCACTACCGCCGCCTGGTCTGTTTCAACCGCCAAACACAAGCCTGTCCGTTCACAGTACAGTCTGATCTGTCTGGCCGCAGCATCTCTGCGCAGACAGAACGGGGTATCCATCCCCCCCTGCTCCAAACAGGAAGCCAATTTCCGGCCTTCCGGTCTGGTAAAATCATACCGCGTGTCTGCAACCGCCTGCAGGCTGCCATCTGAGATCAGCTCTTCATTGACCGCGTAGACTGCGTCAGCCGGTAAGAACAGCTCCTGCTCGGCCACACTGCGCCCCGGCTCTCCGCTCAGATTAAAATAAACATGATTGGTCGGATTAAATACGGTCATTTTTTCTGCCTGACCACGATATTCCATCTCCCAAACATTTTCATCTGTCCAGCGGTAGACAGCCGTTACGGTCAGTCGTCCCGGAAACCCGTGTAAGCCATCCTCCAGGGTATGGCGAAAGATGACTGCCATGCCCGCCTCATCAATCTCACTCTGCCATAAAACGGCTTCCAACCCCGGCGTGCCGCCGTGCAGGGTATTGCCTCGTTCATTTTGCTGGGTCATAAAGGTCTGCCCATTCAGCTCCAGCTTTGCGCCGCCGATGCGGCCGGCCACCCGCCCGATGGTCGCCCCCAGATAGACATCCTTTTCGATATATTCCTTCATGCTGTCAAAACCAAGCACCAGATTTCTCTCTGTTCCGCCAACATCCCTGACGTACAAGCCGGTGATGCGGGCGCCGAAATTTGATACCTCAAGGCGATTTCCCGCTGCATTTGTCAGAATATATCGCACTTCACCTTCAGCCATCTGTTTTCTTATGATTCCTCCGGTTATCATCCTAGTTCCCCCACTCTTCTTTTGCGATTCTCTGACAGAACGTCCGGTTGTCCCTGGTCTTATTCATCAAATCCAATACCTTCTCGACCGCATCCTCTTGACGCATAGACCCGATGGCCCGGCGAACCCGGTACACAGCTTCCTGTTCCTCCTGATTCAACAGCAGATCTTCTCTTCTGGTACTGGACTTCGGAATATCGATGGCTGGGAAAATCCGACGTTCCGACAGCTTACGATCCAGAATCACTTCCATATTTCCGGTTCCCTTGAATTCTTCATATACCACGTCATCCATACGGCTGCCGGTATCGATCAAGGCGGTAGCCAAAATGGTCAGACTGCCCTTTTCCTTCATGTTTCTGGCGGCTCCGAAGAAGCGCTTCGGCATATACAAAGATGCAGGGTCCAGACCGCCGGACAGGGTTCGGCCGCTGGCCGGCACCACCAGATTATAAGCCCTGGTCAAACGGGTGATGCTGTCCAGCAGGATAACCACATCCTTGTGGCTTTCCACCAGTCGTCTGGCTCTTTCGACGGTCATCTCGGATACCCGAACATGATTATCCGCCTTTTCGTCAAAGGTGGAATGAATCACCTCCACATTGCTGCCAAAGATCGACTCCTTCATATCTGTCACTTCCTCCGGCCGCTCATCTATCAATAAGATGATCAAATGCACCTCCGGATTATTCTGCAGAATGGACTTAGCCACATCCTTTAACAGGGTCGTCTTTCCGGCCTTTGGCGGTGAAACGATCATACCTCGCTGACCCTTTCCGATGGGCGTCAGTAAATCCATCAGACGCATGGCCATGCCGGAACCGGAACGTTCCAGTCGCAGTCTTTCATTTGGAAAAATCGGCGTCATATTCTCAAATCTGGTTCGTTGCTCGATCTCACGCAGACCAAAACCGTTAACCCGGCGCAGCATCCCCAGGGCGGCAAACTTTTCTAGGGCGGTCTTTTCTCGCGTTACACCGGACAGTACATCTCCGGTACGCAAACCGAATCGTCTGATGATAGACGGAGCGATATAGATGTCATTCTCCGTCGGCAGATAATTATTTCCGCGCAGAAAGCCAAAGCCCTCTTCACGGACCTCCAGTATACCTTCCACCTCCATAGGAGGCTCCACCACTCCTTCTACCGAGCGGTTGTCATTTGTTCTGATTTCACGATTTGTATCTCTCTCACGTCCTCCAAGCGGCTGCCGACTGACGGCCGCCGGTCCTGACGGCTGTGCCCGGACAGTTTCCTGTTCGGCCAAAGCATCAATCAGCTCTGACTTTCTCATCAGCGATACATTTTTCATGCCGGCCTGCTTGGCCATTTCCTTTAGGGCTGTCAGCGACAGCGAAAGTAATTCTTCTCTTTTCATTTCGTTTGATGACCGACCGCAGTCGGCTTTTCCTTTCAAGTGGCTGTGTCTGTTCATTACATACCATTGTAGTCGAAATGCGCAGAAAAGGCAAAAGAAAAGTTATTTTGTCCTTGGGTTTTCTGCGAAAATTTCAAAAAATGGCTCCCTACAAATTGGAGAACCATTTTTTCTATCATCCTGTTGCATTCTATTCCCCCGCGTACCAAGAATAGGGGATCGGCCTACCACGCACCGACTTATGATCTGTTTCCATCTCTTCGGTCACCTTGGCTGTTTTTTATACCCCATAAACAGCAGGGTTACCATGACTAAGAGTATCAATTCTTTTTTCATAGTTGACCCCCTTCCTAATACCGACTATAGGTTATATAAAACACCTCAGTATATAACAAAAAGAGACTGTCACTTACGCGACAGCCCCTTTCAGTCAGCTAATCAATTAGTCAAGAACGCTGGCAACACGACCCGAACCTACGGTACGGCCACCTTCACGGATAGCGAAGGACAGACCCTGCTCCATAGCGATCGGATGAATCAGCTCGATGCTCATCTCTACGTTATCGCCCGGCATACACATCTCAACGCCTTCCGGTAAATTGATCACACCGGTAACGTCGGTTGTTCTGAAGTAGAACTGCGGTCTGTAGTTGTTGAAGAACGGAGTATGACGTCCACCCTCTTCCTTGGTCAGAACGTAAACCTGAGCGGTAAACTTGGTGTGGCACTTGATGCTGCCCGGCTTAACCAGAACCTGACCTCTTTCGATCTCAGTTCTCTGAACACCACGAAGCAACGCACCGATGTTATCACCTGCCTGAGCCTCATCCAGCTCCTTACGGAACATCTCGATACCGGTTACAACAACCTTCTTGGTTTCTTCCTTGATACCAACGATTTCAACTTCGTCAGATACATGCAGGGTACCACGCTCTACTCTACCGGTAGCTACTGTACCACGACCGGTGATGGAGAATACGTCCTCAACCGGCATCAGGAACGGCAGATCGGTTGCACGCTGCGGTTCCGGAATCCAGCTGTCTACAGCATCCATCAGCTCGATGATCTTCTCGCCCCACTCGCTGGACGGATCTTCCAGAGCCTTCAGAGCGGAACCACGGATAACCGGAGTATCATCGCCCGGGAACTCATATTCGCTTAACAGGTCTCTGATTTCCATCTCAACCAGGTCTAACAGCTCTTCGTCATCAACCATATCACACTTGTTCATGAATACAACGATGTACGGTACGCCTACCTGACGGGATAACAGGATGTGCTCCTTGGTCTGAGCCATAACACCATCGGTAGCAGCTACTACTAAGATAGCGCCGTCCATCTGAGCAGCACCGGTGATCATGTTCTTAACATAGTCGGCATGTCCCGGGCAGTCAACGTGTGCATAGTGACGAAGTTTTGACTCGTACTCTACGTGAGAGGTAGAGATGGTGATACCACGCTCTCTCTCTTCCGGAGCCTTGTCGATGTTCTCGAAAGCTACAGCTTCACCTGTACCCAGTCTCTCGTGCAGGGTCTTGGTGATAGCAGCGGTCAGAGTGGTTTTACCATGGTCAACGTGTCCGATGGTACCAATATTACAATGCGGTTTGTTTCTCTCAAATTTAGCCTTTGCCATTTTGAAATGTCCTCCTTAAACTCTTGTGGTTTATAGTTTTTCGCTTAATAGCCTAACCTAGATTATATTTGAAAGTTCAGGCTTTTTCAAGCTAAAAAATCACTTTTTATTACTTGCCTTTGGCAGACAATACTTTTTCCTGAACAGACTTCGGAACCGGCTCGTACTTCTCAAAGAACATCGAGTAGTTACCGCGTCCCTGGGTCCTGGAACGAAGGTCAGTTGCATAGCCGAACATTTCAGCCAGCGGAACATAGCCGCGAACCATCTTACCGCCGCCGATATCGTCCATACCTTCGATACGTCCGCGGCGGGAATTGATATCACCGATGACATCACCCATGTAGTCTTCCGGCATGGTTACTTCCACCTTCATGATCGGCTCTAACAGAACCGGCGCTCCCTTTGCCATAGCATCCTTGAAGGCCATGGAGCCGGCAATATGGAAGGCCATCTCGGAGGAGTCGACCTCATGGTAGGAGCCGTCATATACATTCGCATAAACACCCAGTACCGGGAAGCCGCCCAGAATACCTGCCTTGGTAGCCTCTTCGATACCTTCTCCGACCGCCGGGATGTATTCCTTCGGAATAGAGCCGCCGACAACGCTTGACTCAAACTTGAAGGTCTCTTCGCCGTTAACATCCATCGGCTCAAACTTAACCTTACAATGTCCATACTGTCCGCGTCCGCCGGACTGTTTAGCATACTTGCTGTCCACATCAACCGGCTTGGTAATGGTTTCTTTATAAGCAACCTGCGGAGCGCCCACATTGGCCTCCACCTTAAATTCACGCAGCAATCTGTCTACGATGATCTCTAAGTGCAACTCGCCCATTCCGGCGATGATGGTTTGTCCGGTCTCTTCGTCGGTATGCGCTCGGAAAGTCGGATCCTCTTCGGCCAGCTTTGCCAGCGCTTCGCCCATCTTGCCCTGACCGGCCTTGGTCTTCGGCTCGATTGCCAGTTCGATAACCGGCTCCGGGAACTCCATCGACTCCAGAATAACCGGCGCTTTTTCATCACAAATGGTATCACCGGTGGTGGTCAGCTTAAAGCCGACAGCCGCAGCGATATCTCCGGAGTATACCTTGTCAATCTCTTGACGCTTGTTTGCGTGCATCTGCACGATACGTCCGACACGCTCCTTTTTGCCCTTGGTCGCATTCAGTACATAAGAACCGGAGTTCATGGTACCGGAATACACACGGAAGAAGGCCAGCTTTCCGACAAACGGATCAGCCATGATCTTGAAGGCCAGCGCTGAGAACGGCTCATCATCGGAAGAATGTCTTACAACCGGATTGCCCTCATCGTCGGTACCCTCGATAGCCGGGATATCAATCGGAGACGGCATAAAGTCAATTACCGCATCCAGTAGCTTCTGCACGCCCTTGTTACGATAAGCGGTACCACAGCATACCGGGATAATGGTACACTCACAGGTTCCCTTACGCATAACGGCCTTTAACTGCTCATTGGTCGGCTCTTCGCCGTCCAGATAAGCCATCATCAGGTCATCGTCCAGCTCGCAGATCTTCTCAACCATGTCATTTCTCCACAGTTCAGCATCATCCTGCATATCCTCCGGAATCGGAACGATCGAGATATCCTCGCCCTTATCGTCATTATAGATATAGGCCTGCATCTCATATAAATCGATAATTCCTTTAAATTCATCCTCCTTACCGATCGGCAGCATGATCGGGACCGCGTTCTTACCCAAACGCTCCTTGATCTGCTCTACCGCTCCGTAGAAGTTTGCACCCAGAATATCCATCTTATTGATAAAAGCCATTCTCGGTACATTGTAGGTGTCAGCCTGTCTCCAAACATTCTCGGACTGCGGCTCCACACCACCCTTAGCACAGAAAACGCCGACAGCGCCATCCAGCACACGCAGGGAACGTTCAACCTCTACCGTGAAGTCAACGTGTCCCGGAGTGTCGATGATGTTGATGCGATGCTCCAATGCGTTCGGGTCATTTTTTGTTTCAATCTGATGTGTCCAATGACAGGTCGTCGCTGCAGAAGTAATGGTAATACCTCTCTCCTGCTCCTGCTCCATCCAGTCCATGGTGGCATCACCTGTATGAGTATCACCGATCTTATAATTAACACCGGTATAATACAGGATACGCTCTGTCAGAGTGGTCTTACCGGCATCAATGTGAGCCATGATACCGATATTTCTGGTCCTGTCTAAAGGATATTCTCTTCCAGCCAAGGTTTTCCCCCCTTATTAGAATCTGTAATGAGCAAATGCCTTATTAGCGTCTGCCATCTTATGCATGTCTTCTTTTCTCTTCACGGATGCGCCGGTGTTATTGGCAGCGTCCATGATTTCGTTTGCCAGTCTGTCTTCCATGGTCTTCTCTCCTCTTTTTCTGGAGAACATGGTCAACCAGCGCAGACCCAAAGCCTGTCTTCTTTCGGCGCGAACCTCGATCGGCACCTGATAGGTGGCTCCGCCGATTCTTCTTGCCTTTACTTCCAATACCGGCATGATATTGTTCATTGCCTCTTCAAAAACCTCTACCGCATCCTTGCCGCTCTTCTCAGCGATCTTACTAAATGCTCCGTATACGATCTTCTGGGCAACACCTTTTTTTCCGTCTAACATCACGTTGTTGATCAACTTGGTCACGACCTTGTTGTTGTACAACGGATCTGCCAGCACGTCTCTTTTCTGAGTATGTCCTTTACGTGGCACGGTACTTCCCTCCTTAATATATTCCTTAAATCATCGGTACTCACATGTTTCTTACTTGTGTTCGTGCTCGTTTTATCTTCACTGCTCCCCGCAACCCGCTTGGTCACAATCTCCGAGGTAAAATCAAGCACCATACAGTGTCTGTTTGTGATACGAATCAGATTCTGTTTGATTATTTCTTAGCAGCCTTCGGTCTCTTAGCTCCGTACTTGGAACGAGCCTGCTTTCTGTTGGCAACACCAGCGGTATCCAGAGTACCTCTGATGATGTGATATCTGGTACCCGGAAGGTCACGCACTCTACCTCCGCGGATCAGTACCACGCTATGCTCCTGTAAGTTATGTCCCTCACCCGGAATATAGGATGTCACCTCGATCCCGTTGGACAAACGCACTCTGGCGATCTTTCTCAAAGCTGAGTTCGGCTTTTTCGGAGTCGTCGTCTTAACAGCGGTACATACCCCTCTTTTCTGAGGAGCTGATACGTCATTACTCTTTTTTCTTAAAGAGTTAAAACTCTTCTGCAGAGCCGGTGCCGTAGATTTTTTCTTGGCAGTATGTCTGCCCTGCTTTACAAGCTGATTAAATGTTGGCATTAGTTTACCTCCTTTAAAATTTGATGGGTTGCGGCAGTCAATATTAGTCTTTACATAAAAGTAAGGGTAGGCGTAAGACTGCAATCTACGCATACCCTTATATTATACTTTTTTCTTATAATTTTGTCAATGACTTCCTACAACTATCGAAGCTCGAACTATCGAAGCTCGCCGTGGTGTTCGGCATTTTCTCTGGCGACCAGCCTGTTATTCTCATCGACAAAGATCACTGCCGGCTCATGCTGACGGGCTTCTTCCGCAGTAAAAGCGGCATAGCACATAATGATACACTTGTCACCAACCGAAACCAGTCTGGCGGCCGCTCCGTTCAAACAGATCATACCGGAGCCTCTTTCTCCCCTGATCACATAGGTGACCAGGCGGCTGCCGTTATCGATATCCACGACATGAACCTGCTCATATTCCATAATTCCGGCGGCATCCATCAGATCCTCATCAACCGTGATACTGCCAACATAGTTCAGATCCGCCTGGGTGATCGTCGCCCGATGGATCTTCCCCTTCATCAACGTTACCATCATAACCTTTATCTCCTCAAACTAACGCGAATAACTTCCTTTACAGAACAATACTCCTCCGCACGCCGCTTGGCAAGTCAATTTGCCGTCACAGGCGAAAATTCTCCGTTTTAGTTATAATCGTGCTGAACCCAGACCTCATAGAAGACATGGTTACCAATAACAATGCCGCCCGACTCCGGCCCCAACTGAATGGTATGGAAAAACAGAAAGTGACCGACCGGCTTCTCACCCGCCAGTGCTGCCAGTGAAGCGTTACGCACCGACTGATATTTCCCCGGATTGGCGATCACATCCTTCAGGATCAGCTGATAGCGACTGCCGTGACCGGTATAATCAATGGTCGGGCTGAACTGGTAGGGCGCCATGATCACTCCTTCGATGGTATTCGCAAAGCTGGAGCTGTCAACCCGGTTTAGGATCACGCTGGCCACTGCCACTTGCCCGATATACGGTTCGCCGCCTGCTTCGCAGTAAACGATGGCTGTCATTTTATTTAATTCATCCGCCGTATAGGCATAGGCGCCGCTGTGCTGCGGAACCGTCGGTCCGGACGGCGCCGCTTGCTGCGAGTTGTCCGGCTTATTTGCAGCCTCCCCCTGCTCAGCCGCCGGCCGATCCGGCTTTGCGGCCTGCCTGATCGCCTCCTCTTGAGCTTTTCTGGCCGCCTCCACCGCCGCCGCATTTGCTTCCTCGGCCGCTTTGGCTTCTGCCACCAACCGATCCAGCTCAGCCTGCTCGCCGGCCAGCTCACTGCTTAAAGTCTGTTTCTCTCTGGACACCTCACTCCGCTGATGCTCGGATGCCGAAGCCGTCCGGGCAGCCTCCGCTGCCAGCGCCTCATAAGAAGCCAGGGTATTTTGCGTATCTGCTGCTATAGCTTCCAGCTGCGCTTGTTTTTCGGTCAGAGCCGTCTTTTCCTCCTCGATGACAGCACTCAATTTTTGATAGCCTTCCATCTGATCACGGTCATATTTGCTCATATCCGCTATGTAATCAAAACGATTGACAAATTCACTGACCGAATGAGCCGACAGCAAGGCCACCGTCAAGCTGCTGCGTCCATCCTCATACAGAAACCGGATTCGCTTTTTCATTCTTTGCTCATACGACTTTTTTTGTTCAAGCAAAGTCTTTAATCTGGCCTCTCCGGCCATGATTGCTTCCTGCACGTTCTGTTGCTGCCGCTGCAGCTCCAGCATCTGCCCGTTCAGCTCTTCGACCTGTTGTGTATACCCTTCTTTATTT
>JAEXAX010000025.1 GCA_023458035.1 Bacillota bacterium | reverse complement strand
TATCTATGCCGCGCATACCAATCAGGCTCTGGCAAACTTCGCAGGTTTCATAGTAGCTGTGAGCTTTAGCTTCTTCGCGAATGCAAAATTCACATTCAAAGCATCAACTACAACGATGCGCTACATGTTATATGTCGGGTTCATGGGAACACTGAGTGCTACTGTTGGATGGGCTGCTGATAGATGCGCACTTCCACCGATGATAACTCTTGTCACCTTCTCCGCCATCAGCCTGATATGCGGGTTCATTTATTCAAAATACATTGTCTTTAGGGATGCGAAATGAAAATTTCTTTAGTCGTTCCGGTCTTTAACGAAGAGGCCACGATACCTATTTTTTATAAAACCGTGCGCGAATTTGAAGGGCTTCAGCAGCATGAAGTCGAGATAGTCTTCATAAACGATGGCAGCAAAGACGCTACAGAATCAATTATCAACGAGCTTGCTGTTGCCGACCCGCTTGTGGTTTCGCTGTCGTTCACACGTAACTTCGGCAAAGAACCCGCCCTGTTCGCAGGTCTGGACCATGCTACCGGGGAGGCAATTATCCCGATTGACGTTGATCTGCAAGACCCTATCGAAGTTATTCCTCACTTAATAGAGAAATGGCAGGCCGGTGCAGATATGGTTCTGGCTAAACGCTCTGACCGCTCCACTGACAGCAGGCTGAAGCGTAAATCTGCTGAGTGGTTCTATAAACTTCATAACAAAATCAGCAACCCTCAGATAGAAGAGAATGTTGGCGACTTCCGGCTCATGTCTCGCGAAGTAGTAGAAAACATTAAGCTCATGCCAGAACGAAACCTGTTTATGAAGGGTGTGCTGAGCTGGGTTGGTGGTCGAACCGATGTCGTAGAATATGCGCGAGCAGAACGCGTTGCAGGAAGCACAAAGTTCAATGGATGGAAGCTCTGGAACTTAGCGCTGGAAGGGATCACTAGCTTTTCTACTTTCCCTTTGCGCATGTGGACTTATATAGGCCTGTTTGTGGCAACCTTATCATTCCTTTATGGAGCATGGATGATTGCTGATAAATTGATGTTTGGAAATAGTGTTCAAGGTTACCCTTCTATCATTGTATCAATATTGTTTCTTGGTGGAGTTCAGTTAATAGGCATAGGAGTTCTTGGAGAGTATATAGGAAGAATTTATGTTGAAGTTAAGCAACGACCAAGATACATTCTAAAGGATAAGTAAAATGACTTTAAATATAAAAAAAACAGCCATATATATCATTGGATTTATATTCTTGACTTTCTTCTACGCCTCGATTTCAAAACAGATTTTGCCAAGTTCGGATGCTGTTTCTGGACTTCTTGAGGGTAAGGACATTGCGGACGGAAATTGGACGCTTAGTGGATGGTATCTCTCTACAGTATCATTCTATTTTACAGACATAATATGGTACGGGCTTGCTTCAAAGGTATTCTGGTACGGACAGTACCAAGCATACTGCATACCGGCAATGATGTATTCAATGGTTACATTGATGACATTTTATCTTTCAAAAGAAAGGCTTTCATCGTTATGGGCCATTTCATTTTGCGTTGCGCTGCCTTCTGGGTTTGCAGTATTAAACGTATTAATACCTGTGATACATGTCGGCACATATGTATCCATGTTGTTTTGCTTCATAATGTTAGACAATTTTTCCAAAACAAGATCGTTAATTTCTCTATCTCTTTATATTTTAGTGTTAGTTCTAGCTTGTTTCAGTGATGACATCATAAAGCTACTCATTATTGCACCAGTAGCAATATCATCAGTGATTTTTATAGTAAAAACCAAAAGCCAAAAAAATCTGATCATACTAGTTGCAACTATATTTGCATATGTTGCATCAAAAATTATGACCATGTACGCAAGAGCTCATAACTGGTACATTTTGCCAGGCGTTCCAGATCCAACATTTGTTGCATTTGATGATATCCTGAATAATTTATACTTATTCGTAAAAGGATTCCTCCTATACAGTGGAGCTTTCTTCTTTGGCAAACCACCTTCTGATATTACAGCGCTTATTTCTGTTTTTTGTTTTGTTGTAATGATTTTACTTCTTATATTAGTTGCAATGTCAGTAAAGGAAATATTCAAAACCTCCATGGTCAATATGGCTATATGTATAGCTTGTATTATAATGATACCAGCATACCTTGCAAGTAACCGTCCAATAGATGAATGGACTATAAGATATATCGTTCCATTTTTTATACTAGCACCTGTTGTTATTGGCAGATCTAACAACTCCAGAGGGTGGAAATTCATCGCATTAGGGGTTGTTACAACATTTATTCTCTTTTGTTCTATTTATATGCATGAAAAAAAAGACAATTCTAATGATATTATAAATCAGATAAAACACACTGTAAGGCAGAATAACCTCACAAACGGGTATGCATCTTTCTGGTTTGCTTCATCAGCAAGTATAGATGGAGACATATCAATTGCTCCGATTGATGTAAACCGAGGTTTGAATATACTTGCATGCAATAAATGGTTGTCAAAAAACTATTGGTATGAGCGCGGAGGAAATTTCATAATTACAGATGATGAGGTTATGAGAAATATAACAATTAAAGAGATTGGTAATCCATCAAAGGTTATTGACGTCGGAGATAAGAAGATTTTTGTTTACGATAAAAACATTACATTCAACTGCAATTAATTAAATAAGCGGGTGCTAAGCACCCGCATTATCATACACTTGTACCATCCGCCCTCTTCCATTCAGATGATACTGTGTTATACCATATTGGAAGACCTAGCGTTGTATCATAATACATCTGGTGCTGTAGGGCGCTGCGCAGTAGATCCACGGTTTTGATAAGTCGTCTGAGTATCATTAACACCTAGACAAGCTATAATACGGTTTTTGCGCTCTTCCGATGTATTAAGGTAAATCTTGGTTGTCATATCGCTATCGAAAGAAACGCCATTGATGGTTATGCCGTTACAGTTATCAGCAGGGTCTGTGATCCCAAGTGGTTGCACGTAGTACCCACCTTTGATATAAGACGTACCCATAGAGCCGCCAATAACAGATATTTCTTTACAGTTTACCAACGATAGCCCACCAGTCTTATTTCCGTTGAATATATTATTAGACAAAGAACATTGTTCAGCATTTTCCAATACCATGCCGAACTCACCACAGTAAGTGATAGTGTTTCCTGTAAATGTTAGGTTTCTTGCCCCTTTAATATTAATTCCACGACTATTGTTTATCCTCCCTGCACTAATAATGTTACCGCTGATGGTAGCGTAAGCTAGACTCTCCATATCAAAAGCAGTACCGTTGATGGCATCAAAAACGCTATTTGAAATTATAACCGGATAACCCGCGAATTGGTCTGTTCCACCCATCCCACCAAGTGTTGTGCGTGTTCTTACCGCAAAATCTCCAGCAAACATTGAGCATTCACTAATAAATAAATCAGCGGTGTCCCATACGTCTATAGGTGAATTAGAACTGAAACACATAAGAAACTTAGGTGCTTCACTGATGAACCCCACAGTATTCAAATCCGCGCGCCCAAGGAATGGACTTCCCCAACGCTCACACCGGAAGAAATTAACGTAGTGGAAGTTATCCATAACCGTCTGAGCGTTGTAGAAAAACACCCGATCAAACTCTAAGTGCTGGACATGTCGGCAAACCATCCAGTTAATTACTGTATCAGATGAAATGATCACATCCCTAAAGATGCCACCCTGTTTCCACTGACTAGCAGCCGGGCCAGACCCTGTAAGGGTAAACATAGTGAAGGTTGAATCAGAACCTAGATATTTAATCTCTGGATTTTTTGCGTTACCAATAATTTCATATTTTGCTGGAAGCTCAATGTCTCTGGTCTTCATTCCATATATGCCAGAACCTTTCAAGTGAATTTTTCTTGCGCCTGAAGCGAATGCCTTCTGAAAGGCTATGCTATTATCTGTTGTTCCAGAATCATCTTTGCCACCAAAGTCTTCCAAAAATACAAAATCATCCAGCTTTTCTTGTACATTCCTGAAGACAGCACCATCAACAACAGAAGGTAATCCATACTTATACTTTACTGTTTCAGGGAATGCCCCGCTTGCAAACTCTCCCTCTAGCTCATGCCGGAACTGGTCCGGGTCATACTTGAGAATGTTTGGATAGTAGAACTGCTGTGTGCCATATGCGTCATACACAGCCATTGAATGTCCCTGTATCCGATAATGAACGGAATGGTTTGCTGACCTGTAGGAGTTGTTACTGCTGCTTTTGCTGCCTGCTGAGTGGACTGAAGGTAGTTTTTCAATCCTTTCAAATAAGCGGCTTCCTGACCCTTAAATGTGATGCCAGTCTGGTTTTGCAGGATGTTAAGCTGCCGAAGGAACTGGTCAGGGGCTCCGCCTGATTTCTCCATCGCTTTTCCAATGATGCCATTGCGCATTTGCGCCCTGCCAACACGACCAACTGAGTTATACAGCGTCTTAATTTCCGATTTGTTCTTGCTGAATAGCATGTTGTTGACAACTTCCGGCGTCAGGTCTCCTT
>JAEXAX010000024.1 GCA_023458035.1 Bacillota bacterium | reverse complement strand
CCGAAAAATTTCAGGAAACAGGAAAAGAAATCGGCCTGGGCAATTTCGACACAACCTTGTATCTAGGAACAAATGAACCGGCCGCATGGAAGTATATAGCAGAACGCTTAGGTAAAGAAACGATTGCCAAGGATTCCAGATCCAGGCAATTTGGATCCCATGGGCATGACAGTAAATCAACTGATAATCTGGGGCGTGAAACCATGATGGTTGATGAGGTAAGCCGGCTGGCGAATAATCAATGTCTTATTTTTTATAAGGGAGAATATCCCGTACAGGATAAAAAAGTACGAATGTTTGAAAACGGAAAGGTGGTTCATCCAAAGGTAAATGAGATCCTTAAGCTTAATAAAATCGACCGCAAGTCCGTTATTCGTTTGCTGATCAACCTTAAGGACAATAAAAAGGAGTTTATTAAAACCGTTCAGAAATATCTGTATGTCTTTTCGGATCAAGAACAGAAATGGATAAAAGCCCATCTAAAAAAAGATGTAGCAGGGGTGCTTGAGTATCTGAAACAAGAATTGGATGCAGCATAGCAAAGTACGGCTTGAAGTTATCAAGGTGGCAGTGCTGCCACCTTGATAGGAAAAAATGGTCATGTTATAATTAAAAAAAGGTTATAGCTTATATAAAAGTGAGGAGGTGATTCATCACATGACAGATCAAAATAGGATATATACGATAGATGAAATCAAAGAAATTTGTCGGCCGATATTTCACTCACGAGACTTTATTTATCAGGTTTATTTGTTCGGATCGTATGCCAGATCAGAGGCCACCGGTGCCAGTGATGTGGATTTTATGATTGTATTGAATCGACCGGTTGGTTGGGCATTGTATGGTCTATATGATGATCTTTCGGAGCCATTAAATAAAAGAGTTGATATTATTACGGAAGATGAAAGCAAACAGTTCCACTATGGCAATTTTCAAAAGGATAAGGTATTGATTTATGAACAAGAATACGAGAATCATGTATAAATTTGCGAGAATGTATGAATATGTGCAGGATATGATGACTATATGTCGTGAGTATTCATTTGATTACGAAACCATGCTATCAGACAAGTTTAACAGATATGCTGTTGGCATGTGTATTCTGCAACTTGGGGAGCAGGCAGCTCAGATTCGTGATATAGATCAAGAGTTGTATGCTGATCCTGAGTATAGTTTAAAAAACATAAAAGGTATGAGAGATCGAATTGCTCATGGGTATGCAGATATAGACTTTTTGATTGTAAAGAATGTATTGAAAAACGAAGTTCCTCTGCTGGAAGCCAAGATTCAAAACTTGATCCCTAAAGAAATATTGGAAAATCCTTATATTTTACATGAAATAGAATTTGATGATTATATTAACAAGGATCATAATCCGGAAATAGAATTATAGACAGGAAAATTTGTTATACAAGGTGGCAACATTGCCACCTTGATGGTTGCGGTAGAGGTGGCAGAGTTGCCACCTTATAGAACAAATCTAAGCATGATAGAATAATAAAAAAATAAGGAGAATTATTACATGTCGGAAGAAAAAAAGTATTGCAAAACATGTGACGATGGCATCGTTATGTATTTGAATCATGACATTGTGATTTCATTTAGAGTTTCAGCCGCCTTAAGAGAGGTTATGAATTTTGCAGATGAATGTTTTGAAAAGGGTGATTGGTCAATGTATGATATTTACAGATCCGGAATTGAAGCTGCGTCCAAACAGGAGGAGCTGGACGGCATCATTACATCTGATCAAAGGTTGCAAATTTGGAATAGATATGGTTTGTAAAAAGGAAAATTGAAAATGCTTATATGGGATTTTTCTGATTATAAACAAAAATGTCATATGTCATGTTGTTCCAAATTTTGATGAAATTCGCTATGAGGTAATAGATGGAATACCTTGCACGACTGTGAGTCAAACTTTTAATGACCTGTTTAAGCAAATTGACCATCGTAACGATCAGCCGATTATAGAAGCTTTAAGTGACTATTATTTTACGCATGGTGAATCATTCGAAGGCTTAGTCATCGAACCGAAAAATCAGAAAATCTTTGATAAATTAAAGAATTGGGCGGTTGAATATTATGATGAAATATGAGATAAAAAATCAAACTTTAAATTGCAGTTTACAAGGTGGCAATACTGCCACCTTGATTTTATTGTTAGGGGGCAATATTGATACAAAAGTACATTGGTTATCAATTAATGGAATTATTTAATACAAAAGAGTTTCTTCATTGCTTTGAAATAATGATTTCTAAAACATTAAATCAAAATCCGGCACATTTTGATGAGTATGAAGAAAAAATTCAAAGACTGTTTCAAGCTGGTGCATGTCTGTTTTTCAAAATGATTTTGGAAAGCTATGATGACTGGATATTGAAAAACCGAGATCCATCTGTGTATCGCAATAAAGGGAAACGGACAAACTGCTTAAAAACTGTATTCGGGCCGGTTGAGTATACCAGGCGTATTTATCAGACTGATCAACAATTTGTTTTTTTATTGGATCAATCTTTGAAAATCACTAAGATCGGATCGTTTAGTAAAAAAGCAACACAGGTTTTATTAAGTGAAGCAGCCGATAAATCGTTTCGAAAGTCTGCACACACATCTGATCGAGCGATCGGCCTGCCGGTTAGTCATCAAGCCATTTGGAATCTGAAAGAAAGATTCGGACAATCCGTTATGCAAAAAGAAAAGATACAGCAGAAAAGTGGAATATATGAGCCTGGATCAGTTGAAGCTACAGTTTTATTTGAAGAAGTGGATGGAGTGTATCTGTCCTTGCAAAGAGAAGTTTCACCATCTAAAGAATTAAAGGTATCTACCTGCTATACCGGCTGGAGCGAACAAGGCAAGGATCAGTTCTTTTTGCAAAACAAGCTGTCATTTGCCGAATTTACGGATAGTATGGATTTTCATGAAAAGCGAGAATATGCTATTCATAGTCATTACAATATGGACACTAACAAAGCCAGAATTCTAAATACAGACGGAGCAAAGTGGTGTACAGATGTTCCGTATAAACCCACTGTAATTCAGCTGGATCGCTTTCATATCATGCGTTCTATTCATCAGAACATCTATCATAAAAAAATGCGGAGCTGGTTATTGGAACTGCTATATAAAGAGCAGCCGGAGGATCTTCTTGATGTATTAGATACTTATATCAATAGCATTTCTTACATGGATGAATGGGTGGCAAAAGCACGAGAGACGAAGCAATATTTGGAAAATCATATAGATCAGTTGAAAAGCTATAAAACATTGATTGATCCTGACTTGCTTGAAGCAGATAAAGTCTATCGAGGAATGGGGATTCAAGAGAGCAATAACTTTAACCTTATTACAAGAAGAATGAAGCATCAGAGGATGTCCTGGCGAAAACGCTCAGGTAATCATATGGTTAAATTGCTTTGCAGCATTCAAAATGGAACCTTAGAGGATGATATAAACTGTTGTTTTTCTTTTGTTAGGAATGAAAAAAGATTAAACCATATAAAAAAGAATCATCCTAAAAGAAAGAAACTGAAGAGCATCGGAACAGCTAAAGGACACATATATGCCGGTCATGCGATTCGTAAATTAAATAAGAGTATTCAAAACCGGTCAATTTTGGACTAAATCGAAAATAGGAGTTCAAGGTTTTTTTGTGATACCTATTTTTAGGCGATCAGTCGCTAGGCCGATAAAAGATAGTTTTTGGATAGTACGACTATCTGAATGAAATATTATAAATCAAAAACAAAAAATAAAATGCCAATTAGACCTTGACAGATACACCGATAATACAGGTCTTGCGGTTCTTAAAAAAACATGCTATAATTAACAACGTTTATTGTGAGTCTTAGGAAACGCCGCAAGACTAACACATGGGAGGTGGAAGAACTTGTTACATTTAAAGACGATTTTAACGATCATTTTTATCATTGATTGCGTAGCCTTATCGGTCATCGTATTATTGCAGGAGGGTAAAGAGAACGGAATGTCCGCACTGTCCGGGGCGGTTCAGAATCAGGATACCTATTATGCGAAGATTAAAGGCAGAACATCCGAAGGAAGATTGATCAAGCTGACGACCTTATCGGCCGTAGCCTTCTTGGTATTATCGACTGTTTTGAATGTTTTGGCATAAGGGAAATGATAAGGCATCTCTTGTATAAGAGGTGCCTTTTGGCTTTTTGTTTAACCCGATGAAAGCAACCGGACGGCCGTGATGCAGAGCAGAAGAAAGGAAATAAATTGAAACAGAAAAGAGAAAAACGGACAGGCCGACAGGAAACCGGCCGCGGCGACAGAAAAGCACTGCTTCTGCACCTGATGGGAGAGGCGCAGTACCGTCCGATGAAGCAGAAGGAATTGGCACTGCTTCTACAGGTCAAATCGGAGGATCGAGAGCTGCTGACTGCCTTGCTGGACGAGCTGGTGAGGGAAGGCAAGGTCGAGCTGAACAAGCGAGGTCGATACAGTCTGGCCAAATCAAAAATGATGGAGGGGCGCTATCTCGGTCACCCGAATGGCTTTGGTTTTGTCGAAGTAGAAGGTGAAGAGGAAGATATCTTTATCCCGGAAGGAAATGAGGGAACGGCCTTTCATAATGATACTGTCAGGATCGAGGTGTGTCCACAGCAGACCGGACGTCGGCGGATCGGGCAGGTGGTCAAGGTACTGGAGAGAAACACCAAGACACTGGTAGGCTTGTATAAGGTAGAGCGTGGACGCGGTCTTGTCCGGCCGGATAAAAATCGTTATCCGGCCGGAATCCGTGTCACCAAGGGTGGTTTGACAGCTGAACCGATGGACAAGGTGGTACTGGAGCTGCAGCATTATGGAGATAAACGCAGATTGCCGGAGGGTAAAATCATCCGTGTGATCGGCAAAAAGGGAGCGGCCGGCGTGGATATGGAAGCCCTGCTGTACCAGTATGAACTGAATGAGGTGTTTCCGGCAGCTGTTGAGGACCAAGCTGAGGCGCTGGCGCAAAAGCCTATTACCGAAGCGCAGCTGGCCGGTCGTTTGGATCTGCGCTCGGAGCTAATTATCACCATTGACGGCGAAGATGCCAAGGATCTGGATGATGCCATCAGTTTGACGGAAACGGATGACGGGTATAGATTGGGCGTGCATATTGCGGATGTGGCTGAATACGTCAAGGAAGGCAGTGCCCTGGACAGTGAGGCGCTGCGCCGCGGTACCAGTGTGTATCTGCCGGATCGTGTCCTGCCGATGTTGCCGCAAGCTTTATCAAACGGCAGTTGTTCCCTGCATCCGGGCGAGCCGAAGCTGGCGCTCAGCTGCCTGATGGAGGTGGATCATTTGGGTCGGGTTGTCGGTCATGAGATTTGTGAAACCGTCATTGAGAGTCGTTGCCGTATGACCTATCAGGATGTTCAGCTGATCCTGGATGGGGATGCCGCTTTGCGCGAAACTTACGCAGAGCTCGTGCCGTTGCTTGAGCGGATGAGGATCGTATCGGATATGATCCGTCGGGCCAGAGAAAAACGGGGCGGCCTGCAATTTGACTTCCCGGAAACGAAGATCGTCCTAAATGAGCAGGGGCAGCCGATCGATGTCAGACCGTATGAGCGTGGTGTGTCAAATGCTATCATTGAAGACTTTATGCTTCTGGCCAATGAAACTGTGGCCAAAGAGTATTTCTGGCGGGAGCTGCCGTTTTTATATCGTGTACATGCCGAGCCGACGGCAGAAAAATTACAGGATCTGGAAATGGTTCTGTCCGGTATGGGGTTGCATATCAAGCAGAGTCGTAAGGGCTTAAGTCATGCCTTACAACAGTTGCTGGAACGTCAGATCGGAACAGAACGGGAGGAGTTTATCAAACGATTGACTCTGCGGTGCATGCCGCGTGCCCAGTACAGCGCCTTCTGTGAAGGACATTTTGCCTTGCAGATCAGCCAATACAGTCATTTTACGTCGCCGATCAGGCGTTATCCGGATTTGCAGATCCACCGAATTATCAAGGAGTGCCTGCATGACAGACTGTCGGAGGAGCGGATCAATCATTATCGCGAGATTCTGCCACAGGTGGCCAAGTGGGCGTCTCAGACAGAGCTGCGGGCCGATGAGCTGGAGCGCGAAGCCAAAAAGATGAAGATGGCCGAGTATGCTAAGCTGCACCTCGGTCAAGAGTACATCGGCATGGTCACTTCGGTAGCCGAGCACGGCATCTATGTGATGTTGCCGAATACTATTGAGGGTCTGATCCGTGCAAAGGATCTGCCGGGGGATTATTATACCTTTGATGCTGTAAGCCATCGCGTGATCGGAAAGCGCAGCGGACGGGAATTTTGTATAGGCGATCGTTTGAAGATCGTTATTTCAGATGTGTCGGTATTGGACGGAAAGATCGATTTCTTATTCATCGATGAAGAGGAGGAGTAAGGGTGGGAAAGGATTCCATCAAACAAATTGCCAATCATAAAAAGGCATACCATGATTATTTTATAGAGGAAACCTATGAAGCCGGTATTGCTCTGGTCGGTACAGAGGTCAAATCCCTGCGTATGGGGCGGTGCAGTATCAAGGAAGCCTATATTCAGATTGAACGGGGGGAGGCTTATATTCTGGGGATGCACATTCCGCCGTATGAAAAGGGGAATATCTTCAATCGCGATCCGCTGCGCGCCAGAAAGCTGCTGCTGCACAGGCATGAGCTCAATAAGCTGGCCGGCAAGAGCGCGGCTGCCGGTTATACCATTATGCCATTGGCAGTGTACATAAAGGGAAGTCATGTTAAGGTGCAGATCGGTGTAGCCAGAGGGAAGAAACTGCATGACAAACGTCAGGATATAGCCAAGAAGGATCAGCGCCGCGAGCATGAGCGCGAATTTAAGATCAAAAATCTGTAGGCCAAAAAATAATTGAGAATTTTTCTCAAAAACTATTGCAATCCATATAAAGCTGTGATATTATAAGCTCAGTTAGGAAAGCCTAACACACATACATACACATTTCATAGTTACTCCTTAACATGCAACAGAACAAATCTCCTAAGTTCATAAAATGTTTTATCATTGTGTTGCAAATTGAGGGAATGCCTCTGTGAGTTCTCCCTCACAGGGGCATTTTTCTGCCTAAAAATCAGCTGATCGTAATGAGATCTCGGTTTGGCGGGCAGATGGATGCTTGTGACGGTGATGAACCGTGACAGATAGATGATTACAAAGGAAAGAGGTAAAATATGAAGCATTTACAGATTGAAAAGGTCATAGGCAGACAGATCATCGATTCCAGGGGAAATCCGACCGTTGAGGCGGAAGTGATCTTGACAGATGGAACGGTCGGCCGCGGTGCGGCCCCGAGCGGAGCATCCACCGGCATTTTTGAGGCGTTGGAATTAAGAGACGGCGACAGCAGTCGTTACGGCGGCAAAGGCGTGTCAAAGGCTGTCAATAATATCAACACCATTTTAAATGATGCTTTAATGGGCATGGATGTGACCGATATTTATGCAGTTGATCAGGCTATGTTCAAAGCAGACGGTACCAAGGACAAGTCAAATCTGGGAGCCAATGCTATACTGGCGGTTTCGTTGGCCGCATCTTCGGCGGCAGCCAGGGCTCTTGGACTACCGTTGTACCGCTTCATCGGCGGTGTGCAGGCCAATACCCTGCCGGTTCCGATGATGAACATCTTAAACGGCGGCGCTCATGCCGCCAACAACATGGACGTGCAGGAATTTATGATTATGCCGGTCGGCGCAGCCAATTTTGCCGAGGGACTGCGCCAGTGTACCGAGGTCTTCCATGCGCTGGCAGCCCTGTTAAAGAGTAAGGGGTTGGCGACCAGCGTGGGAGATGAGGGCGGTTTCGCACCGAATCTGGAGAGTGACGAGCAGGCCATTCAGTTTATTTTGGAAGCCGTAAAGAATGCCGGTTATGAACCGGGGACGGACTTCGTGCTGGCCATGGACGCTGCTTCCAGTGAGTGGAAGGTAAAGGGACAGGTCGGCCGGTATCATCTGCCGAAATCAAAGCAGGATTTCACCACCGATGAGCTGATTGCACATTGGGCCAAGCTGGTAGAGAAGTACCCGATCAAATCTATTGAGGACGGTCTGGACGAAGAGGACTGGGAAGGCTGGAAGAAGCTGACCGCTGCTTTGGGCGATAAGGTTCAGTTAGTAGGCGATGACCTGTTCGTAACCAATACCGAAAGACTACGCAAGGGTATTGAGACCGGCTGCGGCAATTCCATCCTGATTAAGCTGAACCAGATCGGCTCTGTATCGGAAACTCTGGAGGCTATCAAGATGGCGCATAAGGCCGGTTACACAGCTGTCGTATCGCACCGTTCCGGTGAGACGGAGGATACCAGTATAGCTGATCTGGCAGTGGCATTAAACGCCGGACAGATCAAGACCGGTGCGCCGAGCAGAAGCGAGCGTGTGGCTAAGTATAACCAGCTTCTGCGTGTGGAAGAGGAACTGGGTGCCGGCGCGGCTTATCGCCGGTTGGGCTGCTTTTCGCTGAAAAAGTAAAATGGGTTTGATAAAAAAATAAACAGTTAGCAAAAAGGAAATCTGCTTGTATTTATTTCTGGCTCAGATTTCCTTTTTGATTTTCGTGATGATAGCGGTTCTTACTTATTCCTTCGATTATTCCACAGATAGATTCCGAGAGAGGCGCTGAGGATAATGAAGTAGCCAAGCACACTTAAGCCATCCGGTGTTTGGGATAAAAAGAGATAACCGAGGATGGCGGAAAACAGGATGTTTGTATAATCATAAATCGAGATTTCGGAAGCCGGGGCGTAGCCGTATGCTTTGGTGATGCAGACCTGAGCTGCCGCGGCTGAAATACCGGATAATATCATATATCCTAATTGGATAGGAGTGGGCATCACAAAGGCAAACAGTATCAACGGCAGACAAATCAGGGTCGAGATACCGGAAAACATAGTGATGATCAGCTCGGGAGCTTCACCGTCCAAGGACATCTTTCGGACACATGTGTAGGCGAAGCCGGCTGCCAGGCCGCCGAGGATCCCCGACAGATAAGGGATGGCGGCTGTCATTTGAAAACTGGGCTTGGCCACGAAGAGCACACCGAAAAAGGCGATGATCAGAGCGACGCCCTGTACCGGCCGCAGTTTTTCTTTCAAGATAAAGAGCGAGAAGATGATGGCAAAAAACGGTGACAGCTTATTGAGCATCGAGGCATCGGAGATAATCAGATGATCGATAGCATAAAAGTTAAAGATGACACCGGCAAAACCGGTCAGAGATCGCAGTAGATGCCAGCCGGTCAGGCCGGCTTTCGGTTTCAGTGTCAGTCCTTTTTTTCGCAGTAGGTAGAAGGCGATAAAGACGGCGAAAAGGTTTCTAAAAAAGACTTTTTCAAAGGAAGGCAGATCGCCGGCCAGCCGGACAAAGAGTGACATAAAGGCGAAGGCCAGAGCGGATAGTATGATAAAAACCATACCCATTAGCAGTTGATGCGTGTTTGAAGTCTTCGGGTGAACGGTGTTGGGCAAAACAAACACTCCTTTCGGGAAACAGGTTTACATAGTAACAAAAAGACAGGCCGGGTTTAATGCCTGTGAACAGATATTAGCCTATCATAATTCCGGGGTAAAGGAAAGGGAGTGCTTCTTGTTATTTGCTGTAAACAATGGTAAAATGACAATAACATGATAAACCTTGGAGGGACTGAACATGAAAGAGATTATCAGGCAATTGCTGGATTGGGAACGCATTGAGCGTCTGCGACGGGCCGAGGAAGGGGAGCCGAAGGCGGTCTTGGGGCCGCATCAAGTAGCGGAGGGAACTTTAATCTGTGCCTATCAGCCGGCCGCCGCCGCCCTTGATTTGATCGTCGGTCGCAGTATCCGTCCCATGGAGGCTATGGGAGATGGGGTCTTTGCCGTTTTGCTGGAGGAACGGGAGATCGGCAGCTATCGTTATCGGATCACCTACGAAGACGGAGTAGTAGGGCAGATCAGAGATCCGTATTCCTTTGACAGTCTGTTTACCGAAGAGGATCTGCAGCGTTTTAGAGATGGTATTCATTATGAAATTTATCGCCTGCTGGGTGCGCATCCGAGAACTGTGAAGCGGATTAAGGGAACGCATTTCGCAGTCTGGGCTCCGAATGCCGGTCGTGTCAGCGTAGTCGGTGATTTTAATATGTGGGATGGCCGCCGTCATCCGATGCAGCGCGTAGGAAATTCCGGTATCTATGAGCTTTTTATTCCGGAAGTAACAGAAGGGATGATCTACAAATATGAGATCAGAGGTCCGCAGGGGGCGCCGTTTTTAAAGGCTGATCCGTATGCCAATGCCGCTCAGCTGCGTCCGGACAATGCATCCGTGGTAGCGGATCTGACAGCTTATCGCTGGGGAGATAAAACCTGGCTGAAGGAGCGGAAGAAGCGCGGCCGTGGTCTGAATGCGCCAATGAATATTTATGAGATGCACCTGGGAAGCTGGATGCGTCCGCTGGATAATCGCGAGTTCCATAATTACCGTGAGCTCGCTCCGCTGGTAGGAGACTATCTGACGAAGATGGGATATACCCATGTGGAATTACTGCCGGTGATGGAACATCCGTTTGACGGCTCCTGGGGCTATCAGGTGACAGGCTACTATGCGCCGACCGCCCGTTTCGGCTCGCCGACAGACTTCAAATACTTTGTGGATTATTTGCATCAGCGAGGCATCGGAGTCATTCTCGACTGGGTGCCGGCACATTTCCCGAAGGATGCCTTCGGCCTGGCTGCTTTTGACGGTACCTGCCTGTATGAGCATCAGGATCCAAGACAGGGAGCACATCCGCATTGGGGAACATTGATCTATAATTACGGTCGTGCCGAAGTTTCAAACTTCCTGATCGCAAACGCTTTATTCTGGGCCAATGAGTATCATGTGGACGGTCTGCGTGTCGATGCAGTGGCGTCTATGTTGTATCTGGATTACGGGAAAAATGACGGTGAGTGGGTAGCCAATCCGTACGGCGGTCATGAAAACCTGGATGCTATCGAATTCTTTAAGCATTTGAACTCATTGATTGCAAAAAATATGCCGGACTTCTGTATGATCGCCGAGGAATCAACGGCTTGGCCGAAAATTACAGGAAAGGTGGAGGAGGAAGGCCTTGGCTTTGCCTATAAATGGAATATGGGCTGGATGAATGATTTCCTGCGCTATATGCAGCTGGATCCGTATTTCAGAAGCTACCACTACAATGAATTGTTGTTCAGCATGATGTATGCTTACAGCGAGAATTTTGTACTGGTGCTGTCACATGATGAGGTGGTGCATGGCAAAGGCTCCATGCTGGGCAAGATGCCGGGCAATGAATATGACAAGCTCGCCAATCTGCGGTTGGCCTACGGATATATGATGTGTCATCCGGGGAAAAAACTGCTCTTTATGGGTCAGGAAAACGGGCAGTACAGTGAATGGTCGGAGAGCAAGAGTGTGGATTGGTATCTGTTGCAGTTTGATCCGCACCGCCAAATGTCTGACTATGTGAGGGCGCTTAACCATCTGTATCTGGCGCATCCGGCCTTGTATGCCATGGACTCAGAGGTGCCGGGCTTTGAGTGGATTAATTGCTGCTCTGCCAATGAAAGTATGGTAACATTTTACCGCTATGATGAGAAGACGGAGGAGATACTGTTGATCAGCTGTAACTTTACTCCGGTCGTTCGTGAGAATCATAAGATCGGTGTTCCGCGTGCCGGAAAGTATAAAGAAATCTTCAACAGTGATCATCGGGACTTCGGCGGAGCTCATCATGTGAACTCACGCATGAAGAAGGCCAAGAAGTCTGAGTGCGACAATAGGGAATACTCCATGGAGATTACTGTACCCCCTCTGGGCATCAGCATTTGGAAGTGGCAAAAAGAGAAATAACTCTTGCATTTGCGGTATTCGCGTGCTATAATATCAAAGTTGTATGGATAAGACTATCCACATATAGTTTATGATAAAGGAGTTGAGATTATGAAAGAAGGAATTCAGCCAACATATCATCAGGCTACTGTGACCTGTAACTGCGGAAATACTTTCGTTACCGGTTCTACAAAGTCCGAGATCCATGTGGAAGTTTGTTCCAAGTGCCATCCTTTCTATACAGGACAGCAAAAAGCAGCTTCGGCTAGAGGTCGTGTTGATAAGTTTAACAAGAAATACGGTATCAACGAGTAAGATACATTTCAGACAGAAAGAATCGGGGAACCGGTTCTTTCTTTTTATTTATAACCGACAAAAGGGTTTGTGAAACATACCCGACTACCTGAAAGGGAGGATGCATGAAAAAAGTCTTAATTGGAGGACAGGCGGTTCTGGAAGGGATCATGATGAGAAACGGCGCTGATTATGCGATCGCGGTTCGGAGGGAAGACGGAGAGATATATTTGGAGAAAGACGAATTTCACAGCGTGGCAAACGGCCGTTGGGCCAAGCTGCCGCTGCTGCGGGGGATCGTCGGCTTTGTTGATTCCATGAAGCTGGGATTTCGCATCATTACCAGGAGCGCTGCTCTGCTGGAGGGAGAGGAAGCTAAGCCAACCGAGCCGAGCGGAAAAGAACGTTGGCTCAATAGGCTGATGATCGTATTTTCGGTCATTACGGCTCTTGGCCTGTTTATCGCTTTGCCCTACGGTCTGTCACTGCTGCTTAGACGTTATATTCCTTCGCAGACGCTCCTGACTATTCTGGAAGGGGTGATCCGGTTGATGATCTTTTTACTGTATATCGGATTGACCGGTCTGCTGCCGGATATGCGTCGTGTATATATGTATCACGGAGCAGAGCATAAGTGTATCAATTGCCTTGAGCATGAGCGTGAACTAACGGTGGATCATGTCATGGCCAGTAGTCGTTTTCACAAGCGTTGCGGTACCAGCTTTCTGGTCATTATTATGGTGATTACGATTCTGGTGTTTATGGCCATCCGAGTGGAAGCCCCCTTATTTCGTTTGGCGTTGCGGATCGTTGTGATTCCGCTGGTGGCCGGTATTTCATTTGAATTTTTACGACTGGCCGGTCGTAGCGATCATTGGTTGATTGATCTGCTTAGTCAGCCCGGTCTGTGGGTGCAACGCATTACTACTAAAGAGCCGACAGCGGATATGGTAGAAGTGGCGATCCGAGCGGTGAAGGAAGTCTGGCAGCCGGCATCGGAGGAGGTTTCATGACGGTGCGGGAGTGGCTGCGGCAGGCAACAGGCAGCCTCACAGCGGCCGGAGTGGATAATGCCGACGGTGATAGCCGCAGCCTGCTGGCATATGTACTGCGTTGCCGGGAGCAGGAGCTGGTGTTGACAGATCAATGCCTGGAAAAAGAGCAGGAGAGCCGATTGGCAGAACTGCTAACACGGCGCAGACGACGGGAGCCATTGCAACACTTGTTGGGCAGCCAGTGTTTTTACGGTTATGATTTTTTGGTCGGACCACAAGTATTGATTCCACGCTGGGATACGGAAAATCTGGTGGAAGCCTGTTTAAATTATTTAAAAAAAGAAGTGAAAACAGACAGTCCGAAAGTTTGCGATGTCTGTACCGGCAGCGGCTGCATTGCCGTGACCTTGGCTCTGGAATATCCGTCTGCCCGGGTGACAGCGGCGGATATTTCCGAGGAAGCCCTTCTGCTGGCACAGGCGAACGGAAAACGATTGCAGGCTGAGGTGAAGTGGGTACAGGGTGATCTTCTGGCGCCGGTTGACGGTGACTTTGATCTGATCGTTTCAAATCCGCCTTACATCAAAACAGCTGATTTGGAGGAGCTGCAGCCGGAAGTGAGAGATCACGATCCGCGGCTGGCTTTGGACGGCGGAGCAGACGGACTGGAATTTTATCGAAGATTGGCAGTGGAAGCCTTTCATCATTTAAAAGCCGGCGGTTTGTTGGCCTTGGAAATCGGTTCCGATCAGGCGGAGGCTGTCACCGGCTTACTGATAGAACAGGGCTACCGAAAGATTGAGGTGAAACAGGATCTGAGCGGCTTGGATCGAGTGATACTGGCGAGAAAAAGCTTGCCTGAAACAGAGTAAACACATAGGAGAAAAAATATGTTTGAAAATCTGGAAACGATGGTTCGGCATTATGAAGAAGTCATGCAGGAAATCAATGAACCGGAAGTAGTGGCTGATCAGAATCGCTTTCGCACGCTGATGAAGGAGCAAAGTGATCTGCAGCCGATCGTAGAAGCTTACCGGGAGTATTTAAGAGCACAGGAAACAATTGAAGAAAGTCTTGAGCTGTTATCCGGGGAGTCGGATCCGGATATGAAGCAGATGTTGAAGGAAGAACTGGATGCGGCGAAGCAGACTGTGGAGCGGCTGGAGCAGGAGATAAAGATCCTGCTGCTGCCTAAGGATCCGAATGATGAGAAGAATGTTATCGTTGAAATCCGTGCCGGAGCGGGCGGGGATGAAGCGGCCCTGTTTGCGGCTGAGATCTATCGGATGTATGTTCAGTTTGCCGATAAAAATCGTTGGCGGACAGAACGTATGAATGCCAATGAAAACGGAATCGGCGGCATGAAGGAAGTGGTCTTTATGATCAATGGGCAGGGAGCCTATTCCAAACTGAAATATGAAAGCGGTGTTCACCGTGTACAGCGCGTGCCGGAAACAGAAAGCGGAGGACGTATCCATACCTCAACCATTACCGTGGCCATCATGCCGGAGATAGAAGAGGTGGACTTTCATTTGGATTTGAACGACTGTAAATTTGACGTCTTTCGTTCGTCAGGCAACGGCGGTCAGAGTGTTAATACGACAGACTCGGCAGTTCGGCTGACACATATCCCGACCGGTATCGTCATTTCCTGTCAGGACGAAAAATCACAGTTAAAAAACAAGGACAAGGCATTGAAGATCCTGCGTTCCAGACTGTACGAAATAGAGCTGGAAAAGCAGCATGACGAACAGTCGGCTGCCCGCCGCAGTCAGATTGGTACGGGAGATCGCTCGGAAAAAATCAGAACGTATAATTTTCCGCAGGGGCGGGTAACCGATCATCGGATCAAACTGACGCTACATCGTTTGGATGATGTAATGAACGGCGATATTCAGGAGATCATCGATCATTTGATCGCGGCCGATCAGGCTCTGAAATTGAGCAAATTGGAGAGTGTATAAAAAGTTCTTTTTCCGATGACGGCTATATGCTATAATATTGCCCAGATGTATGGAAGGGAGTATCGTCATGATTCATGAAAAAAAGGTCAAAGCGATGACAGATTTAGCGATTTATGAGAAACATCATAGTGAAGAATGCCGCCAGGCCAGGATGTATTTTAAAAAGGATTATATCAGTGTGGAGATGATTAAGAGCGGCCTGCTGTTGACGATGGTGTACCTGATTTTTGCCGTTATCTGGATGTTAGCGAAGGTTTTGTTGGCAAGTCGAGAATTTCATTTGATAGTGGTCACGGATGCATTGTTGAAATTGGTTATCGGCTATATTGTCTTGCTGGTGGTGTATGAGATCATTATTTATTATAAGCAGTTTTTCCGATATGACCGGTCGAGGGCGGCAGCCAAAACCTACCTGGAAAAGATCAAGCGGGTGGAAGCGTGTCAGGAAGAGGAATAAGGGGGGAACCAGCAGTGTCTATCATTTTAGAAATCAGAGAAAAACTAAAACGAATTTTCAGTGGATATGAGTACTGGATCGTAGCTGTTATCAAAGCGGTGGTGGCGCTGATTGCCCTTATTTTTATCAATCGGAATCTGGGGCAGTTTACCCTTGCTAAAAACCCGCTGGTGGTAATTGTTTTAATATTGATCAGTGCTGTGTTACCGCTCAATGGCATAGTCATTTTGCTGGGAATCGTGGTGTTGATGCATTTACAGGCGATCTCATTCATGATGCTGGGGGTTGGTCTGCTTCTGTTGCTTTGCGGTCTGGCGCTGGTATTCCGATTTGAAAAGTCGGATGCTTGGGGTGTTTTGTTTGCGCCGTTGGCCCTGCAAATGAACGTCGGGCCGGCGATCCCGTTGTTTTTCGGACTGCGCGGCACACCGTTTTCAGTGGTCGGTATAGCCTACGGTACGGTTCTGTATTATTTTATGTTGATGGTGCGCGACCGCGCGGCTAAACTAAACGGCAGCAGCCTGCAGGCATCAGCCGATCAGATGAGTGCCTTTGCGACTGCCTTTGCTCAGAACAAGGAAATGATATTGATGGTGGCCATTTTCGTGATTGTATTGTTTGTGATTTATCTAATCAGTCGCAGTCCGATCGATTATGCCTGGAATATAGCCACCGGTGTAGGCTTGGGTCTGTATCTGGTTTTGTATTTTATGGGAGCTTCCTTCCTCAAGATCGAGCCGAAGATCATCGTGATCCCGGCTGTTTTGGTAAGTGCCGCTATGGCAGTCATCCTGCAGCTGTTCGTGTTTAATCTGGATTATACTCGGGTGGAGCATGTTACATTTGAGGATGACGACTATATGTATTATGTGAAGGCTGTACCGAAAAACAGTATTTCCGAACGAAAGATGAAGATCAATCGAATCAATGTTCGTTCGGGAGCGGGAAAAACAGGAGAGGGTGAATCGTGATCGATAGAATCGCAGTCTACTTAAGATTTATGACACAAGGGAAATTTATTCCCAGGATCGGCCTGGTTGATATCGCTGAAATCGGTATTTTGGCAGTGATGTTTTACTATGTTCTGCGTTGGATTCGGGCCACAAAGGCATGGAGCCTGTTGAAGGGTATTATCATCGTGGCGTTGGGATTGCTGGTGGCCTATGTCTTTCGGATGGATACCATTCTGTGGATCGCCCGAAACATGCTGGCAGTCGGAATCACAGCTGTGATTATCGTATTTCAGCCTGAGTTTCGACGGCTTCTGGAACAGATCGGACGTAAGCGTTACCTGAAGGCGGTGTTTAATAACGCCGCTGTCGCTGAACGATGCAGTGACGCCACAGTCAATGAAATCATTAATGCGACGGTGGATCTGTCTCGCGGGAAGACGGGCGCCCTGATCGCCATGGAAAAAGAAGTCATACTGAGTGAATACGTTGAAACAGGCATCATGATTGACGCGCTGGTCAGTACACAGCTGCTGGATAATATTTTTATTAATAAATCACCCTTGCATGACGGAGCGGTCATTATTCGCGGAAATCGGATCGAAGCGGCCACCTGTTATCTGCCGCTTTCGGAGAATCTGTCCATCAGCAAGGAATTGGGAACCAGGCACAGGGCGGCGGTAGGTCTTTCGGAGCTGACGGATGCACTGGTTATTGTTGTATCTGAAGAGACCGGGGGCATCTCGATCTGTGAAGCCGGCAGGATTGAAAGGGAAGTTGATCTGATATGTCTAAAAAAGGCTTTGGAACGATTCCAGAATAAAGTAATACAAAAACGGAAGTGGAAATTTCGGAAAGGTGCCGATCAAGCATGAGAGTAAGGATTCAAAACAACATATCTTTGAAGATCATCTCTGTCATCGGAGCGGTGATCATCTGGTTCCTGGTGGTCAATATCAATGATCCGACCGTCAGCCGGAAATTCACGGATATCCCCGTCCAGATCAGCAATGGTGATAAGCTGTTGGAGAGCGGCAAGGTCTATATGGTTCAAAATAAGACGGATCGAGTTACGGTAACAGTGACCCAGAAGCGTTCGGTGGTGGAGAAGCTGAAAAACTCGGACTTTACGGCCATTGCCGATATGTCGCACCTGTCATATATGGACAATATCGCGATTACGGTGACCTGTTTGCATGCCTCGGTTTCGGCGGATGATATGAAAATCAGTCCGAATGCGGTAAACTTAAAGGTTGAAGCGGAAGAATCTGTTGAATTGCCGGTATCTGTGACCACGGATGGGACGACACCCGCCAATGGCTATATCGTCGGTCCGTCCAGCACCGATATCACCGGTATTGTGGTATACGGTCCGAAATCTCTGATCAATAAGCTGGATAAGGTGGTTGCACATGTAGATGTTTCAAACCTGGCGGCCAGCAAGACATTTCACGATGTGGTCTACACAGTTTATGACCGCAATGAAGAAAAGGTGGATGATAGCCTGACCAGATATCTGAAGTTTAGTACCGGTAAGAACACTCTTTCGGTAACGGTAGAGATATGGAAGGTTAAGGAAAAGATTCCGGTCGAGGTTGAAGGCTTCACCGGATCTGTAGCGGAAGGCTATATGGTGGCTCAGGTACAGACATCCCCGCCGACGGTATCAATTGCCGCACCGGCAGATGTGTTAAGCTCCGTTAAATCGATTCAGATCCCTGCGAAGGATGTGGTCTTGAACGGAGAATCGGAAAGCTTTAAGGAGCAGGTGGATCTGGGCAAGTACCTGCCGAAGAATGTGATTTTATCCAAGCTGAATTCGGGGAAGGTTGATTTGGTTGTCACAGTGACAGAGGTGGCCAGTCAGACCGTAAAACTGGAAACAGTAAAGATCAAGATGCTGAATAAGTCGGATGAATATAAGGTTTCCTTCGGTGGCTCCGAGACGATATCAATTTCGGTACGAGCCGATGAAACTGCGACAAAGGAGATTACGGCGGACAGCATCACGGCATCAGTAGATCTGAAAGATTATGAAAAGGAGGGGAAATTCACCCTGCCCTTGGATGTGGTTCTGCCGAGCGGATATGCGCTGGTCGGAAATCCTCAGATTCAAGTGAATGTAACCAAGATATCCAAATAAGAATGGAGGGTTTGATGGTAAGCAAAAAGGTCATTTTACGAAATTTAACCGGTTTGCATCTGAGACCGGCCGGATTATTATGCAATGAAGCAGTAAAATATGCTGCCGCGATCACCTGTAAAAAAGGGGAAAGCTCATTTAATGCTAAGAGTGTTCTCAGCGTTCTGGGAGCATGTATCAGACGGGATGATGAGATCGAGATCGTGGCTGATGGTGTCGATGAAGAAGAGGCGCTGGCAGCGATCGTAACCTTGATCGAATCAGGACTGGGTGAATGACATGTATCCGCGACTGAAAAAAACTCTGAGTATAGTGAAAGAGTATAGAATTTGGGTGCCCTTATTTTTTACTGGAATCTTTGCAGTGACACTGTTGTTCAAAAACGAAGAGGACTGGTCGAAGACGGACTTGTCACCGTTTCGTGTCAGTTTGATTTTTACATTGCTGGTGATGTCAGTCTGGCTGCTGTCAGATCGGATATATCATTGGCTGGCTGAAAAAAAAGTGGGCAAACAGATTAGAAGCAGTATTGCATGGATTCTATTTATTCTTTCTCCTATTGTATGCTATGTGCTGCTTGAGATCACGATTCATGGTAAGTGGCTGGAACGCACTGATTTGGAGACCTTTGCAAACCTGATCTGGTATTATTTGCTGTATATTATGGTCGCCTGTCTGACGCATCGCCTGTGGGCGGCGGTTCTGGTCGGGCAGACATTTGGGGTCCTGATTTCAATGATCTCGTATACTCTGGTGGAGATGCGGGATATTCCGTTGTTGCCGATGCTGCTGGCTCAGTTGGGCACATTGCAGAATGTGGCAGACAAATATCGCTTTCGGATCCCAATATCTATTTATATTTCGTTGATGGGCAGTATTCTATGGGTGGTGTTTTGCGCTGCCTGGATGCGTAAGAAGACAGCTGTAACGGTAAAGAAATACATCATTGGATTGACAGCAGGCCTGCTCTGCGGTATCTTGGGATTTGTAGGTTTTCGAAATTATGATTTTAAGTCCGCTTTTTATATCGGCATCAATTACTGGGATGTAAAGGGATATTACCAACGTCACGGTTTTGTGTTATCATTCCTGACGTTTGCTCAGAATCAGAGGGTCGAAAAGCCGTCTGACTATTCAACAGAGCGGGTACAGGAGATACTGAAACCCTATACCAAAGTTCAGAGCCGTGGAACTGCCGGGACGAACATGAAAAAACAGCCGAATATCATCGCCATCATGAATGAGTCATTTGCTGACTACGATGGCTTTAACGGTCTTACCTTCAATAAACCGCTGGCTCCGTTTTATCAGTCCTTGCAGGGTGATAATGTAATCAAGGGGAATATGTATGTTTCAATCTTCGGTGGAGGTACGGTCAATACGGAGTATGAGTTTTTGACCGGCAACAGTCTGGCTTATTTGCCGACACAGGCGATCCCGTTCCAACAATTCCTGAGCGAGCCTGCTCCCTCGCTGGCGACCGAATTTAAAGCTAGGGGGTATGAAACGATTGCCATGCATCCATATTATGAATCGGGCTACAGTCGGAAAACGTCCTGGACCAATCTGGGTTTTGACAGTCTGTATTTTATGGACACTTACGAACCGTTTGATTACAGCGATCGGCTGCGCGGCTTGATTTCGGATGAGGCAAATTATCAGGAGATGTTGCCGATACTCAGGCAACAGGATAAACCGGTCTTTTTCTTTGATGTGACCATGCAGAACCATGGTGATTACGAGGCGGATGAATTGACTGCGGTTGATACGGGGCTGAGAATCAATGGCCTGAAAGAGGATGAAGATCGGGCGAATGTTTATTTCAATCTGGTACAGCACTCTGATCGGGCACTGGAAAATCTGATTACGGAATTAAAGAGTGAGGATGAACCGACTGTCCTGGTCATGTTCGGAGATCACCAGCCGAGTCTTGGTGAAGCCTTTTTGAATGAAATGATGGGAAAGGATCGAAAGAAGACGGATGAGTATCAGGTGCCGTTTTTGATTTGGGCCAATTTTCCGCTGAACAAGGCAGGAATACCCGAGAAGCCGGTTATCGGTTCAAATTTTCTGGGTACTTATTTGCTTCGGGCTGTTTATGGTGAAGAGGAAATGAATGCCTTCCATCGTTTTCAGGACGATGTCATGCTGCGTTTTCCGGCAATGACAATTCATGGAAGTCTGAATCAGGAGGGAGAATGGGTTAAGGAGCTAACGGATCCGGTCTTGCAGAACTATCGAACGATCGTTTATGATCGGGTAAAAGGCGACTGGCAAAAATCACGCAGCTATTATGAATAGTTTGAATTATGAGATATATGGAGGTTATCAATGGGAAAATATTTTGGTACTGACGGTTTCCGAGGAGAAGCAAATGTCGATCTGACGGTCAATCATGCATTTAAAGTGGGGCGTTTTCTTGGGCATTACTTCGGAAAAGAGCACAAGGCAAAAATCGTCATTGGCAAGGATACCAGAAGATCCAGCTATATGTTTGAGTATGCTCTGGCAGCCGGACTGACCGCATCGGGCGCAGACGCCTATCTGCTGCATGTGACGACCACTCCGAGTGTCAGCTTTGTAGTCAGAACAGAGGATTTTGACTGCGGTATCATGATTTCGGCCAGTCATAATCCGTACTATGACAATGGTATCAAGATTATCAATGGTTCCGGCCATAAGATGGAAGCGGCGGTTGAGGATCTGATCGAGCAGTATCTGGATCAGGAAGAAGACAATCTGCCGTTGGCAAAAAAAGATGCCATTGGGTGCACCATTGATTACAGTGCCGGCAGAAATCGTTATATCGGTTTCCTGATCTCATTGGCTACCCGTTCTTTTAAGGGAATGCGGGTTGGTCTGGACTGTGCAAACGGCAGTGCCTCCGCCATTGCCAAAAGTGTATTTGATGCACTGGGCGCCAAGACCTATGTGATGAATCATGAGCCGAACGGATTGAACATCAATCTGGCCGCCGGCTCCACCCATATTGAGTACCTGCAGGAATTTGTCAAAGAAAAGCGGCTGGATGTCGGCTTTGCATATGACGGAGATGCGGATCGCTGCCTGGCGGTGGATGAAAACGGTGAACTGGTGGACGGAGATGCTATTTTATACATCTGCGGCCGTTACATGAAGGAAAAAGGAACGCTTAAAAATAACACCATCGTGACCACGGTTATGTCAAATCTTGGCTTGTATAAGGCTTGCGATAAGCTGGATATCGGTTATGAAAAAACGGCTGTTGGCGATAAATATGTGTATGAAAATATGCTGGCTAATGATCACAAGCTGGGCGGAGAGCAATCCGGTCATATCATCTTCAGTAAATATGCGACAACCGGTGACGGCATCCTGACATCCTTAAAGATCATGGAAGCCATACTGGAAAAGAAGCAGTCCTTGGCTAAGCTGCATGAGGATTTGAAGACTTATCCTCAGGTATTAAAGAATGTTCGAGTGACAGATAAAGACGAAGCCATCGGACATCCGGCAGTTCAGGCTGCCGTGCAGAAGGTAAAGGATGAACTGGGCGATGATGGTCGGATTTTGGTGCGTAAAAGCGGGACAGAACCACTGGTTCGAGTGATGGTAGAAGCCGGGGAATTGCAAATATGCGAGGCCAAGGTGGAAGCAGTCATTGAAACCATGCGTAAGAGCGGCGTGCTGCTAGAGAAATAGGCTTTAAGGCCTTCCGGGGGAGGAATTTTAAGTGAGAAACAATCGGTCTAAGGACTTAAAGAAGCAAACAATCGGAAACGAACTGGAAACCCTTGATTTAATGGGTCAGGGATATCCGGAACCAAAGAAAAAAATGAGCTGGAAACGAAAGGTGCTGATTGCCCTAGGAATCATCTTATTGGTAGGTGTGATCGCGGCCGCCTGGTTGTTGAACAAGATACAGGAAAAGTTTGATAAGGTGACACCAAAGGAAATCAGTGTCAGTGATAGTGTGGACAAGGTAGTTGAGCAAAACGAAGTGCTCAAAGGCTATACAAACATTGCCATCTTCGGCGTGGATGCCAGAGATAATAGTCTGGATGCCTTGAATCACACCGATACCATCATTATCTGCAGTATCAATAATGATACCAAGCGTATTAATCTGGTTTCGGTATACCGTGATTTGTTGATCAAGGATATTAAGGGTAAGGACGCCTATGGCGCGGACTATCCGGACGGAGTGTTCCGTAAGGCGACAGAGTCATATTATTTCGGCGGTCCGCAGTCGGCTGTGGCCATGTTAAATGCAAATCTGGATCTGAACATTTCATCATTTGTGACTGTAAACTGGTCGATCGTGTCCGATGTGGTAGATGCAGTGGACGGTGTCGATATAGAACTGTCAGAGGCGGAAGTCGCTCAGTTGAATTATTATATCGATGAAACAGCGGAAGCTTCCGGTAAGAAGGCCAATCATATCGAAAAGGCCGGCGTACATCATCTGGATGGTGTTCAGGCGACGACCTACGCCCGCATCCGTGAGATCGACAGTGATTTTAAGCGAACAGAAAGACAGCGTCTGGTCATTCAAAAGGTCATGGAAAAGACGAAGGGGCTTTCACTGGGAAAGATCAATCGTTTGGCAGATGCCATTTTGCCGAAGGTTATGACGAATATGAAGCTGCCGGAAATGTTGAAGCTGGCGTTAGCGGCCAAGGATTATACCATCGGTGAGTCCAGTGGTTTTCCGTATAATCTGAATGATGCCAATTACTATGGCGCCTCGATTGTAGTAGCGGTTGATTTGAAAACCAATGTAGCCATGCTGCATGATAAATTGTTTGGAGAAAAGAATTATATGGTTTCACCGACGCTACAGGGTATCAGTGATGAGCTGACGCAACAGGTAAACAGCGTATCACCCGGGCTGATCCCACAAAATAATAGTAATGCTGCGCCACAGCAGCCGGTGTATGTACAGCCGACTCCGGTTCAACCTGTCATACCTGAGCCGGTTCCGACACCGAGCCCGGTTCCGGAAACCCCGTCGGTTCCGGAAACTCCGTCGGTTCCGGAAACCGTTGAACCGACCCCGGCACCGGTGCCGATTCAGCCGGAAGAGCAGAAGCCGACACCAAATCAGCCGGAAACACCGAGTCAACCGGAAACCCCAAATAAACCGGAAACTCCAACACCTGCTCCAACTCCTGAGGTTACGCCGCCGGTGACAAAACCTCAAAGTGGGGGCGCGACACCGAATACTGAGCAGCCTGCTCCGGCAACAGAAACAACTCCGTCCGCACCTTGATGCCGGCGGAAAAACAACCTGAATATTGATAAATAAACTGCCACTGCTTTTTTCGGAATCACGCTGAAAAAAGCAGTTTTTTTGAATAAAAGTTCAAAAATGGTTAACTTTTCATTCACGTTTCAGACACATTTCGTTGCTAGGATAGGCATAGCTTAAATAATAGATACAGCTCATACATAAGGAGGTAACACCATGGACGAGAGAATGAATCCGGAATTAGATCAAATGAATGATATACAGCAACCACATGAACCGGGACAGACAAATCCTGCCGAGCAGTTACATGAACCGGAGCAGACAAATCCGACAGGTCAGCCCCGGGGCTTCGCTCAGACCGGAGCTGCCGAGCAACAGTCCGGTTATCAGGGGACACAGGCATCGAGCGATCGGGCGCCCAAGCCGTTTATTATAGATGGAACCTATTCGGAGCAGCCGCAGTACAGACAGACGACCTATGGCAGTTATGCATTTGGAAGTCGGGTGGAACCAAACGGAACGAAGCATGGACAGGGTAAAGCGCCGCAGCCGCGGCAACCCAAGAAAAAAACGGCGGCAGCCAGGATATCCGGTTTTGTCGCAAAGGCCTGTTTGTTTGGACTATTGGCCGGCGGCACTATGGTCGGAGTTAATCAGGCGGCCTCATACCTGCTGCCGGTAAAGTCAGGTAAGGCATCTGTCAGTCTGCCGAGCGTCGCTTCGGGAACGGCTTTGTCTCATGGAGAGAGCTCAGATACCGCATCTACCCAGAAGTCAGCAGTAGTGGCTGTTTCTCAGTCAGCTATGGCTTCCCTGGTTTCCATCAGCAACAAGGCGACTGTAGAGCAACAGACGCTGATCGGTGCAGTTCAACGGGAGGCGGTATCAAACGGCACCGGCATCATTGTAGGCGAGAACGATAAGGAGCTGCTGATCGCGACCAACTATCATGTAATTTCGGACAGTAAGCAGCTGGAAGTTAGATTTATCAATGAAAAAACCGCCAAGGCTGAGCTGAAGGGCGGCGACGAGGACATGGATCTGGCGGTGATTGCCGTTGCCAAGAGCGGTATGGATGAAGAAACACTGGCCGCCATTAAGATTGCCAGTCTGGGTTCCAGTTTAAAATCAAAGGTCGGTGAGCAGGTAGTGGCTATCGGAAACGCACTTGGTTATGGACAGTCGGTAACGACCGGCATTATCAGTGCATTCCGCACGATGTCCTTTGGCGAAAAAAACAGTCAGAGGAGTAACGGAACGGAAAACTCAGAGCAAAAACAGTGGATTCAGACAGATGCGGCCATTAATCCGGGCAACAGCGGCGGAGCATTGATGAATATGAACGGCGAGGTGATCGGTATCAATACCGTCAAGGTTAGAAGCGAGCTGGTGGAAGGCATGGGATATGCGATTCCGATCGACCAGGCAATGCCGATTCTGCAGGAGCTGATGAATCGTGAGACCCGTACAAAGGTAGATGTAGCCGACAGGGGCTACCTGGGGATCACCGGCATTGGCGTGAGCGCGGATGCTCAGTCAATGTATAAGATTCCGGCCGGTATTTACATCACCAGAATTCAGCAGAGTGCAGCGGCTGATAAAGCCGGATTGGAAGAGGGCGATATCATTGTAAAAATTGGAGATGCAAAAATCTCTTCCATGACTGAATTAAAGAATGAGCTGGCCTATTATAAGGTCGGCGATAAGGTGAAAATGAAGATCCAAAAGCGCAGTGACAATGGCTATGCCGAGCAGGAGGTTGAGGTTTCCCTGACCACAAAGGATAAGGCGGGAGTTGAATAAGGTCGCTGCCGCCGAAGGAAAAGCAATGCATAAATGAACAGGTGAGCAAGTAAAAGGATGGATGACCGGTCAGGGAAATTCATCCTTTTCACGTTTGCTGCAATAGGCTATAATAAAAGAGATACAGATGAAGTGTAAGGAGTGAATATGGACGATACAAAGCAGACGATAGATGAGCAGACGGATATAAAGGAAACCGAGAAGAAAACCGAAGAGACGGATCAGGAATATGAGCATATTTGCTTTTCCTGTAAACGTCCCGAATCAGTTACCGGAAAGCAGATTCGCTTACAGGGTGATATCCACATTTGTCCGGATTGTATGCAACGGACCTTTGATATGATGCAGAAAACACCCATGGACATGTCAAAGCTGTCACAGTTTGCCGGATTCAGCGGACTGATGGATTTGCCGGATCCGGAGGCACTTCTGCCCAAGCGTCAACAGATCAAGAAGCGGGCAGCAAAACCGACGGAAAAAAAGGAGGAAGCTGTAAAGCCCTTATTGCCGCCGCATAAATTAAAAGAAGCGCTGGACCAATACGTAATCGGGCAGAACTATGCGAAAAAAGTGCTGGCTGTCGGGGTTTATAATCACTATAAACGGATTCGAAGTTCGGCCGATCAAGTGGAGATCGAAAAATCAAATATGCTGATGATTGGTCCGACCGGCAGCGGTAAGACTTATATGGTCAAGATGCTGGCAAAGATCCTGGATGTACCGCTGGCCATCACAGATGCCACCGCTTTGACAGAGGCCGGCTATATCGGAGATGATATCGAGAGTGTTGTCAGTAAGCTGCTGCTGTCGGCCGATAATGATGTAGATAAGGCAGAACAGGGGATCATCTTTATTGATGAGATTGACAAAATCGCGAAAAAACAGAACGCTCACCAGCGGGATGTCAGCGGTGAGGCGGTGCAGCAGGGCTTATTAAAGCTGTTGGAGGGAAGCAAGATCGAGGTACCGGTCGGAGCGGGCAGTAAAAATGCCATGGTGCCGATGGCGACAGTAGATACATCAAATATCCTGTTTATCGTCGGCGGAGCCTTCCCCGGACTGGAGGAAGTTATCAAGGAACGATTGACCAAAACATCTTCCATGGGGTTTTTAGCTGAATTGAAGGATCGTTTTGATGGTGAGGATAATCTGTTGTCTAAAGTGACCGGTGAGGACCTGCGGAGATTTGGTATGATACCGGAGTTTATCGGTCGTCTACCGGTGGTATTTGTGCTGGAAAAGCTTCGGGAGGATGCCCTGGTGGCCATCTTAAAGGAGCCGAAAAATGCGATCCTGAAGCAGTACGAAAGCTTGTTTGCCTTCGACGAGGTGGAACTGCGTTTTGAAGAGGATGCCCTGAGGGAAATTGCCCGGCGGGCATTGGAAAAGGATACCGGCGCCAGAGCTCTGCGGGCAATTCTGGAAGAATTGATGTTGGATATCATGTACGAGATCCCAAAGGATGACCGCATCGGTCAAGTGACCATTACAAAGGATTATATTACCGGAAACGGTAGTCCGCTGATCAAATGGCGGGGAATGGAGTAGAATATGAAACGAAAGCTGCCGCTATTGGTGCTGGCCACATTTCTGATTGATCGAGTGACGAAGCAGCAGGTGGAATTGGGATACTGGGAGGATCAGTCGTTTCTGCAGGGAAAGATAGCCATAGAGCATCATGAAAATGACGGACTGGCCCTGGGAGCCGGCCGGGATGAGCCGGGAACAGTCAAAAGGTTATCCGTCCTGGGTATGGCGGCGGTGTTCGGATTATATGCCGGAACGGATCGGAGGCGAGAAAAACTGTCCAAAGCAGGATTGGCGTTGATGTTGGGCGGAGGACTTGGAAATTTCTATGACCGACTGAAAAAGGGAGCGGTGACGGATTTTCTGCGTCTGCCTAAAGGCAAAGGAATGCTTGGGAAAATTATCTTTAATGCGGCCGATCTTTTCATCCTTCTGGGCGGATTTTTGACATTATTGGGAAGGGTGAGCGCAAAAAAATCGGGGTGACAAGATTTGAACTTGCGACCTCATGGACCCCATCCATGCGCGCTACCAAACTACGCCACACCCCGATAAAAGGTATTATAGCAGAAAACCAAAGAACATGTAAAGGAAATATTTATGAGAGAATGGATAATACAGCTGCAAAAAGCACTGCCAAAGCTTAGCTTACGGACGGATGTTCCGATGCGCGAACTGACCAGCTTTCACATTGGCGGCCCGGTTGATGTGCTGGCTGAACCGGATAGCGCAGAGAGCTGTGCTGCCCTGCTGGCTTATATACAAAAACAGAAACTGCCGTATTTTGTGATGGGAAAGGGCAGTAACCTGCTGGTCGGTGACGGCGGTATTCGCGGTGTGATGATCCGGATCCGAGATAACATGAAGCAGATCAAGGTAGATGACCGGCTGTTGATTGCCGAAGCCGGAGCGAGTATTGAGGCGGTCAGCTATCGAGCGGCGCTTGAAGGTCTGTCCGGGCTGGAATTTGCCTGCGGTATCCCGGGTTGTGTCGGCGGAGCGGTGATGATGAATGCCGGTGCCTATGAGGGGGAGATGAAGCAGGTGCTGCACTCGGTATTGGCGATGGATGAAAATGGAGAAATACACGAGCTTGGCTTGTCAGAGCTGGAGCTTTCTTATCGTCACAGCATTTTTACAGATAAAAAATGGGTTATTCTGGAAGCCGGATTTTTATTGAAGCCATCAGCAAGAGGGGAAATTCTGGAGCGGATGGCGGAGCTTACGCGCAAGCGGGAGGAAAAGCAGCCGCTGGAATGGCCGAGTGTCGGCAGCTTCTTTAAACGTCCTGTCGGATATTTTACCGGAAAATTGATCATGGATGCCGGTTTATGCGGATTTCGGATCGGAGATGTACAGGTGTCGGAGAAGCATTGTGGTTTTCTGATCAATGTCGGAGAAGCGACCGCGGCAGATGTCATTCGGCTGCGGGATGAGATTATTCGCATTATCAAAGAGAAAAACGGTGTGACGCTTGAGCCGGAAGTCAAGATGATAGGAGAATTTAAATGAGATGTTTGATCGTGACCGGTATGTCCGGCGCCGGCAAGACGACTGTTTTGAAATTATTGGAGGATCGCGGATTTTTCTGTGTTGACAATTTACCGGTTGAGTTGCTGCCAACCTTTGAAAAGCTGATGCTGGATCGCGGCGACGAGGGACAGGCGGCCATCGGAATCGATATTCGTAGCGGTTCCGGTCTGGAAACCTTGGAGGCTTATCTGAAACAAAGTAAGGATGAGCAAAGAATGGATATGGATATCCTTTTTCTGGATGCCTCGGATGAGGTGCTGGTGAAACGCTTTAAGGAAACAAGACGAAAGCATCCGCTGGCGACAGGCGCCCTGATGGCCGACGGTATCGCCAAGGAGCGGGAGGCTCTGCAGTTTTTGCGTAATGTTGCGACGCATATCATTGACACCAGTCAGTTGTTGACCAGAGAATTAAAACAGGCCATAGACAGCATCATCATTGATCGGGTTGAGTTTGATAATATTATGATCTCGGTGGTATCCTTTGGTTTTAAGTTTGGTATCCCGTTGACGGCGGATCTGGTATTTGATGTCCGCTTTCTGCCGAACCCTTTTTACATTGAAGAGCTGCGGCTTAAGACCGGCAATGATGCGGAGGTTCATGATTATGTGATGAGTTCGCGACTGGCCGGGGAATTTCTTGATCAGCTGGAAAAGATGATAGTGTTTTTGGTGCCGAATTATGTTACGGAAGGAAAAAATCAGCTGGTGATCGCCATCGGCTGCACCGGCGGAAAACATCGCTCGATCACCATTGCCAGAGAATTGGCCCGGCGACTGCAGCGGGATCGCGGCTATCGTGTACGCTTAAGTCACCGTGACGAAGCAAAGAATGATAATCATTAAAGTGGTCAGTACAGAAAGGTAATGTTTTGTTGCCATGTCATTTTCAACGGAAGTAAAAGAAGAAATCCTGCACCTGCGGGGAAATACAGAACGTCTGGAAGAGGTTGAGTCGGCTGCCGTTTTGTGGTTATCTGGTCAGATAAAAAAAGAAATCGATGGTAAGATTATGTTAGTTTTTACCGAAAATATTTCTTTGGTTCGCAAGTGCTTTACTTTTTTTCAAAAAGCCTTTAATATGAAATTCATGATTGGGTGTTGTCTGCATGCAGTGACCAAAAAACGCAGCTATTATCTGGCGGTGGACACTGCGGGAGAACAAATGATCCGGCGGACAGGTTATCTGCAGCCTGATCGGAAACTGGAAAATGATGCTGAACGCAGTGCCTTTTTGAGAATGGCATTTGTGGTCTGTGGATCTGTCTCTGATCCGAATAAGGATTATCATATGGAATTTGTGTTGCGTGATGCGGACAAGGCTGAGCAGGTTGGCGCGGTTTTGGAGAGCCTGGGAATACCTTGTAAGAGCATCGTTCGGAAGCAATACCATGTGATATATATTAAAGAGGGAGATCGAATCACCGAAGTGTTGACTAGGATGGGGGCCATAGCGGCTCTGTTAAAAATGGAGAACATCCGGGTATATCGGGAGACCCGCGGAAAGATCAACCGGTTTGTGAATTGTGAAACGGCCAATATCGTAAAGGCTGCCGATAACGGCAGCAAGCAATATGAGGATATTATCCTGATAGAGCGTTTACGCGGCCTGGATTCATTGCCGCCCAAGTTACAGGAGGCAGCTAAGCTGCGCTTACAGTACCGAGATATCAGTTTACAGGAGCTCTGCATGTATCTCGAAAGACCGATTTCTAAATCCGGATTGAATCACCGATTTAAGAAAATCGCCGAGATTGCAGAAGAATTGAGAACAGCAGAATAAGGTACAGCAAGAGGAGGAGATTTGATTATGGTAACAAAAGAAATTAGTATCGAAATAGCAAGTGGTTTGGAAGCCAGACCGGTGGCTTTGTTGGTACAGGAGGCTAGCAAGTTTGACTCTAAGATCTACATCTCGGTTGGTGATAAAATGGTGAACGCCAAGAGCATCATGGGTATGATGACTTTGGGGCTGGCAAAAGGTTCTTTAATCGAGATTTCGGCTGATGGAACGGACGAGGACGAAGCCATTCAGCAAATTACCAAGTACCTGGAAGATAAATAATGTAAGCCGGAAAACGGTTTTGTAAGGATCACAGTTGTGATCCTTGTTTTTTTGGAAAGAATTGACAAATGAACGGCCGAATATTATAATTTGATTATGCAAATACACAGTGATTTGGTTTTTGTGTGTTCAGTGTTTTGCTGTCATAATAGATACGCGCTTAAATAATCAAGCAGGTAGGAGGGGCAAATGAAACTAACTTTTATCGGAGCAACACATGAGGTGACCGGAAGCTGCTATTTTCTGCAGGCCTGCGGAAAGAACATGCTGGTTGACTGCGGTATGGAGCAGGGAGCGGATTGGTTTTATAATCAGGAAATTCCGGTGCGGCCGTCGGAGCTTGACTATGTATTTCTGACTCATGCCCATATGGATCATTCGGGCAAGCTGCCACTGTTGTATGCCAATGGCTTTAGAGGTACAATCTTTGCCACCGAAGGAACGAAGAAGCTTTGTAACATCATGCTTCGTGATTCGGCTCATATTCAGGAATTTGAAGCGGAGTGGCGGAATCGAAAGGGTAAACGTGTCGGTCAGGAAGCGTTCCGTCCCCTGTATACCATGGAAGATGCCGTTGGGGCGTTGGAATTATTTGTCGGTGAAAACTATGCAACCGTATTATCAATTGCTGAAGGGATTGAGCTGCGTTTTACCGATGTGGGACATTTATTGGGATCGGCCAGCCTGGAATTGTGGCTGACTGAGGGGGAGTGCCGGAAAAAGCTGGTGTTCTCCGGTGATATTGGGAATACAGCACAGCCATTGATCCGTGATCCGGCCTACATAAAGGAAGCCGATTATGTCATTATGGAATCCACTTATGGTGATCGGGATCACGAGAAACGATTGGATTATGTGCCGGCCTTGGCCGAGATTATGGAGAAGACCTTTCGCCGTGGCGGGAATCTGGTCATCCCGTCCTTTGCGGTTGGGCGGACGCAGGAGATTCTTTATTTTATCCGAAAGATTAAGGAGGATAAGCTGCTGCCGCAGTATCAAAATTGTAAAGTGTATGTGGACAGCCCGATGGCCATTGAAGCCACAAATATTTTCAGAGAATGTTCCGGTTATTATGATGAGGAGGCCGCAGCCCTGCTGGCAGCCGGCATTAACCCGATTTCATTTGAAGGCTTGGTAACGACACCGACCAGCGAAGACTCAAAGCTGATTAACTTTGATGAAAGTCCGAAGGTGATTATCTCGGCCAGCGGCATGTGTGAGGCCGGTCGTATCAAGCATCATCTGAAGCATAATTTGTGGCGCTCTGAATCGACCATTCTGTTTGTCGGATATCAAGCAAACGGTACACTGGGACGCTCGCTATTGGAGGGAGCGGATACGGTTACTCTGTTTGGAGAGCAGATTGCCGTCAAGGCACAGATTGAAAAATTGCCCGGTATCAGCGGACATGCCGATCGTGGCGGTCTGATCCGCTGGCTGCGCGGTTTTGATCCGAGGCCGACACAAGTGTTCGTGACCCACGGTGAGGATGAAATCTGTCAAAAATTTGTGGATGAAATCTGTGGTTTGGGCTATCGTGCCGTTGCTCCGTATTCAGGTCATACAGTCGATCTGGCAGATGGCAGTGTGCTTGTTGAAGGTGAACCGATCCGCCTGAAGGAGAAGGTGGCAGCATCTCAGGCTAAGGGCAGTCCGCAGTGGAAGGAATTGCTGGATGCGCAGAACCTGCTGATTTCGCTGGTGGCAGCGAGTGAGCACAATACTAATAAGGAGTTGAAGAAGATGGCCGCTCAGATCCGTGCCATTTGCCGGCAGTGGGAATAGGAAGCGGAAGATATTGTACAGCATTTGTCAAAATAGAATAAAAAACACATCAGACCGGATAGAACATTTGTTCTGTCCGATCTATACTTTTTTTTGCAAATATGCTATACTCAGTGCATTACGGAGGGATTTTGTATGGATTTTAAATTGGAATCGGAATATCGTCCGACCGGTGATCAACCGGCGGCTATTGCCGCTTTGGTAAAGGGATTAAAAGAGGGAGTCCAATGTGAAACCCTGCTTGGAGTGACCGGCTCCGGTAAAACATTTACCATGGCCAATATCATCGAGCAGGTGAATAAACCGACCCTGATTATTGCGCATAATAAGACTCTGGCAGCCCAGCTATACGGTGAGTTTAAGGAATTTTTTCCACATAACGCAGTGGAGTACTTTGTGTCTTATTACGACTACTATCAGCCGGAGGCCTATGTTCCGTCCAGTGATACATACATTGCCAAGGATTCCTCTATCAATGATGAAATCGACAGATTACGTTTGTCAGCGACATCAGCCCTGGCCGAAAGGAGAGATGTTATCATTGTGGCCAGCGTTTCCTGTATTTATGGTCTGGGCAGCCCGATTGATTATCAGGAAATGGTCGTTTCATTGCGGCCGGGCATGGAAAAGGATCGGGATACAGTTCTGCATAAGTTGATTGATATGCAGTATGTCAGAAACGATATTGATTTTAAACGTGGTACCTTCCGGGTGCGCGGTGATGTAGTGGAAATCTTTCCGGCCGACTCCGGTGAAACGGCTGTTCGGATCGAGTGGTTTGGGGATGAGATTGATCAGATCACGGAGTTCGATCTGGTGACGGGAGATAAGAAACGCAGTTTGGAGCATATGGCTGTCTTTCCGGCTTCTCATTATGTGGTGCCGATGGATAAGATTCTGGAGGCGACCAAGGCCATAGAGGAAGAATTAAAGGAACGGATCGCCTGGTTTAAGAGTGAGGATAAGCTGATCGAAGCACAGCGTATCGCCGAGCGGACAAACTTTGATATCGAGATGATGCGCGAGACCGGCTTTTGTTCCGGTATCGAGAATTATTCCCGCTATCTGTCGGGGCTGGAACCCGGTCAGCCGCCGCATACCCTGATCGATTATTTCCCGGACGACTTTATGATTATGATCGACGAGTCGCATAAGACCGTACCGCAGGTACGGGGGATGTATGCGGGGGATCGGTCGCGGAAGCAAACGTTGGTTGACTTCGGTTTTCGGTTGCCGTCGGCTCTGGATAATCGTCCTTTGAATTTTAATGAGTTTGAGGCTAAGATCAATCAGGTGCTCTTTGTATCGGCCACTCCGGGCGAATATGAGGAGGAACATGAGCAGCTGCGGGTAGAGCAGGTTATTCGTCCGACCGGGCTGCTTGATCCGCCGGTCGAGGTGCGGCCGGTGGCCGGCCAGATTGACGATCTGATCGCTGAAATCAATCGAACGGTGGGGGTCGGAGATAAGGTTCTGATTACTACATTGACGAAAAAGATGGCCGAAGATTTGACTGCCTATATGCAGCGGGTCGGCATCCGGGTGCGTTATCTGCATTCAGATATCGATACCCTGGAACGGATGGAAATCATTCGGGAGATGCGGCTGGACGGTTTTGACGTGCTGGTCGGCATCAATCTGCTGCGAGAGGGCTTGGATATACCGGAGATCGCCTTGGTTGCCATCTTGGATGCGGATAAAGAAGGCTTCCTGCGCAGCGAAACCTCGTTGATTCAGACCATCGGCCGGGCAGCCCGAAATGCTAAGGGACGGGTGCTGATGTATGCGGATGCGATCACGGATTCCATGAGATTGGCGCTGGACGAAACACAGAGGCGCCGGGGTATTCAACAGGCCTATAACGAGGCTCACGGTATCGTGCCGCAAAGTATTAAAAAAGCCGTCCGTGAGATGATTCAGATCAGTAAGGAAGTAAAACAGGCGGACGAGATTGATCCTGAATCTATGTCGGCGGCTCAGATAAAGAAAAATATTGATCGTTTGACCAAGGAAATGAAAAAAGCGGCCGGCGAGCTGGATTTTGAAAAGGCAGCTCTATTACGGGACCGGATCATCATGCTGCGTCAGCATTTATAAGATAGAGGAGTTTATGAAGAAGGCAGAAGAAAAAACGAAATACATCAGCATTCGCGGTGCTCAAGAACATAACTTAAAGGATTTGTCTATTCGGATACCGAGAGATCAATTCGTTGTTTTGACCGGTTTGTCGGGATCGGGAAAGTCATCCTTGGCCTTTGACACGATCTATGCGGAGGGGCAGCGGCGTTATATCGAGTCGTTGTCATCTTATGCCAGACAGTTTCTCGGTCAGATGGAGAAGCCGAAGGTAGAGGCCATCGAAGGACTGCCGCCGGCCATTTCGATCGATCAGAAATCGACCAATCGAAATCCGCGCTCGACGGTCGGCACGGTTACCGAGATTTATGATTATCTGCGGCTGTTATATGCCCGTATCGGTATACCGCATTGTCCGTGCTGCGGTCGGGAAATCAAAAAGCAGACGATCGACGAAATGGTTGATCGGATCATGGAGTTGCCTGAAAAAAGCAGAATTGTTCTGCTTGCGCCGGTAATCCGCGGCCGTAAGGGTGAGCACATAAAATTGCTGGAGAGCTTCAGAAAATCCGGTTATGTGCGGGTACGCATCGATGGCATCCAATATACATTTGATGAAGAGATCCGTTTGGATAAAAATAAGAAGCATACCATTGAAGTGGTGGTTGATCGTTTAAGCGTTCGTCCCGGTATTGAAAAGCGATTAACAGATTCGGTTGAAACAGTGCTGGATATGGCCGAAGGGCTGCTTTATGTTGAACTGGAAAATGGTGAGGTGATGCGTTTTTCGCGCAGCTACGCCTGTCCGGACTGTGATGTCAGCATCGAGGAACTCGAGCCGCGCAGCTTTTCCTTTAACAATCCCTTTGGGGCCTGCCCGGAATGTGCCGGTCTGGGTTACAAAATGGAGTTTTCAGCCGAGCTGATGATTCCGGATCAACACCTTAGCCTTGCCGAGGGAGCCATCTCCTGTCTGGGCTGGCAGTCCTCTAATGATCCGAAAAGTTATACCTATGCGGTTCTGGCCGCCCTGGCCGGAGAGTATGGGTTTTCTCTGGATACACCGTTTGAGCAACTGACACAAGCGCAGCAGCGGGTGATCATTCATGGAACAGACGGGAGGAAGGTCAAGGTCTACTATCGCAGTCAGTACGGTCAGGGAGAATACGATATCGCCTTTGAAGGGTTGATCAAAAATATGGAGCGCCGTTACCGGGAAACAGGTTCCGATGTGATGAAGGCGGAATACGAACAATTTATGAATATGAACCCCTGTCATGTCTGCCATGGGGAACGACTCAAGCCGGCTGCCCTGGCGGTGACAGTGGGAGATCAAAATATTACTCGGCTGACGACTCTATCGGTGCGTGATCTGGCTGCCTTTTTTGAAACGCTGCAGCTGTCGCCACAGCAAAAATTGATCGCCAAGCCGATTTTGCAGGAGATTATCAGTCGTCTGAGTTTTCTGATCAATGTCGGCCTGCATTATCTGACCTTGTCCCGGGCTTCCTCCAGTTTATCCGGCGGTGAGACACAGCGAATCAGGCTGGCCAGCCAGATCGGCAGCGGTCTGGTCGGCGTCGCCTATATTCTTGACGAGCCGAGCATCGGTCTGCATCAGCGAGATAATGATAAGCTGTTGTCTACCTTGCGCAGCCTGCAGGCTTTAGGGAATTCGCTGCTGGTGGTCGAGCATGATGAAGATACCATGCGGGAGGCGGATTACATTATTGATATCGGACCGGGTGCCGGAGAACACGGTGGTCAGGTTGTGGCGACCGGAACGGCAGAAGAGATTATGGCCAATCCGGATTCTGTTACCGGTGCATATTTAAGCGGCCGTATCAGGATTCCGGTTCCCGAAACAAGACGGATGCCGACCGGCTGGCTGACGGTTCGCGGTGCGGCTGTCAATAACCTGCAGCATATTGATGTTTCGGTACCGCTCGGCATATTGACCTGTGTGACCGGCGTGTCGGGTTCGGGTAAGAGCTCACTGGTCAATGAGATCATTTATAAACGTTTGGCCAGAGAATTGAATCGGGCAAGAACCATTCCCGGTCGTCATGCTGCCATGGAAGGGATCGGGCAGTTGGACAAGGTCATCGCCATTGATCAGTCCCCGATCGGGCGCACGCCGAGATCCAACCCGGCGACATATACAGGTGTCTTTGATCAGATTCGTGATTTGTTTGCCGCCACTAAGGATGCCAAGGAACGCGGCTATAAGAAGGGGCGTTTCAGCTTTAATGTCAAGGGCGGGAGATGCGAGGCCTGCAGCGGTGACGGAATTATCAAAATTGAGATGCACTTCTTGCCGGATGTCTATGTTCCTTGCGAGGTATGCAAGGGAAAACGCTATAATCGCGAGACGTTGGAAGTTCATTACAAAGGTAAGACCATTCATGACATCCTGGAAATGACGGTTGAGGAAGCTATGACCTTTTTTGAACCGCTGCCATCGATCCGCCGAAAGATCGAGACTCTTTTTGATGTCGGTCTTGGTTATATCAGGCTCGGGCAGCCATCGACGACTCTGTCCGGCGGTGAAGCCCAGAGAATTAAACTGGCTACGGAATTATCGAAGCGCAGTACCGGACGGACCATCTATATTCTGGACGAACCGACAACCGGTTTGCATTTTGCGGATGTGCACAAGCTGGTAGAGATTCTTCGCCGCTTATCGGATGGCGGCAATACGGTCGTGGTTATCGAGCATAATCTGGATGTCATCAAATGTGCCGATTATCTGATCGACATCGGACCGGAGGGCGGAGATGAGGGCGGTACGGTGGTTGCTGCCGGTACACCGGAAGAAGTGGCGGCCAATCCGTCATCTTATACGGGAAAGTATGTTGCAAAATATCTCAAATAAGCTATACTATAAAAAGTATGATTTTATAGAATGAGGAGAGTATATGGCGAATATCAGGATCGTAACCGACAGTACAGCCGACTTAATGCCCGAGGTGAGGGAGAAATATCATATTTCTGTTATCCCGCTTTGTGTTCAATTGGGAGAGGATAGCTTTTTTGACGGCGAGACCATTACCCCGGATGAGATTTATCAATGGTCGGATCAACATAAGCTAACTCCGAAAACCGCTGCAGTTTTGCCGGGTAAGGCTTTGGAGGTAATTGAGCCAATGGTGGAAGCCGGTGATGATATTATTTTTATCGGTATCTCAGAGGAGCTGTCAGCCACCTGTCAGGTGCTGCGTTTGCTTGCACAGCAGCTGCATTATGACAGACTGTTTGTCATTGATTCGCGTAACCTGTGTTTTGGTGTCGGCCTGCAGGCTATCTGGGCGGCTGATCTGGCGGCGCAGGGAAAGCCGGCTGAAGAAATTGTGAATATCGTAGGGGAGCGGCAGGATAGGATCCGAACCAGCTTTATCATTGATACGTTAACCTACCTGGCCAGAGGCGGCCGCTGCAGCGGCGCCACGGCTCTGGTGGCCAATGCCCTGCGTTTAAAGCCGACCATTATTGTCGGAAACGGAGGCATGACGGTCGGTAAGAAATATCGTGGCAAGGGCGTTTCGGTTTATCAGAAATATGTGGGGGATATGAGAGAAGCCCTGCTTAATGCCAGTCCGGAGATGATCGGTATTTATTACTCCGGGGGTTGTGAGGAGGCTTTTGAGCAGATTCAGCAGGATATTCGTGAACTCGGTTATTTTGAGACCATCATTACCGGACGGGCCGGCAGCGTGATTTCCTGTCATTGCGGACCGGGAACGCTGGGCATTATTTATTTGGAAAAGTAGGAGGAGCATATGTTTGCAACAACAGATATCGGCATCGATCTGGGAACCGCCAGTATTCTGGTTTTCGTTAAAGGCAAAGGCGTCGTGTTGAAAGAGCCATCGGTCGTAGCTTACGACCGTGACAGTAATAAGATCCAGGCCATCGGAGAGGAGGCCAGATTAATGATCGGTCGCACACCGGGTAATATCGTGGCTGTCAGACCGCTGCGCCAGGGCGTGATCTCGGATTATACCGTGACCGAAAAGATGCTGAAGTATTTTATTCAGAAGGCCATCGGCAAGAAGTCCTTTCGGAAGCCGCGTATCAGCGTCTGTGTTCCGAGCGGTGTGACCGAGGTGGAGAAGAAGGCGGTTGAGGATGCGACTTATCAAGCCGGAGCCAGAGAGGTTTCGATTATCGAAGAACCGATTGCGGCAGCCATCGGCGCCGGTGTGGATATTTCAAAAGCCTGCGGAACCATGATTGTGGATATCGGTGGCGGAACCACGGATATTGCTGTTATTTCGCTGGGCGGGACGGTTATCAGCACATCCATTAAGACGGCCGGAGATGATTTTGACGAAGCCATCGTAAAGTATGTACGGAAGAAGCATAACCTGCTGGTCGGAGAACGAAGCGCCGAGGAAATCAAGATCCAGATCGGTACAGCCTATCCGTTTGCGCAGATGGAAACTGCTTTGATTCGCGGTCGGAATCTGGTGACCGGTCTGCCGAAGAGCATCGAGCTGAATTCCGAGGAGATCAGAGAGGCTTTGAAGGAGCCGACAACGCAGATTGTGGATGCTGTTCACAGTGTTCTGGAAAAGACGCCACCCGAATTGGCTGCCGATGTGGCCGACCGTGGCATCGTATTGACCGGTGGCGGAGCCTTATTGCGAGGCCTGGAGGAACTGATTGAAGAAAAGACCGGGATCAATACTGTGACTGCGGAGGATCCGATGCAGTGTGTGGCCATCGGAACCGGTAAATTCATCGAGTTTGCTTCAGATATGAAGAAGAAATTTAAATAATGATTGAACAAGAAGGTTATATCGACCATATTATTTATCGAAACGAGGAAAACGGATATCAAGTGGCTGTATTGCTGACAGATGAAGATGAGGAAGTAACCATCGTTGGAATTTTGGACAGTCTGGCTGAAGGAGAACGGATTCGGGTCATCGGAGAACTGACAGAGCATGCTGTATACGGCGAGCAGCTGGCGGTATCTTCATTCCGGGTGTTGTTGCCGAAGGATTGCATGGCCATAGAGCGATATCTGGCCGCCGGGGTGATTAAGGGCATCGGCGAAACTCTTGCATCCAGAATCGTTCGGGAATTCGGAGAGGACACGTTTCGGGTGATGGAAGAGGAACCGGAGCGGCTGGCGGTGATCAAGGGAATCAGTCATAATAAGGCGCTGGAGATCGGGTCGGCTGTCGCCCAAAAGAAGGATATGAGAGAGGCCATGCTTTTTTTACAAGAGCATGGCATTTCCCCTTTGTTAGCCCGGAAGATTTATGAAAATTACGGCCGAAAATTATATGAGATTTTGCAGGAAAATCCGTATCAGCTGGCCGAGGATATTAATGGTATCGGTTTTAAGATTGCAGATGAAATCGCAGCTAAGATGGGATTTTTATCCGACAGCGGTTATCGCATTCGCTGCGGCATTCTTTATCAGCTGGGGCAGGCGGTGGCAGAAGGACATACCTATCTGCCGGAGTCGATTCTGACTTTATATACGGCCAGACTGCTTGGTACACCGGATGCGGCGGTGGAGGAGATGTACAGCGAACTGGCGATCGAGCGCAAAATCGTGATCCGTCGGCAGGAGGATGACAGCCGCATTTATCTGAATCATTTTTATTATATGGAGTTGAAGGCGGCTGCACTGCTGAAGGATCTGTATCAGAAGAACGAGCTGTCCTCTGAGGATGTTTTTGATTTGACCGAAGGCGGTTTGGATTGCGCTGCTGAGGTAAAAAAGCAGGACGACAGCCATCTTAACGAAGAGCAACAGCTAGCCATTCGGACGGCTCTTTCTCATACGGTCAGTATTGTAACCGGCGGACCGGGAACCGGTAAGACGACCACCATCAATCGGATGATCAGTACCTTTCTGGAGGAGAATAAACAGATTCTGCTGGGCGCGCCGACCGGCCGGGCTGCCAAGCGGATGTCTGAAGCCACCGGTTTTGAGGCCAAGACAATTCATCGACTGTTGGAAGTGATCGGTATTTCGGATGAGGTGAAGCAACAGTATTTTGACCGTAATGAGGAAAATCATCTGGAGGCGGATGTGGTCATCATTGATGAAGTTTCGATGATGGATCTGTCCCTGTTTTTAGCGCTGCTGAAAGCTATCGAGCCGGGTACCACCCTGGTGTTGGTCGGTGATGTGAATCAGCTGCCCAGCGTCGGCGCCGGCAATGTACTGCGTGATATGATTGAATGTGACTGCTTTCCGGTTACCCGCTTAACCAGGATTTACCGGCAGGCGGACGGTAGCGACATCATCGCCAACGCCCATAAAATATTGCAGGATATGCCGTTGTCTTTGGATAATAAGAGTAAAGATTTCTTTTTACTGCCACGGCAGCAGGCGGAAGAGGTTCAGCAGGAGCTTATTAGGGTCATGCAGGGGACACTGCACCAATATGCCGGTTGTGAACCGGGAGAGGTGCAACTGTTGTCGCCGATGCGAAAGGGGCCGCTGGGGGTAGAACAGCTTAATGATTTATTGCAACGGGTGCTGAATCCGCCGACGTATGGCAAGCAGGAATATCGAAAGGGCGGTCGCCTGTTTCGTGAGGGTGATAAGATTATTCAGGTGAAAAACAATTACCAGCTGGCCTGGGAGCTGCGCGGGCAGAAGGGCTATGTGATTGAGGAAGGCTGCGGTGTTTTTAACGGAGACATCGGTATTATCAGGAAAATCAATGACCTCAGTGAAACAGTGGAAATTTTGTTTGATGACGGTCATTTGGTAACCTATGATTATAAAAGCATGGATGAGGTGGAGCTGGCTTATGCCATCACCATTCATAAGTCACAAGGAAGCGAATATCCGGCTGTGGTATTGCCGTTATTATCCGGCCCTGAGGTACTGATGAATAAAAACTTGCTGTATACAGCGATCACCAGAGCCAGAAACTGTGTCGTTATCGTGGGCAGTGCCGCCTGTGTGCAGCGGATGATTGATAATAAAAAAGAGCATAAGCGCTACAGTTCGCTGGATTTGTCGATTAGGAGTATTATGGATATTCGGGATATCCATGACAGCTCAGGCTGCTCCGAGGGGGAGTAGCTACCGGGAGAGTATTGCAGGAAAGGATCCTGTGAAACAGAAATTGAAAAAAACAAGTTTAAAAATAGGCGCCGCCTTGCGCCGACTGCTGTATCCGGCTGCCTGCCCGGTTTGCGATCGAACTCGTCCGACAGATGGCCTCGGCATTTGTCCGCAGTGTAGAAAAATGGTGCAGTTGACCAAAGAGCCGTATTGTCTGCGCTGTGGACAGGCGCTGGAGGTTGATGCCAGCTTGTGCGTTGACTGTGATCGTCGGACGAGAAGTTTTGATGCTGGTCGTTCCTGTTTCCTGAATGATGATGTGATAAAACCGGCTCTCTATCGACTTAAATTCCATCACCGAAAGGAGATCGGTGACGAGCTGGCGGCGGAGATGGTGCATTATCTTGGAGAACAACTTCTGTTTTGGCGACCGCAATTGCTGATTCCGATTCCGATCAGCCGTAAAAGGCGACGCAGTCGAGGATATAATCAGGCAGAGGTTCTGGCTAGGGGAATCGGATGCAGATTGGGAGTGCCGGTAAGTGAGTCAATATTGGTGCGGGTGAAAGAAACGAAGGCTTTAAAGGAGTTGTCCAAGGAGGAGCGAAGGCAGCAGATGAAGCGGGCCTTTTCGGTTTTTGGGGAGGTTCCGGAAACAGTAGTACTGGTCGATGATATTTATACGACCGGGGCGACCATGGATGCGGCGGCGGCTGTTTTAAAGGAGCATGGAGCTGTCAGGGTGTATTTTGTTTGTGTGTGCCAGGGAGAAGGCGTATAATCCATTTTATAAGAGTAAGAGGGAAAAAATATGTTCACTGTATTTAAACGTCCTGAAATAGAGGACAGGGAATTGATAAACAGCTATCTGAAGCAGAACCGTGTCGAGATCTGTGATATGACCTTTGCCAACATCTATCTGTGGTCCAGACATTATCGGACAACTTTTGCGGTTTATAAGAATACACTGTTGTTTCATTCCGATCTGGATGGACATTGTTCATACACCTTTCCGCTGGGGAAGGAAGAGGATGTGAAGCTTGTAGTGGATGAATTATTGGACTACTGTGAACAACAGGTCTGTCGTTTCCAGCTGCATTTGGTCACTCCGAAGCAGTTCGCCTGGCTGGATGAGCATTATCCCGGTCGGTTTTATTATGAAACCATCCGTGATAAGGCGGATTATGTGTACGAGCAGGAGAAGCTGGCTACATTAGCCGGGAAAAAATTGCACTCCAAGCGAAATCACATCAATCGTTTTGTAGAGAATCAGCCGGACTGGTCTTATGAGGAAATTAATGATGCCAATGTCGAAGAGTGCTTTCAGATGGCTCTTGAGTGGCGTAAGGACAATGATGCCGAGGCTGATGAAGAGAAAAAGGCTGAGGTAGCGGTGACGATGAATTATCTTCGCCTGATGAAGGAACTGGATATGCGTGGCGGTCTGATCCGTACCGGAGGTCGAGTGGTGGCTTTTTCCATTGGTGAACAGCTGAATGAGGATACCATCGTTGTACATATTGAAAAAGCCTTTAGCGAGCTTCAGGGAGCGTATCCCATGATCAATCGCGAGTTTGCCAGACATGCCTGTGAGGGATTTCGCTACGTGAACCGTGAGGAGGATACTGGTGAGGAAGGGCTTCGCAAGGCTAAATTATCGTATAAGCCTGCGTTTTTATCGGAAAAAGGAGTAGTCAGTCTGCGACTGCAGGAGGCATGATGATGGAAGCTTATCAACAGCTGGCTTATGTGTATGATCTTTTTATGGAGGCGGTTCCCTATCAGAACTGGGCGAATCACATACTGCGGATACTGAAAGAAAATCAAAATCCGAACCGCATCATAGCCGATATCGGCTGCGGCACCGGCCGGCTGACCACCCTGCTGGCGGCAGGCGGGTATGATTTGATCGGGATCGATGCATCGACTGAGATGTTGGAGATGGCCAGAGAGCAGAGTGATGGGTTCTCGATTCTATATCTGCAACAAGTATTGCCGGATTTTGAGTTATACGGAACAGTCGGGGCGATCGTTTGCACCTGCGATACGATCAATTATCTGACGAAAGAAGACGAGGTGCATCAGTTCATGCATTGGGTCAACAATTATCTTGAGCCGGGCGGTCTGTTCTGGTTTGATTTTCATGAACCGGCTTACTATGAAGAACTGGGTGATACGGTACTGGCAGAGGATCATGAGGGAGCAGCCTTTATTTGGGAGAATTCCTACGATCCGCAGACGGCCGTTAATGAGTATCAACTGAGTCTTTTTGTAGAGGGAGAAGATGGGCGTTATGACCGAGCGGTTGAATATCACAGGCAACGCGGTTATACAACAGAACAGATGAAGCAGTGGGTTAGCGAGGCCGGTCTGAAAGTGGTTTCCGTGACGGACGGCGTCCGGGAAGGGCTGGCAGAGCCCGGCGAACGGGTTTTTATTTTGGCCAGAGAATGCAGTAAAGCTATGAAGTTAGAAAGTGAGTGAAGCGTTTTGAAGGATATCATTGTAAGAGGAACGGCAGCCGATCATCAGCTGCGCATCTTTGCCGTCAGTCTGCGTGATACGGCAGAGGCGGCCAGACAGATCCATGGTACCTGTCCGGCCGCCAGCGCGGCGCTCGGGCGAGTGCTGGCGGCAGCTGCCATGATGGGCAGCATGATGAAGTCGAAGAAGGATTTGCTGACATTGCAGATCAAGGGCGACGGACCGATCGGAGGTCTGACGGTTACTGCTGATTCTGCCGGCCATGTGAAAGGATATGTTGATCAGCCGGTTTTTGAGATCACGGCCAGGGCAGACGGAAAGCTGAATGTCGGTGGAGCGGTTGGTCATGGTACGTTGCGAGTGATCCGAGATCTTGGGTTAAAGGAGCCCTATGTCGGTCAGGTTGAACTGATGAGTGGAGAGATAGGGGATGACATCGCTTATTATTACGCATCCAGTGAGCAAGTTCCGACAGCGGTCGGACTGGGAGTCTATCTGACAAAAGATAACCACATTCAGAGCGCCGGAGGATTTATGATCCAGGTGATGCCATTTGCAGATGAGGCAGTGATTAATACCCTGGAAGAACGACTGCAGTCAATGGGCAGTGTGACCGATGTCTTAAATGACGGAGCTGCCCCGGAGGAATTGGTGGCCAGGCTGCTGGAGGGCTACGATTTGCAGTGGACAGAGAGAGCAGAGGTCGAATATCATTGCGGATGCAGTCGTGAGCGGATGGAAAAGGCACTGATCAGCCTGGGCAGTCAGGAGCTGGAAACATTGCGTCAGGAGGATGAGCCGGTGGAGATGGTCTGCCACTTTTGTCATAGAAAGCAGGTCTTTTCTGATGAAGAATTAGACCGCCTAATCCACGAATGCAGAAAGTAAAATGAAAAACAAAAAGAGTGCTTGACATTTGTCAGGCACTTTGTTATATTGTATTTGTATTAAATAACTAAGACAAAATAACAATGTTCAATGTTAGTAATACTGATTTTTCAGAAGGAGGTAACTATGCAAAAAGTATTGGAAACGGTTGCCCTATCCAAAGCCTTTGGCAGGCAAACGGCCGTTGACCAGGTGTCGATGACCATTATGGAGGGAGATATTTATGGTTTTATCGGTCGAAACGGTGCCGGTAAGACGACGCTGATCCGTATGGTGGCCGGTTTGGCTAAAGAAACGAGTGGTCAGATCCGACTGTTCGGAAGCGAGGATCTAAAGGCCGGTCGAGATAAAATCGGTACCATTATTGAGAATCCGGGCCTGTTCCCGAATATGACCGGTATGCAAAATGTGCAGGCACAGGCTCTGGCCGTGGGTGCCAAAATGACCAAGGAAGAGATGGAAGAGCTACTGCAGCTGGTGGGTTTGGATCCGAGGCTCAGAAAAAAAGCCAAGAATTATTCACTCGGTATGAAACAGCGTCTGGCCATAGCCATTGCATTGATCGGAAAGCCGTCCTTGCTGGTATTGGATGAGCCGACAAACGGTTTGGATCCGGAAGGAATTCGAGATATCCGAAATTTGATTATCCGCCTGAACCGGGAGATGAAGATCACAGTACTGATTTCCAGTCATATTCTGGGTGAATTGCATAAATTGGCGACCCGTTACGGTATTATTGATCAGGGAAAGATGCTGCAGGAATTTACAGCGGAAGAATTGGATGCCAGAACACGGGATGCATTCGAGATTCTCCTGCAGGAGGAGGATCTGATGATCGGCCGTCAGGTGATCGAAAACAGCGGACTGCGTTACGGCATCGAGTCGGATAAGCAGCGCTGCCTGCTGTTTGCATCGGAGGGAGATGCACTGGCTGTGGTTGAAAAACTGATTGAGTCCGGTATTATTCCGAGAGCCTACCACATGATTCATGCCGATCTGGAAGATTACTTTATGAAGTCGATTGGAGGTAAATAGGAATGGGAAGATTATTCAGCTATGATGCATATAAGATTCGCAAAGCGAAATATTGGTGGATTTGTCTGTTGGTCGGTGTGGCTCTGACCTTTATGCAGTTGATTGCCACCAAGATGCTGACTGAAACGCTGGGCTCCATGAGTCAGAACGGTGTGAAGATTGAGGCCATGGCCAAAACGTTTACTCTGACAGACGCAGTACCCAAGTTAATGACATCCATCAATATCTTGATTGCCATTGTTGTCAGCCTGTTTGTCGGCAGTGATTTTGCCAACGGTACGATTAAAAACGTGGCTTCTAAAGGCTTGGGCCGCGGACACATCATCACTGCTAAATTTATCTGGTCGGCTCTGCTGAGCGTGGCCGGTCTGGTGATTATGGCTGGTACCGGTTTCGGCCTTTGTCTGGTGATGCTTGATCACGGACAGATGAATGCCGAATTTTGGCAGCTGACAGCCAGAGCATTTGGCTTGGCGGCCCTGCAAAGTGTTGCTTATAGTAGCATTTTTGCTTTCGGAGCCACATTGCTGGCTTCCGGCGGAACGGCAATTGCCTTTAATATTGCGTTGACTATTATTGTTCCGCCATTGGCGCTGCTGCTTCAGGTGGCGGTGATTAAGAGCGATAACTTTAATGTGTTCAATCTGTTACCGGCTGGATTAGAGAAATTAAATCTGGCAAACAATGCTTCAAAAGAGCTGTGGATTTATGTCGGTGCCATGCTTGCATATATCATTATCAGTTATATAGCGTCAGTGATGATTCTTAAGAAAAGGGATATCAAATAAGATATAAAAAGGATGCCGGCATCGAATCGTGATGCCGGCATCCTTTTTTATAGCAGATCAAAACAGGGTTAAGACTTTTTCGGTTTTTTACCGACCTTGGGCGGTAAAAGCTCTTTGCTTTCCAGCTTCTGAACCAGGCGTTCAATGAGCTGCTTTTTTAAGTAAACTTCAGCGCTCAGCATGGAAACGAACCGAAAGATATTGATATAACCGTCCGATTCCGGATTTTCAGCCGAGATTGAATCCAACAGAGCTTCAGCTTCGGCAGCATAATCACTGCTGTGCAGTTTGGCATAATCGGTCATTTCCCGATACAGGGAAGCCAGTGCCTTGGTGCCGGCTCCATCGCTGAACGGAGCCAAGAGGGTCTTGATCTCACCAATGGAAAGAAAGCTTTTATAATAATAAATAAAGTTCAGCAGCAGCATATGCTCGAGAGAATACTTTTTCTTGTCGGGCGGCGGCAGCAGCTTATTCTTGGTATAATTATTGATCATCGTCTTGGTCAGAATCGGATCGGCAGCGGTGCGTTTTTCACCCTGCAGCCGTTCATCCATGAAAGTCGTCAGCTGATCCATATACAGGGGAATATTCGGCATCTCGGCCAGTTCAATATATTTTGCATCGCTCATTTTGGCAATTAGGCGGCGTATGATTTCGTCATAGTTTTCAGACATAGAGCACCTCACTTTCTGCTATGAATTGATTATATACTATCATACATGGTCGTAGCAAGCGAGGAAAAAATATGCTATAATCGGATTCATATGATTAAAGATTCAAACAGTATAAGAGGAAAGAGGTATCATACATGGCGACATATCAACATCTGAATCGGGAACAGTGGGAAGCGGTACAGACGACGGAGGGGCCGCTGTTACTGCTGGCAGGAGCCGGCTCCGGGAAAACCGGTGTTTTGACTCACCGAATTGCATACCTGATTGAGGAGAAGGGAATCAATCCTTGGAATATATTCGCCATTACCTTTACCAACAAGGCGGCCGGTGAGATGCGCGAGCGTGTTGACAGGTTGGTCGGCGAGGGTGGCGACCAGATCTGGGTAAGTACCTTCCATTCGGCCTGCGTGCGGATTCTGCGACGTTATATTGATCGTATCGGCTATGACAGTCGCTTTACGATTTATGACACGGATGATCAGAAGACGCTGATGAAAGAGATCTTGAAGAGAATGCAGGTCGATACCAAGCAATATCCGGAGCGGTACTTTCTTGGTCGAATTTCGGATGCAAAAAATAAAATGCTGACTGCTGAAGATCTTTTAAAGACAGCCGATCAGCCGGTCGCCAAGAAGGTGGCTATGGTCTATCAGGAATATGAAAAAGAACTGAAGAAATGCGAAGCCTTGGACTTTGATGACCTGCTGTTAAAAACCGTTGAGCTGTTCTCATCTGTGCCGGAAGCGTTGGATTATTACCGGAATCGCTTCCGCTATATTATGGTAGATGAGTATCAGGATACCAATCGGGTACAGTTTGAAATGATTCGTCTGTTGGCAGATAAATATCGTAATCTCTGTGTGGTTGGTGATGATGATCAGTCGATTTACAAATTCCGCGGAGCGGATATCACTAATATCCTGGATTTTGAGCTGGTCTATCCCGATGCCAAGGTGATTAAATTGGAGCAGAATTATCGTTCCACCGGCACCATTCTGGAAGCGGCCAATGCGGTGATTGCCCATAATAAGCGCCGTAAGAAAAAACATCTGTGGACGGATAAGGGCATGGGTGAAAAAATCGCGGTCAGAGAGTTCGGGACAGGATATGACGAAGCGGCTTTTATCGTGAAAGATATTGCGGAACAAAAAAAACGGGGCGGCTATGCTTATCAGGACAGTGCTGTTTTATACCGAACAAATGCTCAGTCGCGTATGCTGGAGGAAAAATTTATCCTGGCCGGCGTACCATATCGCATCGTCGGCGGTGTGAATTTTTATGCCAGAAAAGAGATCAAGGATATATTGGCCTACCTGAAAATCCTGCATAATCCGGCTGATGATGTAGCCGTTCGCCGTATTATCAATGTGCCGAAGCGCGGAATCGGCGCTACTACGATTGCAAAGGTCAGCGACTATGCCGTAACAGGGAATATGACCTGGTGGTCGGCTTTCCGACAGCGTGAAGAAATTCCGGATCTGGGAAAGGCGGCCGTGTCAAAGCTGGATGGTTTTGCAGCTGTTATCGAAGCCCTGCGGGAAACAGCCGATGCCGGGGACATCAGCAGACTGATCAAGCGAGTGATCGAAGATGTGGAATATGACAAGCTGTTACAGGCGGAGCATCCGGATGACTGGCAGAGCCGAAAGGAAAATATTGATGAGTTGATTTCCAAGGCGGCTGATTATGAGCAGACAGCCGAGGAGCCGAGTCTTGGCGAGTTCCTTGAAGAGGTTGCGCTGGTAGCGGATATTGACAGTATGGAGGCAGATGAGAGCCGCGTGCTACTGATGACCCTGCACAGCGCCAAAGGGCTGGAGTTTCCGAATGTTTACCTGGCAGGAATGGAAGAGGGGCTGTTCCCCGGCTATATGACGATCACCAACCAGGCGGACGATCCGGACGCCATGGAAGAGGAGCGGCGTCTGTGTTATGTCGGCATCACGAGAGCCAAAGAGAGGCTGACAATTACCCATGCCAGACAGCGGATGATGCGCGGAGAGGTGCAATATAATAAGCCGTCCCGTTTTCTGGATGAGCTTCCTGAGGAAGCGATCGAGCATCAGACTATGATGAGCGGCTTCAGACAGCGAGGCGGAGAATCGGAAGCCGGTCACAGCCGTTTTGGTTTTGGCAGTTTTAGCAGCGGCTCCGGTATACCGGCCAGTGCCAACCAGAGGGCATATGCAAAGTCAAAACAGCTTATGCAGCAGCCGGTGGCATATCGGCTGGAAAAATACGGGCATGCAGAGAAGGTGGCATCACTGGAATATGAAGTGGGAGACAGTGTCAAGCATATCAAATTCGGTATCGGGATCGTTCAACAGATCGAAGACAAAGCGAAGGATTACGAGGTGACGGTTGAATTTGAACGATTTGGAATGAGAAAGCTGATGGCCGGCTTTGCTAAATTAAAAAAGATTTGACAAATAGAAAAATGTTTGATATGATACCAAAGGTTAAAGAAGAGTATCCACTCTCACCTTAGCACAATTGCGTGACTAACGGTTTTCATAACAGCATATTTCAACCCTTCACAGGGAAAGATGATGTTATACATGAAAGGTGGATATTTTTGTCCACCTTTTTATTTTTGACAGGATAGCCTGTCAGCCGTATTGTTGAAGGAGGTATCAGTATTAGCGGATTAATGATTAATGAGCAGATTCGTGACAGAGAAGTCAGACTCATTGGTGAAGATGGAGAACAGTTGGGCATTGTTTCAGCTGCTCAGGCAATGCAGTTGGCCAGAGAGGCAAATCTGGATCTGGTTAAGATCGCGCCGCAGGCGAAGCCGCCGGTGTGCAAGATCATCGATTATGGAAAATATCGTTACGAGCTGGCCAGAAAAGAAAAGGAAGCACGTAAGAAACAAAAGGTGATCGAGGTCAAAGAAATTCGTTTGTCACCGAATATTGATGTTAATGATTTGAATACCAAAAAAAATGCGGCCAGAAAATTTTTGGAAAAGGGCAACAGGGTGAAGGTAACGCTTCGCTTCCGTGGAAGAGAGATGGCTCATATGCAAAACAGCCGTCATATTCTGGAGGACTTTGCCAAGGAACTGTCTGACATTTCAACAATGGATAAGGCGCCGAAGGTGGAAGGCAGAAACATGTCCATGTTTTTGTCTGAAAAAAAATAGTAGCACGGAATTTAAGGAGGAAATATCATGCCAAAGATTAAGACTTGTAAAGCAGCAGCAAAGCGTTTTAAGAAAACGGGAACCGGAAAATTAAAAAGAAATAAAGCATACAAGAGCCATATTCTGACAAAGAAGTCTGCATCCAGAAAGAGAAACCTGAGAAAGGCCACCATCACCGATGCAACCAACTTCAAGAACATGAAGAAGATTTTACCGTACATCTAAGAAGAACGAGTTAGGAGAGTAAGAAAATGGCAAGAATCAAAGGCGCGTTAAACGCAAGAAAAAAGCACAATAGAGTTTTAAAATTAGCAAAGGGTTATAGAGGTGCACGTTCCAAGCAGTACAGAATTGCAAAGCAGTCTGTTATGCGTGCTTTGGCTACCAGCTATGCAGGCAGAAAAGAGAGAAAGCGGCAGTTTAGAAATCTGTGGATTGCCCGTATCAATGCGGCTGCCAGATTAAACGGTCTGTCCTATAGTCGTTTTATGTACGGACTGAAGCTGGCCGATATCACCATCAATAGAAAGATCCTGGCTGAATTGGCTGTAAATGATGCGGCAGGCTTTGCCGCTCTGGCTGAGGCTGCCAAGGCTAAACTGGCTTAATTAAAAAATAGTAATACAGAACTTTTCAAGGGTAGATGCGGGTCGGTTACCCTTGTTTTACCTTTTAGCAGGATGGAGGAAGATATGGTAAAAGCAGTTGTAGGAGCAAACTGGGGAGATGAAGGAAAGGGTAAGATCACGGATACCTTGGCAAAGGATGCGGATATCATCGTTCGTTATCAGGGCGGCGCCAATGCCGGCCATACCATTGTCAATGATTACGGAAAATTTGCCTTGCACACACTGCCGTCAGGTATTTTTTACGATCATACCACCAGTGTGATCGGAAACGGAGTTGCTCTGAATGTGCCGATCCTGATGAAGGAGCTGAGCGGTATCATTGAAAAGGGCGTTCCGATGCCGGCCATCAAGGTTTCGGACCGCGCACAGATGGTTATGTCCTATCATATTTTATTCGATGAATATGAGGAGGAGCGTCTGGGTAAGGCTTCCTTCGGTTCAACTAAGAGCGGCATTGCTCCGTTTTATGCCGATAAGTATGCCAAAATCGGCTTTCAGGTTTCCGAGTTATTCGGAGATGAAACCGATTTGAAGGAGAAGATTGCCAGAACGATTTCACAGAAGAATGTTATTTTAGAGCACCTGTATCATAAACCGCAGTTAACGGTAGAGGCTGTCTACGCTGAGTTGATGGGGTATAAGGAGATGATTGCTCCATTTGTTTGTGACGTCGGTCTGTTCCTGCATGAGGCTGTTAAGGCAAACAAAACCATTTTGCTGGAAGGACAGTTGGGCTCATTGAAGGATACCGATCACGGTATTTATCCGATGGTCACATCCTCGTCTACATTGGCTGCCTACGGCGCCATCGGAGCGGGTCTGCCTCCGTATGAGATCAAGCAGATTATTACGGTTTGCAAGGCCTACTCATCGGCTGTCGGCGCCGGCGCTTTTGTCAGCGAGATTTTCGGAGACGAGGCTGATGAACTGAGACGCCGCGGTGGCGACGGCGGCGAATATGGCGCTACCACCGGCCGGCCCAGAAGAATGGGATGGTTTGATGTTCCGGCTTCCAAATATGGCTGCCGTGTTCAGGGTACAACCGATGTAGCCTTTACGGTACTGGATGTACTCGGTTATTTAAAGGAGATTCCGGTATGTACAGCTTATGAGATAGACGGTCAGATCACCACTGATTTCCCGGTTACCTCAAAGCTGGTTAAGGCTAAGCCGGTATTGGAAATTCTGCCGGGGTGGAACTGCGATATCCGCGGCATCAAGACTTACGAAGAGCTGCCGGCGAACTGTCGGCACTATATCGAATTTGTGGAAGAACGTCTCGGATATCCGATTACTATTATTTCTAATGGTCCGGGAAGAAATGATATTATTTATCGTAATAAATAAAAAATAGTTGTTAGGGGATGCCATGAATAACAAAAAAGAGATTCTGTTATTGGCGACCGGAGGGACTATTGCATCAAAACAAACCTCGGCAGGTCTGGCTCCACAGCTGACTGCCGGGGATTTGCTTTCTTATATCCCTTCTGTGCATGAAATCTGCCAAGTAACGGTGGAACAGGTATTTGATCTGGACAGCACAAATATGACACCGGCACACTGGCTGACGCTGGCCGGTCGTATCCGTGAACGATATGACCGGTTTGACGGCTTTGTGATTACGCATGGTACCGATACGCTGGCCTACACGGCAGCTGCCCTGTCTTACCTGATACAAGACAGTGCCAAACCGATCGTGCTGACCGGGGCACAGAAATCGATTGATTATGACCGGACAGATGCGAAGACCAATCTGCTGGACAGCTTTCTGTGGGTCAGCGCGCCGCAGACAGCCGGAGTGAGCATTATCTTTGACGGAAAAGTGATTGCCGGTACAAGAGCAAAAAAACTACGCTCTAAAAGCTTTAACGCCTTCTCCAGCATTAATTTTCCGCAGCTGGCGACCATTCGTGACGGGCGAATTTATCACTATATTAAGCGTTCGGCAGGAGAGCGGCCGGTTCGTTTTTACGATCGACTGGAAGAAAGTGTTTGTGTATTGAAGCTGATTCCCGGTATGAAGGCCGATATCCTGGAAAAGGTGTTTGCCGCATATCGTTGCATTATCCTGGAAAGCTTCGGAGTAGGCGGGATACCGGCCACTCTGTCCGGGCGCTTTTATGAGCTTTGCCGGGAACAGCCGCAGGTCCTGGTGATCATGACCACCCAGGTGACGGAGGAGGGCAGCGATATGGGTCTGTACGAGGTCGGTCATCTTGCCAAGCAGGAGGGGCAGGTGCTGGAATCTTTCGATATGACGCTGGAATCTGTAGTCGCCAAAGCGATGTGGATTCTTGGGAATTTTTCCTTATCGCGTGAGGAGCAGGCGTCACTGTTTTATCAGGCAGTTGACTTTGATACCATTATGTAATGCCTTGGACCAGGGTAAGCTGATGACGATTTATCAGAATATAAAAATGATCCGCTGTTTCCGCTAAGAATCATCATTGACTTAATTGCTTCATAGGTGGTAAAATACACAGAAATATGGATTTTTAAGGAGGTAGCGATGGATAAGAGAGTCATATCCTTATTGGTGGATAATACCGCCGGCGTTCTGAGCCGTGTATCCGGATTATTCAGTCGCCGCGGATATAATATCAGAAGCCTGACGGTTGGAGAAACGGCTGATCCGCGGTTTTCCCGAATGACGGTTGTGGCCACCGGGGATGAACAGCTGCTGACCCAGATCATTCACCAGCTGGAGAAACTGATCGATGTACGCGATATTAAGATTCTTCATGAGGATAGTGCGGTCGTTCGTGAACTGATCCTGCTGAAGGTGAAGGCTTCGGCTCAAAATCGGATGGAGATTTTATCGGTGTGCGAGATTTTCCGGGCCAATATCGTGGATGTCGGCAAAGAGTCCCTTGTGATCGAACTGATCGGCGGGGATGCAAAGCTGGCTGCCTTTATCGAGTTATTGTCGGCTTATACCATCCTTGAATTGGGAAGAACCGGCGCTACGGCCTTATCCAGAGGCTGTGATGACGTTACACATCTGGAATAAATAAATAACGGTAAATGGTGGGGATGGAGAGGAGATATTCCGCTCTTATAGTACAAACATTGGAGGAAGAAAAATGGCTAAGATTTATTATCAGCAAGATTGCAACCTGGCATTATTGGAAGGCAAGACGATTGCCGTGATCGGCTATGGCAGTCAGGGGCATGCTCATGCTCTGAATGCGAAGGAATCAGGCTGCCGCGTAATCATCGGTCTGTATGAAGGCAGTCCGTCCTGGGTGAAGGCTGAAGCAGCCGGCTTTGAGGTTTATACCGCGGCCGATGCCGCCAAGAAAGCGGATGTGATCATGGTATTGATTAATGATGAGAAACAGGCTGCCATGTATAAGGAGGCCATAGAGCCGAATCTGGAAGAAGGCAATATGCTGATGTTTGCCCACGGCTTCGCCATTCATTTCGGACAGATTATTCCGCCGAAGAACATCGACGTGACCATGATCGCTCCGAAGGGACCGGGGCATACGGTGCGTAGTCAGTATCAGGAAGGTAAGGGTGTTCCGGCCCTGGTAGCGGTAGCGCAGGATTACACCGGAAAGGCCAAAGAGAGAGCCTTGGCATATGCCTTGGCCATCGGTGGAGCCAGAGCCGGCGTATTGGAAACAACCTTCAGAGAAGAAACAGAGACTGACCTGTTCGGTGAGCAGGCTGTATTGTGTGGCGGTGTTACTGCCCTGATGAAGGCCGGCTTTGAGGTGCTGGTAGAGGCCGGTTATGAACCGGAGAGCGCTTACTTTGAGTGTATTCATGAGATGAAGCTGATCATTGATCTGATTAACCAGAGCGGCTTTGCCGGTATGCGTTATTCCATCTCGAATACAGCCGAATATGGTGACTACATGACCGGACCGAAGATCATCACCGAGGATACCAAAAATGCGATGCGTCAGGTATTAAAGGATATTCAGGAAGGTGTTTTTGCCAGAAACTGGCTGCTGGAAAACCAGATCGGCTGTACTAACTTCAAGGCCAAGAGACGAATCGAGGCAGATCATCAGCTGGAGCAGGTTGGCGAAGAGCTGCGTGGTTTGATGAGCTGGAATCAGGAGTCGAAGCTGATCGATAACTAAGATGAGTTTTGCAACCGGTGAAGTCAGCGTCAGAGACAAAAAAGGATTATTTCAGAAAAAATAATCGGAGAGGGAAAGTTGGCGAATGTATAAGCTATCATGGGATGATAGCACATCGTCGGGAGAAGAAGAAATGATTCTATGGTTATACAGCAGTTAATGGAAACGAATGTGTATGCGATAAAAGGTGAGGTGCTGATTGTCGGAGCTTGTTTTCCGCAGGTGTACCCGGAAGCTTTCGCGAAGCTGGCTGCCGGTGCCGATCAGGTATATACTCTTTGTCTGGAAATAACGCACATCAATATGGCTATCACTAAATTGTCGGCGGTATTTGGAACAGGACAGTTGGAGAACCTCGTTTTCGCATCGGTAGATCGCTCTCCGCACTGTACACAGATGCATTACATTATGCACGAGATTGAACGGACTATGAAAGAACATATTCCGGTAGAACACTATGTTGTTACTGCGGAAGAAATCATCGCTGTCCCGGAAGCCGCCATCGATCTTTCGAAAAGCCTGGGAAAACTGTCGAAAATGGTTTGATATACCATTAGGATCATCGGTATCATAGTTGATAGAAAATATTGTTTTATAATCGGAGAACTGAATGCAGCCAGGAATTGCATTCGGTTCTTTTTTTTGTGGGTCGGATAGACCCAGTTGAGTGCATAAGCGAATTTCTCAGTAGAGAAATGAGCATGCACGAAATATAAACCACCCGCTATGCGGGTGCGCGACGATTGTTATACAAAAAAAATTACCTTTCCGATTACAATAAAGTTGTTCAGGCTATATTGCAGAAAGGAAAGGTAATTTATGGCGAAGAAAGAATACTCACTCGCACATACGAAATGGATGTGCAAATATCATATCGTCTTCACACCAAAGTATAGGCGAAAAATTATTTACAATCAATATAAGGCGGACATTAGGGATATTCTCAAGCAGTTATGTAGTTATAAGGGTGTAGAAATAATAGAAGGACTCCTTAAAAGTATTAAATGCTGTATTGGATCCACAGGTCTCTCTGCCGATGTAACCTCGTTCTACATAAACCGTCATGCGGTATCTAACTGATTAACATTGTGACAAAGAGGCTGTGGTTGGAGCCTTTCTGTAACCGTCTACGCGGTAGGAGAACTAAACCAATCCACAGCATCTTCAACAGTATACCCTATACCTTAGAACAGGTAAAGAATGGGTATGACTATATAATACGAGGAGAATGATGATTTGACATAGAAAATCATCATACAAGGGCTATGGTAGAAAGAAAGTATAGTATTTGTATTTTGACATTAAATCATATAGATATCACACAAAAATGTTTGCTATCGGTAATGAACACCGAGTTTGATGGCAGTGCGGAAATAATAATTGTGGATAACGGTTCCACTGACGGTACCGCTGAGTGGCTGAAGTCATTTCAGGATAAGTATGACAGTGATGAATGCAGAATAGTTTTAGTATTAAATAAGTATAACAGAGGCTGTACCGGAGGGCGTAATCAGGCCTGTAGGGACTGTGCAGCCGACGAGCCAAAGACTCGTGCTTGTATGTCTGAGGTTTTCACATTCCGTGTAAGGTGATTGTGCTTCAACATTGTCAATGAAAAGTACTTGACAAGCTAAAGCAAATCCTATATGATAGCCAAGGTGACTGATCACAGACGCTGGGAGTCAAAATGGAAGAAAAGATTTTGGAATTGGTTGAGCATACATTGCTTTATGATTTCTATGGGGAGCTGCTGACAGAACATCAGCGTCATATTTATGAGATGGTGGTTTTTGAAGACTGTTCGGTCAGTGAAGTGGCCAGAGAGGTCGGTATATCAAGACAGGGCGTCCATGATATGATCAAACGCTGCAACCGGATGTTGCAGGGCTATGAACGTCAGCTCGGCATGGTGGAACGCTTTCAGAAGATTCGTCATCAGGTGCAAACGTTACAATCAGCCGTTCGGGAAGATCCCGAGATACCGGCCGATGTCGCCGAAAAGTTGGTGACCAGACTGGAAGCTGTGATGGAGGAGATGTAGATGGCATTTGAAAATTTGTCGGATAAATTACAAAACATTTTTAAGAATCTTCGCAAGAAGGGCCGTCTCACCGAAGCAGATGTCAAGGCGGCGTTAAAAGAAGTGAAGATGGCACTGTTGGAGGCTGATGTTAATTTTAAGGTCGTTAAGCAATTTATGAACAGTGTCAATGAACGGGCGGTCGGACAGGATGTATTAAACGGACTGAATCCGGGTCAGATGGTCGTGAAGATCGTCAACGAAGAGATGATCAACCTGATGGGGGCTGACCCTACCGAGCTGGAGTTGCCGAGTAATAAGCTGACAGTGATTATGATGGCCGGTTTGCAGGGCGCCGGAAAAACGACGACGGTGGCCAAGCTGGCAGCTAAATTTAAGTCGAAAGGCAAACGTCCGTTGTTGGTAGCCTGTGACATATATCGTCCGGCGGCCATAGAGCAGTTGAGGGTCAACGGTAAAAAGGTGGATGTCGAGGTCTTCGCAAAAGAGGATACCAAGGATGTGGCGGAGATCGTCGAAGCGGCGATTCATTATGCAAAAGAGAAAAATCTGAACTTGGTGATGATTGATACAGCCGGCCGTCTGCATATCGACGGAGATATGATGGATGAGCTGAAACGTATCAAGGCTGCGGTACAGGTTGACAGAAGTCTGTTAATCGTAGATGCCATGACCGGACAGGATGCGGTGAATGTAGCCAGTACCTTTGCGAATGAGATTGATATAGACGGTGTGATCCTGACGAAGCTCGATGGTGATACCAGAGGCGGTGCAGCCCTGTCGATCAAGGCGGTGACCGGAAAACCGATTCTCTATATCAGTACCGGTGAGAAGCTGACAGATCTGGAGCAGTTTTATCCGGATCGTATGGCATCCCGTATTCTCGGAATGGGAGATGTCCTGTCATTGATCGAGAAGGTACAGGAACAGGTTGATGCCGATGAAGCGAAGAAGCTCGAGGAAAAGCTCCGAAAAGCCAGCTTCGGCTTTGATGATTATCTGACCAGCATGAACCAGATGAAAAAGATGGGCGGCTTAAGCAGCCTGTTGGGAATGCTGCCCGGTATGAGCAGTAAATTGGGTGATATCGAGGCGGCCATGGACGAGAAGAAAATGGCCCGTATTGAAGCGATGATCCTGTCAATGACGCCGCGTGAGCGGGAGAATCCAGATCTGCTGAATCCATCCAGAAAGCAGCGGATTGCCAAAGGCTCCGGTGTAGATATCAGTGAGGTAAACAAGCTGGTAAAACAGTTTGAGCAGACCAGAAAGATGATGAAGCAGATGCCCGGCATGATGAAAGGTGCTAAAAAGGGAAAATTTAAATTTCCTTTTTGACATATATATTTAAGTTGATATGAGGAGGTGAAACAATCATGGCAGTAAAAATTCGTTTGAGAAGAATGGGCAAAAAGAAGACTCCGTTTTATAGAGTGGTAGTAGCTGATTCCAGAACCGCCAGAGACGGTCGCTGTATCGAGGAGATCGGAACATACGATCCGAATCAGAACCCGAGTGTGATTAAGATCGATGCGGAAGCCGCAAAGAAGTGGCTGGCAAACGGTGCTCAGCCGACTGAAACAGTTGGTAAGTTATTGAAGATCGCCGGCATCGAAAAATAATCAGGAGGTTTGTAATGAAAGAGTTATTGGAAGTAATTGCAAAATCCCTGGTGGATGACCCGGAAGCGGTATCGGTAACGGAAGAAAGAACCCAAACCAGTATTAATTTGGCTTTACGTGTTTCTGATAAAGACATCGGAAAGGTGATCGGAAAGCAGGGAAGGATTGCAAAGGCGATCAGAACCGTCATGAAGGCAGCAGCCGGCATGGAGGAACTGAAGGTCAATGTGGATATCCTTGACTAAGAACACAAACTAAGAAAAGGCACGAAATTACCCGCGGGTTATTTCGTGTGTTTTTTTATATTGTCATTTGTTTGTCGAAAATGGTATAATATACCAAATTGACTTTAGAAAGAGGGAAGCTCATGTCTGATTATTTGCGCGTCGGTGTTGTCACATCGCCGCATGGCTTAAAGGGAGAGGTCAAGGTTTATCCGACCACTGATCATGTAGAATATTTTAAAAAGATGAAACAGGTGGTGCTGATGACTCCGAAGGGAGAACGACCGTTATCGATCGTTTCTGCCAGAATGGCCAAGCAGATGGTGATCCTGCGATTTGCCGAGGTTCATTCGATTGAGGAGGTTGAGGGCTTCCGCGGATTGGATCTGATGGCTGATCGAAAAAATGTAGCTCCGCTGAAAAAAGGTGAGTATTTTATCTGTGACCTGATCGGTTTAAAGGTGGAACTGACGGACGGAACCGCTTACGGTGATCTGACAGAGGTGATTCGTACCGGTGCCAATGATGTTTATGAAGTCAGACGACAGGATGGAAAAATGATCTATGTGCCGGTTATTCCGGCCTGTGTCAAGCAGGTGGATCTGGCCGGCGGCAGGGTGGTCATCGAACTGATGCCGGGGCTGGAGGAGCTGACATGATGCGTTTTACCGTACTGACCCTGTTTCCGGAAATGATTGAGGGCGGCATGCGCACCAGCATCACCGGCCGGGCACTTGAGCAGGGCATTTTGGCCTTAGAGACCGTCAATATCCGTGATTATTCGGCCAATAAGCACAATAGGGTGGACGACTATCCGTATGGCGGAGGGGCCGGCATGGTGATGGAAGCAGAACCGGTTTATCGGGCGCATACGGCTGCCTGCGAACGTCTTGGGAAACGGCCGCGAACGATCTATCTGACCCCTCAGGCCAAGGTTTTGACGCAAAAGCAGGCTAAGGAGCTGGCGGCTGAAGAGGACTTGATTTTATTGTGCGGACATTATGAAGGAATTGATGAACGTGTTTTGGAGGAAATTGTAACAGACTATATTTCGATCGGTGATTATGTGCTGACCGGCGGAGAATTGCCGGCGCTGGTGCTGATGGATGTAGTCTCCCGAATGGTCAAGGGCGTATTGAGCAATGAGGATTCGGGTGTGGATGAATCGTTTATGAATGATGATGAACCGTTGCTGGAATATCCGCAATACACCAGACCGGCTGTCTGGCATGGTAAAGAGGTTCCGGCCGTGTTACTGTCCGGTCATCATCTGAATGTGGAAAAATATCGAAGAGAGCAGGCGCTGCTGCGTACCGGGGAGCGCCGACCGGAATTATTGCCGGACAATATAAAGGAGTAGGAAATGTCATCTAAAAATATGAAGGAAGTGCTGATCGGAGGAAAGATTTATCGTTTGGGCGGATATGAGAGCGACGAATATTTAGAAAAAGTGGCTGCATATTTGAATAATAAACTGATCCAGCTGGAGAAGCTGGGGGGCTTATCCCGTTTATCGGTAGATTTGAAGAATCTTCAGGTACAGATCAATGTTTGCGATGACTATTTTAAAGCAAAAAAACAGGCGGAGGTCTTTGAAGAAGAAATGAACCTTCGTGAGCGTGAGCTGTATGATTTGAAGCATGAATTGGTAACCCTGCAGATCAGTCTTGAAAAAAAAGAGAAAGAAGTCGAACGATTGTCGCAGGAAAGAGATAAACTGCGCCAGAAGATCATTGAGTTGGGTGAGTAAATGAAAATTGAGCTTCTGGCACCGGCTACTTCGGTAGAGGGTATTTATGGTGCCATACGAGCGGGGGCAAATGCGATCTACTTCGGCGGAACGAAGTTCAGCGCCAGGGCCTTTGCGGACAATTTGACGATAGAACAAATGCGAGATGTCTTTCACTACGGACATCTTTTTGGCGTTTCATTTTATATTACGATCAACACTCTATTAAAAAACCGGGAGATGGAAAAAGAGCTGTATGACTACTTTGCGCCGATCTATGAAGCCGGTGTGGATGGTGTGTTGGTTCAAGATCTGGGGGTCTTAAGCTTTATTCATCAGTTTTTCCCGGATGTGGCCATCCATATCAGTACTCAGATGAGTTTGTTGACGGCAGAGGGCACAAGGCTTGCCAAGCGCCTCGGGGCTACACGGATCGTTTTGGCACGTGAAACCTCGCTGGCAGATATAAAAAGCATTCATGCACAGGCAGATATTGAACTCGAAGTATTCGCGCATGGGGCGCTGTGTTACTGCTATTCGGGACAGTGCCTGTTTTCCAGTATACTCGGCGGTCGCAGCGGAAACCGGGGACGCTGTGCCCAGGCCTGTCGACTGCCATATACGGTAGACGGGCAACAGCAGCATTACCTATCGCCGAGGGATCTGTGTACACTGGAGCTGATTCCGGATTTGGTCGACGCCGGTGTGGCATCGCTGAAGATCGAAGGGCGGATGAAGCGTAATGAATACACGGCCATGGTGGTTTCTTTGTATCGGAAGTATTTGGATCTATATCAAATACTTCTGGAAGAGGATCAACAAAATGGAACAACGGCGGCAAAACAAAAATATCGGGTGAGCGCTTCAGATATCCGTCTGCTGGAGAAGCTGTACAGCCGCGGCAGTTTTACAACCGGTTATTTGGAGCGACATAACGGTAAGGAAATGCTGAATCCGGATAAACCGGGCTATAATCAGAAAAATGAGGAATTGTTGAAGCAGATCCGGGAGGAGTATCTGAGCCTGCCTAAACAATATATGGTGTCGGCCACCGTCTATGCGTCGCCGGGACAACCGATTCGGATGCAGACCAGACTGAATGGTCGGGAGCTGCTGATCGAGGGACCGGTGGCAGAGGCGGCCAGACAGCACGCTATGACGAAGGAGGAGATTTCCGGACACATTGCCAAGACCGGGGGAACAGCCTTTGCTTTTTCCGACGTTGAGGTTAAGCTGGAAGGGGATGTGTTTATTCCGGTCGGGGGATTGAAGCGGCTGCGACGAGATTTTCTGGATGCGGTACATCAGACGCTGGTACCCATACCGGCCAGAACCATAAATCCCTATAGCCCATTGTCCGAAAGGAACGAAGACGAAGGGATCGTTGGTAAAAAAGTCGCGGACCGCTTGCCCAAACAGACTGAACGTGTACAGCTTCAGGTTCGGATCGAACAGGAGGAGATGCTGGAAACGGTACTGACAGAGCAGGCAGTGACAGCGGTAATCCTTGACATACTACTTTCCGAACGCCCGGATCCGGCCTATTATCAGTTCCTGACAGAAAGAATCCATGCGGTCGGGAAGGCCGCAATCTATGCTTTGCCAAGAGTCAGTCGGGAAAAAGATTTGGCCGAAGAATCAATATTTCTGGATCCGTCGGTCGGCTTTGACGGTGTGTTGGCCCGCAGCGTCGATCAACTCGGGTTATTGGAAAGCAGGGGCTATCGGGGACGGATTTACACTGATCACAGTGTGTCTGTCTTGAATGAACGAACAGCTTTTTTTCTGAAGAGCAGAGGGATCATACCGACGCTGTCATTGGAGCTGAATCAAAAGGAATTAAAACATATGCCGGTTCGAGACAGTGCGCTGCAGGTCTACGGTTTGATACCGATGATGGTAACGGCCGGTTGTCTGCGTAAATCCAGAAGTGGCTGTACCGGGAAGGTCGAAGAGTTGGAAATGATCGATCGTTTCGGAACGGTGTTTCCTGTTAAAACACATTGTCGATATTGTTATAATATCATTTATAACAGTCTGCCGCAGGTACTGCTGGAAAATCAGCTTAGACAACAGGAGCCGCTGATCGTGCGTGTTGACTTTGTTAATGAATCGGCCAAACGGATCAAAATGGTACTGACGGCTGTCAAGACCTATTATCTGGATCAGCGGGAGATTCGACTGTCCGGTGAATTTACCAGAGGTCATTATAAAAGGGGGATAGAATAATGTATCAATTAATCGGAGATGTGTGTCAGTATATGGCCATCGTGCTGATGCTGTTTTATACACTCATCTGTTTTACAGCCTTTAACCGGAGATCGGAACGCAGTCGGAATGCGGTTATGAATTTGCAGGTGATGGTGATGTTTTTGCTGCATTTAGTGTTGAATCTGGCTCTCTATGCGGTAAAGCAGGACTTTGCGCATGTCTTTTATTATTTGGTACAGCTGATCTTTATGATTGCCACTCTGTTGTTATACAGGACGATTTATGAGGGAGCATCGCGGCTTGTAATCAACAATATGTGTATGTTGCTGGCGATCGGCTTTGCGGTGCTGGAACGTTTGAATTTTAAAGAGAGTATTCGTCAGTTTACCATCGTGACAGTGGCTATGCTGATATCACTGCTGATACCGGCCATCATTGCCAAATGGCATTTCCTGCGTCGGATCTCCTGGGTTTATGCCATCGTCGGCATCGTGCCGCTTCTGATAGTGCTGATCCGATCGAGAATCGTTTTCGGAGCTAAGATCACGCTTGATCTGGGGTTTTTCAGCATTCAGCCTTCGGAGTTTGTTAAGGTCATCTTTGTTTTTTTTGTAGCAGCCATCCTTAGCAAGAGGCCAGGATTTCGCACGGTCGCCGTCACAACGGTGATCGCTGCGGTCTATGTGGTGGTGCTGGTATTGTCCACCGACCTTGGAGCCGCGCTGTTGTTTTTTATTACCTATCTGGTAATGCTGTATGTTGCCAGCGGCAAAGCGATTTACGGATTGGCCGGTCTGGCTGCCGGCGGTGCGGGAGGCTTTATCGGAGCAAAACTGTTTCCGCACGTGCAGAACCGTATCTTGGCATGGAAGAGTCCGTTCGAGCATTATCAGACCATTGGGAATCAGGTGGCGAACTCATTAATCGCTGTGGCTGCCGGAGGATGGCTGGGGGTCGGTCTCGGCCGTGGATATCCCATGCTTGTGCCGTTGGCAGATAAGGACTTTACATTTGCGGCTATCGTTGAGGAGCTTGGCGGAGTTTTTGGAATTTGCCTGATTTTGGTGTATATGAGCTGTTTTGTTATGTTCATCAATATTTCAGTTCAGATCAAACATCGGTTTTATAAGCTGGTGGCACTTGGCCTAAGCAGTATTTACGGCTTTCAGGTCTTTTTGACAGTCGGCGGCGCGATCAAGCTGATCCCGTCGACCGGCGTGACACTGCCGCTTATCAGCTATGGCGGCAGCTCGATATTGATGATGATTATTTTGTTTGCCATTATCCAGGGTATCTATGTATTAAAATTAGAGGGAGAGGAGGATGATTATGCCGCGCTCAACACATACACGACGCTCGATGAAGACGAAGAAACATTCTAATAGAGAAGTGCTGTTTGTGACCTATATTTTTGTGTTGATCTTTGTGGTCATGATCTCGTACCTGTCTTATTTGCTGGTAACCAAACGGAAATCTTATGTGAATAGTCCGTACAATGCCAGAAATACCATTATGGAACAGAAGATCGTCCGTGGTACGATTTATGATAATGCCAGAAACCCTCTGGCCATTACACAGGGAGAAGGCGAGAAAGAAACCAGAAATTATCCATACAGCGAGTTATACGGTTCGGTCATCGGATATACCGGCCGCGGTACAGCCGGACTGGAAGCGGAATACAGCAATGTTCTGTTAAAATCCAGCCAAAGCATCATAGATAAGGTGGCTAAAGAGGCCAATGAGGAAAAACTCAACGGTGACAGTATTCATACCACATTAAGTTCGGATCTGCAGCGTGTTTCCTATGATGCGCTGGGGGGCTATAACGGTGCGGTTGTGGTACTGGATGTAGCTACCGGAAAAATCCTGGCAGAGGTATCAAAGCCTTCGTTTGATCCGAATACTATTGCTACTGAGTGGGATAATATTGCCTCAGGCAGCGCCCTGATCAATCGTGCTACGCAAGGGAAATATCCGCCGGGATCCACCTTTAAAGTGTTAACGGCGCTGGCTTATATGCGCCAGCATGCGGATTGGCAGAATTATTATTATCATTGCAATGGATTTGAATCGGTATCGGATTTGACGATTCACTGCTTCGGACATACGGCTCATGGGGACGAGAATATGCTGACCTCGATGGCTAATTCCTGCAACTCTTCCTTTGCCAATATGGGATTGAAAATGGATAGCAACGAATTTAGACAGACCGTGGAAAGCTTTTATTTTAATAAGCAGGTATCGACCGATATTCCGATCGAGCAGAGCAGTTTTGGTTTGAAGGCGGAATCGAGTCTTGGTGAGGTGATGCAGACAGCCTTCGGCCAGGGGCATACTTCGGTTACTCCGATGCAGATGGCCATGATTGCCCAAAGTATTGCTAATGACGGTGTCATGAAAAAACCGTATATGATTGATCATATCGAATCACATGACGGCAAGGTGATCGAGCAGCATCAGCCGGAAACCCTGTCGCAGGTGATGACTGCTGAAGAAGCCGCGCATTTAAAGGAATTTACCAGAGCGGTTGTGACCAGCGGCAGTGCCTATGATCTGGCAAATCGCTATCTTTACTCACCGGCCGGAAAGACCGGTACAGCTCAGTTCAATGACAAAGAGGATGAATCTCACTCCTGGTTCATCGGCTTTGACGATGTGAATCAGCCGAAGATTGCCTTGGCCGTTATCTGCGAGCAGGCGAATACCGATTACGGTGTGGCCGTCAGGGTGGCCGGTACGATTTTTGATGCTTTTCACGGGATTCGCTAAGGTAAGCGGAGTTCCACTGACAGAAGCGGTCCTCTGTGATTAATGCTTGCAAGGAGGCTTGTCAGAGTATATACTAGTTGACAAGAGTAGAGCACACAGCGGGAGGAAGATGCATGTTGGAGGCAACAAGCTGTGGTGGAGTAGTCATTCATCGGGGGAAGATATTACTCCTGTATAAGAATTATAAAAACCGGTATGAAGGCTGGGTCTTGCCGAAGGGCACTGTCGAAGAAGATGAAGATTTTAAGGAAACAGCTGTCAGGGAAGTACAGGAAGAAGCCGGCGTGTCCGGAACGATTATTCAATACATCGGTAAGAGTCAATATAATTTTCGCATACTTAATGACACTGTATATAAAAATGTACACTGGTATTTGATGCGTGCCAATGACTATTTTAGTAAACCACAGAAAGAAGAGTTTTTTGAGGATTCAGGATACTATAAGTATCATGAGGCGATTCATTTGTTGAAGTTTTCAAATGAAAAGCAGATATTGGAAAAAGCCTATGCTCAGTATCTGTATTTGAAAAAGCATAATTTGTGGAATGACAAGAAATATTTTTGATAATCGGAGAAGGAAATGTGCTTGACATATTTCCTTTTTTCAAAACGATAAAGTCAAAAGAGGGAGAGGAGGTCTGCATGGAATGGTATCCGAGCTTGTATAAGGGAAATTCGATCCGTGCTTCAGTATCAAGGCTGAAAAAACTGATTGAACACCGCTATCCGGCTGCCACTCGGTATTATCTGATTTGCCTGCCTCAAGCGAACCATAACCAGTTGGAGATCTATCAGGTTTATCAGTTTTGGAAGCCGATTTTTAATACCGGTTCAAATCAGGTAATCGGCGTCGGCAGAAACTACAGTGAAGCCATGGGGCTGGTGAAAACCATTCTGGCCGAAAGTATACAGGCAGGCTTTAAATATGATATGCGGGCGTTTATTGAGCAGCGTTGGCAGGAAATGAGGGCTGACTGATGGAAGCATTACAGATGGTTCTCGGTATCCTGGTGATTCTGTTGAAGGTGGTCGGCATTATTTTGCTGATTATTTTATGCCTGTTGCTGCTGCTATTGCTGGTACCGATCCTGTGGCAGGTGAGGATCTGCCGGGAAAAAGATCAGCCTTACGCGGCCTCTGTGATAAAGGTTGTGATAAAGGTTTGGGGGGGATTTTTATCGGCGACAGCCGGATATGACGGAAACTTGCAGGTGATTATTCGTTTGTTTGGGCTTCGGGTGTGGACGCTGAAACCGGCAGACGAGGCTGCGGTTGAGCCGTTACGCGCGAAAGATGAACGGCCGCCCGAGTGGCCGGGCGATCAACCAACTTTGTTTGAAGAGAATGAAGCAGTGAAACAAGCTTCTGAATTGACCGGGGCGGATGTACGGCCCAAGCTCGTGGACGTATCGGAGTCGGACTCGAACAGCGAGAAAAAGGACTCTCCGGGATGGATTCAAAAGTTGCGGCAAAAGTTACTGAGCTGGATTCAAAAGCTGCGCGATATTTATAAACAGATTATGGAAAAGACGGCACTGGGAGAAGCCTATCTGGAATGGTTGCAGAGTAAATCCGTGCAAAACAGCAGCCGCTATCTGTTGACGATTCTGATCAGTGTACTGCGCCATATCAGGCCACGCAGCGGACGCGGGAGGTTGACTTTCGGTACCGGAGATCCGTATCAGACGGCATTTATATACGGTATATCGGCTGAGTGGTGGACCGGACGAAACGTACATGTAGATGCACAACCCTTGCTGGAGGAGCGTGCTGTATACGGACAATTAAAGGTAAAAGGTTATCTGATACCGGCATATTTGGGCTGGCAGATACTAAGGGTATTATTTAAGAAGGATATCAGACACAGTCTGGCGATCAGACCACGCGGCGGTCGTCAATCTAATGAATCAGTGACAGGATAAAAGGAGGAAACAATGGCGGGAGAGACATTATTTCAAGATACAGTAAAAGGGATGTTGGATGGTATGAATGACCTGATTTCCAGTAAAACGGTTATCGGTGATCCGGTGAACGTGGGAGATGTCACCATTATTCCGATCATGGAAGCATCATTTGCAGTGTATGCCAAGAGCAATCGTGAGAGCGGCAAGGCCAAAAACGGAGGCGGCATGGGCGGCAAACTGATCCCGACGTCGGTCTTGGTAATCAAGGATGGAACTACCAGACTGGTCAGCATCAAAAATCAGGATACGATTTCAAAATTATTGGATATGGCGCCGGAGGTGTTGGATCGTTTTATTCCGTCCAGAAGGGCGGCCAAACAAGCCGAGCGAGAGATGGCGGAAGAGGTGGCCTTTGCCAACGAAGAACATTTTGAAGAAGAAAATTAAAGCATAGCAGGAAAGTGAAAAAAGGGATGTCGAAATCGACATCCCTTTTACTGACTCATTTGCAATATAAAAAGCTTAAGCTCTTTCAACAACGCCACTTCTCAAACAGGAAGTACAAACGTACATTCTCTTCGCAGCACCATTGACTTTAACCTTGACCGATTTTACATTTGCTTTCCAGATCTTGTTGGATCTTCTATGAGAATGGCTGACATTATTTCCAAAATGAGCAGCTTTTCCGCATACAGCACACTTTGCCATGGGAACACCTCCTTGCAGTTTGATTGTCACGTGTCAATACAATATGACTTACAACATGAGATATTTTATCAGATAGAGAAATAAAAAGCAAGTGTTTTTTCGGGGGCGGTCAAAGAACTGAGGATATTGATTGGAATACCAGAAAACCTATATTTGTTAAGGAAGGTACAAAAACAAATACAAAACAAATACTTGCATATTGATAAAAGATAAACTATCATATTATACAGAGATTTGCAGTGAAAATCGCAGTATTTTAGTAAAAAATCAGGAGGCCGTGTATGTATAAAGTGAAAAATGCAGAGATTATCGCATCAGATACCTATTATATGGATATTGATGCACCGAAGGTGGCTAAGGCTTTTCAGCCGGGACATTTTGTCATTTGCAAAAAGGATGATGTAGGTGAGAGAATCCCGCTGACAATCTGTGACGCTGATCCGGAGAACGGCACGGTAGCCATCGTTTTTCAGGCCATCGGCGATTCCACGAGAGCGCTGGCGGAGCTGCAGGTTGGAGAGTACATGCAGGACTTCGTCGGACCTCTGGGACGACCGTCCGAGTTTATGTATGAGGATATTGAAGAATTAAAAAAGAAAAAGCTCCTGTTTGTCGGCGGAGGAGTTGGTGTTGCACCGGTTTATCCGCAGGTAAAATGGATGAAGGAGCACGGTATCGCTGTCGATGCCATCATCGGTGCCAGAACCAAGGATCTGGTCATCCTGGAAGAGCAGATGCGTGCCGCTGCCGAAAACTTATATATATGTACAGATGACGGTTCCTATGGCAGAAAAGGTCTGGTAACAGATGTGATCAGGGAGCTGGTAGTGGAGCAGGGGAAGAAATATGACCACGTAGTAGCCATCGGCCCGGTGATCATGATGAAGTTTGTATGCCTGACCACCAAAGAGCTTGGTCTGCCGACGACTGTCAGCATGAACCCGATCATGGTGGATGGAACCGGTATGTGTGGCGCTTGCCGTCTGAGCGTTGGTGATGAAATTAAATTTGCGTGCGTAGACGGTCCGGAATTTGACGGTCATTTGGTAAATTTCGATGAGGCCATGAAGCGTCAGATGATCTATAAGACGGCCGAGGGCAGAAAATACCTGAAGGCAAAAGAGGGGGATACCCACCACGGCGGCTGCGGTGTATGCGGAGGTGACAAATAATGGATATGTTTAAGAAAATTCCGATCGGAGAGCAGGAAGCAAAGGTTCGTGCTACGAATTTTGAAGAAGTATGTCTGGGCTATACGGAAGAAGAGGCCATGGCTGAGGCTGTTCGCTGTCTGGATTGCAAGAATGCCAGATGTATCAAGGGATGTCCGGTATCCATCAATATTCCGAAATTCATTCAGGAAGTAAAGGCCGGAGAGTTTGCAAAAGCAGCAGAAACGATTGCCGAATCAAGTGCGCTGCCGGCAGTGTGCGGGCGTGTATGTCCGCAGGAGACCCAGTGCGAGGGCGTTTGTGTACGAGGTATTAAGGGAGATGCAGTATCCATTGGTAAATTGGAGCGTTTCGTGGCTGACTGGGCCAGAAATCAGGGGATCCGTCCGGTGCCGCCGACCGAGCGTCAGGGTAAGAAGGTCGCCGTGATCGGTTCCGGTCCGGCAGGCCTGACCTGTGCCGGTGATCTGGCCAGATTGGGCTATGATGTGACGGTTTTTGAAGCTCTGCATGAGCCGGGCGGTGTTCTTGTTTATGGTATTCCGGAATTTCGTTTACCGAAGGACACGGTTGTAAAATATGAGATTGACAATGTCAGAGCACTGGGAGTCGAAATTGAAACAAATGCCATTGCCGGACAGTTGTTTACCATTGATGAATTGTTGGAAGACGAAGGCTTCTCGGCCGTATTTATCGGATCGGGTGCCGGTCTGCCGAAATTCATGGGTATTCCGGGTGAAAATGCCAACGGCGTATTTTCGGCTAATGAATATCTGACCAGAAACAACTTGATGAAAGCCTTCCGTGCGGATTACAAGACACCGATCGTAGCAGGAAAGAAAGTCGCTGTTATCGGTGGTGGTAATGTAGCGATGGATGCCGCCAGAACGGCGCTGCGTCTGGGCTCGGAAGTACATATTGTTTACAGAAGAAGTGAGGAAGAATTACCGGCCCGCGTGGAAGAAGTACATCACGCAAAAGAGGAAGGGATCATCTTTGACCTGTTGACAAATCCGAAGGAGATCCTGGTGGATGAAGAAGGCTGGGTATGCGGCATGCGCTGTGTGAAGATGGAGCTGGGTGAGCCGGATGAGTCGGGCAGAAGACGTCCGCAGGAGGTGCCCGGATCAGAATTTGTGATGGCTCTGGATACAGTCATCATGTCTTTGGGAACCAGTCCGAACCCGTTGATTTCCAATACAACCAAAGGGCTGGATATCAATAAGTGGCAGTGTATTGTAGCAGATGAAGCGACCGGGCAGACCTCCCGTGAGGGCGTATTCGCCGGCGGTGATGCAGTTACGGGGGCGGCTACGGTGATTCTGGCCATGGGGGCCGGCAAAGCGGCGGCAGCCGGTATTCATAATTACTTACAGAACAAGTAAAGACGATAATCGGAAGATATTTTGAAATGGACATGTATTCATGTCCATTTCTTTTTCGCCCTGCCCAAAACGATATGGGTGAGGTCAGAAAGGGGAGGCATGAAGATAACATTGATCACAGTCGGGAAGATCAAAGAGGCCTATTTCAGTCAGGCCATTGCCGAATACAGCAAAAGACTGGGACGATATGCTCAGCTGAAGATAGAAGAAGTGCCGGATGAGAAGACAGATGAAAACATGAGCCTGACAGAAACGGAGCGGTTGCTGGAACGGGAAGGGCGACGGATTTTGGATAAGATTCCGGAACGGGCACGCGTTATTGCCTTGGCAATCAAGGGCAGGACCTACAGCTCGGAGGCACTGGCCGATCATCTGCAGGGATATATGATTGGCGGGGAGAGTCATCTGGTATTTATCATTGGCGGTTCTTTGGGGTTGTCACGGGAGGTGATGCAAAGGGCCGATGAAGCCTTGAGCTTTTCGCCGATGACCTTTCCGCATCAGCTGATGCGTGTGATTTTGCTGGAGCAGATTTACCGAAGCTTTCGGATTATCCGACATGAACCATATCACAAATAGCAGGAAAGCAGCGGTCAGATACGGATGGTGTGAAAATGAGCATATTTTCTACTTGATTATTTGTATAAAAAAATATATCATTAAGAGTAGTTTATGTGAACTGGGATAAAAAATGAGAATATATCACAAAGGAGGAACTGACCTTGTTAGAGATTATGAATAACGAAACAAATGCGTCGGCAAGAATCATTGTTATCGGTGTCGGAGGAGCGGGCAATAATGCCATTAATCGAATGGTGGCTGAAGGAATAGAAGGTATCGAGCTGATCGGAATCAACACGGATCATCAGGCACTGCAGGCTTGCCGTGCGCCGAAGACAATTCAGATCGGTGAGAAGTTGACAAAAGGTCTTGGAGCCGGAGCAAAGCCTGAGGTTGGCGAGAAGGCTGCTGAAGAAAGCATCGAAGAACTGAAAGACGCTATTGCCGGAGCGGATATGGTATTTGTGACCTGCGGCATGGGCGGCGGAACCGGTACCGGTGCGGCGCCGGTAATCGCCGGTGTGGCCAAAGAGATGGGCATCCTGACGGTCGGCGTTGTAACCAAGCCGTTTATCTTTGAAGGTGCGGTTCGCATGAAGAATGCCATGTCCGGAATCGGAAAGCTGAAGACAAATGTAGACACCTTGATCGTGATCCCGAATGATAAATTGTTAAGTATCGTTGATCGCAGAACCTCTATTCCGGAGGCTCTGATGAAGGCAGATCAGGTATTGCAGCAGTCTGTACAGGGTATTACCGACCTGATTAATCTGCCGGCATTGATCAATCTTGACTTTGCAGATGTTAAGACCGTCATGACGAACAAGGGTATTGCTCATATCGGTATCGGCAGCGCCAAGGGAGACGATAAGGCGATCGAGGCGGCTCAGAAAGCTGTCAGCAGTCCGTTGCTGGAAACCACGATTGAAAATGCTACCGATATCATCGTTAACATCTGTGGCGATATCAGCCTGATTGATGCCAGCGAGGCGGTTGGTTATGTTCAAAGTCTGGCCGGTGCCGAGGCAAATATTATCTTCGGTGTGAAGTATGACAATAGCCAAGCGGATGAAGCGGTGATTACCGTGATCGCTACCGGTCTGACGGATGAAGTGAAAAAGCAGGAAAAGAAGGAAGAAAATAAAAACAAAGCGGATGGAGCTTTGGTGATGCCGTCCTTCACCGTAGGCGGACAGGCTGCTGTGGAAGCAGGTCAGACCTTAAAGCCGACGCCGATGGTTGACTTTACCAGCTTTGCGCAGCCGAAACCGAGAGTAAAAGCTGCGGATTTGGATATTCCGGACTTTTTAGGAAAAAGATAAGTAATATACATGGTAAAAACTGAGGTGTCTTTTGCTTACCCCGTTACCCTGATCGTTTAAGATCGGGAAATTGGGCCTGCAAACGGGCACCTTCTTTTGAATGAATGCAAAGGAAAGGGGAAGAAGATGCGTTGCCCGGCATGTGGAAAAGAAAACACCCGAGTAATTGATTCGCGTCCGGCCGAGGATGATACCTGCATCAGAAGACGCCGAGCTTGTGATGAATGCGGGAATCGTTTTACAACCTATGAACGAATCCAGCAGTCATCCTATTTTGTAGTCAAAAAAGATGGTACCAGAGAACTGTATAATAGAGAAAAGCTGGAAACAGGTATCAATCTGGCTTGTCATAAGCGCCGAGTTTCCAAAGAGGAGATAGAGGAGCTGATCAATTATGTAGAAGGTCAGGTGTTTGGCTCGGAGGAGAAGGAAGTTCATACCGCAGTTATCGGTGAGCTGGTGATGGAGAAGCTGAAGATGCTCGATCCGGTGGCATATGTCAGATTTGCATCGGTATATCGTGAGTTTACGGATGCAGATGTTTTTGTAGATGAATTGGGGCGTGCCCTCAAGGAAAGAGACGGACAGCATGAGAAAGAAGATTAGCTTATTATTGTTTCTGATTATCATAGGCGGTCTGGTGGTGCTGGTCGGGCTGAAGCTGACAGATATGGCTCGCAGAGGTATCAACCAAGCCATTAAGGAAAGCGGAGATTTAAACATTGCTGTTTTAAGTGATGAGGATAAGGCGAGAATCAGAGGCTTGGAAAAGCAAAGAGGAAGTGTGTTTGTTGATTCCAGAAATTCCGCTTTTTCACAGGGCGTGACGATCGAACTGTTGAATCAGATGCAGTTAAATTCACAGAGTATCTCGGATGATGCTCAGCGCGAAAAGTATGTTAAGTTGTTTCGGGAAGCGGCAGTCTTCCTCGGAAATACCAATCGAGTGAAACAATACCTGCAACCGGACAGCGACTGGGCAGATATGTCGGAGGATATGCTAACGACACTGGGGCTAGACGAATACAAGGATAATCATTTATTTACAGATTATCAAACATCGTTGCTGGAGCTGCGAAGTCAGTATACCACCTGGCGGGAGCTGACAAATGAGCTGAACACAATCATGAAGAACGGTGGAGTCTTGCTCAGTCAGAGAGATTATTTAACTCTGGTGGAGCGGATTGGCTTGATTCAAAATATCGGAGCCAAGAATCAGGTTCGGCAGTTGTTTCAACAGGCCAGAGCAATGATTACGGTGAATTATGATAACAGCGGAACTACCAAAGTCGGCAGTCAGAGCCAGAAAAGCCAGACCGAAAATAAAGCGGTGGAAAAACTCAGTATTGATGGCGGAAATGATGATCACAAGCTGACAGATGATGAAGCCCTGAATCAGGTGATTTCTGATTTTCAGTCGAGAAAGCCGTTGCACGGGGCTTTATATGTGGCGGTTGTCAGCAGCGATGAGTCAACCGTCACGGTAGAAGTATTAGAGGACGGTGTTAAGGTAGAGGAGATCGTCGTTAAAAGGTAAGGAGAAATCATGTATAGAAAAAATGCTTGGAAAGACTGCAGCGAACAAAAAAAGACAGAGGTGTTTGCCTTTGCAGAGCAATATAAGGGGTTTTTGTCAGACTGTAAGACAGAGCGAGAGTGCGTCACCTATATGGTGGAGGAGATTCAGCGGTACGGTTATCGAGATCTACAGGAGGTTCTGAAACAGGAGGGCGGAATCAAGCCGCAGGATAAACTGTATGTGAATTGGATGGGCAAGGCGCTGATGATGTTTCACATTGGTGAGAGAGGCGTGGATGAGGGGATGAATATCCTTGGCGCACATATTGATTCACCGAGAATTGATTTGAAACAGAATCCGTTATACGAATCAGAAGAACTGGCCATGTTGGACACTCATTATTACGGCGGTGTCAAGAAATATCAATGGTTGGCTTTACCGCTGGCTCTGCACGGTGTGGTGGCTAAAAAGGATGGCAGTCTGGTTGAGGTTCGAATCGGTGAAAAGCCGGAGGATCCGGTGCTTGGCTTGAGTGATCTGTTGATTCATCTGTCGGCCGATCAATTAGATAAAAAGGCTCGTGTTGTAGTAGAAGGTGAGACATTAAATGTACTGATTGGCAGTATTCCGGCAGCGGATACTGATCAAGATGCCGTAAAGGCCAACATTCTTCAGCTCCTGAAGGAATGCTACGGGATGGAAGAGGAAGATTTTGTTTCGGCAGAATTGGAAATCGTACCGGCCGGCGCGGCAAGAGACTATGGTTTGGATCGCAGCATGGTGATGGGTTACGGTCATGATGATCGAATCTGCGCATTTCCATCCTATCGGGCTTTATTAGCAGTAGAACAAGCTGAGTATACAAATGTTTGCCTGCTGGTAGATAAGGAGGAGATCGGCAGTGTCGGCGCCACCGGTATGACATCTCGAATATTTGAGAATACTGTAGCGGAAATATTGTTTGCCAGGGGTAAGAAGGAAGACATTTATGTTAGAAGAGCCTTGCAGCGGTCGGTGATGTTATCATCGGATGTCAGTGCAGCCTTTGATCCGAATTTTCCGGAAGTAATGGAAAAGAAAAACTCGGCCTTTTTTGGCTATGGAATGACCTTTAATAAATATACCGGTTCACGCGGAAAAGCCGGTTCCAATGATGCCAATGCCGAATATATGGCCAGACTGCGCCGCGTGATGGATGAGAAAAACATTGCCTATCAGACGGCTGAGTTAGGCAAAGTCGATCAGGGCGGCGGCGGCACCATTGCTTATATTTTGGCCGAATACGGTATGGAGGTAATAGACAGCGGAGTTGCCGTGCTGAATATGCACGCCCCTTGGGAGATTGCCAGCAAGATTGATTTGTATGAGACTTATCGGGGATATGTGGCTTTCCTGCAATCAATCAGACAGTAATTTGAGCAAAAAATATTGTTTTTAAATATATACAATCGATATAGGTTGCAGTATTGACAAGACCTCTCAATAATAGTACACTTTTACTGAAAGTAATAATCAATACCAATGATTAATATAGTGAAGGGAGGGCTTACGATGACGCTGGCGATGGTACCGGTCGGAGAAACCAGACAGATCGAGAAGCTGAAAGGCCGGGATGATATGAAGAAGCATCTGAATAATCTGGGCTTTGTAGAAGGCGGAGAAGTAAGTGTTGTATCAGATACGCCTTCCGGAATTATTTTACAATGTAAGGGTGTGCGCTTGGCTGTGGATCGAACGCTGGCCAGCCTGATTATTGTAAAATAAAGACAAAGTAAAAAATGGCTTGCCTTAGGGCAAGCCAATGTTTTGCTTAGACAGTTAGGGTAGGATAATTACTTCAATCTACGAAGGAGGATGAGACATGGGAACATTGAAGGACTGCTCGGTCAGAACCACCGTAAAGGTAAAAAAGCTGTTGGGCGAGGGAGCTGTCAGACGACGGATCATGGATATGGGAATTACCAAAGGAACCGAGATCTATATTCGTAAACTTGCACCGCTCGGAGATCCGATCGAAGTAACGGTCAAGGGCTATGAGTTGACCCTGCGCAAGGATGAAGCAAGCTTGATCGAAGTAGAATAGCAAAAGCCTGTGATGTAATAGAAGGAGGAATGTAAGATGGCAATCAGAATTGCGTTGGTGGGAAATCCGAACAGCGGCAAGACCACCATGTTCAATGCTCTGACCGGCAGCACGCAATATGTCGGAAACTGGCCGGGTGTAACCGTTGAAAAAAAAGAGGGAAGATTGAAGAAGCATAAGGAGGTGATCGTCACCGACTTGCCGGGAATTTATTCCCTGTCACCGTACACCCTGGAGGAGGTAGTCAGCCGTGATTATCTGGTCAATGAGCGACCGGAGGTAATTGTCAATGTGGTTGATGCTTCTAATATCGAAAGAAACCTGTATTTGACTACACAGCTCGTTGAGATCGGTATTCCGGTGGTGGTTGCGCTGAATATGATGGATATCATTGCCAAGCGCGGTGATATTCTGGATATCGACGGTTTGGCGCGAGATCTGGGTTGCACCGTTGTGACCACTTCGGCTTTAAAAAGAACCGGTATCGATACGCTGATCGAAGCCGCCTTGAAGGCTGGAGGACAGAAGGCGGAAGCCTTTGAAGCGTATAAATTCGGTGCCGAGATCGAAACGGTACTGGACGAGATTAAAACAGCGGTTCCTTCCATTTGTGACGGGCTAAAAGAGAGATGGTATGCCATCAAGCTTTTTGAAAAAGACGAGAAGGTATTGGAAAGCTATCCGTTTGAAGGCGATGAGAAGGAGAAGGTTCTGCATATCGTTGATCGCATCGAGTCTGAAATGGATGATGATGCCGAGAGCATTATTACAAATGAGCGCTATGCTTTTATCGGCAAGCTTGTGAAAAAGCATGTTAAAAAATCGGCAGTCGGCTTATCCCTGTCTGATCGAGTTGATAAAATCGTTACCAACCGGCTTTTGGCATTGCCGATCTTTGCTCTGGTTATGTGGGCCGTTTATTATGTGGCGGTAACCGTGGTCGGCGGGCCGGTGACAGACTGGGTAAACGGAACGCTGGTGGATGAATTGGTAAAGGGAAATGCATCTGCCTGGTTGGAGAGTGCCGGGGTGGCCGAATGGATGATTTCTCTGATTGCAGACGGAATCATCGCCGGTGTCGGAGCTGTGGTTGGCTTTGTACCGCTGATTGCCACTATTTTCCTGCTGTTGGGCATCCTGGAAGACATAGGATATATGGCTCGAATTGCCTTTATTATGGACCGGATTTTCAGACGCTTCGGACTGTCCGGTAAATCATTTATTCCATTTATGATCGGAACCGGCTGTTCGGTGCCGGCTATCGCATCCACCAGAACCATTGAAAACGATAATGACAGACGAATTACCATCATGGTGAACAGCTTTGTTCCCTGCGGAGCTAAATTGCCTATTATTTCGATGATTGCGGCTGCCATATTCAGGGATTCGGTTTGGGTTGGTCCGGCTACCTATCTGGGAGCCGTAGCGGCAATCATTGTAGCGGCTATTATATTGAAAAAGACCAGATTGTTTTCCGGTGATACGACTCCATTTATTATGGAGCTGCCGGAATATCACTTTCCGAATGCGCGTAATGTGCTTTTGCATGTCTGGGATAAGGTTAAGTCCTTTATTGTTAAGGCCGGAACGATTATCCTGTTAAGCTCGGTTGCTCTGTGGTTTTTGCAGAATATAAATACCAGCTTCCAGTTCCGTGCCTTTGATGACGCCTCATCTCAGAGCTTGCTGGCGGCCATCGGAAGCTTTGTGGCTCCGGTGTTGAAACCGCTTGGCTTCGGAAACTGGCAGGCGGCTGTATCTTCGGTAGTCGGTCTGGTAGCCAAAGAAAATTTGGTTACATCCTTTGCGGTAATTACCGGCTTTGTAGTGGAAGAAGCCGACGCGGTAGGAGAAGCGACCGATTTCCTGGGATATTTACGGGGAGTGTTTACTCCGGCCAGCGCAATCTCCTTCCTGGCCTTTAACATGTTGAATACGCCGTGTTTTGCGGCGGTCGGCAGTATTCGCCGTGAGATGAACAATGCAAAATATACGCTTACAGCCATTGGGTTCCAGCTGATTTATTCATACACCATCGCCTTGATGCTGTATCAGTTCATCGGTCTGGCCTTAGGCGAGATTTCATTCGGGGCAGGTACGGTTGCAGCGATTATCGTATTGCTGGTATACCTCTTCCTGTTATTTAGAAGAGCGCCGAAGAAGGAGCAAAAATAGTTTTTACAGTAATGACAGCGTTACGCTGGAAAGGTGGTAGTATGACAGGAATCGTTGCGGCAAGTGTGTGGCCGACCGTGATTGCCGGGGTGGCAGTGGTGATTTTATTGGCAGGAGCAATCTGGTTCAGCCGTAAGAAAAAAGGCTGCGGCTGCGGCAAAGGCGGCTGCGGCTCTTGTAAAGGCTGCCATTGATCAGAATTCATTCTTTCGATGATCGTTCTATTGAGAAAATCCGACTGTTGTGATATACTAAAAAAAATTACTAGGTATCAGTCGATAGATGGAGGCATGTTATGTACGAGTCGGGAGAGAATTATTTGGAAACGATTTTGATCCTTAAAAATCAACAGGGTGTTGTACGGTCAATTGATATTGCTAAACGTTTGAATTTTAGTAAACCGAGTGTCAGTCGTGCGATGTATTTGTTGAAGGAAGAAGGCTATATTGAGTTCGTTGACGGTAAAGATATTGAATTAACCGAGCAGGGGAGAGCGGAGGCGGAACGCATTTATGAGCGCCACCGGGTCTTAACCGGATTTCTGCAGCAGCAGACCGGTTTGGATATTGATACCTGTGAAGCAGATGCCTGTCGTATCGAACATGTAATCAGTCAGGAGGTTTTTGACGCGATCCGTCAGAGGATACACTAAGGATTACAAAAAAACAGCAAGAGAAGAGATCCGGCACAATTGCCGGGTCTCTTTGTTCATTTGAAATGAAAATGAACAAGGCCGCCTGATTGCCAGATAAGTCAAAATATGATACTGTAATAAACGTAAAAGACAGCAGCTTCTGACTGCTGAAATGGGTAAGCACAGAACAAACGAATGACAAGGAGGATATAGAATGCGATTTTTTATTGATACAGCCAATGTGGATGAAATCAGAAAAGCAAATGACATGGGAGTGATTTGCGGTGTGACCACTAATCCGTCTCTGATTGCCAAGGAAGGGCGGGACTTTGTGGAAGTGATTCGTGAGATTACTGACATTGTAGACGGCCCGATCAGCGGTGAGGTGAAGGCAACGACTGTAGATGCCGCAGGAATGATCAAAGAAGGGCGGGAAATTGCGGCCATTCATCCGAATATGGTTGTAAAATTGCCGATGACCATTGAAGGGTTAAAGGCTTGCAAGGTGTTGTCCGAAGAAGGAATCAAGACCAATGTGACACTGATTTTTACCGCTAATCAGGCATTACTGGCTGCTCGTGCCGGAGCCACATATGTGTCTCCGTTTTTAGGAAGACTGGATGATATCAATGTGACCGGTATTGATTTGATTCATGATATTGTGGATATCTTTGCTGTGGCTAATCTGGAAACGCAGATCATTGCTGCCAGCATCAGAACTCCGATTCATGTTACGGATTGTGCGCTGGCCGGCGCCCATATTGCCACCGTGCCGTATAAGGTGATCGAGCAGATGACCAAGCATCCGCTGACCGACGTCGGTATCGAAAAATTTCAGGCAGATTATAAGGCTGTCTTTGGTGAATGATCGACTTGGCATATCAGGAATGACGCAGGAGTGTAGGAGGAAAAGATGGACGAAACGGTGCCGGCGAATATATGGCCTGGAATAGTGTTGATAGTCATTTTAACCGTGATCAATGGTTTTTTATCCTGTGCGGAGATGGCAATAGTCTCTGCCAACAAAAATAAGTTGTCGATTCTGGCGGATAAAGGAGAGAAGAAGGCGGCTGCGGTACTGCGGCTATTACAGGAACCGAACCATTTCCTGTCAACAATTCAGGTGGGTATCACTCTGTCCGGATTCTTTTCGAGTGCCTCGGCAGCAACCGGCTTATCCGGTATTCTGGGAACTGCATTTGCCGACTGGGGTATCGGTTACAGCCGGAGACTGGCTGTGGTTTTGATTACATTGCTTTTGTCTTATCTGACACTGGTGTTTGGTGAGCTGGTTCCGAAACGGATCGCTCTGCATCATCCGGAACAGATTGCCTTGTTTGCGGTAGGACCGATTCGGGTGCTGGCTGTTATTTCCAGACCCTTCGTTCGTCTGTTGTCAGCCTCGACAAACCTGGTGCTGCGGATGCTTGGTATGAACAGTGAAAAACTGGAGGAGAAAGTTTCTGAAGAGGAAATTCGTTCGATGGTTGAGGCCGGAGAAGAAAACGGCGTATTCCAGGAGTATGAGAAGGAGATGATTGATTCGATCTTTGAATTTGATGATACTCTGGCGCGCGAGGTGATGACATCCCGAACGGATGTGTATGCCGTTGATTTGGATGAGCCGTTGATGAAATATCTGGATAAAATGCTGGCCAGCAGACATTCGAGAATTCCGGTTTATCGTGAAGAAATCGATAATATCGTCGGTATCCTATATGTTAAGGATCTGTTTCTGGAATATAGAAAAGTAAAAAATTGGGAGAAGATCAATGTTGAAAAGCTCCTGCATAAGCCGTTTCTGGTACCTGAAACAAAAAATATCGATGAATTATTCCGCGAATTACAGTTGGCTAAGCAATATATTGCGGTACTGATCGACGAATACGGCGGGTTTGCCGGTATTGTCACCATGGAAGATCTGGTGGAAGAGGTGATGGGATCGATTTATGATCAGGATGATGAGGATGATCCCGAGGTGACACGGCTGTCAGAGGATGTGTATGAGATGGACGGCATGATGACCATCGACGAACTCAATGATGAGCTCGGATTGTCAATTGACTCGGAGAATCATGACACGATCTCCGGTTTTATTATTGACCAATTGGGCTATATTCCGGAGGAAGGCGATGTCATCAATCTGAAGATCGGCGATGTCAGCTTTGAAGACGCTGTGATTCTTGACAAGCGGGTAGAAAATTTGAAGGTGCGTTTGCTGCCAAAGGCAGAGAGTGAGAAGGAAGAAGGAAAGGAGGGCACGCAGATGCGTGATAAATCAGATGTTTAAACGTTTTTTTCCAATGTTCGATGCGGAAAGTCCTTTTGAGTTGCCGTATGCCGATTGGGTGGCAGAGGGAAAAAAAGGAATTATTTTTGATATAGATAACACACTGGTATTGCATGATGTGAAAGCGGATGAGGCCAGTATCGCATTATTTAAAGAACTGCGAAAGATAGGACTGAAAACCTGTTTATTATCGAATAATCATCAGCCGCGAGTGGAGAAATTCCAAAAAAAAGTAGGAGGCTTTGCGGTCTGGGACGGGCATAAGCCGAAGGTGACCGGATATGAAAAGGCTTTGAAGCTGATGAATTTGAATAAGGGGCAGGCGGTTTTCGTCGGAGACCAGCTGTTTACCGACATTTTGGGCGCGAACCGGGCCGGTATCACATCGGTACTGGTAAGACCGAGAGGACCGGAAAAGTATTTTCATATCAAGCTGAAACGGCTTTTTGAACGCTATATATTAAAATTATACCGGAGAAGTAAGAAGGGAAGTAAATAAATGAACCGATTAAAGAAGCTTAAGAGCTTTATGGAGCAGGAAAAGCTGGAGGCAATCTTTATCGCCGATCAGTATAATATGTATTATTACACCGGTTATTCGGGTGATACGGGGATCTACTACCATGGTAAGAGTATCCGGGCCATCCTGACTGACGGCCGCTATATTACGCAGGCGAATGAGGAAACTGATGGAACTATAGAAATTATTGATGTGGGAGCCAACCGCGGCTATTACCGCCTGTTGGCGGAACTGGCCAAGAAAGACGGCGTAAAGCAGCTTGGCTTTCAGGATGACCTGATGACAGTGGCGACGCATCGGACTGCCGTCGAAGCCTTTGCCGATGTCGAATTGGTGCCGATCAAAGGACAGTTGGATTATCTCAGAACCATAAAGGATGAGGGTGAGATTAATAAGATCCGTCAAGCTCAGAAAATCACGGATGCAGCCTTTGGTTATTTGCTGGAGAACATTCGGGTCGGGATGACTGAGTTGGAAGTGGCTGCCATGTTGGAATTTTTTATGAAGACAAATGGCGCCCAGAATATCTCGTTTGATACGATCGCCGTCAGCGGTTTAAACGGCTCCAGGCCACATGGAGTTCCCGGAAATAAAAGACTGGAAACAGGTGACTTTGTAACCACCGACTTTGGATGTTTATTTGAACGTTACTGTTCGGATATGACCAGAACCTTCGTGATCGGGGAGGCCAGTGACCGTCAGAAGGATATTTACTATACTGTTTTGGCGGCACAGAAAAAGGGAATTGAAACAGCGAGAGCAGGTCTGACCGGCAAGGAGGTCGATAAGGCGGCTCGAAGCATCATTGAGCAGAAAGGCTATGGGGACTATTTCGTCCATTCCCTCGGTCACAGCGTCGGCTTGTATATCCATGAATCTCCTAACTTTTCAAAGCTGGAGGAGAGGGTGATGCAGCCGGGCATGATTATGACGGTAGAGCCGGGAATCTATATTCCGGATTTCGGTGGTGTGCGTATCGAGGACATGATTTTGATCACCGAGAACGGTTGTGAAGATTTGACCGGAGCGCCGAAAGATATCTTGATCGAGATTCGGTAACGTGGATCGGCGGTAAAAATATCTATAAAAAAGATTGAATTATCAGCGTTGATACGCTACAATAAGATGAAATGCGGATTGACCGCATAGCCAGATTATACTAAGGAGGAAGCTGACCAATGATTTCAGCAGGTGATTTTAAAAACGGCGTAACCATGGAGATGGACGGAAATATCGTTCAGATTATGGAGTTCCAGCATGTTAAGCCGGGTAAGGGTGCAGCCTTTGTGCGTACCAAATTAAAGAATATCATCAACGGTGGTGTAGTAGAGAAGTCTTTTAGACCGACCGAAAAATTTCCGCTGGCGAGAATTGACAGAGTAGATATGCAGTATTTGTATTCGGACGGAGAACTGTTCCACTTCATGAACCAGGAGACCTATGATCAGATCGCATTGAGTGAGGATTCTGTCGGTGACGCCTTGAAGTTCGTGAAGGAGAATGAGGTTGTAAAAATCTGCTCTCATAACGGAAATGTATTTGCCATTGAGCCGCCGTTATTTGTTGAGCTGGAGATCACCGAAACGGAGCCCGGATTTAAGGGTGATACCGCCCAGGGCGCTACCAAGCCTGCTACTGTAGAAACCGGTGTGATCGTTTATGTTCCGTTGTTCGTAGAGCAGGGAGATCGTATTCGTATTGATACCAGAACCGGTGAATACATGTCCAGAGCATAATACAAATAAATATTTGAACGAGGGCCTTAGTATGAGGCCCTTCGGTTCTGATATTTTTCGGCTGATCATTCTGACAGTATTGGTTTGAATATATTAATCTTAATCTATATATTTCTTTTTTCTAATTTTCAAAGGCTTGATTCAAGCAAATATCTCAGTAAAAACAAAAAAATAAAGGAGAACGATTATGGAAGTACAGCAGCAATCCACAGATGGCTTTGTCGAATTTTGTCGTGAGGTGGAAACTCAGATTCGACGAATACAACCTAAGGTACAGCTTAGAAAAGTCATCAAAAACAACCAAACAGAGCAGGTCGGTCTGGATTTTCCGAACAAAACGGGTTGTGTTACACCGATTATTTATTTGGAGGATTTTTACAGCGAGTATCGCGTCGGGCGGACGATGCCGGAAATCGTTGCCGAAATTATGACTCTGTATCATAAACAGGACAGGCAGCTGGAAGTTAGGCTGCAATATGCTATGAAGTGGAGCTTTGCCAGACAGCGCGTACTATGCAAGCTGATCAATGCAAAGAAAAATCAGGAACTGTTGCGGCACGTTCCTCATGAACGATGGCTTGATCTGGCACTGGTATATTTTTATCCCGTGCGTCGAACCAATGAGAGTTGTGCCAATATTACCATTAATCATAAAATTCTTGAGCGCTGGGAGGTTTCGAGTCAGGACTTGTTTGAACAGGCATGGAAGAATATGGAGGAGCAGATCCGAACGGTTGTTTTGCCGATGACTGCCCTGATGATGAATCGTCTTGAGCATATCCTCTGTTTGCAGGAAAAGGGAGTGCAGCCTTTGTTGCTGCTGGAACCGACGGAGGGTGAAAATATGTATGTAATAACCAATCAGTTTCAGATGTTTGAGGCTGTTGGAATTTTAAATGATTCGGTATTGGAACGGCTTGCCAATCACTTTGAAGAGGATCTGATCGTGTTACCGAGCAGTATTCATGAATGTATTATTGTTCCCTATCATGAGAAGGATGTGGAACATTTAAAAAGACTGGTGCTTGAGATGAACCGATCCAATGTGGCGGCTCCCGATGTTTTGTCTGATTCGATATATATCTATCGGAAAGCTTTGCACAAAATTGAGTGTATATCGTCAGATTAACGGATGTATTAAAAAAAATACAAGCTTAATTGTATAAAAAAACAGGTAAAATGGACACATTTAGAGTTTTGTGATAAAATGATAACGACGATGTATGTGTGCTGCAAATGTGCAGCTTACACAATAGTTAAGGAGGAAAACTATGAGTAGAAAACTCAAGACGATGGACGGTAATACCGCTGCGGCTCATGTGTCCTATGCATATTCGGACGTAGCAGCGATCTATCCGATCACACCATCATCAAACATGGCCGAGTACACTGACAAGTGGGCGGCTCAGGGAAGAGAAAACATTTTCGGACAGACGGTAAAAGTAACTGAAATGCAGTCCGAAGCCGGCGCGGCCGGTGCGGTACACGGTTCTTTGGCAGCCGGTGCATTGACTACCACCTTTACGGCTTCACAGGGGCTGTTGCTGATGATTCCGAATATGTATAAGATGGCGGGCGAACAGCTGCCGGCCGTTATTGATGTATCGGCTCGTGCAGTTGCATCACATGCCTTGTCGATCTTCGGCGATCATTCTGATGTTTATGCTTGTCGTCAGACCGGCTTTGCAATGCTGTCTTGCGGTAGTGTTCAGGAAGTTATGGACTTGACTCCGGCTTCTCACTGCTCCGCAATCAAGGGTCGCGTACCGTTCATTAATTTCTTTGACGGTTTCAGAACATCTCACGAGATTCAAAAGATCGAAGTATGGGATTATGAAGATCTGAAGGATATGATTGATCTGGATGCTGTGGCCGATTACAGAAAGCGCGCCTTGAATCCGACCCATCCGAAGATCATGGGTTCCGCTCAAAATCCTGATATTTTCTTCCAGGCCAGAGAGGCAAGTAATCCGTATTACGAGGCGCTGCCGGCCGTGGTAGAAGAGTATTTCGATAAAATCAACTCAAAGCTGGGGACTTCCTATCAGTTGTTTAACTACTATGGTGCGGCAGATGCCGAACATGTAATCGTGGCTATGGGATCTGTTTGTCAGACCATGGAAGAAACGGTTGATTATCTGAACGCAGCCGGTGGCAAGGTTGGTATGGTTCAGGTTCACCTGTACAGACCGTTTGCCGTTGAGCGGTTCCTGGAAGCACTGCCGAAGACTGTTAAGCAGATCAGTGTATTAGACAGAACAAAAGAGCCGGGTGCTATCGGTGAGCCGTTATTCCTGGATGTTGTTGCTGCTATCAAGGGAACCGAGTTTAAGGATGTTCCGGTATTTTCCGGTCGCTACGGTCTGGGTTCTAAGAACACCACTCCGGAAGATATTATTGCTGTATTTAACAATACTGAGAAGCAGAAGTTTACCTTGAGCATTACAGATGATGTAACCAATTTGTCCTTACCGAGAGGCGAAGAGGTTTCAACTGAGCCGGAAGGCACTATCAACTGTAAATTCTGGGGTCTGGGTGCTGACGGTACTGTAGGTGCCAATAAGAACTCCATTAAAATTATTGGTGACAACACAGATAAATATGCACAGGCATACTTTGATTATGACTCCAAGAAATCCGGTGGTATCACCATGTCCCACCTGCGTTTCGGTGATCATAAGATTAAGTCAACCTATCTGATTAAGAGAGCACAGTTTGTAGCCTGCCATAATCCGGCTTATGTACGCGTTTATGACATGGTGCAGGAGTTGGCTGACGGCGGAACCTTCCTGTTGAACTGCAGCTGGGATATGGCCGGACTGGAAGAGCATCTGCCGGGACAGATGAAGAAGTATATCGCGGATCATAATATCTCTTTCTATACCATTGACGGTATCAAGTTAGGTAAAGAGATTGGTCTGGGCGGCCGAATCAATACCATCCTGCAGTCCGCATTCTTTAAATTGGCTAAGATTATTCCGGAAGAAAGAGCCATTGAGCTGATGAAGGAAGCTGCCAAGGCTACCTATGGCCGTAAGGGTGATGCCATCGTTGAAATGAACTATAAGGCTATCGAAGCCGGCGCCAAAGAGATCGTTAAGGTTGAAGTTCCGGCCAGCTGGAAGGATGCCGTATATGAGGATCTGTCTGTAACTTCCGAAAGCGGACGTAAGGATGCTGAGAAGTTCGTTAACAGCGTTCAGCATGCAGTTAACTCACAGCGCGGAAATGATTTGCCGGTTTCCACCTTCTCCGAATATGTAGACGGACATACTCCGTCCGGAACCTCTGCATTTGAGAAGCGCGGTATCGCAATTGATGTTCCGGAATGGAATCCGGATAACTGTATTCAGTGTAACTTCTGTTCTTATGTATGTCCGCATGCAGCCATCAGAGCATTTGCTATGACTGCTGAAGAGGCTGAAAAGAGACCGGAAGCCATGAAGATCAAAGATATGACCGGTATGCCGAGCTACAAATTCAGCATTCAGGTATCCGCAAAAGACTGTGTTGGTTGCGGCTCCTGCGCAAATGTATGTCCGGGCATGAAGGGCAACAAGGCATTGACCATGCAGCCGTTTGCCACTCAGGAGCATGAGCAGCTGAATTTTGATTATGCAAATGCACTGCCGTTTAAGCCGGAAGTACTTGAGAAATTTAAGGAGACCACCGTTAAGGGAAGTCAGTTCAAGAGACCGCTGTTAGAGTTCTCCGGTGCTTGTGCAGGGTGTGGAGAAACTCCATACGCAAAACTGGCAACCCAGCTGTTCGGCGACAGGATGTATATTGCCAACGCAACCGGCTGTTCATCCATCTGGGGTAACTCCTCGCCGTCTACTCCGTACACTGTAGATCATAAGGGGCACGGACCGGCCTGGTCGAACTCCCTGTTTGAGGATGCGGCTGAATTTGGCTATGGTATGGAGCTGGCTCAGTTGGCTCTGCGTGGCAAGCTGAAAGATCAGGTAACCGCGCTGGCCGCTGCTTCGGATCAGGAAGAGTTGAAGAATGCAGTAAGTGATTATTTAGAAACCTTTGATGTAGGCAGCGCTAACAGTGCAGCAACCGTTAAATTGGTAGAAGCATTGCATAAGTGCGATACCGAAGAGGCAAAGGCTATTCTGGCTGACGAGCAGTTCCTGTCGAAGAAATCTCAGTGGATTTTCGGTGGTGACGGTTGGGCTTACGATATCGGCTTCGGCGGTCTGGATCATGTTATCGCCAGCGGTAAGGATGTAAATATCCTGGTATTCGATACCGAGGTTTACTCCAATACAGGCGGACAGTCCTCTAAGGCCACCCCGACCGGTGCAATCGCTCAGTTTGCGGCAGCCGGTAAGGAAGTAAAGAAGAAGGATCTGGCTTCTATCGCCATCAGCTACGGTTATGTATATGTAGCTCAGGTAGCTATGGGCGCCGATTACAATCAGTGCTTAAAGGCCTTTATTGAGGCTGAGAGCTATCCGGGCCCGTCGATTATCATCGCTTACGCTCCGTGTATCAATCACGGCATCAAAGGCGGTATGTCGAAGGCTCAGACCGAAGAGAAGAACGCAGTTCTGTCCGGATACTGGCACCTGTTCAGATTTGATCCGAGAAAGTATGAAGCAGGACAGGACGCATTTATGCTTGACAGCAAGGCTCCGACCCTCAATTATCAGGATTTCCTGGCCAATGAGGTTCGTTACAGTTCCCTGGCTCGCTCCAATCCGGAAAGAGCAGCAGAGCTTTTTGCAAATGCGGAAGCAAGTGCCAAGAAGAGATGGACCTATTTGCAGAACATGGTTCAGATGTATAAAGCAGAAGCAGTTGCTGAATAAGTCAAAAGATGAGATTTACCAAGGATAAGATTTGTGTGAATCACCTCAAATAAGTAAAATGGGATGACCGATGATTTGGTCATCCCATTTTTATTTTTGGCGTTTGTTTTTGTTGAATTTTTCCGAAAAAGTGGTATAATAATGCTAAAACAAAAACAAAACAACATTTAAAAGGAGGGGTTATTCTGCTGGCGATTGAGAGAAAAAATGAGATTCTGGAGATTTTGCAACAGGAACAAAGGGTGCTTGTCTCTGAGTTGAGTCATAAATATCAGGTAACGGAAGAGACGATTCGCCGCGACCTGGATAAACTGGAAAAAGAAGGCTTTGTCAAGAAAACATATGGCGGTGCGGTATTGAACAATAACACAAACGCAGAGCTGCCATTGCGGATTCGCGAGCAAGTGGCCCGCAGAGAGAAGATCGTTATTTCCAAGATCGTGGCCGGTATCATCGAAGAAGGCGATACGGTGATGTTGGATTCATCTTCGACTTCATTGGTGATTGCAAGAGCACTCAAACAATTTAACAAACTGACTGTGATTACCAATTCGGTAGAAGTATTACTTGAATTGGCGGGAAGCAGTGTCGAAGTGATTTCTACCGGAGGCAACCTGATGAAATCATCCTTGTCGCTGGTTGGGCAGACAGGACAAAATACCTTGTCGCGTTTTAATGTGGATAAGACGATTTTGTCTTGCAAGGGAATCAGTATGGAGGAAGGACTGACTGATTCAAACGAGCAGGAAGCTGTGATGAAAAATAATATGAGACGCAGCAGTGCGCAGCTGATCATTGCAGTGGATCATAATAAATTTGACCGTATATCATTTGTGCAGGTGCTGGAATTACGTTCCGGTGATATCGTTGTGACAGATCAGAAGCCGGATGAAAAATGGCTGGCATATTTTGAGAAGAAACATGTAACAGTATTATTTGAACATTAATTCAATGGAGGAAGAGATGGGAAATGCGATTTACAATTTGGCTTTTGATTTTGGCGCATCCAGCGGTCGATTGATCATGAGCAAGTTTGAAGACGGGAAAATCGAGATCGAGGAACTGCATCGGTTTTCAAATGATCCGGTACGCGTCGGTAAAGACTTTTATTGGGATACCTTCCGCCTGCTGCATGAGATGAAACAGGGCTTGAAAAAAGCGGTCAAAAAGCAAGTTCGCTTTGAAAGCATCGGTATTGATACCTGGGGTGTGGACTATGGTCTATTGGATCAAAATGATAATCTGATCGGTAATCCGGTGAACTATCGTGATGAGAGGACCATTGGGGTGCAGCAAAAAATGAATCGCGTACTCCCGTTGTCTGAACTGTATCAAACGACCGGTATTCAGTTCTGTGATTTTAACACTATTTTTCAGCTGTTGATGGATAAAGAAACCAGACCGGTGGTGTATGAGAATGCCAAACGCTTATTATTCATGCCGGATCTGCTTGGTTATTTCCTGACCGGAGAAAAATATAACGAATACACCATTGCATCCACCGGCCAGATTTTGGATGCCAGGACCAGGCAGATTAATACGGAGATATTGGAGAAGGCCGGCTTGCGATCTGATCTGTTTGGAGAACTGGTACAACCGGGAACAGTTGTCGGGATTTTGAGACCGGAGCTTGTGGAAGAGATTGGCGGTCTGGAAGGTGTTAAGCTGGTTGCTGTCGGTTCTCACGACACAGCCTCTGCCGTGGTGGCAACACCTTTTGCGGATCAGGATGCCGCCTTCTTAAGCTGTGGAACATGGTCGTTGCTGGGGATGGAACTGGACGAGCCGATTACCAATGAAGCGGCTTTTGCAGCCAACATTACCAATGAAGGCGGCGCGGACGGAAAGATCCGTTTTCTGAAAAATATTAATGGTTTATGGATCATGCAGAACCTGCGCAAAAACTGGTGTCAGTTTGAAGAAGAGGTAGGCTTCCCGGATATCATTCATGCGGCTAAAACGGCAAAAAGCAAGAATTTTACGATTAATCCGAATGATCCCCGTTTCACCGCGCCGTATAATATGATGAAAGAAATTATCGCTTATTGTGAGGAAAGCGGACAAGGCACTCCGGACGGGCTGGGTGAATTGGCGATGGCCATTTACAACGGATTGACAGATGAATACAAGACGGTTGTCGAGGAATTGGAAGAGGTGACCGGCAAGACCATTCCCTGTATCAATATGGTGGGCGGTGGAATTCAAGATAAGCTCCTCTGTCAACTGACAGCTGATAAGACCGGCAGAAAGGTTATTGCCGGACCGGTCGAAGGTTCGGTATTGGGTAATCTGTTGATGCAGCTAAAGGCTGCCGGCGCGGTAACCGGTCTGGATGATGCCCGTGCCGTGATTCGTCGCTCTTTTGAGACGGAAGAGTTTGAACCGGCTATCTGAGAAGCGGCTTGATACTCGTTAGGTCCGAAGTCCGTATGGTTTTAAGCTTATCATTGTTTGAAGACCCTGATCATGAAAGTATGATCAAGGGTCTTTTTTTGATCACTTTACAACTACTTTACAACTGATTTGCCGCAGTAATTGCAGAAAATCCTGAGGTATGTTATATTGTAAGTTAAGATTTTATAAAATTGAAACGAGGCAAATGAATGAAAAATATTGATATATCCGGCCTTCCTCAGTACCGTTTGATGGAGAAAAGACAACTGCATGATATACACAGTGAGGGATATTTGCTGGAACACATCCGCTCGGGTCTGCGTGTGCTTTGTATTGCCAATGATGATGATAACAAGGTGTTCACCATCGGGTTTCGGACCACACCTCAGGATGATACAGGAGTGGCTCACATCCTGGAACATTCCGTGCTCTGCGGGTCGGAAAAATTTCCCTTAAAGGATCCGTTTATTCAGTTATACAAAGGATCTTTGAATACATTTTTGAATGCGATCACCTATCCCGATAAAACGGTTTATCCGGTAGCAAGTCAGAATGAAAAGGACTTTTGCAATTTGATGGATGTATACATGGATGCGGTATTTCATCCGAACATCTATCATATTCCCGAAATTTTTAGGCAGGAGGGCTGGGGCTATGAGTTAGAGATGACGGAAACAGGCGAAGAGCGCCTGCGGTACAACGGTGTGGTCTTTAATGAGATGAAAGGCGCACTGGGATCGGCTGAGGATGTTACAGACAGATTGGCCATGCAGGCTTTGTTTCCCGGAACCACATACGCCTGTGAATCAGGAGGAGATCCGGTGTCGATTCCGGATTTGACTTATGAGCAATTCTTGGAGTTTCACAAGCGGTTTTATCACCCATCCAACGGTTATTTATATCTTTACGGAGATATGGACTTTGTCAAAGAATTGACATGGATGGATGAAGCTTACCTATCTGACTTTGAAGCTCAGACAGTTGATACAAGGATTCCGTATGTCACTCCGCAGGAAGCGATCCTACGAATCGGTGAATACGGCATTGCAGCCGATGAAGAGGTTGAGAGAAAAACAGCCCTATCCTACCACCGCTTGATTGGTGATAGTCGTGATATGGAGTTGATGACAGACTTTTCCTTGCTGTCATATGCCTTGGTCGGAGCGCAGGGAGCCCATTTGAAGCAGGCTCTGCTGGACGCCGGTTTTGCAAAGGATATCGTATCGGATTTTTCCACATCTACACAACAGGCCGTCTTTTCGATTATGGCCAAGGGAGCCGAGGAGGCTGATTTGGACAGATTTACTTCATTGCTTCGATCGACACTGGAGGACTTATGTCAAAGCGGCTTGAACCATGAGCTGATTCTGGCCGGCTTAAATCACCAGAGATTTCAGTATCTGGAAGCAGACTTTGGCAATTGTCCGAAGGGATTGATTTATGGTCTTTCCTGTATGGGGATCTGGATGTATGATGGTGATCCGTTCAGCCATGTCGAGCAGCTTCGCTATATGGAGATGGTTCCGAAAAAGTTGGCGGAAGGCTATTATGAGCAGATGATTCGCACATATCTGCTACAGGAGGACCATGGTGTCGTGGTTGTAGCCAAGCCGAAGCGGGGCCTGTTGACTGCTTTGGAAGAGGCGGAGGCTCAGAAGTTGGCAGGTGTTCTACAAAGCTTGAGCGAGACCGAGAAAACGGTAATCAGAGAGGAGCAGAAACGCTTGCTGGCATTTCAGAACCGGGAAGACAGTGATGAGGTGAAACGATCGATTCCGCTGTTATCCCGAGAAGAGATCGAGCGCCGTCGAGATAAGATAGCCAATGAACTCCTGTCGTTTAACGGCGGAATCTTCCTGTATCATCCGATTGAAACGGATGGCATTATCTATCTGGATCTGTTGTTTGATGCTGATATATGCCCGCAGGAAGAGCTTGGTTTATTGGGGCTGCTGCCAACAGTGCTGGGTGCCATGGACACCGCTCATTATCGCTATCAGGATCTGTCGAATCAGGTCAACATCTATACCGGAGGGATGTCAACATCAGTCGTCGGATATACAGTGCGTGAACTGGCTAACGGCGGCAGACGCTTCTTAAAGCTTAGTGTAAAGTGTATGAAGGAGGATTTCAAACGAGCCTTCGGTCTGATGACGGAAGTGTTGAATGAAACCCTGATCAAGGATGAAAAACGCATGCAGGAATTGCTGTCCAAGCTGGTAACTAAGCTTTCCGAGCATTTGATCAGCGGCGGTATGACAGCCATGAATCGAGCAAACAGTTATATGAATCTGTTTGGGCAATTGACGGATCGGATCAAGGGACTGGATTTTTATGAATATGTAAAAGAGCTGGAAGGCTCTGCCGAAAAACGTGGTGAGGCCATGCAGACCATGCAGAGCCTATTGCAGCGACTGGTGCGAAAAAACCGAGTGCTGATCTCGTTGACAACCGATGAAACGGCGGTTGCCGGAGTGCGGACGGCAGTGGAAGCCTGGGTGACCGGTTTGCCGGATGGAGAGCCCCTGAGACAGTATCAGCCGGTAAGCAGGGAAACCGGGGAAGGCATCAAATGTGCTTCACAGGTACAATACAATGCCATGGTCGGAGATTATCAGGCATGTGGCTTGCCTTATCATGGAAGCTTGCAGGTAGTGGGAACCATTCTTGGAACCGAGTATCTCTGGGAGGAGGTTCGGATCAATGGAAAGGCATACGGTTGTCATTGCGGCTTCAGTCGCAGCGGTGAGTGTTATTTGTCATCTTACCGTGATCCGCAATTAACAGGAACGTATGAAATCTATCGACGGATTCCCGCCTACTTACGAAATCTGCAATTGACCGAAGAAGAGCTGACACGATTCATCATCGGTACCATCAGTAGTGTTGATACACCGATGAATCCATCTGCACAAGGGAATTTCAGTCTGTTTGCCTATCTGACCGGTTTGACAAATGAAGAAATAGCACTCGGAAGACAGCAGATTCTGGATACGACGGAAGCGGACATCCATCGCATGGCGGATTATGTGGAAGCGGTATTGGAACAAAATTATTATTGTACAGTTGGTGCCGAATCAAGGATTGAACAGGAGAAAGACTTTTTCCGATCGGTTTTGACCATTCAGGTATAGGGGGAGCGTTATGGAACAACAAAAAAAAGTAGGTTTTGTAGCCTTGATCGGGCGTCCGAACGTCGGCAAATCAACCTTAATGAATCGTCTGATCGGTCAAAAGATTGCCATCACATCGAACAAGCCGCAGACGACCAGAAATCGGATTCAGACGGTATTTAACAGTGAGGAAGGGCAGATTATTTTCGTCGATACACCGGGGATGCATAGAGCCAAAAATAAACTTGGTGAGTTTATGATGGATGTGGCCAAACGGGCTGTGACAGATGTTGATTTGGTTATGTGGCTGGTTGAACCGAAACCGTATCTGGGAGAACAGGATGCAGAGATTTTAGAGCGTTTGAAGACTCTGGATGTACCGGTTTTTCTGGTGATTAATAAGGCAGATATGGTTTCTGAAGAAGAGATGTTGAAAACCATCGCATTTTTTCATGAGCTTCATCCGTTCAGTGAGATATTTGCTACTTCCGCGCTGCGCGGGAAAAATATGCAGGAGCTGGTAACCCTGCTGTTTTCCCATCTGCCGGAGGGACATCCTTTTTATGACGAGGATACTCTGACTGACCAGCCGATTCGCCAGATTGTGGCTGAAATGATCAGAGAAAAGGCATTACACAGCCTGAATGAGGAAATCCCACACGGGATTACGGTGGTGATTGATCGAATGAAGAAAAGAGAAAAGCAGGACTTGATCGATATTGACGCTACCATAATATGTGAACGTGATAGCCATAAACGCATCATTATCGGTAAGGGTGGAGCCATGATCAAAAAAATCGGATCTACAGCCCGGTATGAAATCGAAAATTTTCTGGAAAACCGGGTCAATCTGCAGCTATGGGTAAAGATCAAAAAAGACTGGCGGGACAGCGAGACCTTAATGCGTAACTTTGGTTACAAACAGGAGGACTAAGGAGCGGCGGTGAGTACAGAAAGACTCGAATGCAGCGGCATGGTATTAAATGTGATGGATGTAGGGGAATTTGACAGAAGACTGGTCATTTTGACAGCAGAAAGAGGGAAGATCACTGCCTTTGCCAGGGGAGCGAAGAGGATGAAAAGCACCCTATTGGCCGGCTGCCGACCGTTTGTCTGCGGTCGCTTTACTCTGCTGCCGGGACGAGATTCCTATGCTCTTGTCGATATCCGGATCGAACAGGAATTTAGTGCTTTGGCCGAAACGGAAGCTATTTACTACGGATATTATTTTTTAGAATTTGCCGCTTACTTCTGTCAGGAAAATATTGACGGCAGAGGGGCGCTGAATCTCTGCGTACTGGCTTGCAGGGCCTTGTTGAAGAGGAATGTTTCGGCGGAATTGATTAAACATATATTTGAGCTTCGTTTCCTCTATATGGAAGGAATCGGTATTGTTTGGGATCAGGAAAAGGGGATTTCTGAATCCTGTCGGCAGACCTTGGCTTATGCGGCTACCTGCCCTCTGGGCAAATTATTTGGCTTTTGTCTGGAAGCATCACTGGAGGCGGAATTTTTTCGTTGCATTACGAAGCATAAGAAGCATTGGCTGAATCATCGATTTAAAAGTGAAGAGATTCTGAAAATTATGGTATAAGAATTAAGAAGGAGAAAATAATGAGTAATGGAAGGGGCGGTACAATAGAAGTCCAGACGGTAAACTTATCAGGTGCGGGTGACCGAAAAAAGAGAAAGAAGCCGTTGATCATCGGTCTGCTGTGCGGATTGATCCTGATAGTGGCGGGAACGATCTTTACTTGGTGGTGGATGAATCGAGAAGAGCGTTTTGAGCAGTCCACACTGGTCGTACAGGAGGATCTCTCTTTGGTCGAAAAGCTGAGAGAGGATTTTCCGAAGATCTACCTGGAAAGTGAATTAAAGCAGATGATCGAGGAGCATATGAAACCTCTGCTGACCGCCGGTATTCCTGATAGCAATCGTCAACCGATTACTTTGCGGAAATTTGAAGTGAAAAACGAAAAAGCCTATGTTGAACTGGAGTATTATAACATGGCGATCTATAATCAGTATTATAATGCCAAGCTTTTTGTCGGTGAGGTAGGAGATGAATTATTTCAGCTCTATCCGGAACTGAACGATAGTCTAAAGAAGGAAACGGGAAAAAAGATCGTTGTTACCGATCAGCCGATCGCCATTCGAGTGCCGGGAGTGATTCGCAGTGTCAGCCGGGGCCTGGTGAAGGAGAAGGAGCATTTGGCAGTTTTACAGGACAATGTAACCGGTCCGATCTATGTTATTTACGAATAAGTATTGCAGCATAAAAGGAGAGAATAAAATGGAAAAAACTATGGACAAAATCGTAGCATTGGCGAAAAGCAGAGGCTTTATCTATCCGGGGTCGGAAATCTACGGCGGCCTGGCGAATACCTGGGATTACGGCAACCTGGGTGTTGAGTTTAAGAATAATATAAAAAAAGCCTGGTGGAAGAAATTCATCCAAGAAAGTCCGTATAATGTCGGTGTTGACTGTGCGATTCTGATGAATCCGCAGACCTGGGTGGCTTCCGGCCATCTGGGGTCATTCTCGGATCCGCTGATGGATTGCAAGGAGTGCCATGAGCGCTTCAGAGCCGACAAGTTGATCGAAGATTATTACCAGGAGAAGAATGAAGAGCCCCAAACCGGTATCGATGGTTGGACAACAGATATGATGAAGCAGTTTATCGATGAGCATCAGATCAACTGTCCGAGCTGCGGTAAGCATAATTTTACTGATATTCGTCAATTCAACCTGATGTTCAAAACCTTCCAGGGAGTGACTGAGGATGCAAAGAACACCGTATATCTGCGGCCGGAGACAGCCCAGGGAATCTTTGTCAATTTCAAAAATGTACAGCGTACCTCGAGGAAAAAGCTTCCGTTCGGTATCGGACAGATCGGTAAGTCCTTTAGGAATGAAATTACACCGGGCAATTTTACCTTTAGAACCCGTGAGTTTGAGCAGATGGAGCTGGAGTTTTTCTGCGCCCCGGATACCGATCTTGAGTGGTTTGCGTACTGGAAACAGTACTGTATTGCTTGGCTGACAAATCTGGGTATGAAGCCGGAGGAAATGAGAGTGCGTGATCATGACAAAGAGGAATTATCCTTCTACAGTAAGGCGACCTCGGATATCGAATTCTTGTTTCCGTTTGGTTGGGGTGAATTATGGGGGATCGCTGATCGAACCGATTATGATCTCGGACGCCACCAGGAAGAATCCGGACAGGACATGAGTTATTTTGATGATGAAAAAAAGGAAAAATACATTCCGTATGTTGTAGAACCGTCATTGGGAGCAGACCGTGTGGCATTGGCCTTCTTATGCGGGGCTTATGATGAGGAGGAAATGAAAGAAGGAGATGTCCGTACCGTTCTGCGTCTTCACCACGCGCTGGCGCCGGTGAAGATCGGCGTTTTGCCGTTGTCCAAGAAATTATCGGACGGTGCAGTTGAAATCTTCAATACGCTGGCAAAAGAATATTATTGCGAGTTTGATGATAGAGGAAATATCGGAAAGCGTTATCGTCGTCAGGATGAAATCGGTACTCCGTATTGTATTACCTATGATTTCGAGTCTGAGGAGGATCAGGCTGTGACCGTTCGTGAACGTGATTCAATGGCCCAGGAGCGTGTAAAGATCGCTGATCTGCCGGCATATTTCAGAGAGAAACTGGCATACTAAGATGATCTGCAGCGGCACAGGTGCGGGACAGTCTTAGTGTGCATTCAATATTAGAAAAGAGGTCATCATGCCCATTAAAGTACATAGCGACCTGCCGGTCAAGGAGGCTTTGGAGAGGGAAAATATCTTTGCCATGGACGAAAACCGTGCGCTGCATCAGGATATTCGTCCGTTACAGTTAGTGATCCTGAATCTGATGCCGCTGAAAGAAGACACGGAGCTGCAACTATTACGGGCTCTGTCAAACACACCACTACAGGTTGATATCACATTGATGTTTATGGAAACACATCTTTCAAAAAACACTGCGATCAGTCATTTGAATCAGTTTTATGTACGCTTTCAGGACATTTGCAAACAGACATTTGACGGTTTAATTATTACGGGTGCACCGGTTGAACAGATGGAATTTGAAGATGTTGACTACTGGCCGGAGCTATTGGAAGTCATGGAATGGAGTAAAACTCATGTTACTTCAACCCTGCATATCTGCTGGGCGGCTCAGGCTGCTTTGTATCACCACTTCGGGATCGGTAAACGGAGCTTGGGGCAGAAATTGAGCGGTCTGTATCCGACCGGCGTGATTAGACGAGGTGAGGCGCTGGTGCGCGGATTTGATGATATCTTTCTGGCGCCCCAGTCCCGTTATACCGAGCCGGATAACCGGGCTATCAGAAACTGCGAACAGTTACGGATACTGGCGGAATCTGAGGAGGCAGGCATCTATCTGGTGATGTCGGCTGACGGAAAGCAGATCTTTATCACCGGGCATCCGGAGTATGACCGAATGACGCTGGCGCAGGAGTATCATCGCGATGTTGAGCGGGGACTGGAGCCGGATATCCCGAAAAACTATTTTCCGCAGGATGATGTCGAATGTGAACCGCCGTTGGTATGGCGGGCGCATGCCAATACGCTCTATACAAATTGGATTAATTATTATGTGTATCAGGTTACACCGTATGAAATCAGTCAGGTAGATATGGAATTATGAGAATTACAGATATAGCCCGGATGGCCGGAGTATCGGTGGCTTCGGTTTCACGATATTTTAATCAGGGGCAGCTAAGTGAAGAAACTCGGGAGCGGATCGCGGAAGTGGTTCGGCAGACCGGATATAATCCGTCCTCTCAAGCGGTTCGACTGCGCAAGCAGGAAACCCGTCTGGTGGCACTGATCACGCCAAGGATTCATAATCAGCCGGTGGCGGCAGTGATCGAAGGGATCAGCGTGGTGCTGGAGAAAAACGGTTACCAGATTATTTTGGCAAATTCAGGCAATGACGCAAAGAAAGAATTGGAGTTTTTGCAAAAATATCAATCGAAAAATGTCGATGGAGTCATCTTTATCTGTGGTAATTTTATTACGCCGATGCACCATAAGTGGCTGCGGTCGATGCGCCTGCCTGTGGTTGTGGCCGGTCAGCAGGTAGAGGGCTTTGCCTGCGTTTTTCAGCCGGATCGTCAGGCGGCAGCCGACATCGGACAGTTATTTCGGAGAAAGGGAATCAGACATCCGGTGATGATCTCGGTCAACGAAGCGATCAAGCCATTTGGGATCGATCGACGAGATGGCTTCTGGGAGGGATACGGAAGGACTGAGGACGGTCAGAATATTCCCTGTGTTATCAGTAGTAGAATGGAACCGTCGGCGGCCTATTCGGCCATGTTCGAGGTTTTTGCCAAATATCCGGATACGGATGCGATCTTTTGCGTTGCTGATATATTGGTCCTGGGTGTATATCAATATTGTGAGGACTATCTGATTCGGATTCCGGAGGATATTTCGGTAGCGGCGGTCGGTGGCGGATTGGTCACTCAGGGCCTGCGCCCCAAGCTGACATATGCTGGCCTGTATCATTATAAGTCCGGTATGGTAGCAGCGGGTCAATTGCTGCAGATACTGCAGGATAAAACCACAGAGGTTGAATCCGTTCAGATGGATTACGAGCTGACTCTTAATGAGTCGATCAAAAACACTGTCGGCTGAGGCCGGCAGTCAAGCAGTGTGCTTATGAAATAGAATATAAAAAACTGTTGCCATTGGTAGGGGCAACAGTTTTTTTTCGCGGATGTTATTTGGCGGATCATCAATTATCCTCATCTACCAAACCATCGGTTGAGTAGACTTGCCGTTTTCTGGCCATAATATCACTGGCCAGATATTCGTCATAAGTGGTGATCTTATCAATGATGCTGCCGTTTGGCAGGATCTCGATGATACGGTTGGCAGTTGTTTCCACGATTTGGTGGTCACGAGAGCTGAAGATCATCACACCCGGGAATTTAATCATACCGTTATTCAAAGCGGTGATGGACTCCATGTCTAAATGGTTGGTCGGCTCATCCAGTAGCAGGACATTGGCGCCGGAGATCATCATTTTAGAGAGCATACAACGCACACGCTCACCGCCGGATAGAACACGCAGTTTTTTTATGCCGTCTTCACCGGCAAATAACATACGGCCGAGGAAGCCGCGTACATAGGTGGCATCTTTGATTTCCGAGTAGCCGGTCAGCCAGTCGGCGATGGCGGAGTCGGAAGCAAATTCAGTCGAGTTATCCTTCGGGAAGTAGGCCTGGGTGGTGGTTACTCCCCATTTGTAAGAGCCTTCATCCGGCTCCATTTCACCGGTCAGGATCTTGAACAATACAGTTTTGGCAAATTCATTACCGCCGACCAGTGCAACCTTGTCTTCCCGACCGAGGATAAAAGTCAGATTATCCAGTATCTTGACACCGTCAATGGTCTTGGACAGACCCTCCACCTGCAGGACCTCATTACCGATCTCGCGATTCGGACGGAAGTCGATATACGGGTATTTACGGCTGGACGGACGAACCTCGTCCAACTGAATCTTTTCCAGGGCGCGCTTTCTGGAGGTTGCCTGTTTGGATTTGGAAGCATTGGCTGCAAAACGGGAGATGAATTCTTGAAGCTCCTTGATCTTTTCCTCTTTCTTTTTGTTGGCTTCTTTCATCTGTTTAATCATCAGCTGACTGGACTCATACCAGAAGTCATAGTTTCCGGCATAGAGCTGAATCTTGCCATAGTCAATGTCGGCAATGTGGGTACATACCTTATTTAAAAAATAACGATCATGCGAGACCACGATCACGGTATTTTCAAAATTGATCAGAAATTCCTCCAGCCAGGCGATGGCATCCAGATCCAGGTGGTTGGTCGGCTCATCGAGCAGCAAAATATCCGGGTTTCCGAACAGAGCCTGAGCCAGCAGTACCTTTACCTTTAAGGCGCCGGTCAGACTGTGCATCGACTGTTCGTGAAATTCGGTATCAACACCGAGGCCGGTCAGCAGGGTAGCGGCATTGCTTTCCGCTTCCCAGCCATTCATTTCGGCAAACTCTGCCTCCAGCTCACTGGCCCGGATTCCATCCTCTTCGGAAAAGTCTTCCTTCATATAGATGGCATCTTTTTCCTTGCCGATGTCATACAGTCTTTTATTTCCCATGATAACCGTTTCCAGCACCGGAAATTCATCATATTTAAAATGATCCTGCTGCAAAAATGACAGTCTTTGGCCGGGAGTGATGACGATATCTCCGTTTGTGGTTTCCAATTGCCCGGAGAGAATCTTTAAAAAGGTGGATTTACCGGCACCGTTGGCACCGATCAAACCGTAGCAGTTTCCTTCCGTGAATTTGATGTTGACATCCTCGAACAGGGCTTTTTTGCCGATTCGCAGGGTGACATTATTTGCACTAATCATTTCAATACCTTCCTTGTTAAAAAATATCGGTACCGGATAACCGAAATACACCGATCATGTTTATTCCTATATTATTGTACTAAAAAAAAGAAATTTGACAAGGTGTTTTTCCCAATGTTCCGCAGATGTGGTCTTGAATATGGTTTTGTGTTGTTTTGTTGCTGAAAAACATTGAAATACAGCAAAAAACAAAAACTTTATTGGGAAAATGCTTGCATTTTACAGCCCGGAATGATAGAATGTAAAAAACCAATAAAAACAACACAAACAAACATTTTAGGAGGAAGGTTTCCATGGTAAATGAGTTTGAAATTAAGAAACAGATTTGTGAGGTGGGGCGCCGTATCTATAACCGTAATATGGTAGCAGCCAATGACGGAAATATTTCCGTTAAAATCAGTGATAATGAGATTCTGTGTACGCCGACAGGGGTGTCTAAAGGCTTTATGACTCCGGAATATATCTGCAAGGTGGACATGAATGGAAATGTTCTTCAGGCCAACGGCAGCTTTAAGCCGTCATCCGAGATTAAAATGCACCTGAGAGTTTATAAGCACAGACCGGACGTACAGGCAGTGGTTCATGCCCATCCGACCTTTGCGACCGCATTTGCCATCGCCGGGATTCCGCTGTCGCAGCCGATCATGCCGGAGGCTGTTATCGCTTTGGGCTGTGTGCCGATCGCTGAATACGGCACTCCCTCTACCGATGAAATTCCGGATGCGGTAGAGAAGTACCTGCCATATTATGATGCCGTATTGCTGGAGAATCATGGAGCATTATCCTACAGCTGTGATCTGATGGCTGCATACATGAAAATGGAATCACTGGAGTTCTATGCCGAGCTGCTGTACAAGGCAAAACAGCTGGGCGGCCCGAAGGAGTTTGATAAGGAACAGATCGAGAAGCTGTATGAAATCAGAAGAAAGATGGGATTGCCGGGCAAGCATCCGGCTAATCTTTGTGCTCAACTGAATAAAAACGGTGCAACCTGCCACAGCTGCAGTGGTCATGATGAGAACGCGGCCTTGCCGGCCGGCGGCGCCGACGGCGATCTGGAAAAGGTGGTTGCCGAAGTGACCAAGAGAATCCTGGCTCAGATGAAATAACGTACATGACTGTAGGAGATACGAATGAACGAAGAACAGATTAAAAATATCGTTCGTGGTGTTTTGCAGAGTATGGGCGACCTTGGACAGGCGGCAGCGCCTGCAAGCGCCATGAATGAAAAAAGCTCATTTTTGGGCATCTTTGCTACCATGGAAGAAGCCATTGCGGCTGCCAAGGCGGCACAAAAAGAAATTCAGCCAATGCCGCTGGAGTTTCGGGAGAAGATCATTTCCAATATTCGCCGGATGACCAAGGAGATGGCGACTCAGTTTGCTGAGCTCGGTGTATCTGAAACCGGAATGGGAAATGTCGGACATAAAATCATGAAGCATCATCTGGTGGCTGAAAAGACGCCGGGAACAGAGGATCTGCAAACCATCGCCTGGTCCGGGGATCGCGGATTGACACTGATCGAGCAAGGACCCTTTGGAGTGATCGGTGCGGTCACCCCGTCTACGAATCCGTCAGAAACTGTTTTGTGTAATTCGATCGGTATGCTGGCGGCCGGCAATGCAGTTGTTTTTGCCCCGCATCCATCAGCCAAGAACGTTTCCAATATGGCGATTGATTTGGTCAACAGAGCCAGTTTGGAAGCCGGCGGTCCATGCAATATTGTGACCGGTGTGGCTAATCCGACGCTGGATACAAGCATGCTCCTGTTTAAGCACAAAGACATCGCACTTTTGGTAGCGACCGGCGGACCGGGTGTTGTCACTCAGGTATTATCTGTTGGCAAAAGAGGTTTAGGTGCCGGAGCGGGTAATCCGCCGGCGCTGGTTGACGAAACAGCCAATATCAAGAAGGCAGCCGAGGATATCGTAAATGGAGCTACTTTTGACAACAACTTGCCGTGTATCGCTGAAAAAGAGGTGGTAGCGGTGGATATGATCGCTGACGAGTTGATGTATCATATGGAGCAGGTCGGCTGCTACAGAGCCAACCCGGCTGAGGTTAAGAAGCTGGTCGATACGGTCTTTGTAGAAAAGAACGGCAAGAAGATTTTGAACAGAAAATGTGTCGGTCGCAGCGCCAAGGTACTGTTGGAAATGATCGGAGTGACCGTTGGAGATGATATCCGCTGTATTATCTTTGAAGGTGAAAAGGAACATCCGCTGATCTGGGAAGAGCTGATGATGCCGATTCTCGGTATCGTTCGAGTAAAGAATGTGGATGAAGGTATTGCGGTAGCAGTTGAGCTGGAGCATGGTAATCGTCATTCTGCTCATATGCACTCGACCAATGTCAACAACCTGACAAAATTCGGCAAGGCTGTTGATACAGCCATCTTTGTGAAGAATGCACCTTCCTACGCGGCGCTTGGATATGGCGGAGAGGGCTATGCCACCTTTACTATCTGCAGCCGTACCGGAGAGGGATTGACCTCTGCAAAAACCTTTACGAAGAGCAGGCGTTGCGTCATGGGCGATGCCCTTTGTATCAGATAAGTGAGGATAAAACATGGAAATGCAAAATATTGAAGCGATCGTAAAGCAGGTGCTTTCCGAGATGCAGGGAGGGCAAAAGGAGCACAAGTCCTGCTCCGGCAACTGCAAATGTCATTCCAAGGAATTGCCGAAAACCGGCCGTGTTGCTATGCTGACGGCTTTAAAGCATTATGATATCAAAGAATATGCGATACCGGCTGTTGGAGATGACGACATTTTGGTCAAAGTGGAGGGCTGCGGCGTCTGCGGTACCGATGCTCATGAGTATAAGAATGATCCATTTAACCTGATCCCGATCGTATTGGGACATGAGGGAACCGGCGAGATTGTGAAGATGGGGAAGAATGTGACCAAGGACAGTGCCGGGAAAAAGCTGCAGGTTGGTGACAAGGTGGTTACCTCGATGATCTTCAAAGATGATCCGGAAATCGAAATGTTTGACCTGAACAAAAAGAATATCGGCGGTGCAGATGTTTACGGTCTGCTGCCGGACGATGACATTCATATGAACGGTTGGTTTGCGGACTATATCCTGATCCGTAAGGGATCCAGCATCTTTAATGTCAGCGATCTGGATCTGGAGTCCAGAATCCTGATCGAGCCGAGTGCCGTACTGGTTCACGCAGTAGAGAGAGCCAAAGAAACGAATATCATGCGTTTTAACAGCAAGGTGGTGGTTCAGGGCTGCGGACCGATCGGTCTGCTGTGCATCGCTGTGCTGCGTGTACTGGGCATTCAGAATATCATTGCCGTAGACGGACAGGCCAGCCGTCTGGCCTTTGCCAGGGAGCTCGGCGCTTCTGATACCGTGAACTTTATGGAGCATAAGAGTATCGAGGAACTGACCGATGCAGTTAAAAAAGCCTGCGGCGGGCGCTTGGCAGACTTTGCCTTCCAATGTACCGGAAATCCGAAGGCGCATGCAAATGTCTATAAGTTCATCAGAAACGGCGGTGGTTTATGCGAGCTGGGATTTTTCATCAACGGCGGAGACGCAACCATTAATCCGCACTTTGACCTGTGTGCAAAGGAAATCACTTTGGTCGGTTCTTGGGTATACACATTAAGAGATTATGCGACGACCTTTGATTTCTTAAAGGGAGCTAAGGCAATGGGCTTACCGGTAACCAAGCTGATTACTCACAAATTCCCGCTGGATCAGATCAACGAAGCACACGAAACAAACATTGCGATGGAAGGTCTGAAGATCGCCGTCGTTAATGTGTAATGGAGGGCGTGGCAGATGCAGGAAGCAGCAGGCATTCTTGAAGTGTTCGGTCTGACGGCGGCCTTTGTGGCAGCGGATGCGGCAGCCAAGGCCGGAAATGTAACGGTGGAGGCTCTGGATAAGAATAAGCCGGCCAATGCGGACGCATTACCGGTACCGCTGATTATGTGCCTGAAGATCAGGGGCAGCGTTTCCGACGTTACCATGGCCATGGAAGCAGCGGCAGAGGCAGCCGATCGAGTGACAGGTGTAGTGACCAGGCACATCATTCCGCGGCCGGCGGAAGACACCGGAAAAATGTTGAGCATAAGCGCAATTTAATGTATAATAGTTAAGGATTAATCTTAAGGAGGATAAAATGACACAGGAAGCATTAGGAATGGTAGAGACCAGAGGATTAGTAGCGGCAATTGAGGCTTCTGACGCAATGGTAAAGGCGGCAGATGTTACGCTGGTTGGAACCGAAAAGATCGGCTCCGGACTGGTATCTGTTTTCGTTCGCGGTGATGTAGGTGCCGTTAAGGCAGCGACCGAGGTTGGCGCATCGGCAGCATCCAGATTAGGTGAGCTGGTTGCGGTTCATGTAATCCCGAGACCACATACCGACGTGGAGAAAATTCTTCCGGCTTTTAAATAATCGCAACCATTAATAGGAGATAGGCATGAGGGCAGTAGGCTTTATAGAATTACCGAATTTTGCGGATGCGGTGGAAGCGCTCGATCTAATGTTGAAAACTGCGGATATTCGTCTGCTGACGAGAGAAACTTCGCTGGGCGGTCGTCTGATAACCCTGGTCATCGAGGGGAGCGTTTCGGCGGTTCAGGCGGCTGTGGATGCGGCCAAAGCCGGTGCGACCGGCAATATCGTGGCATCTGCCGTAATTGCAAATCCTCATCTGGAATTACAGAAGTTGATTGCGATCAGTGCAAAAAAATACGGTGACACTTCGTTTGCACCGAATCTTATGGATGTATAACGGAGAAAGGAGCAAGCATGGCAGCTAAGAAAAAAGCAACCGGTGTTGCAGTAACCGAAGAAAGAGTATTGGAAACAAAGGTACAGGAAACCAAAGTGATCAAGGAGGAAAGAAAAATGGAGTATCAGGCATTAGGATTAGTAGAAACCAGAGGTTTAGTAGCGGCTATTGAGGCAGCTGACGCTATGTTAAAGGCAGCCAATGTAGTATTGGTTGGAACCGAGAAAATCGGTTCCGGATTAGTATCTGTTATGGTTCGCGGTGATGTGGGCGCTGTTAAGGCAGCTGTAGAGGCAGGTTCCTCTAATGCATCAAGACTGGGCGAGATTATTGCTGTTCATGTGATCCCGAGACCGCATTCAGATGTTGAGACCATTTTGCCAAAGGCAAAATAAGACAGGCTTTGAGATATTTCGATGAAATGACCGGGTAAGTAAGACGGAACAGCCTTCTGAGGAAGGTTGTTCCGCTTCTCTAAACGGGCAAGCATGATGCTTGCAGCATTTTTGAACCTAGGAAAGGAAACATCACATGCAGGAAGCGTTAGTACAGCAGATTGCCGCCTTAGTCGCTAAAAATCTGCAGAATACAGCTATGGATATGGAAGCAAACGAGCGTATTCCGATCGGGATTTCAGCCAGACATGTTCATTTGACCAGGGAGCATGTGGAGCTTTTATTTGGCAAAGGCTATGAACTGACCGTCAAGAAAGAGCTGATGGGTGGCCAGTTTGCCGCCAATGAGCTGGTGACCATCGTTGGAACAAAGCTGCGGGCGATCGAGAACGTCAGGGTACTGGGACCGGAGCGGTCGGTCACACAGGTTGAAGTGGCTAAAACAGATGCCGTTCGCCTGGGGTTGAATCCGCCGGTTCGAGAGTCCGGTGATGTAAAAGGTTCTGCTCCGATCGCCATTATAGGACCACAGGGCGCGATTTACCTGAAGGAAGGCTGCATCATCGCCATGCGCCATATTCATATGTCGACTGAAGATGCAAAGCGCTTCGGAGTCAGCGACAAACAGATCGTTAAGGTCAGATTTGATTCCGGACGCGGCGGAGTATTTGAAAATGTGATGATCAGAGTGCATCCGACGTTTACTCTGGAAATGCATATTGATACCGATGAAGCCAATGGCCTGGGCATCGGTAAAAATATGGGTATTTTGATCAAATAATAAAAGAAACAAGTGAGGCTGTAAACCGGCCTCCTCTTGTTGCTTTTACAGCTTTTGGGTAATGTAGTATTATCCGGTGTAGGAGATCGACATGATTATTGGAAAAGTAGTTGGTAGTGTGATCAGTACCAGAAAAAATGATGCCTTGTTGGGTAGTAAATTTTTAATTGTTGAGTCACTGTTTAATAACGGGGCGGAAACGCCACAGCGTATCGTAGCGGTTGACAATGTCGGCGCCGGTATTCAGGAATTGGTACTGGTTGCCACCGGTAGCGCGGCCAGAGTCGGAACCGGAAATGAAGGGGCACCGGTGGATGCCTGTATCGTCGGTATTATCGATGATCCTTCAAAAATTTATTGCGAGTAAGAAAATAATGATACATTTGTATCTTTGGATATCAGATCAGGCGACGGTATGATCAGGTCAGCAGGATCGGTGGTAGTGGGAGTAGAGTAAATGAGACAAGACAAAAATGCACTGGGCATGGTCGAATACGCAAGCGTATCCTCCGGTTTAATGGCGGCAGATTTATTGTCAAAATCCGGAGTGGTTCATTTGCATTATGCCAAACCCGTCAGTCCGGGTAAGTTTGTCGTACTTTTTTCCGGTGAAATCAGCTCCGTCAGGGCTGCAATCGACGCAGCCGAAAGAAGCTGCGGCAGTCAGATGATTGATTCTTTTTTGCTTGGAAATCCGCACGAATACGTGCTGGAAGCGTTGGCCGGATCGGTATCGTTGGAAGACGGGCGTGCGATCGGCTTGGTAGAAACTTTTACCATTGCGGCCGCTATTACGGCAGCCGATGTACTGGCAAAAACGGCGGATGTGGTCATTCATGAGATTCGGATGACCACGGATATGTGTGGCAAGGCCTATGTAATGGTATCGGGGAGTGTGGCAGCCGTCACAGAGGCAGTGCGTTATGCAGCCGATCGTCTGCGCTCTCAGCAGACCCTGCGGGATACAGTCATTTTGGCGGCGCCGTCGCAGGAGTTATTACAGGGATTAAGACTTGAAGCTTAGGCTTCGGGTCTTTTTTTGGGAAATGACAGGAAAGGAAAAATTTGCAAAAAATTTGTAATTTTGAAAGTTCGTAGAAAGTTCGTGGATTTTATCTTGCTTTTTATATGAAAACGTGCTACAATTTCACAGTTGAAAAACGGTAGATGGTCCGCTGTGGTAGAATACTGCAAGAACATCAAGAATAAGTTTAAGGAGGTTCTATCATGAACGACATTATCAGAAAGATCGAACAGGAACAGTTAAAGGAAAATGCGCCGGTATTTAATGTAGGTGATACCATCCGCGTACATGCCATGATCAAGGAGGGTAATCGCTCTCGTATCCAGGTATTTGAGGGTACTGTTTTAAAGAAGCAGGGCGGAAGCAACAGAGAGACCTTTACAGTTAGAAAGAACTCTAACGGTGTAGGGGTGGAAAGAACATGGCCGCTGCATTCTCCGTTGATTGAGAAGGTAGAAGTGGTTAGAAGAGGTAAGGTTCGCCGTGCAAAGCTGAATTACCTGAGAGACCGCATCGGTAAAAAGGCAAAAGTTAAAGAGATCATGAAATAATCAGTAACCGGTCACGGATGCTGGTTGTAACGACAGGAGAGATTGCTCGACTGTGGTAAGGGTAGCAAAGAGGAATCAGTAATTTGGATTCCTCTTTTTTTCCGTATGAGAGGAAGGCGGTTTGACCGGAAACGGTTCGCCGGAAATGAGGGCTGCAATGAGAAAGCAGGAGTGGGAGAAGTCGGTAGAAGAAAAGGGGCTTTTTTACCGGTGGCTGACAAGAGTGATTGTATTAGTCATGCTGGTGATTCTGGGTGGTACGATTTCATTTTTTTATGCCAGAAAAGTGAATGTTCCGAATGCCAATATGGAACCGACACTAAAGGAATTGGATAGCGTATGGTTGGACAGAATGAGCTATCTGTTAGGAAAGCCGGCCAGAGAGCAGGTCATTGCTTATGAAAATAAGGATGGAGAGATCAAGGTAGCCCGTGTGATCGGACTGCCGGGAGAATCCGTTCTGATTAAGGACGGGCTGGTGTATATCAATGATCAATTATTAATGACATCGGTAAATCAGGAACCGTTGGTGAAGGTACAGCAGGAGGAGATTCGTTTTACTCTGGAGGCTGATGCCTATTTTGTGTTGGGAGATAACAGAAGAGAGACGACAGAGGTTATTTATGCAAATATGGTGCATGTAAAAAAGGAACAGATCCTGGGGCGGGTCTGGTTACGCATCAAACCGAAGCTCTCCTTTGTAGCAGATAAATAGTGAGGTTGACAAATGAATATACAATGGTATCCAGGTCATATGACGAAGGCCAGACGTATGATGGAGGAGAATATCAAGCTGATCGACATTGTGGTGGAATTGGTGGACGCAAGAATTCCGCTGAGCAGCAAAAATCCGGATATCGACCGGCTGGCGGTCAATAAAAAACGACTGATCATCATGAATAAGGCGGATCTGGCGGCACCGTCGGCATCCGAACTGTGGAAGGGACGATTTGAAGAGCAGGGCTATGCCGTGCTGCTGCTGGATGCAAGGAATAATCAGCGGACGAAGGTCATTACCGATCGAATCCGTGAGGTTTGTAAGGATAAGCTGGAGCGAGATGCCAGACGAGGCATTAAAAACAGACCGATTCGGGCGATGGTCGTCGGCATTCCGAATGTCGGAAAATCGACCCTGATAAATTCGCTGGCGGGCAAAAAAATGGCTCAGACAGGGAATAAGCCGGGGGTCACCAAAGGAAAACAATGGATCAAATTAAATAAAGAAGTGGAATTACTGGATACACCGGGTATCCTGTGGCCGAAGTTTGAAGATCAGGTGGTTGGAGAAAGATTGGCCTTTATTGGTTCGGTGAACGATCAGATCATTCAAATTGAAGAGCTGGCGCACCGGTTCCTGCTGGATTGGCAGAAGATCACGGCGACTGCTTGGAGTGAACAATATGGGATAGAGGATGATTGTCAGGATCCGTTAACAGCCATCGGGCTGAAACGAGGTTGCTTGAAACAAGGCAGCGGGGTTGATCTGCATAAGACAGCTTTGTTGATTTTTGATGAATATCGCAGCGGCAAGCTTGGTCGTATCACGTTGGAAATGCCGGAGAGCAAGGAGTGTACAGATGAAAGAGCTTGAAAGGGATGTTGAGTTTGTAACCCTAAAATCCAGCGAAGAGGTATATAAAGAACGTAAGGAACGCAGAGCCATGCGTCAGCTGCGGGCTCAGGAAGCTGAGAGCAGTAGTTGTTCAAAGGAGCAGGATATGTTATCGGAGAAGGCGGCCGACACTGCGAATGTTAGTGTAAACACTGAAGAAACACAGTGTGTTCGTTCAACAAAAAGAAAAGATCGTAAGGATGAGCAGAAAAAACGAGGTTGGGGCTACGAGCTGTTAACCACACTGTTATATTGCGCGGTGGCGGTGGCACTGGTTTTGTTGCTTAAGCAATTTGTAGTGCAGAAGACATTGGTGGAAGGACGTTCCATGGTGGAAACTCTGCATAACCATGATCAGTTGTTAGTGGATAAGATCAGCTATCGTTTTAAGGATCCGCAACGTTTTGATATCATTGTTCTGAAGCATCCGACCAAACGGGATATTTATTATATTAAGCGGATCATCGGCTTGCCGGGCGAAACGGTACAGATCATCGGCAATGATATTATGATTAACGGGCAGAAAATTGAAGAGTCCTATGGGGCGGAAGCCATTCAATCCGCCGGACGGGCAGCCGTTCCGATCGTTTTGGGAAAAGATGAATATTTTGTACTGGGAGATAATCGGAATAACAGCAGTGACAGCCGAGATCCGAATCTCGGCAATATTCCGCGCGATTTGATCATAGGGCGGGCCTTTATCAGAATTTGGCCGCTGGATCGATTTGGCGTGATTGAGTAGGGATAAATAAAAAGCAATTAAAAATATGTGAATGACAGATTAGAGTCGGATTGTAGATGCAGTATGAACGGAGCTTATGGATGAAGGAAGAAAAACTGGCGATTGAACGGGTCAGATTACTGGAAATGTCAAGCTATGAAATCGAATATCGAAAGCGAATTCAGATTGATAACAAAGACGGTCTGCCGCTGATCGCCGGGATTGACGAGGTGGGCCGCGGTCCGTTGGCCGGACCGGTGGTGGCGGCCGCCGTTATTCTGGATCCCACGAAAGAGATTCTCTTTCTCAATGATTCAAAAAAACTCAGCGAAAAAAAGAGAGAGCTTCTTTTTGATGAGATTATGGAAAAGGCCTTGGATATCGGCATCGGCATCGTTTCGGAAGAGGTGATTGATCGAATTAATATTTTGCAGGCCACATATGAGGCCATGCGTCAGGCCATCTCAAAGCTGCGACAGCTGCCGCAGGTTTTGCTCAATGATGCGGTGACCATACCGGGCCTGCCGGATGGCATCACTCAGATTCCGATCATTAAGGGCGATACCAAAAGTATCTCGATCGCAGCAGCCAGTATTATTGCCAAGGTGACCAGAGATCGGATGATGGCGCGGATGGATGAGCTGTTTCCCGGGTATGATTTTGCCAAACATAAGGGATACGGTACGGCTGCTCATAAGGAAGCCTACCGCAGACTTGGACTGTGTCCGATTCACAGACGCAGTTTCATTCATGACATGGAGGACTGATGGCAGATCAAGATAGATCAACCGGTGATGTTGGCCGATATTATGAGGCGCAGGCTGCCGCTTTTTTGGAACGCCATGGTTTGCGTGTAATCGCCAGAAATGTCCGCTGCCGTTTTGGTGAGATCGATATTGTGGCGATAGAACAGGATATACTGGCTTTTGTTGAAGTCAAATATCGTGCAAAGGACAGTCTGCAGCAGGCGGCGGCCGCCGTTACGGCCGACAAACAAGAGAAGCTGCGGAAGGCGGCCCGCTGGTTTATGATGAGGCAGCCGCACTACCAAACTATGTACGCCCGTTTTGATGTCATTGCCATCGACGGGCGTCGCCTGCGTTATATCAAACAGGCCTTTCTATAGGAGAAAAATATATGTCCGAGGAACAGAAATTATGGGCAGACTGGCTGGCGGCACAAACAGCCATGAGATTGTCCGACAGCACAACTCCCTATCTCTATTTTGCAGACTGGCAGCGTAAACAGGATCCGGTTTGCGGCTGTTCTACCAGATTGGGGGGCGTCAGTACCGGAGCGTTAAGCAGTCTGAATCTCAGCTACAGTCGAGGCGACGCTCCGGAACGGGTGTTAGAGAATTACAAAAGACTGGGCAGAGCGGTTGGTTTTTTGCCGGAGCGCTTTGTGATCGGCGCCCAAAATCATGGGGTTCATGTACATGTCGTAACAGAAACGGATGCCGGAAACGGCGTTACTACCGAGAATCGACTGGCTGACACAGATGCTTTGGTGACGGAGGTGCCGGGATTATTGCTCTGCGTATCGGTGGCCGACTGTGTGCCGTTGTATTTTTATGATCCGTTGAAACGGGTGGTGGGAATCGCACATGCCGGCTGGAGGGGGACGGTATTCGGAATTGCCGATCAGGTTGTCAAAACTATGTACGAACGTTTTGGCTGCCAGGCACAGCATCTGCGCGCGGCGATCGGCCCGTCAATCAGTCAGTCGGCCTATGAGGTGGACTCTGCTGTGCTAAGAGCGCTTGGGGAGCAGTGTAGTCATATAGATTATGAAACTGCCCTGCAAAGACAAAATAAAGATTCGGAACATGCCTTGCTGGATCTTTGGCAGGTAAATCGTCTACGATTGATGGCGGCCGGCGTGCCGAGTGAACAGATCACTGTGGGCGGAGTTTGCACCCGGCAAAACAGTCGATTTTTATTTTCTCATCGGGCAACAGCCGGTCAGCGCGGGAATCTAAACGGCTTTATCGGATTACGCGAATAAAACTGTTCTTTAGACCAACTGTCAGGTTGATTTTTAGGAATGACAATGCTATGATGTATACGAATTTGAAAGCTTTGGGAGGATTGTATGAGAACAGACGATATTTTAACATCAGCTTTGCCGGTTGCACCATTGATGTTGGTGGGAATGGACGGCTGCCGGGAATTTGCAGGGGCGGTGGATCACTACATTGCCGAATTCAGAGCTGAGCGCTATGAAGATCTGGCCGGACAGCCGGATCATTTCGGTTATTTTCATGACAGTTATCTGACAAAGCACAGCTGCCCGCGATTCGGCAGCGGTGAGGCTAAAGGAGTTATCGGCCAGTCGATCAGAGGCGCCGACCTGTTCATACTGACGGATGTCACCAATCATAGCATCACCTATAAGATGTCCGGGCATATCAACCATATGTCGCCGGATGATCATTATCAGGATCTGAAGCGAATCATTGCGGCTGCCAACGGTAAGGCTCATCGTATCAGCGTTATCATGCCATTTTTGTATGAAGGAAGACAGCATAAGCGTTCGGCCAGAGAATCCCTGGACTGTGCATCCATGCTGCAGGAGCTGATCAGTATGGGGGTCAGCAATATCCTGACCTTTGATGCCCATGATCCGCGCGTGGCCAACGCCATTCCGTTATCCGGTTTTGATACCTTTAATCCGGCTTATCAGTTTTTGAAAGCGCTGGTAAAGGAAGTGGATGACATTCACTTTGACAGCGACCATTTGATGATTATCAGTCCGGATGAGGGCGCCATGGGCAGAGCCGTTTATATGGCCAATATCCTTGGTGTAGATATGGGTATGTTCTATAAGAGAAGAGACTATACCACGATTGTCAATGGCAAGAATCCGATCGTTGCGCATGAGTTCCTCGGCAGTAACGTTGAGGGCAAGGACGTAATGATCATGGATGATATGATCTCCTCCGGTGAGAGTATGCTGGATGTAGCCAAGCAGTTGAAGGAAAGAAAGGCTCGCCGTGTCTTTGTCTGCACCACCTTCGGCCTGTTTACGGACGGACTGAGTAAGTTTGACGAGTATTATGAAAAAGGTTATATCCACAAGGTAATTACCACGAACCTGAACTATCGCATTCCGGAACTGCTGACCAAGCCATATTGCGTAACGGCAGATATGACAAAATTTACAGCCAAGATCATTGACTCGCTGAATCATGATATCTCGATTCATAAGATTCAGACTCCGACCGATAAGATCCACAAGTTGATGGCCGGTCTGCAATAGAAGAAAAACCAACACGAGGTCAGACGGCCGCGGTTGTATAGAAATGTACAAAAGGCTGTTGTGTAATCCGCAACAGCTTTTTCATAATTGGCCGAAATCAACGGCCGCGGAGAAAATATATGGAATTAGATGTTTCGATTCAGAAGTCCGGTCATCGGATTATACGCATTGAGGAAGGGTCGATCGCCGAAGAGCTGGGGATCGAGGCCGGTGATATCTTACATAAGATCAACGGAGAACCGGTGAAGGATGTATTTGATTTTCAGTTTATGCTGCATGATGAATACATTGAGGTAGAGATCGAAAAGGCTGACGGTGAGATCTGGCTGCTGGAGATCGACAAAGAGTATGAGGAAGACTTGGGCGTAGTATTTGAGAACGGCTTAATGGATGCCTATAAGCGCTGTTCAAACAAATGTGTCTTTTGTTTTATTGATCAGCTGCCGGACGGCATGCGTGATACCCTGTATTTTAAGGATGATGATTCCAGGCTGTCCTTTTTGCAGGGAAATTATATTACGCTGACCAATATGACCGAGCGAGATATCGATCGGATCATCGAGATGAAGCTCGAACCGATCAACATTTCTTTTCATACCACAAATCCGGAGCTGCGCAAGCAAATGCTGCATAACCGTTTTGCCGGAGAAAAGCTGAAACTGGTGGATCGGCTGTTTGCCGGCGGTGTCACAATGAACGGACAGATCGTACTTTGCAAGGGAATTAATGACAAAGAGGAATTAAAACGCAGCATCCGTGATCTGATGAAATATCAGCCCTGTCTGCAAAGCGTTTCGGTGGTACCGGTCGGATTGACAAAATTTCGTGACCGGTTAGAGCGACTCGAGCCATTTAATCAAGAGGATGCCCGTGAGGTGCTGACCATGATTCATGAGGCACAGGCTGAGAGTATGGCTAAGTACGGAAACCACTTTATTCATGCCGGAGATGAATGGTATATATTGGCCGGCTGGGAGCTGCCGGAAGAAAGCAGGTATGACGGTTACCTTCAGATCGAGAATGGCGTCGGTATGATCACCTCACTGCGTGAGGAGGTACAGGCATATCTGAACACTCTTTCAGGAGACGATCGAACAGATCATATCAGCATTGCCACCGGAGAACTGGCCGCACCGGTCTTAGCAGAATTAGTCAGCCGCTTTAACAGACTTTATCCAAACCTGCGGGTAGATGTTCATACGATCAAAAATGAATTTTTTGGGGGTAAGATTACTGTTGCCGGATTGCTGACCGGATCTGATTTTATCGGGCAATTGCAGGGAAAAGAGCTTGGCAGCAGACTGCTTTTAACGGAGAATGTATTGAAACGGGATGAGCCGGTTTTGTTGGATAACGTTACTGTAGCCGAGCTTGAAACGGCTTTACAAGTTTCTATCACTATTGTACAATCGACAGGAAAGGATCTGATTGATGCCATACTGGGTCGATCGGAAGGATAAACGAAAGAGGATAAAATATGAGTAAACCAATCGTTGCCATCGTTGGGCGTCCCAATGTCGGCAAATCGACCTTATTTAATAAGCTGGCCGGTGAACGGATCGCCATCGTACAGGATACGCCGGGGGTAACCCGTGACCGTATTTATGCGGAAGTGGACTGGGCCGGACAGCAATTCACCATGATTGATACCGGCGGTATCGAACCGGATTCGCAGGATATCATTCTGGCTCAGATGCGTGAGCAGGCGGAGATGGCCATAGAAATGGCGGATGTCATTATCTTTTTGACCGATGTCCGCCAAGGACCGGTAGACGCCGATCAGAAGGTGGCCGATATGCTGCGCCGCAGTCACAAGCCGGTCGTATTGGCTGTTAATAAGGTGGATAATTTTGACAAGTTTTTAAATGACACCTATGAGTTCTATAATCTCGGTATCGGTGATCCGCATCCGATTTCATCTCTGGGGATGCTGGGACTGGGTGATATGCTGGATGCGGTGATTGAGCATTTTAAGGGACCGGATACCACCGAAGAGGAAGATGAGAGACCGCGGATCGCCATCATCGGTAAACCGAACGTCGGTAAATCATCATTGATCAATAAACTGGCCGGTGAACAGAGGGTGATTGTTTCGGATATTGCCGGCACCACCCGTGATGCCATTGATACCAATATTGTGTTTGGCGACAAGGAGTATGTCTTTATTGATACTGCCGGTCTGCGAAGGAAAAATAAGATTAAGCATGAGATCGAGCGTTACAGCATTATGCGAACCGTCAGTGCAGTGGAGCGTTGCGACGTGGCTGTGATTATGATTGATGCCGAGGAAGGCGTGACCGAGCAGGATGCCAAGATCGCCGGGATCGCTCATGAGGCCGGTCGTGGCGTTATAGTAGCTGTGAACAAATGGGATGCCATTGAAAAAAATGATAAGACCATCTATCAGTTTACCAATAAGGTAAAAGAAACGCTGAGCTTTATTCCGTATGCACCGATTCTGTTTATTTCCGCTAAATCAGGACAGCGTGTGGTAAAGCTGTTTGAACTGATTGATATGGTGATTGAAAATCAGTCTATGCGAGTGGCAACCGGTGTGCTCAATGAGATCATTACCGAGGCCGTTGCCATGCAGCAGCCGCCGTCGGATAAGGGCAAAAGACTGAAAATTTTCTATACCACTCAGGTATCGGTGAAACCGCCGACTTTTGTGGTCTTTGTGAATGATAAGGAGCTGATGCATTTTTCCTATATGCGCTATCTGGAAAATCGCATTCGTGATACCTTTGGCTTTACCGGAACTGCGTTGCGCATGATTACCAGAGAACGAAAGGAGAAGGCATGATCATTAAATGGTTATGTATCCTCATAGGTTATGCCTTTGGTTTGTTACAGACCTCGTATCTGTACGGACGACTGCGCCATATTGATATCAGAGAGCATGGCAGCGGAAATGCCGGAACCACCAATATGCTTAGAACGTTGGGGAAAAAGGCCGGCATCATTACCTTTGTCGGTGATGTGATAAAGGCGGTTCTTGCCATCATTGTAACAGGACTGATTTTTCGTCCGGATAGTGAAATGGTCGTATTATTGCAGTTGTTTACCGGCCTGGGTGTGATCCTGGGGCATAATTTTCCGTTTTATTTGGGATTTCGGGGCGGTAAGGGCATTGCTTCGTCGGTCGGTGTGGCGATCATGATCCAGCCATGGATTGCTTTGGCTATGATCCTGACGTTTGCTGTCGTCATACTGGTCAGCCGATATGTGTCGTTGGGATCACTGGCCATGTATCTGGTCTTTTTGGTCGGCGTGATCGTCGGCGCGGCCGGCGTATTCTGGCAGGTTCCGCCGGATATAAGAGTGCAGCTGGGCTTGATGGCGGTACTGTTGACAATATTGGCTTTTTATCAGCACAGAGATAATATTCGACGCTTGCGTATCGGTTGCGAAAATAAAACGAATTTGTTCCGTAAGAAACAGTAATGTATGCAGATAGCAAGTGCAGGAAGGGAGGTTGTATGTCAAAAATTTCGGTCATCGGTTCGGGAGGCTGGGGGATTGCTCTGGCAGTGTTATTGTATAAAAACGGACACAGTGTGACGCTGTGGTCATTTGATGAAGCAGAAACAAAAGAACTTCTGGAAACCAGACAGAACAGCGGTAAGCTGCCGGGGATTTTGATTCCATCGCAGGTTGATATCACTAATGATCTGACAGAAGCGGTGAACGGCCGGGATATTCTGGTGCTGGCCGTACCTTCATCTGTAGTCCGAAGGATGTCGAAGCAGTTGGCTCCATTGGTATCGGATGGACAGATTCTGGTCAATGTGGCCAAGGGCTTGGAAGAAAACACTTTAAAGACCATGACAGATTTGCTGGAAGAGGAGTTAGCCGAAACGCAGGTAAAGGTGGCTGTGTTGTCCGGGCCAACCCATGCCGAGGAGGTAGGAAAGGGCATCCCGACCACCTGTGTACTGGCTGCTCACGACCGGGAAACGGCTCTGCTTCTACAGGATGTGTTTATGAATCCGGCTTTTCGGGTATATACCAGTCCGGATATGTTGGGCGTTGAGGTCGGCGGAGCCTTGAAAAACGTCATCGCTTTGGCTGCCGGAATCGCAGACGGACTCGGATACGGAGATAATACCAAGGCGGCTCTGATCACCCGCGGAATTAAAGAGATTGCGAACCTCGGTGTGGCCATGGGAGGAGAACTATCGACCTTTTATGGCCTGACCGGACTGGGAGATCTGATCGTTACCTGTGCCAGTATGCATAGTCGAAACCGTAGAGCGGGCATTCTGTTGGGGCAGGGAAAAACACTGCAGCAGGCGACTGAAGAGGTGCATATGGTGGTGGAAGGCGTATTCTCCGCCAAAGCGGCGATGCAGGCCGGAACGATGTATGGGGTTGAACTGCCGATCATTGAGCAGGTCAATGCTGTCTTATTTGACAATAAAAATGTGGCCGAAGCGGTTGACGAGTTGATGCTTCGAGATCGTAAATTAGAAGTGGACACGCCATGGAATTAAGACGAAATCGGCCTGCGAAAGAGAACCATAATGAAATGCAAAAGGGCGTGACTTGTCAGAATTTTGAGGGCTTGATCGCCCCCTTTTTACACCATCAGCTGGATGAGGAAAAGACCCGTGCTTTTTATGAACATGCCGAAAGCTGTGAGCATTGTTATGAGGATTTGCGTCTGGCCTATACCATAGAAAAGGCCATCTCTCAACTCGATACGGAAGCGGATGATGATTTTTCAAATGTTGATCGGGAACTCGAGCAGATGATGAAAAAGACACGTTCTTCCTGTCAACATCGGCAGCGCAGAAAACTGATAGTACAGCTGTTGCTGTTTGCGTTGGAGGTGATGGCTGTGCTGGTGATCGCCTGGTATATTTTACACTGAAAAATAAAAACAACTGCAGGATTGCGGTAAGAAAAGAGGAAAGAATGGCAGACCGATATCTATTGGTGGACGGCTATAGTATCATCAATCGGGCATTTTACGGAGTTCCCTTGCTGACCAATGCAGAAGGGTTGCATACCAACGGTATTTATGGATTTTTGAACATGCTCTTTAAAGCATTGGAGGATGAAAAGGCCACTCATGTGGCTGTTGCCTTCGATGTCCACCATCCGACCTTTCGTCATGAACGCTATGAGGCCTATAAGGGAACCCGTAAAAAAATGCCGGCCGAGCTGTTGGAGCAGATTCCGGTATTGAAGGACGTATTGACGGCTATGGAGATTCCGACGCTGGAGCTGGCCGGGTTTGAGGCTGATGATATTCTCGGCACTCTGGCTAAAAAACTGGCGGCGGCCGGTCACGAAGTGACGATACTGTCCGGAGACCGGGATCTCCTGCAGATCGCTGATGAAGCCATTTGTATTCGGCTGCCGAAGACCAGCCGCGGGTTAACGACCGATCACCGGTATCATGCTATTGATGTAGAAGAACAATATAACTTAAAACCATACCAGATCATTGAGTTAAAGGCATTGATGGGGGATAGTTCGGATAACATTCCGGGTTTGCCGGGAGTCGGTGAAAAGACTGCCACCAAGTTATTGTTGGAGTACGGGACTGTGGCCAATGCTTGGGCTCATATCGGTGAGATCAAGCCGGAGCGGATTCAGCGTATCTTCCGAGAAAATCATGAGGCTGCTTTCTTAAGCCATGAGCTGGCAACCATCAAAACAGATGTGCCGATCGACTGGGAGCCGGAACAGGCCAAAATAGAAAACCTGTTTACCAAGGATGCCTATGATTTCTTCGTAGAATTGGGATTTAAGCAATTTTTGTCAAAATTTGACGATAGCCGTCAGACCAATGTTGATGTTCAGACGGTCTGGATCGAAGACCGCCGGACAGCTGCGGAATGCATGACAGGGTTATCCGATAAAAAAATCAAACAGTTGGGTATTTATCCGGTGACCATTCGGGAGGACTATGTCGGCATGGCCGTTTCGGATGGGGAACAGGTCTGGCTATTGGATCAGGAGGTGGCTGCGCTGACCGAGGTTCAGCACTGGCTGGAGGAGCTGCGGCAGGCAGGCTGTATCTTGATTTGTCATGATTTGAAGCGGGATCTGTATTTTATGCAAACTGACACTCATATTTCTATGGCAGATGTTCAGCTGGCCGCCTACTTATTAAACCCGCTGCAGTCAGAGTATCTGTACGAGGATCTGGCCAAATTGTACGGTGACACTGTTCTGCCGGGTGAAAAGGAAATTTGCGGAAGAGAAAAAAGAGAAGCTCTGTATCAAAAAAAGGATCGGCGTTTTCTGCAAATTGCCTGTTACCCAGCTTATACGGCAGCGCTTTGCTATCAGCCGCTTTGTCGGCGGTTGAAGGCGGAAGGACTGTTCTCGCTCTATCAGGAGATGGAGATGCCGTTGATTCCGGTATTGTTCCGTATGGAAAGGGAGGGCATCAGTGTTTCGACCGAGCTTTTGCAGGCTCAGTCCGCAGATTTGGCGAAACAAATCGAAAGCTTACAGTCAGAGATTTATGCGCTGGCCGGTGAAACCTTCAATATAAATTCACCGAAACAACTGGCTGTTATTTTATTTGAGAAGCTGGCTTTACCGGGTGGCAAGAAGACAAAAACGGGGTACTCGACCGCGGCGGATATTCTGGAAAAATTACAAAATGAATATCCGATCGTCAAAAAGATCTTAGACTATCGTACGGTCAGCAAGCTGCGTTCGACCTATGCCGACGGGCTGCAGGCTTATATCGGAGCAGACGGCCGAATCCACAGTGATTTCCGACAGACCATTACCGCTACCGGTCGAATCAGCAGTACCAACCCTAATTTACAAAACATTCCGGTCCGGATGGAGCAGGGCAGACAAATCAGAAAGGCCTTTGTCGCCCGGCCGGGCTACTTGTTTCTGGATGCCGACTATTCGCAGATTGAGCTGCGTGTATTGGCGCATATGTCAGGCGACAGCCGTTTGATTGAGGCATATAAGGAGGCGGAAGATATCCATGCCATCACGGCTTCAAAGGTTTTTAATGTGCCGTTTGATAAGGTGACGCCGCTCATGCGGCGAAATGCCAAGGCAGTGAACTTCGGGATTATTTACGGTATTTCGGCATTCGGACTTAGTCAGGATCTGGACATTAGTCAGAAGGAAGCGGCCTCATATATCAAACAGTATTTTCAAACTTACCCGCAGATCAAGGACTTTTTGGACTCTTTGGTTCGTGGTGGGAAAGAGAACGGCTACGTTAAAACAATCTTCGGACGCCGTCGCCCCATGCCGGAGCTGTCAAGTTCAAATTTTATGCAGCGTTCCTTCGGTGAACGTGTGGCCATGAATGCACCGATTCAGGGCAGCGCGGCGGATATCATCAAGATCGCTATGATCAGAGTTGATGAGAGGCTGCGTCGGGAAGGCCTGCAGTCAAAGCTTATTCTACAGGTTCATGATGAACTGTTGCTTGAGGTGAAGCGGGAAGAGCTGGAAACGGTACGCAGTCTGTTACAGGATGAGATGAATCATGCAGCTGCATTGGCCGTGCCGCTGGCGGTGGATATGCATGACGGAGCCGACTGGTATAGCGTGAAATAAGAAGGGAAACAGGATGCGGGAAGAACAAAGAAATTACAGTATTGGCATCATCGGCGGCGCAGGCTGCGGGAAAAGCAGTGTTCTGTCAATCTTGCAGGGGCAGGCGGATTGTCAGGTGATTCAGGCTGATCATATCGGGCATGAATTGATGGCGGTCGGACAGCAACTGTATACACAAGTGGTCACAGTCTTTGGCAATGCTGTCACGGATGCGACCGGTGAAATTGACCGGGTCAAGCTCGGAGCCATCGTTTTTGCCGACGAGGGAAGCCGGATCCGTTTAAATCGCCTGTCACATCCCTTGATAGAGGCCGAGATCAGACGGCGCATTGATGCGCTGCCGGCTGTCGGACGGCTGATCTTTATCGAAGCCGCATTGCCGCGCGAACTGCATATGACAGAGTATTGTGATGAAATCTGGTGGATCAAGGCCGGTCGTGAGATCAGAATCAAACGTCTGATGGAGACCAGAGGCTATGATTTTTTGAGGATACAGGCCGTTTTGCGGTCACAGCCGACCGATATGGAGTATCGGCAAATGGCGGCGGTGGTGTTGGAAAATGATCGTACGGAGGAAACCTTAAGACAACGGATCGAGTGTGAGCTGAGGCGGCTCAGAGGTAGGAAATTATGCAAATAAAAGCATTATCCAGCTCCAGTAAGGGGAATTGCATCTGCGTCACAGATGATCGAACGACCGTTTTGCTGGATATGGGACTGGCTAAGAAGACGACAGAGGGGCTGCTGGCAGAGATTGATCGTCGGCCGCAGGATGTGGATGCCATCTTTATTACGCATGAGCATAGCGATCACATCAAAGGCCTGGGAGTTTTTCTGCGCAAATATCCGGTTCCTGTTTACGCAACAGCCGGCACCATTGAAGGGATCCAAAATAGTCCGGGGCTTGGTAAGCTGCCGTATGAACTGTTTCATGTGATTGACAGCCGACAGACAGTGGTGTTAAAGGACTGGCAGATCAGAGCGGTTCCGGTTTTGCATGACGCACGGGAGCCGGTGGTCTACCGGATTGACGGAGCTGATCGTTCGGTCGGTATCATCACTGATTTAGGAACCTATGATGAGGAACTTGTAGCAGCCTTTCAAGGAGTCAGTCAGCTGTTGATTGAGGCCAATCATGATCCGAATATGTTACTGGTGGGAACCTATCCCTATGCCTTGAAGCGACGGATTCTGGGAGATTACGGACACCTGTCAAACGGCAGCTGCGGCTCGTTGCTGAACCGCTTATTACATGATGGCCTGCAGGGGATCATGCTTGGTCATTTGAGTGAAGAAAATAATTATGCTGCCTTAGCTTATGAAACGGTCAGAGAGTCAATTCGGCTGGCGGATACACCATACGGTGCCGATGACTTTTTATTGAAGGTGGCGATACCGAATGGATTGACGACATTTTAGGAGGGAAACACATGAATAAGGCAGTAATTACGGTTGTGGGAAAGGATACGGTCGGTATCATCGCTGCGGTATGCAGCTTTTTGGCGGAGAAGAGGATCAATATTCTGGATATTTCTCAGACTATCGTCCGGGGATATTTTAATATGATGATGATCGTTGATACAACAGCGGCACAGGACAGCTTTTCGACTGTTCAGGAAGGATTACAACAGGTGGGTGAAGGTCTCGGTGTTTCTATTCATTGCCAGAAGGCTGAAATTTTTGAAAAGATGCATCGTATTTAAGAGGTCAAAGGAGAGTAGAGAATGCTGAGTATATTTGAAATCAATGAGACCAATAAAATGATCGAACAGGAAAACCTGGATGTCAGAACCATTACGTTGGGTATATCGTTATTGGACTGCGCGGCTTCGGATCTGGACAGCCTGTGTTCCAATATTTACCAAAAGATCACTCGAGTGGCGAGAGATCTGGTCAGCACCGGAAAGGCGATCGAGGAGGATTTCGGTATTCCGATCGTCAATAAAAGAATCGCCATCACACCGATTTCACTGGTGGCCGGTGCGGTCTGTCGGAAAACGGAGGATTATGTCAGACTGGCAAGGACCTTGGACGCGGCGGCCAAAGAGGTGGGTGTGAACTTTATCGGTGGTTTTTCGGCGCTGGCGGCAAAAGGGACAACGCCGGCCGAAGAGCTGCTGATCCGTTCCCTGCCGGAGGCGTTGGCCGTCACCGAACGGATCTGTGCTTCCGTTAATGTCGGATCGACCAGAACCGGTATCAATATGGATGCTGTCCGTCTAATGGGAGAGATCATCAAAGAAACCGCTCGTCTGACAAAAGATAATGATTCACTGGGCTGTGCCAAACTGGTCGTGCTTTGTAATGCGCCGGATGACAATCCGTTTATGGCAGGCGCTTTCCACGGAGTAACGGAGGCGGATGCTGTCATCAGCGTCGGTGTCAGCGGCCCCGGGGTTGTTAAAAAAGCTTTGGAAAAGGTGCGTGGTGAGGGCTTTGAGGTTCTCTGTGAGACCATCAAGAAAACTGCTTTTAAGATCACCCGTGTCGGTCAGTTGGTGGCTCAGGAAGCCAGTCGTCGATTAAACATACCGTTTGGTATCATAGACCTGTCTTTGGCGCCGACTCCGGCTATCGGCGACAGTGTAGCCGAGATTTTGGAAGAGATCGGACTGGAGCGAGCCGGCGCGCCGGGCACTACGGCGGCACTGGCATTGCTCAATGACCAGGTGAAAAAGGGCGGCGTGATGGCCTCGTCCTATGTCGGTGGTTTAAGCGGAGCGTTTATTCCGGTCAGTGAGGATCAGGGTATGATTGATGCTGTCAGTGAAGGGGCTTTAACTCTTGAAAAACTGGAAGCAATGACCTGTGTCTGCTCAGTCGGACTGGATATGATCGCCATACCGGGAAGCACCACGGCGGCGACCGTTTCCGGTATCATTGCAGATGAAATGGCCATCGGTATGATTAATCAGAAGACTACTGCGGTTCGCATTATTCCGGCCGAAGGCTATGAGGCTGGGGAAGTGGTTCGATTCGGCGGCCTGCTTGGCTATGCGCCGATTATGCCGGTCAATCGTTTTTCCTGTGAAGCTTTTATTTCCCGGCAGGGACGGATACCGGCTCCGATCCATAGCTTTAAGAACTGATGGCTTATCTTTGTAGAAGTAGTAGAGGTGAGTGGCGAAGAGCTGTGAAAGCAAAAAATGTCGCAGTTGCACTTGACAAAACAATTTTTTTTTTGATGCAAAAAAGGGCTTGCATTATACAATGATCTATAGTATACTAACGAAGTCGTCAAAAATATGGTTCGTTGGTCAAGTGGTCAAGACGCTGCCCTCTCACGGCAGAATCAGGGGTTCGACTCCCCTACGAACTGTTGCTAAGCCCTCAAAACAATGTTTTGGGGGCTTTTATTTATATCACTACGGGTAGTATGCCGAAGCTGGTTATTGTGAGCTTGTTCGGAAAATAAGTAAAAGGGGGAATAAGATGCCGACATTAAAAGAAATGACTGCTGCATATAATGCCATGCATCCTGAAGAGGAGGCACTGGAGATTCTGATACACGGACATCCGGCTGATGAATTGCCGCAATTAAAAGCAGCCCTGCAGCAGGCCATGGATGAGGAAAAGACGTTTTTGAGCGTTGCTCCGCAGTGGTATCTGGAAAGGCTGGCATATTTTGATGAGTTATTGAAAAACAGCGATCATTGATCGGGAGGAGAAAGATGGCAAAGAAGCAACAGGAATATAATGCCGGCAGTATTTCCGTCCTGGAAGGACTGGAGGCGGTTAGAACCAGACCCGGTATGTATATAGGCAGCACATCCCTGAAAGGACTGAATCATCTGGTTTATGAGATCGTGGATAATGGTGTGGATGAACATCTGGCCGGATTTTGTGATCGCATCTCGGTGATTCTGGAGAAAGACGGTTCGGCTACGGTGATTGATAACGGTCGTGGAATTCCGGTAGATCTGCACGAAAAGGGAGTGCCGGCCGAGCGACTGGTCTTTACCACACTGCACGCCGGCGGTAAATTTGATAATGATGCCTATAAGACCAGCGGCGGATTACATGGTGTCGGTTCATCGGTTGTCAATGCGCTGTCGACCTATCTGGATGTTGAGGTTTCAGTCGGCGGATTTATCCACCATGACCGCTTTCGTCGCGGCACCCCGGTGGTAGAACTGGAAAATGGTTTGCTGCCGAAGATCGGAAAGACAAAGGAAACCGGTACCAAAATCAATTTTTTGCCGGATGATGAAATTTTTGAGCGGGTAGATTTCGGTGCGGAGGATATCAAAAGTCGACTGCATGAAACGGCCTATCTGAACCCGGGGCTGACCATCGAATTTGAAGATCGGCGCAGCGGTAAAGAGGAGCAGCTCATCTATGCAGAACCGGAAGGGATTGTTGGTTTTGTCAAACAGTTAAACGGGCATAAGGAAGCGGTTCATGAGCCGATTTACTGGAGCGGTGACAGTGAGGGGATCCACGTCGAGGTAGCCTTGCAGTATACTGAAGAATTTCGTGAGACGGTTCTTGGCTTCTGTAATAATATTTACAATAGCGAGGGCGGTACTCACATTACCGGTTTCAAGAGTGTGTTCACCTCGGTGATGAACACATATGCCAGAGAACTGGGACTGTTAAAGGAAAAGGATACAAACTTCACCGGCGCCGATATCCGAAACGGTATGACGGCCGTCATCTCGGTGAAGCATCCGACGCCCAGATTTGAAGGTCAGACCAAGACGAAGCTGGACAATCAGGATGCCGCCAAGGCAACTGCAAAGGTGGTCGGAGAAGAAAGTGTTTTATTTTTTGATAGAAATCTTGAAACGCTGAAAAAGGTATTAGACTGCGCGGTGAAGGCAGCAAAGATCAGAAAGAGTGAGGAAAAGGCAAAAACTAATCTGTTGACAAAACAGCGCTTTTCATTTGATACAAATGGGAAGCTGGCCAATTGCGAAAGTCGGGATGCCCAAAGGTGTGAAATCTTTATCGTAGAGGGGGATTCGGCCGGAGGAACGGCCAAAACAGCCAGAGACCGTAAGCATCAGGCCATTTTGCCGATCCGCGGAAAAATCCTGAATGTCGAAAAAGCGACCATCGACAAGGTGTTGGCAAATGCCGAGATTAAGTCGATGATCCATGCCTTCGGCTGCGGCTTTTCCGAGGGATATGGTAATGATTTTGACATCAGCAAGCTGCGTTACCACAAGATTATCATCATGTCGGATGCCGATGTGGACGGTTCTCATATCGCAACCCTTTTATTAACGCTGTTTTATCGATTTATGCCGGAGTTGATCTACGAGGGGCATGTATACCTGGCTATGCCGCCGCTTTATAAGGCGAAGAATAAAAAGGGTGAGGAAACCTATCTGTATGATGACCGGGCCTTGAAGCAGTATCGCAGGCAGCATGAGATCGTTGATTTGCAGCGCTACAAGGGCCTCGGTGAAATGGATGCAGCCCAGTTATGGGATACAACCTTGAATCCAGATACCAGACAATTACAGCGGGTCGAAATCGAGGACGGTATGATGGCTGATCGGGTGACAGAAATATTGATGGGCAATGATGTGGCTCCGCGTAAGGATTTTATCTATCGTCATGCCACGGCGGCCAGTCTGGATGTTTAGAGAAAGGATGGCTATGAACACAGAAGAGAAGATCTTAAAAACCGAATACTCACAGATCATGAAGCAGTCCTATATAGACTACGCAATGAGCGTTATCGTAGCCAGAGCGCTGCCGGATATCAGGGACGGTTTAAAGCCGGTACAGCGACGAACTCTGTATGATATGCATCAGCTGGGGATCGATTATGATAAACCGTTTCGAAAATGTGCTCGTATCGTCGGCGATACGATGGGTAAGTACCATCCGCACGGAGACAGTTCGATCTATGATGCGCTGGTGGTGATGGCTCAGGAATTTAAAAAGGGAATGGCGCTGGTGGACGGCCACGGAAACTTCGGTTCTATAGAGGGAGATGGCGCGGCTGCCATGCGTTATACCGAAGCGCGGCTGCAAAAGCTGACTTCACAGGTGTATCTGCAGGATCTGGAGAAGGATGTCATCGACTTTGTGCCGAACTTTGATAATAATGAAAAAGAGCCAAGTGTTCTGCCGGTCCGGATTTCCAATTTTCTGGTTAACGGCGCCGAGGGTATCGCTGTCGGAATGGCGACCAGCGTACCGCCGCATAATCTGCGAGAGGTGGCAGAGGCCACTAAGGCTATGCTGCAAAACCCGCTGATGTCTACCAGAGAACTGATGGAATATATCCAGGGACCGGATTTCCCGACCGGCGGCGTCATCGTCAACAGGCAGGATCTGCAGCAAATTTATGAAACCGGCAGCGGCAAGCTGCGGTTGCGCGGGGTAGTGGATTATGAAAAGCTGAAAGGCGGAAAGCAACAGCTGGTCATCAGTCAGATTCCTTATACAATGATCGGAGCCGGTATCGGAAAGTTCTTAAATGATGTCAGCAGTCTTGTCGAAAACAAGGTGACCAATGATATCATTGATATTTCAAATCAGTCCTCGAAGGATGGGATTCGTATTGTGCTGGAAATTCGGAAAGGGGCTGATCCGGAGAATCTGAAAAATCTGCTATATCAAAAAACCAAGCTGGAAGATACCTTTGGGATTAATATGCTGGCCGTGGTTGACGGAAAGCCGGAGGTGTTAAGCCTTGGTCAGATCCTGTCTCAGCACATCGAATTTTTATACGAGATCACCGGTCGGAAGTACCGTTTCTTACTGAAGAAAGAAAAGCATAAGCGTGAGATCCAGGAGGGCCTGCTGAAGGCCTTGGATATACTGGACCTGATTATTGAGATCATCCGTGGCAGTAAAACCATTAAGCAGGCCAAGAACTGTCTGACTGAGGGAGATGTAACCGATATTCAATTTAAGTCGGCAGCATCCAAAAAACAGGCCAGGTTATTGTCTTTTACAGCAAATCAGGCGACGGCTATCCTGGAGATGCGTTTATCCAAACTGATCGGCCTGGAACTGCTGGCCTTACAAGAAGAAAATGCCAAGACCATTGCCAATATCGCTCGTTTTGAGCAGATTCTGGAAGAAAAGGAAAGCATGGACGCTGTGCTGTTGGAGGATCTGGATGGTATCATCCGGAACTTCGGCAGAGAACGCCGGACCGTGATCGATGATGTGGCGCCGATTGCCTATGTGGAGAAACCGATAGAAGAGGAAACGGTGTATGTGTTACTGGATCGCTTCGGTTACATCCGTACCATTGATGCTGCCACCTATGAGCGCAACAGTGCCTCATTGCAGGATTTGCTTTATATTATTCCTGTCCTGAATACCGGAAAGATCGCAGTATTTTCGGATCTTGGCCGGGTACATACTGTTAAGGTGACCGACATACCGATGACAAAGCTGCGAGATAAAGGACAGCCGTTGGATAATCTCTGTTATTTCGACGGCAGCAAGGAGCGGATCGCCAGTATTTTGACCGAGGAGATATTAGCTCGTGAAAGGACAGCCTTCGTATCGGCAAAGGGCATGATGAAGCTTGTGGAGGCCGGCGAACTGTTGTCGAATAAGAAGATGATGGCCGCCACCAAATTAGGCGATGAGGATCGCCTGCTGGCAGTTATTCCGATCGACCGGATCGATTGGCTGGTCTTACAGAGTAATCAGGGGTATTTCCTGAAACTGTCACCGGAAGATGTACCTCAGATGAAAAAGACAGCCATTGGCGTTCGCGGTATGCGTTTTGGCAGGGGAGATGGCCTGCAACGGGTCTACGGCGTGACCAACGGCAGTGAGCAGACAGCCGAATTTGCCGAAAAAACAGTTAATTTGAATCGCCTGAAGCAGGGAAGCCGAGATACGAAGGGCGTTAAGACCAGAGTTTAAGTGGAAGCAGATACTATTTTGATAAAAATGGTAGATGTCAAAATTATAATCGGCAAGGATTATGTCGGCAAGGATGGGGTCTGGGTAAAAAAAATAACAGAAAATATTTCCCCTTTTCCTTGTATTTCCGAAGCAATCGTGTTATATTGATTATTAAGAAATGATCATGTTAACGTATGAGAGTGGGCCGGCGGTCCACTCTCATTTTGTAGACGGAGGGAAGGAATGGCCAAAAAAGAGAACTATGAAGAGCGCACCGAACAGCTGCTGCTGCCATTATTGGAGGAGCATGCATTTGAACTGGTTGATGTAGAATATGTCAAAGAAGGCGGAAGCTGGTATCTGCGCGCATATATTGATAAGGACGGCGGTATCACCATTGATGATTGTGAACTGATCAGTAAAGCCTTGGAGGCCAAGCTGGACGCGGAAGATGTCATTGACGGCGCTTATGTTCTGGAAATCAGTTCGCCGGGTCTGACCAGACCATTAAAAAAGGATAAGGATTTGGCTCGCAGCATCGGGAAAACGGTAGAACTAAAGCTGTTTAAAGCTGTTGACGGAGAAAAGGAGTATTACGGTGAGTTGGTTGAATATTCGGCTGAGAGCATAGTAATCTCCACGGACGAAGCTGATCGTCTGGAAGTAGAAAGAAAAAATATCGCTCTGATTCGTCTGGCGATTGAATTTTAAGGAGGAATAAAAGAAATGAGTAAGGAGTTAAATGCGGCTCTGGATGTATTGGTGAAGGAGAAACACATCAAGCGGGATATCTTGCTTGATGCGATCGAGCAGTCTTTGCTGCAGGCCTGCAAGAATCACTTCGGTAAAAATGAAAACATTACGGTGGAAATGAACCGTGACACCTGTGAGCACCATGTGTATGCAAAAAAAACGGTCGTAGAGGAAGTGGAGGATTCATTGCTGGAGGTCAGTCTGGCGGAAGCTAAGATGCTGGATGCCGAGTATGAAGTCGGTGATATTGTGCGCGAAGAGATTTTTTCAAAGGACTTCGGTCGTATTGCCACTCAGAATGCGAAGAATATCATCCTGCAAAAAATTCGTGAAGAAGAACGCAAGATGCTATACGAGAAGTATCATGAAAAGGAAAAAGAGATGGTGACTGCCACCATACAGCGTTACCTGGGTAATAATATCAGCGTTAGTCTGGGAACCGAGGATCCGGTAGATGGGATGTTGGCGGAGATCGAGCAGGTGAAGAGCGAGCATCTGGCGCCGACAGAGAAGATTAAGGTGATTATTCTGGAAGTGCGCGACACAAATAAGGGACCGCGGATCACTGTTTCTCGAACTCATCCGGATCTGGTAAAACGTCTGTTTGAAGAAGAGGTAACAGAAGTCAAGGATGGCACCGTAGAAATTCGCGGTATCGCTCGTGAGGCCGGATCCAGAACCAAGATCGCCGTTTATTCCGAAAACCCGGATATTGATCCGGTCGGTGCCTGTGTCGGTGTGAATGGAAGCCGTGTGGCTGCCATCGTCGAAGAACTGCGCGGTGAAAAAATCGACATTATCAACTGGAATGAAAATGCCGCCTATTTGATAGAGAATGCTCTCAGCCCGGCGAAGGTAGTTTCGGTTATCGCCGATTCAGATGAGAAGACTGCTTCCGTCGTGGTGCCGGATTACCAATTGTCATTAGCCATCGGTAAGGAAGGGCAGAATGCCCGTCTGGCAGCCCGTTTAACCGGCTTTAAGATTGATATCAAGAGTGAGTCGCAGTATGAGGCGGCCATGGAAGAGGGTGAAGAAACATATGAAGACCTTGAAGAATACGCCGATTACGAAGGGGGCTATACAGACGAATATAATGTCTACAACGAAAACGACGGATACATCCTCGAAGAATCCGAGCGGTAAAAAACAGCCATTGAGGAAATGTGTGGGATGTCAGGGGATGTTTGACAAGCGGGATTTACTGAGAGTCGTGAAGACGGCTGACGGTATCGAACTGGATGTCGAAGGCAGAAAAGACGGCCGCGGTGCTTATCTGTGCCGCAACGAGGCCTGTCTGGAAACCGCGATCAAAAAGCGCGGTTTGGAGAGATCGTTGAAAACCCCTGTATCAATAACCGTTTACGAGAACCTGCGAGAGGAGATGAAGCAGATTGTTGGATAAAAAATTAGCCGGGTTGCTGGGGCTTGCTGCGAAAGCCGGAGCCATCAAAAGCGGAGAGTTGTCCGGAGAAGATGCAATTCGTCACGGGAAAGCCTGTTATGTGCTGATTGCGGCGGATGCATCTGAAAATACCGTAAAAAAATTCAGCAATATGTGTTGTTTCCATAAGGTTCCTTTTCAAATATATGGAACAAAGGAAACGTTGGGTCAGGCGATAGGCAGGGATTGGCGTTCCGTTATCTGTATCTGCGACAGCTCGTTTGCAAATGCATGTGCCGGGAAACTAAAAACTGCCGGGGAGGATAAGTAGTACATGAGAGTTTATGAATTAGCCAAAGAAATCAACAAAACAAATAAGGAAGTATTGGACGCCTTACAGGCGCACAAGATAGAGGTAAAAAGCCATATGAGCAGCTTAGAATCAAATCAGATCACAACGGTGAAGGAGCATTTTGCTCCGAAGGCCGCACCGGCCAAGGAGGTAAAACCGACTCCGGCGGCCAAGGCGGAAGCTAAGCCTGAAAAGAAGAATATCACGGTTGTGTATCATCCGCAAAATTCCAGTCGAGGCATTGAGCGTCGCCGACCGGCTGCCGATCAGAATCGTCCGGCACAGGGGCGGCCGACCGGCAATCAGCCAAAACCGGTACAGCGTACAGAGCAACGGTCAGAGGAACGACCGGAAAACAGAGGAGAAAATCGAGGCTTTCATCGGGATAACAGAAGCGCCGATAATCGAGGCGGCCGTCGTGACGGCGATCGTCCGCAGAACAGCAGAGACGGCGTCCTTAACCGTGATAACAGGGGCGGCGATAGTCGAGGAGTTCGTCGTGACGGCGACCGTCCGCAGGGTAGCAGAGACGGCGGCTTTAACCGTGATAACAGGGGCGGTGATAACCGCGGCTTTCGCCGTGACGGCAGAGGTGCCGATAACCGCAGTAATAACCGTGGCGGAGACGGTAACCGTTTTCAGGGTCAGAATCGCAACGGACAGCAGAGCGGCAGACCGAGCTTCGGAAACAACGGCGGCCGCGGCTTCACTCCAAAGGATAAGGATGATGACGGTGTAAAGCGTTTTGATAGCAAAAAACCGGTCAAGAAAACCGGAGGCGGCTTTGCGGCTGAGGTTGATCCGTCCAGAAAGAATGATAAGAGCAAGAAGCTGGAAAAGAGCAAAAAAATTGAGAAAAATAAACGCGAGTACAGAGAGCGGGAGTCAGAGGATGAATTAGCGAAGAAACGTTTGGAAAAGGCGCGCAAGGCGGCCGCTATTCTGGAAAAGAAAAATGAGATCAAGGAGATCTCGGTACCGGAGAAGATCACAGTGCGCGAGCTGGCGGAAGAATTGAAAATACCGGCAGCCGGCATCATCAAAAAGATGTTTATGGACGGCAAGATGCTAACCTTAAACAGCGAGCTTGATTTTGAAACCGTTGAGAATATCGCAGCCGAGCATAACTGCATCGTTACACTGAAGGAGAAGATCGATGTCATCGAGGAGCTGCTGAAAGAGGAGGATGAAGCGGAAGAACTGATGAAATCCAGACCGCCGGTGGTTTGTGTGATGGGGCATGTCGACCACGGTAAGACGTCTTTACTGGATAATATCAGAAACACTAAGGTGATAGATAAAGAGGCCGGAGGTATTACTCAACATATCGGAGCATATGTTGTTAAGGTCAATGACAGAAAAATCACCTTTTTGGATACACCGGGTCATGAGGCTTTTACCGAAATGCGTATGCGCGGCGCTAAATCGACCGATATTGCGATCCTGGTAGTTGCAGCCGATGACGGTGTAATGCCGCAGACCATCGAAGCGATCAATCATGCCAAGGCGGCTGAGATCGAGATTATCGTTGCGGTCAATAAGATCGATAAGCCGGGAGCCAACCTGGATCGTGTAAAAACCGAGCTGGCTGAGCACGGACTGACCTGCGAAGATTGGGGCGGTACGACGGTATTGGTACCGGTGTCGGCAAAGACCGGTGAAGGTATTGATAAATTGCTGGAAATGATTTTGCTGGTAGCAGATATGCTTGAATTAAAGGCCAATCCTCACAGAGCGGCCCGGGGTCTGGTGATCGAGGCGAAGTTGGATAAGGGTAAGGGACCGGTAGCCAATGTGCTGATTCAAAAAGGCACCCTGCACGTCGGAGATAATATCTCGGCCGGTGTCGCATATGGTAAGGTTCGTGCCATGGTGGATGAGTATAATCGTCGCCAGAAGGAGGCCGGACCATCGACCGTAGTTGAGATACTCGGCCTGTCGGCCGTGCCGGAAGCCGGTGATACCATTGTAGCGCATGCGACCGACAAGGAAGCCAGAACCTTTGCCGAAACCTTTGTGTCCGAAAAGAGGGAAAGTCTGCTGGAGGATACCAAGATCCGTATGTCATTGGATGATATGTATGAGCAGCTGCAAGCCGGAAACATGAAGGAGCTGAATCTGATCGTCAAAGCTGACGTACAGGGCTCCGTAGAGGCCATGAACCAGAGCCTGATCAAACTGAGTAATGAGGAAGTACTCATAAAGGTGATCCACAGCGGTGTCGGCGCCATTACAGAATCCGATATCTCGTTGGCCAGGGCTTCCTCCGCGCTGGTGATCGGTTTCAATGTCAGACCGGATGTGACGGCCAAGAGCGTGGCAGAGCGAGAGGGAGTAGAGGTGCGCCTGTACAGCGTGATCTATGCGGCTATCGAGGATATCGAGCGTGCTATGAAGGGCATGCTGGCTCCGGTCTATGAAGAGAAGATCATCGGTCATGCAGAGATTCGTCAGATCTTTAAGGCCAGCAGCATCGGCAACATCGGCGGCTCCTATATCCTGGATGGCATATTTACGAGAGGCTGTCAGGTGCGTATCACTCGCGGCAAGGATCAGGTATTTGAAGGTAAATTAGCTTCCCTGAAACGTTTCAAGGATGACGTGAAGGAGGTGAAGGCCGGTTACGAATGCGGCCTGGTATTTGAGGAATTTGACGCCATCGAGCTGGAAGATAAGGTGGAAGCTTACATCATGGTGGAAGTGGAACGCAAATAGAGGAAGAATAAATATATGAAGAAGAACAGTATCAAAAATATCCGGATCAATACCGAGGTGGCCCATGAATTGGGGCGCCTGATTCGGATGGAATTACATGATCCACGTATCAGTCTGATGACTTCGGTAACAGATGCACAGGTGGCGACCGATCTGAAAACAGCCAAGATCTATGTCAGTGTTTTAGGGAGTGAACAAGAAGTGGCGGATACTTTTGCAGCCCTGCAGCGAGCAGAAGGGTTTTTGAGGCACGGCCTGGCGCAGACCTTAAATCTGCGTCATACCCCCAAGCTGACATTTTTGGCTGATGATTCAATCGCTTATGGAGCCAGAATGAATGCCTTGTTGTCTGAGCTGAAATTGAAAGAGGATGAAGATGACCAGAACAACAATTAGCAGTATCGATACCTTGATCAAGGATATACATAAGATAGCCATCGTCGGTCATCAGAACCCGGATGGCGACTGTATCGGTTCATCAATGGGGCTGGGGCTATATCTGCGGGAGCGGTATCCGCAGCTTCTGGTGAAAATCTATCAGGAGGCGTTGCCGACCAATTTTCTTTGTATGCCGCAGCATCAGTTGATGCTGCACGAAATGCCTGATGAGGAAGAGATCCGAGAATTTGACCTGCTTATTATCTGTGACGTGGCCAATACTGATCGGATCGGTCTGTTTTATGATAAGGCGTTGGACTTTCGTCAGACTCTGGTGATTGATCATCATATCGGCAGCGGTGCCCTGCGAGAGGGGGGACTCTGTTATGTCGATGAAAAGGCTTCGTCAACATCGGAGTTGATTACACGCCTGGTTGATGAGGCATACCTGACACAGGATGCGGCGGCCTACCTGTATATCGGCATGGCACACGATACGGGCATCTTCAGATATGACTGTACGGCTCCGGAAACCATGGAAAAGGCGGCCATGCTGATGCGCAAGGGCTTCGACTTTTCCGTGCTGCTGCATAAGACCTTTATTGAAAAGACCTATTTGCAGAACAGGCTGCTGGCGGAGGTGCTTCGAGCCAGCAGCCTGCATCTTCACGATCGGGTAATCAGCGGGGTACTGACATTGGAACAGATGCAGCATTTTTGCGCACTGCCAAAGCATACGGAGGGGATCGTTAATCAACTGCAGAATACCCGCGGCATAGAGGTGGCGATCTTTTTATATGCCGTTTCTGAAAAAAGCTTTAAAATCAGCCTGCGTTCCATGCAGTATGTGGATGTCAGCATGATTGCGGCTGCATTCGGCGGCGGTGGCCATATCAAGGCGGCTGGTGCTACAGCCGAGGGCGATGCGGATGGCATCATCAGCTCCATCTTGGAGGAAATTAAAAAACAACTGTAGGCTGGAGCAGCAAAGGATCTTCTTTGGCTGCTCTTTTCGGCATTTACGAAGTATACTTTTATCAATATAAAGGAGTTAGCATGTTAACTGGTATCATCAATGTTTGGAAAGAGGCGGGTATGACATCCTTTGATGTAGTGTCCAGATTGCGGCGCAGTATCGGTCAGAAAAAAATCGGACATACGGGTACGCTGGATCCGATGGCGATCGGTGTTTTGCCGGTGGCCTTGGGTAAGGCGACGAAAATCTGCAGTCATCTGGAAGCTCAGAGCAAAACCTACCGGGCTGTGCTGCGGCTCGGTCTGGTGACCGACACGGAGGATATGACAGGTACTGTTTTACAGGAAAGGCCGGTGGCTGTGACGGAACAGGATATTCGCCGCATCATGAGCACGTATGTTGGTGACTACTTGCAAATTCCTCCCATGTACAGTGCGATCAAGATGGGAGGAAAGAAGCTGTATCAGCTGGCCAGGCAGGGGATCGAGGTTGAACGTCAGCCGCGACCGCGCCGGATCTATCGCTTGGAAATTGAAGAGATATCATTACCGTTTGTGACATTTTCTGTTGAATGCTCAAAAGGCACCTATATTCGTACTCTCTGCGCGGATATAGGGAAGGATCTTGGCTGCGGAGCGGCAATGGACAGGCTTGTCCGCACTCGGGTCGGCTGCTGTGAGGAGAGGACGGCTCATACCTTGGAGCAGTTGGCTGCTTTGGCAACGCAGGGAGAGCTGCATCAGGTCATACTGCCGATCGAAGAGGTGTTGCCGGAATACAGTCGCCTGCAGGTGGCCGAGGAGGAGGATAAAATTGTTCATAACGGTGGACCGCTGGAGAGACCGTATGACCAAGATGAGATGCTGGTTTATGACAGCGGCGGAACTCTGATCGGTTTATATGCTTGGCAGTCGCAGAAGCGGCGCTATAAACCCAGAACCATGTTCTATGAGGGAGGTCAGGTTTGAAATCAGAGAAATATCTTACACCGACCGCCATTAGTATCGGAAAATTCGACACCCTGCACCTGGGGCATCGAAAGCTGATTCACAGGATGCGGGAGCGAGCAGGAGATTCAGCTGTTCCGACCCTGGTCACCTTTGCGTTGGGCGATGAGAAATTACTGACAGCCGGTGACAGAGAATGGCTGGCCGCTGAATTTGGAGTCAGTCAATTGGTGGAACTGCCGTTTACAGCAGATATTTTGAATCTGACAGCGGAGCAATTTATCCGGCAGATCCTACTGGATGAATTGCGGATGCAAAACATCAGTGTCGGTTATGATTTTCGCTTTGGCAGAGAACGGCGCGGTGATGCCGTCCTGCTGCGAGAGCAAGGAAAGAAATTCGGCTTTGCGGTAGATGTTATTGAAGCCGAAACGTTAGATGGCCAGATCATCACCAGTACCGGGATCAGGGCAGATATCGTTGAAGGAAGACTGGAGCTGGCCAATCGAAAGCTGGGTTATCCCTATTTTGTATCCGGGAAGGTTGTTTCTGACCGTCAGCTGGGACGTACCATCGGTTTTCCGACAGCCAATGTGCTGCCGGAGCCGGGTAAGCTGTTGCCGCCCTTTGGTGTTTATATATCGACTGTTTTGATGGACGGTCGATACTACCAAGGCATCACCAATATCGGAATCAAACCAACCATTACGGCGCACAATCCGGTCTCAGTGGAAACTTATCTGTTTGACTACTCAGGTGATTGTTACGGCCGCGAGCAGAAGGTATTTTTATTATCCTTTTTGCGCCCGGAGGTCAAGCTGTCCGGTTTGGATGAACTGAAGGCTTGTATTAAACAGGATCAACGGGATGCCAGAAGGTATTTTGTGAAGCATGTATTTGAAACAACTGGAATCGGAGGACCTTATGGCAGGATTATCGAATGATTGGCTGACGGCTTTGGCCGGAGAATTTAAAAAACCATATTATAAGCAGCTCTATCAAAGGGCGCTGGAAGAGTATCAAAATTATACGATTTATCCGCCCAGTGAAGATCTGTTCACTGCCTTTCATCTGACGCCGCTGAAAGAGGTGAAGGTCGTGATTCTTGGTCAAGACCCTTATCATAATCCGGGACAGGCTCACGGCCTATCCTTTTCGGTACGCAAGGGAGTGGAGATTCCGCCATCGCTGCGAAATATGTATCAGGAGCTGGAAGAGGAGTTTGGGTATCCACTGCCGTCGCACGGCTGTCTGGAATATTGGGCTACGCAAGGGGTGCTTATGCTTAATACCGTGTTGATGGTGCGAGCCCATCAGGCTAATTCATTGCGGGGGATCGGCTGGGAGACCTTTACCGATCGGGTTATCGATATTCTAAATGCCGAGGACAGACCGATCGTATATCTGTTGTGGGGACGACAGGCTATTGATAAGGCAAAGCGTTTGTCGAATCCAAAGCAGCTTGTACTGACTGCCCCGCACCCCAGCCCGCTGTCCGCTTATCGCGGTTTCATCGGCTGCGGCCATTTTAAGAAAACCAATGACTTTCTGCTGTCCCGGGGGCTTTCGTCTATTGACTGGCAGATTCATTAAATTGTATAATAGTCATAGCACAAAGAAACAATTTGCTTTTGAGTAGTAAAAGGGAGGAACAATGGGCTTTATCAAACGAGCTTGGCTGAGTGTCAGCCGCAGAAAAGGGAAATCACTTGTATTATTGGCTATTATTTTTGTCTTAAGTAATGCCATCGCCGGTGCGGTTTCAATCCGACAGGCGGCAGCCAATGTTGAAAAACAGATCAAAACGCAGTTAGGCGGAGCGGCCAGTATCGAACTGGACGGACAGAAGTATGAGAAGGCGATACAAAATGCTGCCGACCCAAATAGTATTTCAACAGATCTGCCCTTGGAGGTGATCCGTCAGGTAGGGAAATCCGCCTATATTGATTACTATGATTATACGGTCAATCGTTCTATATCAGGAAAGAATATCAAGCCGTGGACACCTTCTGCGGCGGGAGATTTTGATTCCGACGCTATGCTTGGCGGTGACGCTGATTTTATGTTGAAGGGAACCAATCTGTCGGATGAAAATTTCAACAAAATGCTGACAAAAGATTTGAAAGCTTCCTGGCTGGATGCAAAAAGCCGGGCTTTTACCAAAGAAGAAATCGACAATGGTCTGCCAAAGGTTATTATCACCAAGGAGCTGGCAGAGCAGAACAATCTTCATGTTGGTGATAAATTACAGTTGGAAACCAAGGTGTTTGATTATTTTACCAAGGAAGAGAAGTCCGAATCGGCAACCAAGGAACCATATGCCAGACAGGACGTGGTTTTGGAAATTGTTGGTATTTTTGAAGATAAGGCAGTGGCAAAGACATCCTCCAGTAAACGGGATAAGCAGATGGATGTTTGGCAGCAGTTTCATCGAAAAAATACCGTTTATGTTCCGAATCGAATCGTTGAAAATGAACTGAAATTCTCGACCGAAAAGGAGCTGGAGCTGATCAAAAAGGCTCAGTTTGATACCCCTGATCAAGTTGGCAACAGCGTAAACTTTACCCCGCGTTATATGTTGAAAAATCCGGAAGACGTAACTGCCTTCAAGGAGGAAAGCCAGTCTCTTTTACCGGAAATTTTTACTATCGTTGCCGCCACAGACAGTTATGACAGTATCGCCGGACCGATCCGTTCTGTTTCAAAGATGGCCGGGTATGTACTGGTTGCATCCATCGGCGCCACTATTTTGATTATTACCTTAGTGATCTTACTCTTTTTGAGAGACAGAAAGCACGAGCTGGGTATCTATCTGTCGCTGGGAGAGAAAAAAAGCAAAGTGATCGGACAGATCCTGCTGGAGGTGATGATGATTACAGTATTGGCTGTTACCATCTCCGTTTTTACCGGGAATATGCTGGCCGGCGGTTTGTCGAAATCAATGATACAAAAACAGGTGGAAAGCACACAGGATGACTCTGGAATGAGCGACTATCCGGGACTTTCCCTGCTCACTGACGGTGAAATCGACAGAGAAACCGTGGTCGATGAATATCGGGTCAGCCTGCAACCGGAAAGCATTGGTTGGATATATCTGATCAGCTTGGGCACTGTGCTGATCGCCACAGTTGTACCGATGGTCTATATCGTGCGATTAAAGCCGCGAAAAATTTTAATGTAAGGGGGAAAGAGATGGCTATTCTAGAAACGAAACAGCTTACATATTTTTATCAGGACGGCGAAAATCGCCGTTATATCCTGGACGACATATCCGTATCCTTTGAACGAGGACAATTTTATAGTATTTTGGGACAGTCCGGCTCGGGAAAAACCACCTTTCTGTCCTTGATCAGCGCTTTGGAGAAACCGAAAGGCGGAGAGATCTTATATAACGAAAAAAACATTGAGGAGATCGGTTATGACACCTATCGCAGAAACAGTGTCGGCATTGTATTTCAGAGCTATAATCTGATTCCGTACATGACGGCGGTTGAAAATGTGATGCTGGCCATGGAAACCACGGATAATCCGATTGCCGGAAATAAGAAGGAGATCGCCTATAATCTGTTGGATTACATCGGCATCGTCAAGACAAAAGCCGACCGTCTGGTGACCAGATTGTCCGGCGGTGAACAGCAGAGAGTGGCGGTAGCGCGGGCTCTGGCCAGTGACGTGGATCTGATTCTGGCCGATGAACCGACCGGAAACCTGGATGAAGAAACAGAGAAGGACATTATTGGGATCTTCAAGCGCTTGGCGCATGAGCACCAGAAATGCGTCATTGTGGTAACCCATTCAAAGGAGATCGCAGAGCAGTCCGACAGCGTATTATATCTCAGAAAAGGGGTATTACAGGCCTATGAGTAGTGATTTCTTATCCGGATTTACCAAAGAAAAATATGAAAAAAAACATGAACCCGGTCAGTTGTCCATCGAAAAACAACCGGAAGTAAAGCCGCAGTCTAAGGCGATTGCCGCTTTCTTGGCTGAGGAAGACGGAGCGGAAACGGAAACAGCCCGGGCGACGCGCAAAAATGATCATACGGAAGAGGCAGTAAAGGATCCGACATACAGGCGGCGCAGATTGATTCGTCTGGGTCTTATGGCACTGGCGGCATTGATCGTCCTACTGGTGGCCTTGTTTTTATATCATCGTTGGACACATGTTACCCTGCCGGACTTTAGCGGTAAAAATTTTTCTGAAGCCAGACAATGGGGAAGCAAGTATGACATTACCTTTGACGCCAAAAAGGAATTTTCGGTCGGCTTTGAAGGCAATACGATCATATCGCAGGTCGATCAGCCGGGGACCAGAGTTAAGAAGGGAAGTGTTCTGACGTTAACTGTTTCGCTTGGTGCCGATCCGGATGAGGTAGTGGCATTGCCGGATTTCACCACCATGACGGCAGAGGAAGCACAACAACTGATCGATTCGCAGAAGCTTGCCCATATCAGTATCGTAAAGGAATTCAGCGATCAAAAGGAAGCCGGCCGCTTCTTGAAGTTGGAATTTAAGGACAAGTCTGTCACAGCCGCAACCTACCGTCGCCGAGATACGGCCATCCTATATTTTTCCAAAGGTAAGGAAGTGTTTGAAAAAAACATTGCAGTACCGGATTTTAACGGCAAACCAAAGGCAGAGGCGGAGGGCTGGGCTAAAACCAATGAAATCGAGCTTTCTTTTAAGGAAGCATCCCATGATAAGATTGAGGATGGAAACATCATCAGCCAATCGATCGGTGCCGGGACAAAAGTGGCAAAGCATGATAAAATAGATATAACCGTTTCCCGGGGAAAGGCCGTGACCGTTCCGAATTATGGTGAATATGGACCGGAGAATGCCGGTGAGGCCAGTGCGGATATGGTTGTCCAAATTAAGCAGGTATTAACCGAGGGGCTGCCCTACGGAGCTCTGGTATCACAAAGCATACCGGCCGGTACACAGCTGCTTGGAAAGGATGATAAAAAGATTATTGTGACCTACTCCATCGGACAGCCGTATATCAAGGATTTGCGGGGAAGTATCACGGAGGGGGAGTTACAAAAATATTTCTATGATGAGTTTCAGTCGAAAGGCGCGCCCAATATCAGCTATAGTGTAGTCTATGTAGACTCACATGAGAAAAAAGGTACGGTGGTCGAGCAGTCGCCGTATGCCGATTATCTGGGGCTCAGCAGTCATATTGTTTTTCAGATCAGTCTCGGGAACCTGACACCGCCTGCATCGGAGGATAAACTTCCGGGGCCGAATGAAGAGCCCAAGCAGGAACAAAAGCCGACAGATCAATTGCCGGACACCTCGGGAAAGCCGAGGGAAGCGACGGGACAGTCTGTGACAAACACAGAAGCAGGCAAGCCGGAAAAAAGTAAATGAAAATCCTAATCCCCCAGCTATGCTGGGGAGAATAGAGTAAGTTGGAAACGGTGAGGATAAAATAGAAAAGCCTCCTGTGCTATGATGAGAATGGTGTCGCAAGCCAAACTCAATTAGCAA
>JAEXAX010000023.1 GCA_023458035.1 Bacillota bacterium | reverse complement strand
TATCTTTGATGACGCCGTCTGCCAGCAAACTGATCGTCACAAATTCCGCCGGTGCGCCGACCCACCGCTTCTCTACCGGGATCTCGATGGTTTCCGTATTGGTATTGGTGATGGTATAGCCATTTTGATCTCCGCTGATCTTTGAACTATAGCCCGCTACACTGACTTCTCTGATCGTATAGACGATCTCCACTCCATCCTTATATTTATCAAGATCAGCAAAGGTATGCTGCCAGTTGTTTCCGGCATTTAATACCGCATCTGTTACCTTTACACCGTCTGCCAGCAGTTCTACCGTTACATTTTCCTTAGCCGGGCCGACCCAGGTCTTGGTCACCGGCACGGATACCTTTCCGGTAATGGTGTTGGTGATAACCCACTTACCTTCGGATGTTTTTTGACAGGATGCTATATATCCCTGCGGTACAGCTTCCTCTTCTACCGTATACACAATTTCCGTATCTGTCCCTGCTTTATACTTTCTTAAATTATCAAAAGTATGAGCCCAGCCGTTTTCTTTGGATAACTCTTTACGGGCTACTTCCGATCCATCAGCCTTTAAAACAGCAACAACAGAAGAACCCGGTTTGCCGATCCACTTTTTTTCTACACTAATCTTTGTTCTGACAGGTTCATTGGTCACAGTCAGGATGCGCCCGCCCTCAGAGGTAACCTCAACTTCATATTCCTCCCCATTCAAATGATAGCCGACAGGCGGTGTCTTTTCTTTAACTTTATACTTTCCCTGTACCAAGAAACCGGAAGTAATCGTTCCATCTGTTCCCGTTGTCAGCTCAAATTTACTTCCGTCCGGTTTAGTTACTTCAAACACGGCATTGGCAAGTACTATGGAATGGTCTTCCGCATCTACTTTGAGCAATTTGATTTTATTTGCAAGATCTCCCTGTCCTTGTCCTCCTGAGTTTGCAAAAACAGCACTTGAAGATGAGATCCAGGTTTCTTGTTCATTTGCAAGTGTGACCTTATTGCGTAACTTGATATTAGGTTTAAATGTTGTATCATAGCTAAGGAAATACTGCTTACCGGAAATGTCCCCCAAACTATACCTGAATTTTGTGTCATTGTCAGAAAATACTACCTGATCGCTAATATCAACGCTGGGGCCCTGCCAAGTCGTGTTGCCAAACTCGTCTGCTTTAATTTCCATCAACTTAAACGAACCCTTGATATAATGGATACCGGTCAGATCTCCGTCTTCCGATGTAAGCTCATCGGTTATAACAGCATTTGTCAGGTTCCCCTTCCTATGATTAATTCTCATTTCCCATCTCACATGACCGTCAAATAACTTGTTTCTTGACCACTTGGATAAGCTTTCATTATTAAGCGGATTGGAAGTAGGTGGTTTTATATTGATATCCGTTGATACAGGATGAGCCCCAACAGCAACTGCAATGCTGTAGGATTGCCCCTGTTTAATATATTTCTGATTAAACGTCGCATTTAAGAACATTGAACCTTTTATATTATATTTCCCTGCAACATAACCCGTAAAGGTTACTTTTACAATGCCTCCACCGTTTACAGTATCCGGTGTAACCACTGCCTTTGCTACCACATCTGTTCCGTTAGGCGCTAAAATATTAAAATTACACGCCGAATGATCTTCCGGGAAAATAAATTCTTTCGGCAATATAACGTTAAAATAATCCCCTTCCTTCAGTTCGTTTTGATAATGACTGGCGTCCCAAGATATTCCGATACGCAAGGCCGCAGAAATACCAAATCCGTCCGGCGGTATTTCACCCGCACTCGTCGTAACGGTAAATTCTGTAACCTTTGTTTCTACGCGTTCCAATCCCTCCGCGAAGGCTGATCGGCTTTGGAATACCACCCCAAAAAGCATGACAAAAACCAAGAAAAATGAAATCAGCTTTTGTATGTTCCCTCTCTTTTTCATCTTTTTTCCCTCCTTGTTAAATGCTTAAGCTTTTGTAAATATTCCCAGACATTAAATGTCAATAATATTAGACATTATATGTCATGTTCTGGTATAATGACAAAAACCGTTGTATTTGATAAAATACTATGTGTTTTGTGGCTTTTGGCAAATATTGAACGATACTTTTTTTATAGATCTCACCTGTAAATCAATGTCTACTTTTTTTTACAGTTTCTGTTTTCCCTCGCCCATTTTATTTTCCTGTTTTTCTTCCTTTCTTCCCTTTTTATTCGTATTTCCTGTCCTTTTCTATAAAATTAAAACAAAAGAAGCGATCAGAAATCTAATCCTTTGATCATTTTTGCTTTTCTAATCGCTTTTATGCTTACATATTAAGTTTTGTACTCTCTTAATTCTGTAAGGCGGCTATCTTTTCGGAACAGAACGATCCACCCCTGTATCCGCCCGGTGTCCAACTATGCTTCTTCTCCCTTCACGCTTTAAAGCTTTCCTAGCTCCAATTCCTCATAATCCTCTTTCAGAAACCGATGATAGGTCAGATGATGCCCCTCCTGCTTGAAACAGTAATAATAACCATCCGGCTGACCGTCCGCAAAATAGAGCAGCCAGTCAAATTCGTCGTGCGCGGCCGCTTGGCAGATCATTGAAGATGAATATTTTGAAAACAATGTTTTTACCTGCTCGAAAGTCGTCTGATGGCTTTTCATCAATTTGATCAATTGCGGCCAAAAAGATTCCGGCTGCAGCTGCGAATGAATCCAAGAAACGGTCGCCGTCTGCAAATGCAGGCAAAAACGATCGTTTTGATGGCTGACACGCAGACCGCTACGGATCGGTTCCGGCAAAGCATCGCAAGCTTCCAAAGCAGCCTGCATCTGTTCTGTCGAATATTCGGACTGTAACAAATGGTTAAGGGTGGACAGCGGATAATACAGTCGTACACTCTCCTCCAGGTAACCGAGCTTTAACTGCTGCTCCCAGACTACCTCCATCAGATTTTCGGCCAGGAGAGCAGCCGTGTTTATTTGTTTATTCATAATTATATGTCAGCTCCATCTATTTAAAGAGTTCGTTCAGCCTATCCGGACTCATCTGAGAATATAGCACATCATCCACCATGACATTCGGACCGCTCTTACACTTTTTAAAGCATTTCCGAGTGGTCAGACGATAGCGTCCGTCAGCTGTCACCTCACCCACCTGCGAAAGACCCAGCCTGTCCTTTAAAGCCTCAATGATATCGGCCGCCCCGTTTGCCATGCAGTGGGTATTATTGCAAACGGTGATCTGATGGTCAAAGCTGACCTCACTGATTCCCGGCAGCTGCCGGATCAGAATCTGAACGATCCCCTTTGACAGACCCAGTTCCTCAATCAATTGTTCCTTCACAGCTGCCGGTACACAACCGTATGCCTCCTGAGTGCGGCGCAGCAATTCCTTGATGCCTTCCTGATCACACTCATCATAATTATCACGAAACCACTCTGTCAATTCACCGAATTTCTGCTCCATGGCTGCCTCCTGTTATTCGATTTCCAGTACCTGCATCAAATTGCTCTTGCTGACAGTGTCCTCATGTAAACCGTTGGTCGGCAGACCGGCTGTTACTACAATCACATCTCCTTTTTCGATAAATCCCCTCTCCTTGGCAGCCTTGATACCGCCGGCGATGATCTCCTCAGTCGAGGATTCGATATAGGATTTAACCGGCAGTACCCCCCAATACAGCTGCATTCTTCTTAGAGTCACCGGATCCGGTGTGATACCCAACACCGGTGTGGCCGGTCTTTGGTTGGAAATAATTCTGGCAGTCTCACCGGTCAGGGTCGGCACCATAATATACTTCGCCTCCAAACGGTAGGCTGTAGTAACACTGGAATAGCCAACTGCCGATGCGATGCTCTTCGTGCGTACCATCTTACGCTCTACCGAAAAATCCTTATAATTCAGGTGCTGTTCGGTCGATTCGGCGATCTTCACCATCATCTGTAATGCCTCCACCGGATACTTACCCATGGCGGTTTCACCGGACAGCATGATACCGTCTGTACCGTCATAAATCGCATTGGCCACATCTGTTACCTCGGCTCTGGTCGGACGCGGATTACGGATCATAGAGTCCAGCATCTGAGTAGCCGTAATAACCGGCTTATCCAGTTTTTTGCACTTACGAATAATACGCTTCTGAATATACGGCACCTCATGCTCCGGCACTTCAACCCCCATATCGCCGCGGGCTACCATGATGCCGTCAGCCGCTTCGATAATGGAGTCTATATTTTCGATACCTTCGGCATTTTCGATCTTGGCAATGATCTGGATATGCGCCCCGCCATTCTCACGCAAAATGCTTCTGATCTCTTCCACTGCCTCGGCGTTTCGGATAAATGAAGCGGCGATAAAGTCAAAGTCCTGTTTGATGCCGTACAGGATGTCCGAATGATCCTTCTCAGTCACGGCCGGCAGCCCAAGCTTAACATTCGGGATATTCATCCCCTTCTTCTCGCCCAGTTCTCCGCCGTTATTGACCCGACAGATCACTTCTGTATCAGTCAGCCCCTCCACCGATAAGCTGATCAGGCCATCATCAATCAGAATGATATCGCCCACCTTCAGATCCTGCAGAATACAAGCCTCGGTAATCGAAACTTTTTTTTCATCTCCGACGATCTGCTCGGTCGTCAATACAAAGGTCTCCCCCTCTACCAGATGAACCTTCTTGCCATCCTTTAATACACCGGTACGGATCTCCGGCCCCTTGGTATCCAGCAGCATAGCGATCGGCAGATCCAATTCCTTGCGTAAATCCTTGAGAAGCTTGATACGGCCGCCCTGCTCCTCATAATCACCATGTGAAAAATTAAATCTGGCAATATCCATGCCGTTCAGCATCAGCCGGCGCAGCATCTCACGATCATTGGTATTCGGTCCCATCGTACAGATAATCTTGGTTTTTTTCATAATTATACCCTCCTCACTCTTTTTCAAAATCCGGTTCCTCCCGGATAACCGGTGCTTCCCTTTCAGCCAAGCAATTCGACTTATTCACGGTTCTCTTCAGTGATATGAACATGTGTGTACAAGTGATCACTGCAATACTCATGTGCCCCGTCACACTTTGAGCAGAATCTGAACTCCAATGTCGGATCATCCAGCTCGGTTCTGCCGCAAACACTACAGCGATGTCTGGTCACAGGCTCCTTTGCCCTAAAATGCAATACCTTCTCTCCTGCCACTCTCCGACCCGAAGCGACTTTCTTTCGTTTTGTTTTATATCTCGTCGATTGTAACAGCCAGAATAACAGAAAATTACCCAATGACAGCAGGGCCGCCACACTGGTAGCCGGTGAAAATCCCATCAAACCGGACGGCCGCAGATCCATCGGCAAAAACCCGGCGATAATGGTTACCGCAAACCAGGCTCCGGTCAGCATACCGATGTATTTCGCTTTGATCGGAATCAGGAAATACAAACGGAACTCCGTGTTCGGAAACGTAGCCGCAAAGGCCAGAAAAACCGAAAGGTTCAGGTATTCTGTTCCCATCAGATACCTGAGATCCAGCACCAGGTACAGGCCGATGGCAGCGATCCAATGCAGGATCAGACCAACCACAATATACAGGGTAAAACGAAAGCTCCCCCAATACCGCTCCAGTTGCGTACCGAGAAAATAATACATATAGCAAATAATGAGCAAAAAGAGCACACTGGCTGTCGGCGGCACCATCAAAAAGGTAAACAACCGCCATACCTGCCCCTGCATGATGCGCATAGCATCCAAGGAAAGAAATTCCTGATAAAGCTGCGGATGAACCAAATTGGCCACAAAGCCAAAACCGTACAACACCACCAGATAGAGCATTAAATTCGGGATAGCGAACCGTCCGAACTTACGCTCCAGTCGATCTAGAACATTCATGAAGCCTCCTTAGAACATCTTTTTCTTCTTAAAAATCAGATAAGCCAATACACAGAGCAATGCCGCAAACAAAATCACCGCACCGAAGCCGAAGGCCGATGAGGCCAATGGCATACCTTTGATATTCACATTCATACCATAGGCTCCGAAAATAATATTCGGGATGGAGATCACAATGGTCACCACCGATAAAAATTTCATTACGATGTTCTGGTTATTGGAAATAACCGATGCAAAGGCATCCATCATGCCGCTTAAAATACCACTGTAAATATTCGCCATCTCGATGGCCTGCTTATTCTCTACGATAACATCCTCCAGCAGCTCGGCATCCTCCGGATACTGCTTGATACTCTCTGTCTTCAACATCTTTTCCAGCACGACCTCATTGGTTCGCAAAGATGTAGTGAAGTATACCAAGGACTTCTCCAATTCCAGCAGCTCGATCAGCTCCTGATTCTGGGTGGAAGCATGCAGCTTCTTCTCGATCACCTCACTCTTGCGATCAATGATTCGCAGGTAATCCAAAAACAGGGTGGCATTTTTAAACAGAATCTGCAGAATGAATCTGGTTCTCTTATAGGTAAAGAAATTTCTCATTCGACCGTTCATAAACGGACCGAGCACCATACTCTTCTCCAAACAAACGGTAAAGATCACATCCTCTGTCACGATGATGCCAAGCGGCATGGTACCGTACCAGTCCTTTTCATTTCGCTCTTCGATCACCGGCATATCTACCAGGATTAAGGTATAATTATCCTCTACTTCAATACGCGGACGTTCTTCCTCATCCAGTGCGGCACGCATATCATCCAGATCTATATCATAGCGCTTTGCCATTTCGATGGTTTCTTCCATAGTCGGATTAACCATGTTGATCCAGCTTCCTTCCTGCGCTTCACTGATTTCCAGAATTTTTCCTTCCACTGTTCTGTAAATATTAATCATACTTAACCTCCTTTTCTTCCTATATTTAATATTGGCAGCAGAATGGTGTGCTTTAGGGTCTGTTCTGTTCCTTGGCTCTAAAAAAATACTGTTGCCCATAATCTATTCTATTCTATCATAAAGCAGCCTGTTTGAAAATCTAATTATTTTGAAGCTTTTGTTAATTAGCGATTGACAGCTTGCGCTCCAAATGACATAATAAGCTTTGCAGTTTAGCAAAACTAAACTTAATTCTTATAAATATTGCGAGGGATAACATGAACATCGGAACAAAGATCAAAAACCTGCGCATCGGAAAGGGACTGACCCAGGAGGAGCTGGCAGACCGCTGTGAGCTTTCAAAAGGCTTTATTTCACAGCTGGAGCGGGATCTCACCTCTCCTTCCATCGCCACTCTGACCGATATCCTGCAGATCCTCGGTATTTCTCTGGGAGAATTCTTTCAGGATAATGAACCCGAACAGCTGGTCTTCTCAACAGAGGACTATTTTGAAAAAACAGATGACAAACTGGGAAACCGGATCGAATGGCTGATCCCTTCCGCCCAGAAAAACATGATGGAGGCCATCCGCCTGACGCTGGAACCCGGCGGTAAAACCTATCCCGATATGCCGCACGAGGGCGAGGAATTCGGCTTCGTGTTAGAGGGAAGGATCACCATTCACTTCGACCGCCGTCATTATACGGCGGCACGCGGAGACGCTTTTTATCTGCGCCCCGATAAAAGTCATTTTATAGAGAACCACGGCAAAAAAAAGGCGGTCATCCTCTGGATCAGCACTCCGCCAAGCTTTTAGGAGAAATTGATTATGGGAAAAAAATTAATTCAATTTAAGCATATTTCCAAGTCCTATGACGGCGAGAAGATTCTGGATGATTTTAATTTATATATTAATGAAAATGAATTTCTGACCCTGCTCGGTCCCAGCGGCTGCGGCAAGACCACACTGCTGCGTATCCTCGGCGGTTTTGCTGAGCCGGATGAAGGGCGGATCATATTTAACGGTCAGGACATCACCGCCATGCCGGCCAACAAACGCCAGCTTAATACCGTTTTTCAGAAATATGCCCTGTTCACCAATATGACTGTTGCCGAAAATATCGCCTTCGGTCTTCGTCTGAAGAAAAAAACAACTGCATATATCAATGACAAAATCAGCTATGCGCTGAAGCTGGTCAATCTCCCCGGCTTTGAAAACCGTTATCCTGAATCCTTAAGCGGCGGACAACAGCAGAGAATCGCCATCGCCCGCGCCATCGTCAACGAACCGAAGGTGCTGCTGTTGGACGAGCCGCTCGGCGCTCTCGACTTAAAGATGCGCCAGGATATGCAATATGAACTGATCCGTTTGAAAAACGAGCTGGGTATCACCTTCCTTTATGTAACTCATGATCAGGAAGAAGCCCTGACCATGTCAGATACTATCGTGGTCATGAACCAGGGATATATCCAACAGGTCGGCCGGCCGATCGATATCTACAACGAACCGGAAAATGCCTTCGTAGCCGACTTTATCGGTGAAAGTAATATTCTGCCGGCCACCATGATCGAGGATCGAGTGGTGCAGATCGTCGGGGTTAAAATGCCCTGCGTCGATGAGGGCTTCGGCCGAAACCGACCGGTCGATGCCGTGATCCGGCCGGAAGATATCCATCTGGGTGCGCCCGGAGCCGGCCTGATCGACGGTCAGGTGACCAGTCTGTTGTTTAAGGGTGTTCATTATGAAATGGATGTAATGGCCGGCGGCTATGAATGGCTGGTACACAGCACCGGCATGTTCCCGGTCGGCACCACGGTCAGCCTGTCAATCGACCCGTATGATATCCAGATCATGAACAAACCCGCGTCGGAAGATGAGGAGGCGGTATCAAGCTATGAATCGTAAATTACGTCATGTTTATGCTGCGCCGTATTCTATCTGGGCGGCCGGCTTTATCATCATCCCTTTGCTGGTCATCCTGTATTATGCCTTTACGGCCGATGCCGGCGGCTTTACCCTGTCAAATATTCTGGAGGTTACCCGCGCAGAAAACCTGAAGGCACTTGGTCTGTCGATCCTGCTGTCGCTGATCAGTACTTTGACCTGTCTGCTGCTGGCCTATCCTCTGGCCATGATCCTGTCACGGATGCAGCTCTCTGCCGGTTTTATGATTTTTTTATTTATTTTACCGATGTGGATGAACTCACTGCTGCGCATCTTTGCCTGGCAGGCTCTGCTGGAAAAGCACGGCGTGATCAATTGGCTGCTCGGCATCATCGGTGTCGCACCGCTGAATATCATCAATACTCCGACTGCCATCATCATCGGTATGGTGTATGATTATATTCCGTTTATGATCCTGCCGATTTACAATAGCCTGTGCAAGATAGATCCGAATGTACTAAATGCGGCCCGGGATCTGGGCGCCACCGAATGGCAGACAGTCACAAAGGTGATGATCCCTTTAAGCCTGCCGGGTATCATTTCCGGCATCACTATGGTTTTTGTTCCCTCATTGACCACCTTTGCCATCTCCGCCATCCTCGGCGGCAGTAAGATTTTGCTGATCGGCAATGTCATTGAGCAGCAGTTCACCGCTCTGAACAACCGTCATATCGGCTCCGGCCTGTCCTTTGTGTTGATGATCTTTGTATTTATAAGCATGGCCATGGTGAGCAAGTACGATAAGGAAGGAGGCAGCCTGCTATGAAAAAGAAAGCCTTTGCCGGATTTCGTTATTTCTATCTTGCCCTGCTGATGCTGTTTCTCTATGCGCCGATCCTAACTCTGATCATCCTGTCCTTTAACAGCTCGAAGACCCGTCAGCAATGGGGCGGCTTCACTCTGGACTGGTACAGCCGGTTATTTCAGAACGAACAGATCATGCAGGCTTTATACAACACCTTGATTCTGGCCGTATCGGCTGCTGCTATCGCAACACTGATCGGGACGCTTGCCAGCATGGGTATGATGAGCATGAAAAAACGAGCCCGCGCCGTTTATATGAATGTGACGAATATCCCGATGCTCAATGCCGATATCGTGACCGGTATCTCGCTGATGCTGATTTTTATCGTAGTGCGTATGAGTTTTGGCTTCGCCAGTGTGCTCCTGGCTCATATCACCTTTTGTATCCCTTATGTAATCCTCAGCGTAATGCCCAGACTGCGCCAATTCAATCCGCACACCTATGAGGCGGCCCTTGATCTCGGAGCAACGCCTGTCTACGCCTTTTTCAAGGTCGTGCTGCCGGATATTTTACCCGGTATCATCTCCGGCTTCCTGCTGTCATTTACTATGTCGCTGGATGACTTTATCATCACTCACTTTACCAAGGGGCCGGGTATCGATACCTTATCAACAAAGATTTATTCCGAATTGAAAAAGGGTATTAAACCGGAGATGTATGCCCTCTCCACTCTCTTATTCATTACCGTATTTATACTTCTGATCGGTGTCCAATATCTGCCGAAGAAGTCCTCGAAAGGAGTTACAGCATGAAAAAATTAGTTATTGCCGCATTGGCCGCGCTGACAGTCGGAATACTGCTGACCGGCTGCGGAAGCAAAAAAAATGATAAGGTCGTATATGTATATAACTGGGGAGAATATATCGACCCGGCAGTATTGCAGGGCTTTGAGGAAGAGACCGGAATCAAGGTTGTGTATGATGAGTTTGAAACCAATGAGATTATGTTTCCGAAGATCGCCTCCGGAGCCGGCAACTATGATGTGGTCTGCCCCTCCGATTACATGATTCAGCGTCTGATTCAAAATGATCTGCTGGAGCCGCTGAACACCAAAAACATTCCGAATCTGAAAAACATCGGTGCCTCCTATTTGGAAAAATCCACTGTCTTTGATCCGGGCAACAAATATAGTATTCCTTATCAGTGGGGTACTGTCGGCATCCTGTACAATACCAAAATGGTCAAGGAACCGGTTGACAGCTGGAATATTCTCTGGAATGAAGCTTATAAGGATAATATCCTGATGCAGGATTCTGTTCGCGACGCCTTCGCCGTATCGCTGATCAAAAACGGCCACTCTGTCAACTCCACCGATCAAAAAGAGCTGGAGCAGGCAGCCGCAGATCTGACTGCCCAAAAGCCGTTGGTACAGGCCTATGTCATCGACCAGGTTCGTGATAAGATGATCGGCAATGAGGCCGCTCTCGGTGTCATTTACTCCGGCGAGGCCACCTTCTGTATGAGCCAGAATCCGGATCTTGCCTATGTCGTTCCGAAGGAAGGCAGCAATGTCTGGATCGACAGTTGGGTGATTCCTAAATCCTCCAAGAATAAGGAGAATGCCGAGGCCTTTATCAACTACATGTGCGATCCGCAGGTGGCACTGAAAAACTTTGAATACATCACCTATTCCACACCGAATGAAGCCGCGAAAGCCCTGATCACAGATCAGGCGACCTTACGCAACCCTGCCATCTTTCCGGAGCAGGCCGTCATTGACCGCTGCGAAGCCTTTACCTATTTAGGTGAAACTGTCGATAAACTTTACAATGATCTTTGGAATTCTGTGAAGTCCAAGTAATTTTTTGTGCATTTTATACATTTTTAGCCCCAGGTTTTCTGTGAATCATGTTGATTGACACTATTATATATAGTTCGATATAATACTCACTGTGATTGAGGAATTAGAATCGTATGTATATCCTGGGGATTGGCCCAGAGTTTCTACCAACTGCCGAAAGAGTTGACTACATATGTTTATGTGTGCAGCTCTTTTTTTGTTTTTCATCCATGGTAACTAAAACCAAAAAAAGAATGCTCCTCCGTCAGTCGCAAAATAATTTAAGGAGTAATCTTATGAATCAACAACAGAGTTGGCCGGATCGTTTCTTTGGTCTGACCAAAAACAAGACAACTGTCAGAACCGAGGTTCTGGCCGGATTAACCACCTTTATTACTATTGCTTACATTCTGATTCTGAACCCTCAAATTTTAGCTGATCCTTATGCGATTCTGGGAAACCCGGAAATGGCCGGAAAAGTTGCAAACGGCGTTTTCATCGGTACCTGTATCGGCGCATTTATCGGTACCTTTTTATGCGCCGTGTATGCCAGAGTTCCGTTGGCTCAGGCTCCGGGTATGGGTCTGAATGCTTTCTTTGCTTACACTGTCGTATTAGGCATGGGCTATACCTATAACCAGGCCTTGGTCATCGTCCTGCTGTCCGGTCTGTTATTCATCTTTATCACAGCCATCGGTCTGCGTGAGGCCATCATCCGTTCGATACCGGACGCTGTCAAAACAGCCATGACGCCCGGTATCGGTCTGTTTGTTACCATCATCGGTCTGAAAAATGCCGGTATCGTGGTTGGTAACAAGGCCACTTTGGTCAGCCTGATCGACTTTGCCAAGTGGCAGAGCAAGGACGTTGATATGCACGCTATCTGGGCAGCCGTCATCGCCTTTGTCGGCTTGCTGATCATGGGCGTATTACATGCCAAAAAGGTTAAGGGTTCCATCCTGATCGGTATTATTGCCGCTACCATCATGGGCATTCCGCTGGGCGTGACCAAGCTTTCCAATATGGACTTCCATATCGGCGGAAAATTTAAGGATTTCTTTGAAGTATCCTTTATGAAAATGGATTTTGCAGGCCTCTTTGAGGGCAAGAGCGTTGTCAATGCAATCTTTATCATCATACTGCTGGTGATCAGCTTCTCGCTGGTTAATATGTTCGACTCCATCGGAACCCTGTTCGGCGCGGCCAAGCAGTCCGGTCTGATCGACGAAAAGGGTGAAGTCATCCATATGCGTGAAGCATTGATGTCGGATGCCATTTCTACCGCCGCAGGCGCTATGGTCGGTACCTCCACCGTAACTACCGTGGTAGAATCCAGTGCCGGTATCGCTGCCGGCGGTCGTACCGGTTTAACCAGTTTGACCACTGCCCTGCTGTTTTTAGTGGCTATTATCTTTGCTCCGATCGTCGGTATCGTTCCGGCCGCGGCTACCGCTCCGGCTCTGATCTTTGTCGGCATTCTGATGCTGAGCAACATCAAAGATGTAGACTTCAGCGATATGACCAATGCCCTGCCGGCCTTCTGTACCATTGTTTTCATGCCGTTTACCTACTCCATCGCAAACGGTATCGCCATCGGTCTGATCAGCTTCGTGGTACTGAAGCTTTTGACCGGAAAACTGCGTGAAATCAAGCCGTTGACCTATGCGGTCGCTTTGATCTTTATCGTCCGCTATGCCTTTATGACCTTGGGTTAAGGCATCCGAAGCATACAAAAACTACAATCTACAACACACATACATTGCAAAAACCGCCAACTCCGATTCAATCAACCGGAGTTGGCGGTTTTAAATTTGCCCTATTACTGCTTCTTTTACTGCATTGTCAGCCCCGAATCCTCGGAACCTCATCAATATGCAAATATTGACTGATCGTCTTCACCAGGAAATCATGCTCTAACACATGATCAAATCCGGAAATGGTAATCGACGCAACCATGCCGACTTCCTCAACCCGTACCGGGAAAGAGCCGCCCTTGGCATGATAATGACTGCGATCAAAGCCCATATCCTCAGCCTTCATCTCTTTACGCTCCAGATCCATAAAGAAATGCAGGCTGCTCATTCCGGACAGCTGGCAAACGCGCTCTTTCTTCTCCATCGACACCTGATTGATCAGTTCCATCTGATTGGCCGCGTAAGTGAAGATCTCCTGCCCGCCGGTTCTGGTAATTCTGACAGCCAACGGCAGATCCAATCGCTTGCTGGCTTCAACGATGGATTTCCCCAATTCCCAGGCATCTTCATTGGTAAAATGGGAAAATTGTAAGATCTCCTCCTGCATCACCAGGATGTCCAATGCTTCATCTAATGTCATATCTATCCCTCCCTTAACGAATACGTTCCACAAAGCCGACTTTTTTCTGCACCTTACGCAGGGTCTTATTCGCAAAGTAACCTGCCTTATCGGCGCCTTCCTTGATAACCGAGTCCAGATAGGCCTTATCCTTCTGAATTCTGGCCATCTCCTGCTGAATCGGACTCAATACACCGCTGACGGCCTCTCCGACAGCCAGCTTAAAGTCGCCGTAGCCCTTTCCGTCAAACTGCTTCTCAACCTCCTGCGGACTCAATCCCGTGCAGGCACTGTAAATATCAATCAGATTGGCAATCCCCGGCTGCTCCGGACGATACCGGATTTCTCCTATCGAGTCCGTCACGGCACGCTTGCATTTGCGCATGATGGTATCAGTATCATCCGTCAAATAAATACTGCCGTTCGGGTTTTCATCCGACTTTGACATCTTCTTGGCCGGATCCTGTAAGCTCATCACTCGAGCTGCCACCTTTGGATAATACCCCTCCGGTACAGTAAAGACATCACCGTAGATACCATTAAAACGGATTGCAATATCTCGAGCCAGTTCCAAATGCTGACGCTGATCGCTTCCTACCGGCACCAGATCAGTCTGAAACAACAAAATATCGGCTGCCATCAGCACCGGATAAGTAAACAGACCGGCATTGATATTATCGGCATGCTTGGATGATTTATCCTTAAACTGGGTCATGCGACTAAGCTCACCCATATAGGTATAGCAGTTCAAAATCCACGACAGTTCGGCATGAGCCGATACGTGCGACTGAAAATAAAAACAACTCTTCTGCGGATCAATACCAACTGCCAGATAGAGACTGAGCAGAGCTTTAGCCCGACGTCGCAATTCGGCCGGATCCTGGCGAACTGTAATTGAGTGTAGATCAACGACACTGAAAAAGCATTCATATTCATCGGCCAGATTCACCCAGCTCTTCAATGCTCCCAGATAGTTTCCCAAAGTCAGATTGCCGGTTGCCTGCATACCACTGAATATCACCTGTTTATCTTGTATCATTTTCTCTTACCTCTTTTCTCTCTCAAAAGCTTCCGCTTGATATAACGGAAATAAACCGTTTCTCCTTCTTTCGCCAGCATGGTCAGCAAACCCTTCAGCAACCGTTTAGTCTGCGGATGAATTAATTCTCCGACATCACCCTTTTCATAATATTGTAACGGACTGCAGTCTGTATAGGCCTCCTTTAAATAGACCTTGCTGGCTGCGATTCGATCAAAAAACATCTCGATGACAAATCGCACTGGCATGGGGCTGCCCTCCAGAATCACCCCCGGCTTGATCGAGTAATCGATCCAGTACTCATAATGGTGACGATTTCTACCCTTGTGATGCAACCATGCCTCAGAATATCCTTTACTCTCACGCTCGGCATTATTTGGACTTCGGTAACCCTGATAATAATTCAAGCCAACTGTAAACTCCGTCGGGCTGAACTTTGACATATCATGTAAAATACCTTGGGCATATAAACCGACCCGAAAACACATCTGTCCGACCAGAATCTTGTGCTGTAGAATCGTACCGAAATGCCGGCCGGCATTTTTCCATTTATTCATCCGTGGACTCCTTCATTTCATCAATATTCTTCAACTGCCTTTTACAGTCGTCTGCAACAGCGAAACAGCTGTATGCTCCGACCGGCCAGTGTCGTTTCCGTGGTCGGCCGGGACAACTCTGCCCACGGGCCGAACGAAGCCGCCTTAGCCGTATCCAGTATCGGTTCCCAATCACAATTGGTCGGAAGCTTCGGCAAATAAAACACCTGCTGTAACCAGTGAAAATTCATCATCAAATAAAAGGCGTCTATCTCCAATGCTCCTCTCGGACCATCATATTCGCGGCAGAACATAACCGCCAGGAACCTGCTCTCTTCGGCAATTTCCTGCTTCCATGGCTCACGGCCGTGAAAGGACAGCGTCGGATAATTCAATAAGCGAACGGTTTTTCCATGTAGCCGTCCCCCGCCCTGCAGCAGCGGTTCTGACAGGCATAGCAAGATCAGCTGACGCTGAAAATCAAAAAAAGTCTGCTCTGTCTTATTCAGTCTCCATTTCTGATAATTCAATTCCGTATCCAGACAATACGGATTATTATTTCCCTGATGACTGTGCAAGTATTCATCTCCGGACAACAATAGCGGCGATGCTCCTCCGAGATATTGAAGAACCAGCGTATTTTTTGCCAGCCGCAGCCGAAGGGCTCGAATGGAACGGCTGCGACTCTCTCCCTCGACACCGACATTCCAGCAGGGCTCATCCGACCGACCGTCATGACCACGCTCGCCATTTGCCTCATTATGTTTGCTTTGATACATCCAGCTATCTGCCAGCGTAAATCCGTTGTGGAAAGATACAGCTTGCAGACGCTGTTTGTCCGGTACAAACAGCTTTGACAGCTCTCTCATACAGCCACTGTCACCTTTAACGGCCCGTTTGATCAGATACTGTGCCGATTCGCCGATTCGATAAAGCCGGTCGCCTGTCACCTGCGAATCATTCCATTCATCGACGATGCAGATATACCGTCCAATAAACGGATCATGTGCCAATGCCGCTGCCGTCACCGACCCAAGCACCCGCACCCCGTCCAGATGGAAGGCACTGATCCAATATCGCAGTATGGCCAATGCCTGAGCATATGACATATCTTCCGGAAAATAGAATTCCGGGATCAGACCGATGCCGCCCCGATGCAGCTCCATCACCAGCTTGCGCAGCTCCAGAGCTGCATCCTGTCCGGCCGCATAGGCCGCTTTTACGGCATAATAGAACCCGGTGGTATAACCCCAATACTGTACCCGTTTCGTCTCTTGGTCATCTATTTCACCAGCATCCGGTGATCGGGTCAACTGCGGCCGCACCGCATACTGATTGGCAAACGGATCAGCTGCCTGTTTTTGCTCCAGCCACTCTGTAAACTCATATATAGGAAAACAGAGGATATGGCTGACAGACAGGGACCTCAGATAGTCAATCTTTTTTCGCAGTGCCCGAAAGGTGCCGCCCTCCCGGCCGGCCGTCCTTCCGGTAAAGCCTCTCAAATGAAGCTTGTATAGATGCGCAGGTCGCCTGCCGACATCTACCGGGCGATCATTCTCCCAACCGTCCGGTACGCTGTCAGCCTCCCAACCATATGCGATATCTGCCGGTGTGAGCTTCTCTCCGAATTTCGGTCTATACCGGCAGCATACTTCTCTGGCTTGCTCAAAAACAATTGCTTCTCCATCCACTATAATTTGAAATAAATGCCCATTTCGTGTTTTTTTATCCACTTCAATCATATAATATCCACAGAAATACAGGTCTTCATCCACTTTTATGGTTTTTATCTCTTCCCAGCGGTGATTCAGCAGGCGCAGTCCGACATCTGCTCCGGTCTTCATCTGCAAACCGATATGGATCTTCTCTCCCACTCGCAGCAGTCCGATGAACGGAATCTGACCGCCTTTACTCTTCATCTCTTTCACCTCATATTAGATTTCCAACTCCAATGACACCGGACAATGATCGGAGCCATAAATTTCACTATGGATGGTTGCCTCTTTGATTTTGTCGCACAACGTCTCGGAAACCACAAAATAATCAATTCTCCAGCCTACGTTCTTCTCTCTGGCCTTAAAACGGTAGGACCACCAGGAATAGGCATCCGTAACATCCGGATACAGATGACGGAAGGTATCGACAAAACCGTTTTCCAGCGCCGTCGAAAATTTACCGCGCTCCTCATCTGTAAAGCCGGCATTGCGACGATTGGTCTTCGGATTCTTTAAATCAATCTCCTGATGGGCCACGTTTAGATCCCCGCAGAAGATAACCGGCGCTGTTTTTTCCAGCTCCTTCAGGTAGGCCAGGAAAGCGTCTTCCCACTCCATCCGGTAATCCAGACGAAGCAGACCATCCTTGGAATTCGGTGTATAAACGGTAACCAGATGAAAATCCGGATAGGTCAGAGTAATGACCCGCCCTTCCTGATCATGCTCTGCTATTCCGATGCCGTAGTGTACCGCCAGCGGCTCCCGCCTGGCAAAGATGGCCGTACCGGAATAGCCTTTCTTCTCAGCGTAGTTCCAATACTGGTGATAGCCCGGAGTAGACAGATCAATCTGTCCCTCCTGCAGTTTGCTTTCCTGGATACAGAAAAAATCAGCATCAATTTCGGCAAAAAAATCCTCAAAACCCTTTTTGACTGCGGCTCGTAAGCCGTTTACGTTCCATGATACAAAGCGCATACTGCCTCCTTACTCTTCACTCAGGGCTTCCGAACGGATGGTCTTGGCTGCGATCTCCTCACAGACATCACGGGCAAAATCAGCCAGTGAGCGGCTGCCCTCATCTCCCAGGAAACGACTGCGAACAGAAATGGTCCGATCCGCTTCTTCCTGCGCCCCAACAACGACCATATACGGCAAACGATCCATTCTGGCATCACGGATCTTGTAACCAATCTTCTCTGCTCTCTGATCAACCGTCGCGCGAATACCTCTGTCATACAGATACTGTTTGACCTCCCGGGCATAATCCGCATATTTTTCTGAAATCGGCAATACACGAACCTGCTCCGGACATAACCAGGTCGGGAACTTTCCTGCGTATTTTTCGATCAGGCTGGCCAGAGTTCTCTCATAACAGCCCATGGAAGTTCTGTGAATGATGAACGGTCGTTTCTTTTCACCGTCCTTATCCACATAGTACATATCAAAACGCTCAGCGATCATGAAGTCGAGCTGGATGGTGATAATGGTATCTTCCTTGCCATACACATTCTTCAACTGAATATCCAGCTTCGGACCATAGAAGGCAGCCTCTCCGACGGCTTCGGTGTAATCCACCTGCAGCTTGTCCAGGATCTCCCTCATCCGGGCCTGGTTCTGCTCCCACTGCTCCTCATCGCCCATGTATTTTTCTTTATTATCCGGATCCCACTTGGAGAAGCGGTAGGTCACGTCTTCTTCCAGACCGAGGGTCTTCAGGCAATACCTGGCCAGATCAAGACAGCCGGCAAACTCCTCTTCCACCTGATCAGGACGAACGATCAAATGTCCTTCGGAGATGGTAAACTGACGAACACGAGTTAAGCCGTGCATCTCGCCGGAATCCTCATTTCTAAACAAGGTCGAGGTCTCACCGTAACGACAGGGAAGATCACGATAGCTTTTCTGTTCAGCCTTATAAACATAATACTGAAACGGGCAGGTCATCGGACGCAGAGCAAACACCTCGTCATCCTTCTCTTCATCGCCCAGTATAAACATACCCTCTTTGTAATGATTCCAATGATCAGATATCATATATAAATCCTTTTTGGCCATAAACGGGGTTTTGGTTCGCATATAGCCGCGTCTGTCCTCTTCATCTTCGATCCAACGCTGCATGGTCTGAATCATGATGGCTCCCTTCGGCATGATCAGCGGCAATCCCTGGCCAACGACATCTACTGTAGTAAACAGCCCCATCTCACGGCCAAGCTTGTTATGATCACGCTTTTTGATCTCTTCCAGACGAAGCATATGAGCCTTCAGCTCATCCTTGGTTCCGTAAGCGGTGCCGTAGATACGGGTGAGCATCTTATTTTTCTCGCTGCCGCGCCAATAAGCTCCCGATGAAGAAATCAGCTTAAAGGCTTTGATCCCCTTGGTCGACATCAGATGCGGACCGGCGCAAAGATCGACAAAGCCTCCCTGATCATAGAAAGAGATTTCGGCATCTGCCGGCAAATCCTCGATCAGTTCCACCTTATACGGCTCCTCCTTCTCCTGCATCAGCGCAATGGCCTCGGCTCTCGGCAGGGTAAAACGACTGATGGCATGACCTTCCTTGATGATCTTCTTCATCTCGGCCTCCAGTGCATCCAGATCCTCCCGGCTAAACGGTTCGACTTCAAAATCATAATAGAACCCGCTGTCGATAGACGGGCCGATGGCCACCTTGGCATGCGGATACAATCTTTTGACTGCCTGCGCCAGCACATGCGAGGTGGTATGGCGCAGAGCCGCCAGCCCCTTCTCATCACGGGCTGTCAGGATATTGACATTCGCATCACGCTCCACTACGCAGCGCAGGTCTACCACTTCTCCGTCTACCTCACCGGCTGTGGCCATTCTGGCCAGACCGTCACTGATCGACAGCGCAATCTCATATACCGACACAGCTGAGTCAAACTCTTTTTGGATGCCGTCTTTTAATGTTACAATCATATTTCCCTCCTTAACTCATACAAAAAGCCCCTTTTCGACATCTTGATATCGAAAAGGGGCGACAATACAAATCATCGCGGTTCCACCCTTATTGTTGCACAGGCAACCACTTCATTTGACAGATAACGATGTCAGCCGGATGGTATTAGCATCGCTCATGGGTGGTCTTCGATAACATCTGCGGTACAAGAACTTTCAGCCTGGGTTCTATTCTCTACAGTCGCCCGATATCACTACTGTCCCAATCATCACTTTACAAGGCCATTCTACCACAAATCCGGCTTGCTGTCTATGACGATATTGGCAACGACAGCACCACTTCGGTATAGTGATCCGGTTCGGAAGAAACTGTCATATGATAGCCCGCTCCGAACTGCAGCTTCAATCGCTGATCGACATTTTTCAAACCGATGCCGCCGCGGCGAACCAGCCCTTCTTCATTTTGAGCTTTCATTCGTATCGGCAGACCTTTGCCATTATCATAAACACTGAGCTCCAACTGGCCGTCCTTTTCTGCCACCCGGATCCGGATCAGACCAGGGCGCCCGCTCTCCTTAATGCCGTGATAGATGGCATTCTCCACGATCGGCTGCAAAACCAGCTTTGGCAACGAGAAGTCGTTATATTGTGACAGCTCCTCGATCTCATAGCTCAACTTGCTTCCATAACGCTGCTGTTGAATAAAGAGGTATTGCCGAACATGCTCCAGTTCGTCTTTTAACCGGATCTGTTCATGACCGTTATTTAAGGCCAGGCGAAAATAAGCTGCCAATGATTTGGTGATTTCCACCACCTTCCTGCTGTCGTTAAACTCTGCCATCCAAACGATGGTATCCAGCGTATTATACAGGAAGTGCGGATTGATCTGACTGGCCAATGCCTTTAGCTCATAACTTCGGATGCTTTGTTCATTCTCCCGGATCGAAACCATCAGACTGTCGATCCGATCCAGCATCAGATTGAAATGATGCGCCAGATCAGCCAATTCGACCGATCCCTTCTCCTCTGCCCGAAGTCCGCTCTGCCCGTTCCCGACCGCTAAAATAACCGACTGCAAATCCCGCAGCGGCTTTAGCCAACGCCTGGTCAATAACGGGATCGAAATCAGACAACCGGCAAAGGCAGTTCCGGTGATGCCGAGCATGGCCCATAGAATCCGGGTTCTGGTTCTCTGAAGCTCCTCCAGCGAAGAAACACCGATCACCGTCCATTGACTGCCGCTGATCTTAGCCTTTGTCACATAAGTGTGGCTGCCGACATATCCCTCACCGGCCCGGATATACGGCTTCATACTATCCATATCAGCTTTTGACGAGTAGACGGTTTTCTTCGGATGATACACAAACTCATGCTTATCGTCTATAATAAAAGCAAACCCTTCTTTGCCCAGCTGTAAGCCCTGCAGGTAATGCTCCAACGTCTCATAAGCGATATCCAGACGCAGAACACCTCGATTGTTACCGGATGCATCCGCCACCTCCTGGGTGACGGAAATCACCCAGCGGTCCTCCGCCTCGGCTCCGGTCGGCTGATGAGCCGGTGTCAAAACCGGCATACCCTTTTGCGCGATAGCCGACTGATACCAGCTCTGCTGCATCATATCATCCGAGGTTTGCATCTTAATATTGCGATCGGTCGAAACGACCTGGCCTGATTTTGTTACCAATGTGACAGCCAATAAATCATGATTGGTTCGCAGGACTGCCTGCATCAGCTGCAGCAGAGCCTTCTGCTCCGTTTCCCGCTCTGACTTCACATAGGCCTGCAAGATCTCATTTTCAATCAATGCCGAGTTCGTCTGTTCCAACTGCTGAACATATGAGGATACAAAGGTCGATGCCTGTTGCACCGCCTCTCCCGTCTTCTGCTCGATCAACTGCTTCACGGCATCGCTGCCGATCCGATAGTAGGCCAGCGAAAGCAAACTGAGCAAAATAGTCAAAGCTGCCACACTGTAGATCAGATAGCGCAGCCAGAGCGAATGCTTCTTCATTCTCCCGCCTCCCTTTTACGATATTCGCGCGGGGTCACACCAACCACCTGTTTAAAGCGCTGCGAAAAATAATTCATATCCTCGATACCGACGGCGGCCGATATTTGATAAATCTTCATCTCGGTGGTCAATAATAACAACTGCGCTTTTTTCATTCGTTCCTGTATCAGATACTCCTGAAAGGATAATCTCAGCTCTTTCTTGATCAACACCCCCAGATGCCCGGCGCTAAACCCCAATTCGGCAGCCAGCTCCTTCAAAGTCAGACTCGAATCAGCCAAACGGGATTGAATACATTGCTCGATCTCCCCGAAGCTACGCGATTCAATCAAGCGGCTGACCTGCTCGGTCTTTCGCTCCTGCTGCAGCTTCCCGGTGACCTTCTGCAGCATCTGTTCCACATCATCACGAGAAAACGGCTTTAATAAATAATCATCTGCTCCCAGCTTGACCGCCGACACGGCATATTGGAAATCATCATAACCGGTCAAAAACACGATATGGGTATCCGGATAGGCCTCCTTGGTCATTTGTGCCAAACGGATGCCATTGATATGCGGCATATTGATATCGGTCAATATGATATCCGGCCGCTTCTCCTGAATCTGCTGCCAGGCCTGCCGACCATCCTCGGCTTCGGAGATCTCTTCAATCTGAAATTTTTCATAATCAACCAAAGAACGAATACCCTGCCTGACAAGGTATTCGTCCTCAGCTATCAGTATAGAAAACATCGTTTCTTGCCTTTCAAGCTTATTTATCAAAAATAGTAAGTAAGTGGCCATAGCCCTTTTCTTTCATCTCGGACTTCGGAATGAAACGAATGGACAGGCTGTTGATACAATACCGCAGACCGCCCTTCTCCTTCGGACCATCCTCAAACACATGGCCGAGGTGGGAGTCACCGACCCGACTGCGAGCCTCGATACGATCCATCTGAAAGCTGTGATCCTCGGAATATTTCACCACATCGGGGCTGATCGGCTTACTAAAGCTCGGCCAGCCACAGCCGGAATCAAATTTATCTTTGGAAGAGAACAGCGGCTCTCCGGTCACGATATCCACATAGATCCCCTCTTCAAACTGATCCCAATAACGGTTTGAAAAGGCCCGTTCAGTATCATTTTTCTGGGTTACGGCATATTCCTCCGCTGTCAGCTTGGCTTTGATCTCCTCATCGCTTGGCTTGTGATACAGATTTTTATCTATCACCGGGTCGGCTGCCGCGGCCACATTGATATGGCAGTAGCCATTTGGATTCTTTTTCAAATAATCCTGGTGATAGTCCTCAGCCAGCACATAATGCGCCAGAGCCAGCTTTTCCACGGCGAGCGGCTTATCATGCTGCGCCTGTATCTCGGCAAAGACCTCATCAATCACCGGTAGATCAGCCTCATCGGTATAATAAACACCGGTACGATACTGGCTGCCGACATCATTGCCCTGTTTATTTTGACTGGTCGGATCAATGATGCGGAAAAAGTGCAGTAGGATCTCCTTTAAACTGACGACCGACTGATCATATTGAATATGTGCGGTCTCGGCATGTCCGGTCTGTTTTATCAGAGAATAATTTGTTACCTCACCACGCCCATTGGCATAACCGACGGTGACATCGACCACTCCGTCTACCCGTGAAAAATACTCCTCCACTCCCCAGAAACAACCGCCGGCCAGATATATTTCCTTCAGGTTTTCTTTTTTTACTTCCATTTTTTTGCCTTCCTCTCTTGTTTTTTGCACGGAAGCACGACCATGTTTGATCCGTTCCAAACGTTCTTTTGTTCCCGCTGCCGCCTGGCCTCCGAACATCCGCAGTGCCAGAATCATGAGAAATACCACTGCGATCGAGCCGAGCAGATAACCCACTACTTTCTTCCTCCTCATTTGCATCTAAAACCGCCTTCCCATCTCATGGTTATTTTATTATAACCCAATATAACCGATTTTATCCAGTATAAGATTACTTGATATTTTTCAGGGTTTCCTTGATCTCTTCAGCCTTCATATAGCCGATATGCTTCTTCACCAAGACACCGTCACTGCCGATAAAGGCAGAGGTCGGATATGACCGCACACCATAAGCTTCCAACGCCTTACCGCCTTCATCCAAGCCGACCGGCAGCGCCTTATAATCCAGCTTTGCAAACCAGTTCTTAAAATCATCGGCCGATTTCTCACCGTTAATATTCGGTGCCACAACCGACAGAACTACATAATCATCCCCGGCTGCCTTTGCCAAATCATTGGCATCCTGCAGAGTGGAAAGGCAGATCGAACACCATGATGCCCAAAATTTCAAATACACCTTTTTCCCCTTCAAGTCGGACAGCTGATAGGTTTTTCCGTCGATTCCCTGTAGCTTGAAATCCGGAGCCGGCTCCCCTTCATTCATCATCTGTTTCATATCATCCTTTTTCGTGCTGACCTTTTTCATGTCGTCATGCTTCATGCCGTCCTTCTTCATATCGTCTTTCTTCATGTCATCTTTCTTCATGTCATCTTTCTTCATGTCATCCTTTTTCATGTCGTCATGCTTCATGCCGTCTTTCTTCATGTCGTCCTTCTTCATCTCCTGCTTCTTCATATCCTCCTTTGGACTGCCTTTAACGGCACAACCGGTAAAGACCGATAAACTCACCATGGCGGCTGCTACTAACATTAGATTTGATTTTCTCATTTTGATTTCCTCCCTTGTAAATCATCTATTATTTTTTTAATTGCTAACTTAATTACTATCTCCTGAAGAGATTTTCAAAAAAAGCTGTGACAGCATTCACACTGCCTGTCATCATCAAGATACCCATCAACACGATTAAGGCGCCGCCGATCTTTTTAATCAGACCGATATGCGGTTTAATCTTATTAAAATGTTGCATCACTGCTGTCGAAGCCACGGCCAGAACCAAAAATGGAATCGCCAGACCCACTGTGTAAAAGAACATATAGATACCACCGGTGACAGCGCCTTCACCGCCGGAAGCTGCCAATCCCAAAACGGAACTGAGCACCGGCCCGACACAAGGTGTCCATCCGAACGAAAACGTCAGACCAAGAACAAAGGCATTTAATAGACCGTTTCTCTTCGGCTTCTGCTGATAGGTTATGCTCTTCTGCTTTTGCAGGCTGCGTATGTTAATGAGCTCCATCTGGTGTATACCCAACAGAATAATAATGCCGCCCGTCACATAACGGAACCAATCGGTGTACAGCAGCTTTCCTAAAAACCCTGCCCCGTAACCAAGTGTTATAAAAACAGTTGACAGCCCACCGATAAAAGCCAGTGTTTTCAAAATTCCGAACCATTGGAGCTTCTTTCCGAAAATGGAAATAACCCGTTTATCATCATGATCAAGCAAGACCCCCAAATAGACCGGCAACAGCGGGAAGATACAGGGCGAAAAGAATGATAACACTCCCGCCGCAAAAACCCCCGACACAAATATGTTTGAGATACCCATTTTGTTTTTTCCTCCTCTCTTGTCTGTCATAACTATACTATTTCAGTCATATTAAAAACATAGAACGATCCAAGAAAAAACTCGAATCTGAGCATATATCATCCGAAAACATTTAAATTCCGACAAAAAAAAGAAATGAGCGCTCATACTCATTTCTTTAAACTGAAAAATAAATATATGTTTTCCCGTTATCCCGGCACTTAAACTGTTTTCGCTGCCTGCTCTTCCCGTAGGATCTGTAACCATCTTCTTCTGACCTGATATACCCGGTAAAGCATATCAATGATCATGGCCGATGATGTAAGCAATGCCAGATGAACGGCAGTAACGGCGCCGAAAAAGGCCAACACCCCAATACCGATAATAAAGAAACCGGTCGATAGGTAGATCGAATAATTTGCATGTTTGGTGATCCCCAATGCTGACATGATGCCAAAGCCAAACAGATAGTCCGGCAGTGTAAATAATGCCCCAGGCATCAGGGCCTTTAACACCTTCCCAGAATGTACAAAATCCTCGCCAAACATAATCACACAGATCTCATTTGAAAAAACGAAACCGATCACACAGGTAACTGCGATCAGCGGCATCAGCATTTTTAAGATCTTTTTGATTAGCTTAAAATCTCTGTGTATCGTCATATAAGGATAGATACTATCCGTGATCGGTGATAGAGCGCTCTGCCCCGTGGTATACAGCTTATCCGCCGCAGTATAATAGCCGCAGGCTACCGGATCAATATTTCTTAGCAGGATCACACTGAAATTGGTCTGGATGGCTCCGGCGATTCTGGACAGGAAAAAGGTACTGGAGGCCTTCATATGGGACATCAAATCAGCCATAGAAACCCTGGTCAAATGAACCTTGTATTTTTTTAAATACAGCACTGACCAGGCAAAGGCAACAAAGTTCCCGATAGCCGCCAATAAGGGGATCACCATATAATCCTGTGGCCCCTTTAGGAATACAAACAAGGTCAGCGTAAAGAAAATTCGGGAAATCACGACCCGCAAGGTGATGGCTCCCATTTCCTGAATACCCCGGTATACAAAGTCCGGCACCATGCCATTAACAGCAGTTCCGAATAAATACAGCACATAGAACCAGAGATCATCTCGATAGCCGGGGATTAGAAAGCACAACAGGGTCAGGGCGACAAACGAAATCGCAACCAGACCGATCTTCAAATATTGAACCGATGAGTAAACCCGACTGATGGCTTTCGGATCATTAGCACAGATCGCTACTTCCTTTGTTCCCGATAAAATAAAACCATAATCAATCAACAGTTGGAAATAGACCATCAAAACCATGGCCGTACCTATCTTGCCGTAAAGTGTCGGCCCCAGAACGCGGGTCTGATATGGCACTGTTATAAATCCAAAAAAATAAACCGAAAATTTCAGAATATATAACATAACAGTATTTTTTAATAGTTTATGCTTTTCATTTTTCATTGGTCTTGCATGTTCTTCTTTCTAAAAAATATAACAGTTCCATGCCATTAAACTGTCGGAACTCTACAATAGTATCATAGAAGTATAGTGAATTCAAGTAAAACGCCGGCGCTGCCCCTGTAACACGATCATTTCGCTTCTAGTATGTCATATAAAAAGGGCATCCGGTCGGATGCCCTTTTTATATCTCGCCACATTTTACGGATGCAAAATATGGCATTCTTACAGATTGTCAAACTTGGCTCTTATGCGTTCTTCTTAATTCCCGTAAGCATCAGGATCGGCAGAACCATACCAACCAGCATGCTGAAAACGGCCGATGCTATATTGGTCTTATTAACCAGAGCGAATACAAAAGCAACTACTGCCAGGATCAACATAACAAATACCAGGATTGTCAATGTCCCCATCTTCTCCGGCTTTCTGCAGTTGGCTACACCCATGATACCGGTCAATAACTGAACAGCCGCGGCCAGCAGGGATAAGAATGTTGCTAAATACAGCATGGTTTTATTAACCTCTGTTCCCAGTGCCTCGGCCAACTGTACGACTGTTGAGATACCTGCAAGTGCAACGAACGCAAAAACCAATCCCAAACCACCAAACACAATCATCAAAATACCTACTACTTTGATCATTCCAGCTCCACGCATTTCATTCATTTCTTTTTCCTCCTCCGCATGAATAAATATACTAGATTAACTGCGACATTATTATAGCACAACTCACCCATTACCGCAATTTATTTTTTTGCACTAAAGTAGTGATGCTATTTTTTCACATTAAAACCTGATGTAATCTGTCACTTATACGCCCGGTTTATAAATTCGGCCGGATAATCTTCGGCCGGTATCCGTGTTCTTCCAGTATCTCGATAATCCGCTGCTTATGCTCCTCGCCAAAGGTCTCCAGTGTAATCTTTAACTCTACTGCCTGATCCCGGTTGATTGAAACAAACTGGTTATGATCCAGCTTAATAACATTGCCCTGAGCCTTAGCCACCAGATCAGCCACCCGAACCAGTTCACCCGGACGATCCGGCAACAGCACCGATACGGTAAAGATACGCCCGCGGGCGATCAGCCCGTGCTGGATGACTGTACTCATGGTAATCACGTCCATATTTCCGCCGGATACCACACAAACCACCTTTTTCCCTGTCAAATTCAGGTGTTTCAGAGCGGCTATGCTGAGCAAGCCGGAATTTTCCACTACCATCTTATGATTTTCCATCACATCCAGAAAGGAAACGATCAACTCATCATCCCCGACGGTCATCACATCATCCAAATTCTGCTGTAGGTAGGGAAAAATCTCTCCGCCCGGTCGCTTCACCGCCGTACCGTCTGCAATGGTATTGACAACCGGCAGGGTCACCGGATGACCGACCTTCAGAGATTCCTGTAAGCAATTCGCTCCGGCCGGCTCTACACCGATGACCTTGGTGCTTCCGCCCAACAATTTGGTCAGGGTTGACACGCCGGTGGCCAGCCCGCCGCCACCAATCGGAACCAGGATATAATCGACCGTCGGTATCTCCTTAAAAATCTCCATGGCGATCGATCCCTGACCGGTAGCCACGGTCAGATCATCAAACGGATGAATAAAGGTATAGTCATGTTTCTCAGCCAGCTCCGCGGCTTTAGCGGCTGCCTCATCGTACACGTTTCCGTATAGGATCACCTCAGCCCCATAGCTCTTGGTCCGGTTGACCTTGATTAGCGGAGTGGTCTCCGGCATCACGATGACTGCCTTACAACCGAATTGTTTGGCTGCAAAAGCGACGCCCTGTGCATGGTTCCCTGCCGAAGCGGTGATTAAGCCCTTAGCTCGCTCTTCCTCCGACAGAGTCCGAATTTTATAATAGGCCCCGCGTAGCTTATACGAGCCGGTATGCTGCATATTTTCCGGCTTCAGATACACCTTTGCTCCGGTCTGCTGGCTGAGATATTCACTGTAGATCAGATTGGTCGGACGAACCACCTTTCCGACGGCTTCATATGCCTCTTCAAATTGCTGTAATGTCAACATTCTTATGCCTCCCTTTTGATGTCAAATAATGCGTCAACAAACTCATCCGCATTGAACTTCTCCAGATCATCGATGGTTTCTCCAACCCCGATGTACTTGACCGGTACCTGCATCTGAGACTGGATCGCCACCGCGATACCGCCCTTGGCCGTACCATCCAGCTTTGTCAGCACGATGCCGTCGATCTCAGTGACCTCATTGAATTCCTTCGCCTGCATCAGGGCATTTTGCCCGGTCGTGCCGTCAAGCACCAAGAGGGTTTCACGGTACGCTTCCGGATATTCCTTGGACAGGATACGGCCGATCTTTCGGAGCTCTTCCATCAGGTTTTTCTTGTTATGCAAACGACCGGCAGTGTCACAGATCAGTACATCGGCCTTTTTTGCCTTCGCACGGCCGATGGCATCAAAAACCACACTGGCCGGATCGGAACCGGCCTGAGCAGTCACAAAGTCTGCACCCGCCCGGTCTGCCCAGACCGCCAGCTGATCACTGGCAGCTGCCCGGAAGGTATCGGCCGCGGCGATCACCACCTTCTTACCCTCCCGACAAAACTTCCCGGCTAGCTTGCCGACGGTGGTTGTTTTACCGACACCATTGACACCAACCACCAGAATCACCGATCGGCGTTTTTCAAATTCATAGGATTCCTCATTAACCAGCATCTGTTCCTTGATACTGTCGATCAATAACTGCTTACATTCGGCCGGCTCCTTGATCTTCTGCTCACTGACCTTTCTCTTTAAGGTTTCAATGATATTGGTCGATGCATGAATACCGATATCCCCCATCACCAAAATCTCCTCGATCTCCTCGTAGAAATCATCGTCAATGCTGGAAAAGCCGCTGAATACGTAATCAATCCCCTTTACTATATTGTCACGGGTCTTGCTCAGTCCCGCCACCAAACGTTTAAAAAATCCTGCCATAATTCTTCCTTTCCAAGCTCTGTCTAGTCATCCAGGCTGTCTTCAATCAAATTGACCGATACCAGGGTGGAAACCCCTTTCTCCTGCATAGTGATACCGTACAGGCGGTCGGCCGCCGTCATAGTCCCGCGGCGATGCGTAATCGTAATAAACTGAGTATGGTCGGTCAGCTTATGCAGATACTGCGCATATCGTACCACATTACTGTCGTCCAGTGCCGCTTCAATCTCATCAAGCAGGCAAAACGGCGACGGCTTCAGATTCTGGATGGCAAAAAGTAATGAAATAGCTGTCAATGCCTTCTCTCCGCCGGACAACTGCATCATATTCTGCAACTTCTTGCCGGGCGGTTGGGCAATAATAGCGATATCTGTTTCCAGCACATTACCCTCATCAATCATCTCGATACTGCCCTTGCCACCGCCGAACAGCTCGGCAAAAACCTGCTGAAATTCGGTCTGAATCAGTGCAAACTGCTCCTTGAACTGCTGCTTCATTCCCTGATCCAGCTCACTGACGATACCAAGCAATGCTTTTTCCGCCTCCAGCAAGTCATTATGCTGAGCACGCAAAAACTCATAGCGCTCGGAAACCTCCCGGTATTCCTCTATGGCATTGATATTGATGCTGCCGAGACTCTTGATCTCTTTTTTAATATCGGCAATGATGCGCTTTTGTTCACTGATCGCCAAAATCGCAAAGTCATCTGCCTGCTGCAAAAGGCTGTGCTTCTGTCTGGCCTCACGTGCCGTCACCTGATACTCCTCCCAGATTTGATTTTCTCTCTCCTCCAGAAAATTCTGCTTACGCATAACTCTATCTTCCAGTCGATACTCATCTTTCTCCAGCAAGCTCTTCTGTTCAAGCAGGGCCTCCCGCCGATTCAAAAATTCCTTATTATCCTGATAAAGACGATCTTTTTCAGCCTTTAAACCGGCTGTCCGACTCTCATCAGCTTCTTTTTGCTGCTGCAGCTGCGCCAAGCGGCCTTCAAGCTCCTCTTGCCGCCCAATAATCATGTCAAGCGCTTCGGCCGCCGCCGCCAGTTCAAGCTCCACAGCCTGACTATCCCGACTGTTTTGCTGCCACTCGGTTTTTAGTCTTTGCTGTTCTGCCTGCAAAGCCGTATTTTTTTGAACGGCAACCGCCAGATCCTGTTTCTTCTGTCCGACCAGACTGCGCAAACTCTCATCTTGTTGACGATGCAGCGCTGCCAGATCAGCCAGGTCCTTGGCTGCATCCGTAATTTCCTGTTCTTTTTCCTTAGAAGCCTGCCAGGATTGCTGAATATGCGCAAAAGCGGCAGACTTTTCCTGCTCGGTCTTTTGCAGTTGCGCAATCTCTGCCCGTCCTACGGCCAACTGTTCTTGCTGCTGTCGGATCTGCTCCCGGATTTGCTCCAGCTTCACCTGATTGGTTCGCCCCTGCATCTGTAGGCTGGCCGCCTGCTGTTCATGCTCCTCTACCTTGGCCCACAGATTGCGGCGTTTGGTTTTGGCGTTAAAGATCGCGGCATCCAGTGCCGTCGCTTCCCGGCGCAGCGCATCGGTACTCTTTTGCAGCTTTTCTATCTCTCTCTTGCGTCCCAATAAATGGGTACTCTGTTTAATGCTTCCACCGGTCAACGAACCACCCGGATTTAGCAAATCACCTTCCAGTGTCACGATACGCAGTCGATAGCCATGCTTTTTGGCCGCCGCCGTCGCATGCTCGATATCATCAAACAACAGCGTGTTTCCCAGCATATCATCCACTAATTTACGGAAACGGGGTTCACACTCCACTGCCCGGTCGGCCATGCAAAGAAACCCCGGTTCCTGATGATACCGCTCCGAAGCCGGCAACGTTTTTTTAGAAACCGCCGATAATGGCATAAAGGTCGCTCGGCCGAAACGCTTCTCTTTTAAGAAGCGGATCATATCCTTGGCCACCCGGTCATCTTCCGTGACGATTTGATGTAATCTGGCGCCGAGCGCGATCTCCACCGCCGTTTCATAACGTTCAGTCACCCGAATCAGGTCTGCCACCACACCAAGCACACCCGGAATCTGTTTTGCCCGCTCCATCACCTTTTGAATACTGAAGCTGTACCCCTCATAGCCGGCTTCCATATCGGTCAGCGTTTCCAGTCTGGACCGCTGCTGATGATAGTTGGCACGAATTTCCTCTAACTTGATTTGAGACTGCTTCACCTGCACATCCTGCTCTTCGATCTGACGCTTCAAGGCAGCCTGCTCGTTTTGCTGCTCGGACTCGGCGCCCTCCAGACGCTCTGTCCTGGCCAATAAGGCTTCTTCCTCTTCCTCTGCGTCGGCCAAACGGTTGATCGACGCCTCGATCTGTCCTTCCAGCTGGTGAATCCTCTCTGCTAAAGCATCCAGCTCCGCCTTCATCCGTGACAAGGCGCCCTGCAGGTCTCCTCGATCGGATAAGACCGTCATGGCCGAGCGATTTTGTCTGGCCAGCCTCTGATCATCCTCCTGTAGCTGCTGCTGCACAGCGGCCAGTTGTCCTTCCAGTTCAACACATTCCTGCTCCAATAGAGCAATGATTTCGTCGCCGACCTGCTGGTCCTGCTCGACCGTTTTCAGCGCACTGCTCATCTGTTCGCTCTGGCTTTTAAGAGCCGTCCTTCTCTGCTGCAGTGTATTCAGCTTCTCTTCCAGATTCTTAAGCTCAACCTGCAAAACGGAGTTCTCATTTTGAATACCGGTATAAACCTCCTGATGCGAAGCCTGCTCTGCTCTGGCAGTCTCAAGGGCTGTCTCCAAAGCCTGTTGCTGTTCCTCCACGCCCTGATAGGCCTGTTTAACCTCTTCAAACTCATTACCCGTCTGAGCCAAACTATCTCGCACCACCGACAGGGCCTGCTCATCACGCTTTAAGTCGTCGCCGATCTTAGTCGTTTCCTCAACAAACAAACGCAGCTCGGCATCCTTTAACAGATCCCGTTTTTCCAGATAAATCCGGGCATTTTTCGCCTGTCGCTCAAGCGGTCCGACCTGCCTGGTCAATTCACCTAAAATATCCGTAACGCGTTCCAAATTGGCTCGCTCATTTTCCAATTTTTTCAAAGCGATCCGCTTACGCTTCTTATATTTAACGATACCGACAGCCTCATCAAACAGCTCCCTGCGTTCTTCCGATCGGGCGCTTAAAATTCGTTCAATCTGACCCTGCCCAATGATAGAGTAACCTTCCTGCCCGATTCCGGTATCAAAAAAGAGCTCCTGAATATCCCGCAAACGGCAACCGGCGCCATTTAACAAATATTCGCTCTCTCCCGAGCGATAGACTCGTCTGGTAACCGTCACCTCTTCATAATCTACCGGCAGACTTTTATCCTGATTATCCAGGGTAATGGCTACCTGGGCATAGCCCTGCGGACTTCTGTGTTCCGTTCCCGAAAAGATAACATCCTGCATACTGCTGCCTCGCAGCTGTTTAGCTGACTGTTCCCCCAGCACCCACCGGACAGCATCCGCCACATTACTCTTACCGCTGCCATTCGGACCGACGATGGCCGTAATACCCGGCTTAAATTCAAAGGTAATCTTATTGGCAAAGGATTTAAAGCCGATGACATCTATACTCTTCAAATACATCCTTCATCCTCCTCACCCAGCCTTTGCAGGGCATAAAATGCCGCCTGCTGTTCCGCTGCCTTCTTTGATTTACCGACTCCGGTTCCATATATCACGTGATTTATGCTCGCTGATACAGAAAAGACTTTATCGTGTGCCGGACCGGATTCATCCACCAGCTCATAGACCGGCTCCACCTGAAACCGTTCCTGGCTAAAAATTTGCAATTTACTTTTGCTGTCCTTAAACAGTTGCCTGGTCGCAATATCATTTAAAACATGTTTGCGAACCAGCCGGCTGGCCGGTTCCATACCGCCGTCCAGATACACTGCGCCGATCACTGATTCCATGGCATCTGCCAATATCGAATTTCTTTCCGTACCACCAGTCATAAGCTCACCCTTACCGAGTAGCAAAAATTCACCCAGACGCAATGCTTTGGCGGAATGAGCCAACGAAGGTTCACAAACCAGACTGGCGCGCAGGGTGGATAATTCTCCCTCCGATTTGGACGGATAGGACTTGTACAAGTAGTCGCTGCTGATCAATTGCAGGACTGCATCCCCTAAAAATTCCATTTTTTCATTACATTGCAGCCGGATCCGTTTCACCTCATTGGTGTATGAGCTGTGCCGCATCGCTTCCTCCAGCAAATCACGATTTTGAAAGCGATAATCGATCAGTTCTTCCAGCTGACGTAAGTCTCGATCTTTCCTCAGAACGCTGCCTCCTTCCTATATGCAGAAAGTGAGGCCGTAAGCGACCTCACTTCCGTACACGACTGCCTTACCGGCACCCATATTTACATCAATTTCTTGATCTGTTCTACCGCATCACCGACTGTCACGATCTTCTCAGCGGCATCGGAATCGATCTCGACATCCAATTCCCCCTCCAGCGCTACGATAATCTCATAAATATCCAAAGAATCTGCTCCCAGATCATCTACAAAGGATGAATCCAACGTAATTTCTTCCGGGTCAATGCTTAATACATCCGCAATAATCTCCTGTACTTTCTCAAATTCCATTTCTAAATGTCCTCCTTCATAACTTCTTTCATCTTTTCTACCAAGCCGGTCTCATGGAAACGCTGGCACTGCATGATGGCATTCCGAATATCCTTGGCCTGTGAATTCCCATGTGCTTTGATCACCAGGCCACGCAGTCCAAGCATCGGGGCGCCACCCTGATCATTATCAACATACTGCTTCAACTCCTTCTTCAACGGTTTCTTCAATAATAGTCCACCGATCTTTGACAATACACCGGACTTGATAGCTTTTTTCACAATACCCAGCATGGTCAGGGCCACACCCTCAAACAGCTTTAGGATCACATTCCCGACAAAGGCCTCGCAAACGATTACATCCACTTCACCGCTTGGAATCTCCCGCGCCTCAATGCTGCCGGCAAACCGAATATCCGGGCAGGCCTTCAGCAAAGGAAAGGTTTCTTTTACCAGCGCATTTCCCTTTTCCTCCTCTACTCCGACATTTACGATACCGACCTTAGGCTGCTTGATATTTAACATCTGTTCCATATACAAAGAGCCCATCTTGGCAAACTGTACCAGGTGTTCCGGTCTGGCATCTACATTCGCTCCACAGTCGATCAACAGTGAAAAGCCTTTTTTTGTCGGAAGCAGTGGCGCAAGCGGTGCTCTGGCCACTCCCGGCAGGCGACCTACAAGCAGCTGACCTCCGACCAATACTGCTCCGGTGCTGCCGGCTGAGATGAATGCATCTGCCTGTCCGTCACGAATCAGCTTCATACCGATAACGATCGAGGAGTCTTTTTTTCTTCTGATCGCAGCAACCGGTGGTTCGCCTGTTTCAATCACATCTCGTGCATCTATGATCTGCAGTCTGTCTTCACCAAATGACTCATTTCCCAGATGCCTGCGGATCACCTCCGCCCGTCCGGTCAAAATCAATGAGATTCGATCACTCTCCCGTAAGGCTGCCACGCAGCCCCCGATAATCTCTGCCGGTGCATGATCACCGCCCATGGCGTCGACAACTATTCGAACTCTGTCTCGCATCCATCTACCTCCTTTGCATAAACATAATAACAGTCTTGATTTTATAATGCAACAATAAAAAAACTGCTGCCAAAGAGTACTCGTCGGCAGCAGTTTTCATTTTTCATGCTCTTATGCTTCTACAGAAATGATTTCCTTTTTGTTATATGAGCCACAAGCCTTGCAAACTCTGTGCGGCATCATCAGCTCGCCACATTTGCTACACTTTACCAAATTCGGAACGCTCATCTTCCAGTTCGCTCTTCTCTTATCTCTTCTTCCCTTAGAAGATTTATTCTTTGGACATATAGACATGGTTATGCACCTCCTAACCTTTTAATCGAATTCATACCCTATCATTATATGGAGTGAAACCGTCTTTGTCAAGAAGATTCTTGCGATTATTTGCTCAATACCGCAAGCGTCTTTTTGGCGATGGCCAACTCCTCATTGGTAGCGATCAGAGCAACCTTAACCTTGGAATCTGGTGTGGAAATCATGGTATCTTTTCCTCTGGCGCGATTTGCTTCCGGATCAATGGTGATACCCAGATAGCCCAGATAGGAACATACATCGCGACGCACCAGCCAGTCATTCTCGCCCAATCCGGCAGTGAAGGCGATGGCGTCTACACCGTTCATAGCGGCAACATAACTGCCGATATATTTAGCGCAACGATAGTTGAATACCGCTCTGGCGCGGATAGCTGCCTCATTTCCTTCTTCGGCGGCCTGCTCCAGATCACGGAAATCTGAGGACAGATCCTCTGATAAACCGAATACACCGGATTTCTTATTCAAAAGGTCTAATGTTTCTTTAAAGCTGATGCCGTCCTTCTCACCGATGAATTCCAGCACCGCCGGGTCGATATCACCGCTTCTGGTACCCATAACCAGACCCTCCAACGGGGTCATACCCATGGACGTATCAACAGATTTTCCATTCTCTACCGCACAGATGGATGCACCGTTGCCCAAATGGCAAACGATGATCTTCGAGTTGTTCAGATCCAGCCCGGCAAACTCTGCCATTCTGGCGGAAACAAACTCATGCGAGGTACCGTGGAAGCCATACTTACGGACATGATAATCACGATAGTAATGATATGGAATACCATACAGGTAAGCCTTCTCCGGCATGGTCTGATGGAAGGCGGTATCAAATACGCCGACCATCGGAGTATTCGGCATCAATTCGCGGCAGGCATTTACACCGATCAGGTTGGCCGGATTATGCAACGGCGCCAGCTCACTACACTCGTCTACACCGGCGATAACCTCATCATCGATCAATACGGAATCGGCAAATTTCTCTCCGCCGTGTACCAGACGATGGCCGACAGCATTCACCTCCTCCAGCGACTTGATAACACCATGGCTCTCATGCACCAGATAAGACAGTACCAGGGACACCGCCTGGCGGTGGGTCGGCATCGGCGCCTCGATCACCATCTTGTCCTGTCCCTGCGGCTGGTAAACCAGTCTGGAACCTTCGATACCGATGCGTTCACAAATGCCCTTAGCCAATACAGTCTCGTTGATGGTATCAATTAACTGATATTTTAAAGATGAGCTACCACAATTAATGACTAATACGTTCATGTCTTCCTCCTTATAACTGTGCCTGAACTGCCGTAATCGCTACTACGCCGACGATATCCTCGGCGCTGCATCCTCTGGAAAGATCATTGACCGGGGCGGCAATACCCTGCGTCACCGGACCATAGGCTTCAGCCTTAGCCAATCTCTGTACCAACTTGTAACCAATGTTTCCTGCGTCCAGATCCGGAAATACCAGTACATTCGCATGACCTGCTATTTCATTATCCGGAGCCTTTTGCCGACCGACAGCCGGAACAATGGCGCAGTCTAACTGAAACTCGCCGTCAATCTTATACTGCGGGTATTCTTCCTTCGCAATACGAACCGCCTCAACCACCTTGTCTACATCCGGATGTTTTGCGCTGCCCTTACTGGAATGTGACAGCATGGCCACGATCGGCTCTGCATTTACCAGATTTTGGAAAGACTCTGCTGAGGATGCCGCGATAGCCGCCAGCTCTTCGGAATTTGGATTCTGGTTCAGACCGCTGTCTGCAAAAATGAAGGTTCCGTTCTCACCATACTCACAATTTGGAACCACCATTAAAAAGAAAGCGGAAACCAGCTTTGTTCCCGGTTTAGTCTTCAGAATCTGCAATGCCGGACGCAGGGTGTCGGCTGTCGAGTGAGCCGCTCCGGATACCAAACCGTCGGCATCCCCCTTTTTCACCATCATCATACCGAAATACGGATACTGGGTCAGCATGATCTGTCTGGCCTGATCCTCGGTCATTCCCTTGCTCTTACGCATCTCGTAAAAAGCCTCGATATAGGCCTCCGTTCTCGGATCTGTGGCCGGATCTACCACTACAGCCCTGCTGATATCATAGCCCTGACCGTTTTTCTCGATATCCTGCGGGCTTCCGATCAGGATCACATCTGCGATATCCTCTTTGATGATCTGCTCAATCGCCGCATAGGTCCTGCTGTCCTCTGATTCCGGCAATACAATGGTTTTTCTGTCGGCTCTCGCCCGACGTTTGATTTCTTCAATAAAGCTCATCTCTACTACTTTCTCCCTTCAAAGGTAACTTTATTTTCTATATTATTATACATGATTCACAGTGGGGTCACAAGCCAAAAAACCCGTCAACTGTTTTTTCTGCAATACAAATGTTTGTACTTTTATGGTTCGCATGGTATATTGTTAACAAACATTTCAGGAGGAAGTCATGCGTATCTGTGCTATTATCGCTGAATACAATCCCTTTCATAACGGGCACGCCTATCAACTAACTGCCGTCCGACAGCAATTATGCCCTGACGCCATCATCGTTTTGATGAGCGGAGCTTATGTGCAGCGGGGAACTCCGGCAGTTCTGGATCCATACATCAGGGCGGAAACGGCAGTTCGCTGCGGTGCGGATCTGGTACTGGAATTGCCGGTCTATGCCGCCACTGCCTCGGCCGCCGAATTTGCCGCCGGAGCCGTCACCATTCTGGATCGACTGGGTGCAGTCACTGATCTGGTATTCGGCGTGGAACACGCCGCCTTGGAAGGCTTACAGGAGATCGCTTCCCTGTTAGTGGATGAGCCGGCATGTTTTTCTCGTATTATTAAAGAAAAAGTGGAGTCCGGTTTATCATTTCCGAATGCCCGAATGCTGGCAGTGGAGAAATCCCTTGGTTCAAACACAGCCGCGCTATTGGCCGAGCCGAATCATATTCTGGCAGTCGAGTACTTAAAAGCTCTGAAAAAGCTGGGAAGTTCGATCCGTCCCCATGCCATTCGGCGCACTGACAAAGGCTACCACAGCCTTGAGGAACACAATGGCTGTTACTCAGCCACCGCCCTCAGGCAACGCTGGACAACACAAGGCAGCCCTTCCGCCATGAAGATCGGTCTTCCGAAAGCCGCCGCTTCTCTTCTGGATATCGCTTATCCGCTGACACAAACAGCTCCTCTTGGAATGCGTCAGTTTCATGATCTGCTGTTTGATCGATTGGTGCACGGTGACACGACTAAATGGCAGACTGTACCCGATCTCAGTGTCGATTTTGCCAACCGACTGGCAACCGTTTCCGATGATTGGCCGGATTATGATTGTCTGACGGCCGCTTTGAAAAACAAAAGCCTGACAGCCAGTCGTATCCGCCGCCATCTGCTCCATCTGCTGCTCGGCATCAACCGGGACGAAATCCGCCGCTTTCAAGCCTGTATCCGTAAAGGAAGCCTCGCGCTAAATGTCCTTGCGCTGTCTCGAACGGGCGGTGCTCCTGTCTGTGCGCGGATTCAGCGCAAACCCGACATCTGTCTGTTGACAAATCCCGGCAGGCAAAAAAAAGGCAGTCTGCCGGCAGACTACCTTCCTTTATATGAGCGACAGCTGCAAATGAACCGCCTCTATTATTATATGCTGCATAAGCATTACGGCCTGCCGCTGATCAATGAACTTCGACACGGGGCTGTTATTCTGCCATAAAAATTTGATGGGCGTCAGTCGGTATCCGTCCGGCGCTCGATCAAAATCGCCCGTACCGGTGAAGCCTCCGCTCCCTGCAGCCGCAGCGGCAGGGCCATCAATTCATAGCGGCCCTCCGGCACATCCGCCAAGCGCAGATCTTCGATCACTCCGATCCCGGCGCCCAGGATGATACTGTGTGTCGGGTGTTCTTTTTTTCCGCGCTCGATGCTCATAGCATCGATCCCCACTGTCTTGATACCGATGTCTCGCAAATAAGCGGCGGCATCCTCTTCAATGTAAACAAAGTGCTCATCAAAATCATTTCGATGAGAATTTCTTGTATGCAATATAATCCGTTCGCCCGGCTGAATAGCAAAGGGCTCCAGATCACTGCGACGGATCATCTCCTCCACTCCGGTCAAATCCAGCACTCTGGCCTCGCCGAAGTACAGATCCAGATCGGTCTGATCGATGGTACGGCCGTCAGTCAGCATATGATAGGGCGCATCCACATGGGTGCCTGTATGCAGGTTGGTGGTCAGCGTCGATTCATTGACCAGCGTGTCGGCATACGTCGAATCCGTCCGCCAGACCGGTTTCTTAAAATCTCGATTCTTATATACCGCCATATCCGGCGCTATGATCCTTGAAACATCATACACCTTCATTGTTTGCCCCCTCATACCAGACACTGTGATAGGCGGCCAGCATATCGGCCGCTTCCTGCGGACCGTTTGATCGCTGCTCGTAGGTCGCCAATTTGGCTCCCTCTGACTGCCACAGCTCGATCACCCGATCAATAAAGCTCCAGCTGAACTCGATCTGCGGCCACTGAGAAAACAAAAAGCGTTGTCCGTCCGCTGCCGCACCGAGCAAACGCTCATAGGCCTCCGGTGTATTACTGTGAGCTTCAATGTCACAGCTCTGGCAAAAGTCCATGGCCACCGTCCGATCGGCATAACCCAGTCCCGGCTCCTTGATATTAAAACTCAGCTTGACGCCTTCATCCGGCTGGATATAAAACAGCAGTCGATTGGCGGTCACCGCACCCTCCGGCTTCTTAAAGTTAATGACCACCTGGGTCAAACGATCCTTCATCCTTTTTCCGGTTCGGATAAAAAAGGGAACGCCCTGCCAGCGCGGATTATCAATCATGGCCACTAAAGCCGCATAGGTCTCGGTCTTCGATTTCCTGTCAACCTTCGGCTCTGCCCGATATCCGTCATATTGAGCCATCACCAGACGCTTATCAAGATCGGCCGCCGTCACCGGTTTTAGAGCCTGCAGCACGTTCTGCTGGGCCACCATTACGGCGTAAGGACTGTCATTCTCCGGCTTCTCCATTGTCAGAATAGACAGAATCTGAAACAGATGATTCTGCACCATATCCCGCATGGCGCCGGAACGATCATAATAATCGCCTCTGGTCTCCACGCCCACCTGCTCTGATGCGGTAATTTCTACAGATTCAATGGCATCCCGATTCCATGCTCTGCAAAAAATCATATTTCGGAACCGCAGGGTCAGGATATTTTGAATCATTTCTTTGCCCAAATAATGATCAATGTGATAGATCTGCTCTGCGCCAAAAACCTTTACCATATCATGGTACAATCGTTTGGCGTCATCAATATTTTCACCGAAAGGCTTTTCGATGATCAGCTTGGCTTCCTGCGGCAACCATGCTTTTCGGGCCAAGCCCTTTGAGATCGGCCCAAAGAACCGCGGCGCTACTGCATAATAGAACAGTTTGGACATGCCCGGATAATATGTTTCAAAATAGTCAAACAGGGCGTCATAGGCCGCCGGATCGGTAAAATCCATTTGGTAATAATCCAGCTGTCCGGAAAATGCCTGCCAACTCCTTTCAGTAAACGGTAAACGGGCAAATTTCTCTACCCAATCCTTTACCTCATCAATATACTCCTGCTTTCCCCAATCCCGCCGACCAATGACCAACACACGAAAGCGTTTGTGACGTGATCCCTTTCTGGCGTATAGGTTATAGACAGCAGGGATCAGCTTGCGATTTGACAGATCCCCCGTTCCACCAAAGATGACCAATAATTCTTCTGTATTTCTCATCCCGCCTCCTATCTATTCCCACTGATAATGGAAGCTGCCGGCCCGATCCGTTCTTTCAAAGGTGTGGGCTCCGAAATAATCACGCTGTGCCTGAATCAAATTCGCAGCGCCCTGCTCGGTGCGGTAGGTATCGAAGTAAGTCAGTGCCGCCATCATGGCCGGAACCGGAATCCCGGCGGTCACGGCCGCCGTCACAAAACGGCGCAGGCCGTGGATATGTTCGCGCAGCAGACCGGCAAAATAATCATCCATCATCAGGTTCGGCAGTTCCTGATTCTTACGAAAGGCCTCCATCATCGGATTCAACAGGGTCGAACGAATGATGCAGCCGGCTCTGAAGCTCTGGGCAATGACATCATAGCGCAGCTTCCACCCGTAAGCCGCAGCCGCTTCCTTGTAGAGCTTAAAGCCCTGCGCATAAGCGATGATCTTAGTTGCCAACAGAGCCGACATGGCATCTTGGGCCAGAGCCTCTTTGTCCTCTTCGGTTGTCAGCACTGCTGCGTCAGCCGCTACAGCTGTATCCGTGAATACAACTGCTGCCGCCGTCCGCTCAGTCTTTAACATACTCATCACACGGGCATTGAGACCGGCAGCCAGTACCGAAGCATCCACCCCCAGGTCAACCGCCTCCAGATTCGTCCACTTACCGGTGCCTTTTTGCAGGGCAACATCGGCAATATAATCCACCAACTCACCCGGCTGCCCCTGATCATCCGGCACTCCCAGAATATTGGCAGTAATCTCAATCAAATAACTGGACAGCAGACCGCAGTTCCACTTAGAAAACAATGCCTTCTGCTCGGCATTTGAAAACCCGCCCAGTCGGCGCAGCACCTGATAGGTTTCGGCGATCTGCTCCATGTCTGCATATTCTATTCCATTATGCACCATTTTCACATAATGTCCGGCTCCGCCGGCTCCGAGCCGGGCAGCACAGGGTACTCCATCCTCAGCCTTGGCCGCCATTGCATTCAGGTACGGAGCCAATAGCTCATACACTTCCGGATCACAGCCCGGCATCAGGGCAGGTCCCTTTCTGGCTCCGGTCTCACCGCCGGATACCCCGAGTCCGACAAAGTGGAAGCCCTTTTTCTTTAAATTTTCATAACGACGCTGGCTGTCACGAAAGAAACTGTTGCCGCCATCTATTACAATATCACCCGGCTCCAATAATGCCACTAATTGATCAATGGTGGCGTCAACCGGCGCGCCGGCTTTTACCATGAGAATCATCTTTCTCGGTCGCTCCAGGGCCGCCACAAAGTCTGTTAATGTAACAAAACCTATCAGCTGACTGCCCGGGTTACCCTCTATGACTTCCTCGGTCACACTTGCCGTCCTGTTATAAACGGCCACCGAAAACCCTCTGGACGCCAGATTCAAAGCCAGATTCCTACCCATTACCGCCATTCCGATTACACCTATCTGCGCTTTTACCATGATTATACCCCCTCTATGCTCGTATGTTCGATAGTCCCATTTATTGCTCATGCCTGCAATTATATTTTGCACTATTTATTTTACTATATTATACTTCAAATAGAAATATGACAAATTTGCTAAAATTTAATTTCGGCTTCCGTTTTCTGTCGTATCAAAGCACGAAAAAAGAGCTGTGAACGTCATGTTCAAAGCCCTCTTCTTTGTATTTTGATATTATAAGCCACTGTTTCAGCTATCTTCAATCAGTCACACTGCAGCAGCGCTGCCACCAGCCCGGCTCCGTCAGCCAGATCCACTGCGCGGGTATATTCTTCTGTCGAATGCACCTGATACATACCGCAGGATAAAACGATACCGCGCAAGCCCCGATCAACAAAGACATTGTTATCACTGCCGCCAAAGGTAGTCTCCACTTCTCCGCTTAGTCCAAGCTCTCGGCAGGCCCTGATAAAACGCTGTACCACCGGCTCCGCCGTGTCGATGCGATAGCTCTTGGCCCGTACCACTGCTTCGATCACCAGCTCCGCTCCGGTCTCGGCCGAGATGCGTTTGGCTCTTGCTTTCAGTGCATCGACCGCAGCCACGGCCTGCTCGTGATCAAAGCTTCTGACCTCACCTCTGGCAAGACAGTACTCGGAGATGATGTTGGTTTCTCGCCCGCCGCTGATCGCCCCGATATTAAAGGTGCCAAGCCCCTCCAATCGCCCCTGCGGGGTTTCGGCGATCAGTCTGGCCATGGCCGCGATGGCATTCACCCCTTCCTCCGGATTAAAGCCGGCATGAGCCGCCTTGCCCCTGGCTTCAATGGAAAAAGCAATGACCGATGGAGCCTGCACAGCCGCACGGCCGACCCTGCCGCTGATATCCAGAATATAGCATTCCTTTGCCTGCAAACGGCTGCAATCAAAGACAGCCGATCCCAGCAGGTGTAATTCCTCAGCCACACAGAGCACCAGCTCGATGCTGCGATGCGGCAGCTTGTTTTCTTTCAGGAAACGGATACCCTCCAGTATTTCAACCAGACAAGCCACATTATCGGCCCCCAGAATGGTCGTACCGTCTGAGGTGATCCGACCGTCCGGCTGCAGGATGGCCCGCTTGCCGATGCCCGGCGCCACGGTATCCATGTGACCGGAAAACATCAGCGGCGGTCCCGGCAGCTCGCCTGCCAGATAACAATACAGATTTCCGCAATTTCCGCCGATCCTCTCTCCTGCATCATCCTCCTCGACCGAAAAGCCCAGGGCCGTTAGTTTAGCAGCCAGCACATCCTTCATATCCTTTTCCCGATAACTCAAGGAATCAATACTCGTCAGCTCGCAAAACTCCTGTATGATTCGATCCTGATTAATTCTCATAGTCTGTCTCTCTCTGCAAATTAGAAAAGCGGGTATATTGCGGATCCCACTTTAATTTAACTGTTCCGACCGGACCGTTACGCTGCTTGGCAATGATAATCTCGGCCTTTCCTTTATCCTCCGACTCATCTTTATTATAGTACTCGTCGCGATAGATAAACATAACAACGTCGGCATCCTGTTCGATGGCTCCCGACTCACGCAGATCGGACAACATCGGCCGCTTATCCGGTCTGGACTCAACTGCACGACTAAGCTGTGACAGGGCGATAACCGGCACATTCAATTCTCTGGCCAGGCCCTTTAGGGCACGACTGATCGATGAAATCTCCTGCTGTCTGGATTCGGCTTTTCCGCCGCTCATCAGCTGCAGGTAGTCGATGATGACAAGACCGAGATTATACTCCAGCTTATACTTTCGACATTTACTTCGCAATTCGGAGATGGAGATACTGCCGGTGTCATCTATGATCAGGGCGGAATCCGCCACCATACTGGCTCCCTCTACCAGCTGCTCCCACTGAGCATCCTCCAGGTTACCGGTACGCAGTGCCTGAGCATCGACATGAGACTCCATTGATAGTAGACGGTTGGTCAACTGTTCCTTTGACATCTCGAGCGAAAAGATGGCTGTTGTCACCTTTTTCGGACTGCGTACTGCTGCATATTCGGCGATATTCAGCACAAAGGCGGTCTTACCCATGGACGGTCTGGCAGCCACCAGAATCAAATCCGATGGCTGCAAACCGGCTGTCCGGTAATCCAGATCGGTAAAACCGGTCGGCACACCGGTAACGGCGCCGCTTAACTTACTGAGGTGTTCGATACGGTCCAAGGCCGTCAATACGATCTCTTTGATCGGTACAAACTGAGAAGTGTTCCGACTGTTTAACAGGGCAAACATCTTCTTCTCGGTGGTATCCAGAATATCATCCAGTCCCTCTTCATTTTTATAGCAGAGATTCGACAGTTCATCATTTAAGCGGATCAGCCGACGACGCATCGACTTTTCCTGAACGATATTAGCATAATGTCCGACATTGGACGATGTGGCAGTAGCACTAATGATCTCCTGAAAGACCTCGGCGCCGATGACATCCTCACCCATATCCATCTCTTTCAATTTTTCACCCAGTGTCACCAGATCGATCGGTTTCCCGCTGTTATACAGATCTACCATTGCCTCAAAAATGACACCGTATTTTTTATAATAAAAATCATCCTTTTGCAGGATTTCGGCGGCAGTCTGTACAGCCTCCCGATCCATCAGCATAGCACCGATGGTCGCCTGCTCCGCCTCGATGCTCTGCGGCATCGTCCGTCGGAGAATATCTTCTTCTGCCATGATTGCCTCCTAGGCCTCGCTGACAACCACCTTTAGGGTGGCAGTCACCTTCGGGTGTATCTTGACCGGGATCTCATGCGTTCCCATGGTCTTGATCGGATTCGCCAGGGCGATTTTTTTCTTGTCTAACTCCAGATTACACTGACTTTTGGCCGCCTGGCTGATCTCCTTTGTCGAAATGGCGCCGAAAATCTTACCGCCCTCACCGACCTTAATGGTCAGCCGTAAGGTCTGAGCCTCGATGACCGCGGCAAATTCCTTGGCCTCGGCCAACCTCTCGGCTGCCAGCTTCTCTTCATTCGCTTTCTGCAGCTTTAAGGTGTTCAGATTAGCGGCAGTTGCTTCCACGCCAATCTTTTTCGGTAAAATAAAGTTCTTCGCATAGCCTTCGGAAACTGAAACAATCTCTCCTTTTTTCCCAAGTGATTTTACGTCCTCCAATAAAATAATCTGCATATTCTCCTCACTTTCTAACTATAACAGCCCCTGCGCATCCATCTCCTGCATAGCCTCCTTGATTCGATCAATAGCTTCGCGCTCGGTCACCCCGGCCAACTGAGCTCCGGCCATATTCAAATGACCGCCGCCGCCCAAACGTTCCATAATCGACTGCACGTTCATCTCATCAATGGAGCGGGCACTGATATAGATCTCGCCGTTGTGTTTAGTTACCACAAAGGATGCCTTAACCGTGGCGATGTTCAATAATTCATTTGCTGCCTGCGCACAGATCACCGTAGGACTCTCCAAGTTCTCTGACGGGCAGATCGAAAAGGCAATGCTGTCCTGATACATTTCAGCCGAACGGATGGCTTCGGCGCGGGCCCGGTAGGAATGAAAATCTTCACGGAACAGCTTTCGTACCCTGACCACGTCCGCTCCGTTGCGGCGCAGGAACGCAGCCGCCTCGAAGGTTCGCACTCCGGCTTTATTTTCAAAGTTATTTGTATCAATAATGATACCGGCATATAGACAGTCGGCTTCAACATTCCGAATCCTCACCTCGGCAGTGATGTATTGAAGGATCTCCGCCACCATTTCGCAAGACGATGAGGCGAACGGCTCGATATAGGACAGCACAGCATTTTCAATGATATCACCGGCCAGTCTATGATGATCCAGAATGACGATGGTTCCTGTCAGCTCCAACAGACTGGGACAGTCCACATAAGTCGGCCGGCTGGTATCAACCACCACCAGTACGGAGTCATCATCGACCAGGCTCTTAGCCCGGTTTCCGTCGATGCAGACTTCCTTATCCTCGATCCCCTCCAAAAAGGCATCCATCAGCGGACGTACCGACGTAGTCACCTCACTGATGACGATGTAGGCCTTTTTACCCAATGCCTTGGCAGCCCGGTAAATACCGACCGCCGCGCCGAAGGAATCAACATCCGGCACCTTGTGCCCCATAACCACCACACGTTCCTTGCCGGAGATAAATTCCGCCAGCGCCTGTGCCTTGACACGAGCCTTGACACGGGTGTTCTTCTCCGCCTTCTGAGTATTACCGCCGAAATACATCAGCGCATCTCCCTGGCGGATGACAACCTGATCACCGCCGCGGCCGAGAGCCAGATCTATGGCCACCCGCGAACTCTTGTAGCTGTCCAGCAATGCCCCGTCCTGAGAACTGATACCCATACTGATGGTTACCGGCATACGGTTGCCGATATTAATGGTCTTCATATCTGCCAGAATGGAAAACCTGTCCTCAATCAACTGAGCAAGCTGCTTCTTGGTCATAACCAGGATATACTTATCCTTTTCCAGCTTTTTGGCCAGTCCGTTGACATGAGAGATATAACGATCTATCTTTCGATCCACTAGGGCCAGCAGCAAAGATTTTCGAACCTCTTCGACATTCTCCAAGGCTTCCTCATAATTATCAATATATAGCAGACCGGTAACCAGCTGCTGTTCCTCATTGATGCGTTTTAATTCATGTAAATCAGTCTGATCAAAGAAGTAAACGGCGATCAAATAATCCTTTGCTCCCTCACCCTCTGCTTCCTTTTCGGCCAGTCGGATTTCTTCAGGATAGATACGTTTGACATGCACCTGATACAGGCGACTGCCGTATTCCATCTCGAAGGTCAGTTCCTGCTCTCCCACCCGGAAGTCAAAAGGTTCGATCATGGTAAAGACTGAAAACAGACTTTTTCGATACTGATCCCGACGATTTGTCATTTCCTGAAACAGACGGTTCATCCACAGGATATGAAAACGCTTATCCAGTATGGTGTACGGAATCTCCAACTCCTGCAGCAGTTTTTTCTGTACCTGCCCGAACTGAGTCGCATATGAAATCAATTCCCGCTCCATGGTTCGTTTTCGAGTCAACAAAAACAGCACGAAGCCGAGTATGAAGAAGACGGCAAAGCCGCCCATCAGCATACCCAGAACAGTATCTTCAAAAAAGACCAGGACACTTAAAGCCGTCAGAATTATACTGGACAGCGCAAAATACAGGATCAATATCCGATTTAAATAAAGAATGGTTTTTTTCTGCATGTTTTTTTCCTATTCCTTCTCCGCTAAGCTTGTCCGGTCCGCAAACTTCTTAAGCCTGTTCAGATGTATTTCTCTGTTCTGCCTCACCCTTTTCGCGGGCTTCACGCATTAGCTGCAGCACAGTATGATACTTTTCCTCCAGCGCTGTCAGCTGCTCGGCCGTTAAGCTGATGTTAGTCCCCATCGGGTTAAAGACCACAGCGTCCACGCCTTCACGCGGGAAGATCTTCTTCAGGTCATTGTATTCCAGTACCAGCGCCTTATACTGACCGTGCTGATTAAACTTATTCATCTCTACCCAGTCTGTCAGCAGTGGCTGAAAGGCCTTTTTTTCCTGATTCTCCAAAGTAGCAAACTGTACTCGATCCAACACCGCTCCGGAAAGCTCATGTTCAGCCTTCAACAGCTCCGGATCAAAACTGCTCGGCAGGATATAACGAGCTGTAAAGATCTCGTGCATCATCTCAAATTCCATCTTCTGCATCATCTGCGGAGCCATACCGGAATTGATAAACTGGAAGAACATCAGAGCCTTTTGCTGAAAGGACGGATTCTCAATATACAAAGACGGATTCTCATTGACCGCGAACTCTGCCAGATCTTCGAGCTTGATACGGGTCTTATAATCCACCGATCCATATTCGACATGGGTAAGCCCCATAAAGCGCAGACTGTGCATAAAGACCGAAAAGGCTTCGCCCGGGATCTCCTGCACGTTAATCGACAGCCCTTTTTCCTCCAGCAGCTTTACCATAGACTGCACATGCTCTTCCTTGGTCGAGGCCACCGCATAAAACTTTTCACCATGGTCAAAGATAAACGGATGCCTGGTAGCCGATGAGAAAATCACATATACCTTTTCGGCATTGCGCAGGGCGGCCGCCAGATAGGCGTACACCTTAGCCGCTTCTTCTCTGTAAAAATCCTGCTCCAACGGATATTCGTCCGCATGACTGACAATCTGATGATAGACATAACACAGATAGAATACCTCTTCCAGGGTATAGTCATTCAAGTGATCGGCGATCGGCTCACGATCCAATACCGGATAGGTCAGCGCACGACGCTTGGTATCTGTAAATTCACTATCCGGAGATGGCTCTCCGTTCTCTAAGATGGTTGCCAGCATCTCTGTTTGAAATAGGGCTCTTCTGCCCAGTTCTTTAAAATCCATCTGTTATCCCTTTCCTAAGCCACTGCAGACATCTTATTTCTGTATGTTCCGCATGACAAACACACTTTTTATATTATTCTACCACAAAACAACCATGCTGTCATCTTCACTACATCAGCAGCATGGCATCTCCGAAGGAGAAAAAGCGATACCGTTCCTGCACCGCCTCGCCATAGGCCCGCATCACCAGCTCCTTTCCCTCCAAAGCCGATACCAGCATCAGCAGGGTAGACTGGGGCAGGTGAAAGTTCGTAATCAGCCGGTCTACACAGCGACACTGATAACCCGGATAGATAAAGATATCCGTCCAACCGCTGCCGGCCTTGACACAGCCATCAACATCCGCCACCGTTTCCAGGGTGCGCATGCTGGTCGTACCGACCGAAACAATGGCCGCGCCGCGCCGCTTGGCAGCATTGATTTTCGCCGCATTTTCCTCGGTGATCTCATAGAACTCACTGTGCATATGGTGATCAGCGACATCCTCCGCCTTGACCGGTCGAAAGGTTCCCAGGCCGACGTGCAGGGTCACTCTGGCCACTGTCACGCCTCGTTCTTCTATGGTCTGCAACAGCTCCTCGGTAAAATGCAGACCGGCCGTCGGAGCCGCCGCACTGCCGTTTTCTCTGGCATATACCGTCTGATACATACTGCTGTCTTTCAGCTTTTCGGTAATATACGGCGGTAAAGGCATCTCGCCGAGGGTATTTAAGATATCCTCAAAGATGCCGTCAAAAGAAAATTCGACGATCCGGTTTCCCTCGTCCGCCACAGCCACCACCTCAGCTGTCAGAAGGCCCTCACCAAAACTGATTTTCATACCGATACGCGCCTTTTTGCCGGGCTTGGCCAGCGTTTCCCACCGGGTCAGGCTCAAACGCTTCAATAATAATAATTCCACACGACCGCCGGTGCCGACGCGCTCACCGATCAATCTGGCCGGCAGTACCTTGGTATCATTGATGACCATACAATCACCCGGCCGCAGGTAATGCAGGATATCACGAAAATACTTATGCTCGATACTTTGCTTCTCTTTATTCACCACCATCAGACGGCAGCTATCACGCTGCATAAGCGGTGTCTGCGCGATCAATTCCTCGGGCAGTTCATAATTAAAATCCGATGTTTTCAAACTCTTACTTCCTTCTTTTTACGCACGCAGGCTGATTCCCAAGGCCTCCAGCCCGGTCAGGATCTTCTGCATGGATGCCTGAATCTGCTCCTCGGTCAGGGTTCCCTCAGCACTTCTGAAGGTCAAAGCATAGGCTACCGATTTCTTATCGGCTCCCACCTGCTCTCCTTCGTAAACGTCAAACAAACGATAGCTTTCCATATACGGGATACCGTTTTTATAGACAGCCTCTATCTCTCCCACCGGCAGGCTCTTCGGCACCACCATAGACAAATCACGGTTTACAGCCGGGAATTTCGGAATCCCCCGATACTTGGTATCCATGTCAATAAATTCGGTGACTGCCGGCATATCCAGCACAGCCACATAGGTGCGCTCGCCGATATCATAGTTCTTGGCAGCCTGCGGATGCAGCTCTCCCAAATAGCCGATTCGTTTGCCGCCACAGAGGATGCGTGCACAGCGTCCGGGGTGCAGGAAACTCGGCTTATCCTCGGTCACATAGGCCAAATCAGTTCCGATCCCCAGCTTATCCAATACATTTTCCACCACACCCTTCATCACAAAGAAATCCGTTTCGCCGTAGGCCGCCAACACAAACTGCATCCTCTCCTCCGGTAACTCGGTCACCGGCAGCTGCTTTGGCAGATAGGTATTGGCCAGCTCGAACAGGCGGACATTTTTATTTCTTCTGTTATAGTTTGTAGCCAATGAAGTCAGGATACCATCCAGCGGTAAAGTTCGCATAATACTGTAATCCTGTCCCAGCGGATTTGAGATGGTCACCACCCTGCGGTAATCGGAAGCCTCACCGATCAACAGCTTATCAAACACCTTCGGGCTCTCAAAAGAATAGGTCATGGCCTGGTTAAAGCCGTGAGCCATGGCAGTTTCACTGATCAACTTTTCGATCTCCAGCTTAGCCGACAGACGACCGGATGCGGCGCTGCCGCCCGGCAGGGTTGTCGGAATATTGTCATAGCCGAAAAATCTGGCTACTTCCTCGGCAATGTCTGCTTCCAGCTCCAGATCCTGACGGAAAGTCGGAACCACCAACTCACCGGCCGCTTCATCATAAGCGATCTCAATCCGCTCTAGATAGGCCAGCATCTGCTTGGCCGAAAGCTCAGTTCCCAGCAAATGATTAATACGCTCGGCCGAGAACGGCACCCGCTTCTCTACTCTCTTTTCCGGATAAATATCAACCATACCGCCGACCACCTCACCGGCACCGAGCAATTCGATCAGCTGACAGGCTCTGCTGATCGCCGTTTCGGCCAAATTCGGGTCCAGACCCTTTTCAAACTTGCCGGACGCTTCGGTTCTCAGGCCGACACGCTTCGAGGACAGGCGCACATTGGTACCGTCGAAGCAAGCCGCTTCAAATAACAGATGCTTCGCATCATCTGTGATCATGGAATTCTCTCCACCCATAATACCCGCGATACCGATATATCGCTGACCGTCGGCGATCATCAATACATTTTCATCCAGTTTTCTTTCTTTTCCATCCAAGGTGACAAAGGTCTCTCCTTCACCGGCACGCTTTACGATGATTTTACGATCTGCAATGGCGTCCAAGTTATAGGCATGCATCGGCTGACCGTATTCCTCCATCACATAATTTGTAATATCGACGATATTATTGATCGGGCGAATACCGCAGGAAACCAGATGCTGCCGCAGCCACTTCGGCGACGGTTCGATCTTGATATTCTTCACCACTCTGGCCGTGAAACGCGGACACAGCTCCGGCGCCTGCACCTCGACGCTGATCATATCATGCACATCCTCGGTGTTTCCGGTCGCGGTAATCACCGGCGGCTTGAACTCGCAGCCAAAGGTGGCGGCAGCCTCTCTGGCAATACCTACCACGCTGTAGCAATCCACCCGGTTTGAGGTCACCTCATATTCAAAGACCACGTCATGCAGCCCCAGTACTTCCACAGCATCGGCGCCAACCGGTGTATCCTTGGGGAAAATATAAATACCATATTCCGGTGCTTCCGGGAACAGCTCCCTGGTTTGGCCGAGCTCCTCGATGGAGCACATCATGCCGCAGGATTCCACGCCGCGCAGCTTTCCCTTTTTGATCTTGATTCCGTTTTCGCCGCCGTTTCCGTGACTTGCTGCCACACGGCCGCCGTCCAACACCACCGGTATCTTGTCGCCCACTGCCACATTTCGGGCACCGGTCACAATCTGTACAGACTCATTGCCGATATCCACCTGACAAACGATCAGCTTATCGGCATTCGGATGTTTCTCTATGGCGGTAATCTGTGCCACCACGATTTTCTCTAGGTTTTTGTCCAGGATTTCATAGCCCTCAACCTTGGTTCCTGACAATGTCATTGCATCTGTATATTCCTGCGCCGTCACATTCAGATCCGGCACATAGCTTTTAATCCATGATAATGATGTATTCATCTTTTATCCCCTTCCTCTGATTCTAAAACTGCTTCAAGAAACGCTCGTCATTTTCATATAACAGGCGCATATCATCGATCTCATACTTCAGCAGGGCGATTCTCTCCAGGCCGACACCGAAGGCAAAACCGGTGTACTCCTGCGGGTCGATACCGCACATCTCCAATACATGCGGATGCACCATACCACAACCCAGAATCTCGATCCAACCGCTGCCCTTACAGAAACGACAGCCCTCGCCGTGACACTTAAAGCAGCTGACATCCACCTCGGCCGACGGCTCGGTGAACGGGAAATGATGCGGTCTGAACTTAATCTTGGTATCCTCACCAAACAGAGCCTTGGCAAACTGCTCCAAGGTACCCTTCAAGTCAGCGAAGGTCACATGCTTGTCAATGACCAGACCCTCGATCTGATGGAAGCTCGGCGAATGGGTGGCATCCACCTCATCCGAACGGAAAACACGGCCCGGCGCCAGAATACGAATCGGCAGCTTCCCTTCCTCCATGATACGAGCCTGTACAGGCGAGGTCTGGGTGCGCAGAACGATCTGCGGATTGATATAGAAGGTATCCTGCTCATCCTTGGCCGGGTGATTGGCCGGAATGTTCAGCTTTTCAAAGTTATACAGGTCATATTCGACCTCCGGTCCCTCAACCACCTCATAGCCGAGCCCCATAAAGATCTTTTCCACTTCAGCCAGGGCAATGGCATTCGGATGGGCATGCCCCTGCTCAGCCTTCTTAGCCGGCAAGGTCACGTCAATGCTCTCGGACTCCAGGCGCAGCTCCATCAGCCTGCGTTCCAGCTGGCTCTTACGCTCCTCCAGAAATGTCTCTACCTCTTCACGAACCGTGTTGATCATCTGACCGACCGCCGGGCGTTCTTCCTTTGATACATCCTTTAATCCCTTCAATAAATCTGTCAGCTGTCCCTTCTTTCCCAAGATACTGACACGAATGTCATTTAAGGCATTCAGATCTGTCGCCTGCTGAATATGCTCTGTCGCCAGCTTTCGTAACGCTTCTAATGTTTCCTTCATCGTCCTTCTCCTCTTCATTTCTTTACCATCTGAAAAATATAAAAATAGCTTCGTTCACAAAGGAACGAAGCTATCCGTGGTACCATCCTACTTCCTGCCACAGCGGGCAGGCACTTAATTTTACGTAACGGGTAAGACCGTCATCCCCTACTGTCAGTTCAAGGATGAAGCTTGGATGTGAAATTTCGTCATTGACCATGGATCCTTTCAGCCGATGAGATCCTCTCTGGGGCGGTCGACTACTTTGCATCCGCATCGCCTTTATCATATGCCCATATATTCTATCACAAAGAAGATATGTGGGCAAGTAGCTACTTCTGCTGATTCTGCTGATTTGGTCCTCGAAGGTGAATGTTTAAATTCCGCTTCCCCGTAATCGTCCGCTGAAAAATCGTCCGTATTATTACACTTTAACGCACCCATTTTCCGGAACGGTCAACTCGATAACCATCCGGCGTCACGGTATTGCGCGCATAAGCGCCGGTCTTAGTCAGATAATACCAGCCCTTATACTGTTTGTCATAGATCCAACGAGAAACCGCCATCCTTCCGTCGCTCAACAGGAAGTAAGCTCCCTGCCATTGCAACCGGGCATAGCGCCCCCCTTGTTTCAAATAATACCAGGCACCGTAATTTGGGTCATAAATCCATTCTCGATCTGCCATAATTCCGTCCGATTTCAGATAATACTCTCCCTTCCATGCAGATTTAACTCTCTTGCCATCTGCATTCAGATAAATCCAGCGTCCGTCAGACAACTGCAACCAGCCTTGTTTCGGCTGCGGCTGAACAGTCAGATGAACCACAACCGGCATAGCCGTTTCAAATGGAACTCCCGGCTTACGATTCTTCGTATTATATTCATATACAAAGGACAGCTCCCCTTCGCTCTCCGGTGTGATTGTTACCAGACCGGTCTTAGCATCCCATGAAACCGCCTTTTGGCCGGCGGCCAAGCGCAGACGACTGAGATCCTCTTCCCCTGTCAAAGCTTTCATATCTACCGTGATCTGAGAACCGTTTTTCCGGCCGATCCCCTTGACCGACTGCCAGAGATCAGCATAGCTAAACTCATCGCTAAATGATACTGACTGCAGATCCAGCTTCTTCAACTGATTGCCATGCAGGTTCAGGTTTGACAGACAAATATTTTCCAGACGCAGTTCTGTTAAATGGTTATCTTTCAGATGCAAACCGTTTAGCTTCGGATTATGACTGAGATCCACCTCGATCAAACCTACCTTGTCTCCTTCATTATTATTGGCAGATAACAGCGCCAGATTCTCATTATCTCTTACATCTATGGTACGTAATGCGTGTCTGTCGATATGCAGCTCAGTCAACTGATGCAGACCGCGAACATACAGTTCCTTAAGCTTCGGCTGCTGATCATTGATGAATAATTGCTTTAAATTTGGCACACCACTAAACTTTGGAGCACGTTCAAAGTGATTACGAGATATATCCAGCCAGGCCAAGCTATCCGTTTCTGGCAATGTCAAAGAAGAATCGTTCAGTTCGTTACCGGCCAGCTTGGCTGACTTCAATTGTTTCAGAGAGCTTAGATCCAACTCTCGGTAGCCCAGATCATTCGCCTCCAAATATTCTAATTTCGGGAATTGGGAAATATCTACCGCCTGACTGCGGCTTCCGCTTAATATCAACATATATACATTTGTCATGGCCGATAAACCCGAAAGCTCCAGGCTCCGGTCGGCACTGCCGTCGATCCGAAGCTTTTTGATGTAGGGAAGCTGATCCTCATACAACAGATGCTGCTGCCCGGCTTCTTCTGCTGTATCCAGCGGAAAATGCTTCAAAATATCCGGGTTGTCTTCATAAATCGCCTTTCTGATCACCGGATCAATACCCGCCAAAGGCTTTGATGCCGATTTTTCAGTAGACCGCAGATCCACTTCGACCGTTACCTTTCCATCTTTTACTACAGCAGTATGAAAATCCGGATCTAACACAAACACATTGGACTCTGATCGTTTTGCCGTAACATCCCGCTCCTGCTCCTGCACATCCAGCTTCAGTTCCATCGGTCCGGTCAGGCAAAGCTCACTGTTCGCAGGATTATACTCAATGTTTTCTATTAAAACAGTGTCTTCATCTACGACTTTTACTTTGTCTGCCACCGTATCCTGGTTATGATCCAAAACCTTAAAGCCGACATCATTAATCGTTTGTTTTAAACCGGCAATATTAATCTTCAAATCATATGAGAGCGCATAATTCACCGCGATCCGATTTACTTCTTTGGACGTATTCAGATAAATGGGCGTTCCATAATTTGGACGATTATACATTAAACCGCCAAAAACCGGCCGTTCCTTATCCGGGGTCCAGCCAAAATCCGCCCCCGTAATCTTAATACCGTATTCATTCGGTCCCTGTTGTGCTTTATCAAAATAATTCAGCTGCACCCCCTGCTGTTTAAAGGGCAGCATAGCCACCAGGCAGCCGGTATCCGCCTCTGTTCCTTCGACTGTGCTGACATTTACGGCCTTATAGCCGGCAGCATAGTCATAGTAAACCATATTTACCGTTAGAGCTTTGGACGGAACTTTAGAAAAACCTGACAAGGGATGTCCATTCACATATGGAACAAAAACGGTTTTCACCGTCTTGACGATTTCTCCCTCCGCAGTATTGTTTTTCGGAGCAGCCAATGCAGACTGCGGCAATACCATGAATGCCAGCAGCAGGCCTGCCAATCTCTTGATACATTTTCTCTTCATTTATTTCTCGATGCACTGAGGGACTGCATCCCTCCTTTCCGATACTTTACATTTGATGTCTCATTCCCTCAGACGGATAATACATGATCATTCCAATGACACACCGTTAATCTTATACAAGTATATCGGTCTGTCGGTGCAATGTCAATTGATCACCTTCGGTTTATATATTATAAATATCTATCCGCCTATCAGATTCATCTATATAAGATTTTTCGAGAAAATGAAGCTTTTCCGTAAACAGCATATGACAAGCCCTTCTGTGATACACTAAAGCATAAAAGCCTTTTTATTTATAAGGAGCAGCATCCAGCACCATTCCGTTATGCAGTCGAATCTGCCGTTTGAAATACTGTGCCGCCAGCGTCTCATTATGCGTTACCATAATAATAGAATGTTTTTCATTCAAATACCGTTTCATCAATTCCATGATACGCTCCAACAGCTTCAAATCCAGTGAACCAGTCGGCTCATCCGCCAAAATAAAGGTCGGCTTATGTACCAAGGCCCTGGCAATCGCCACTCGCTGGTGCTGACCGCCCGATAATGCCGTTACCTTCTTCCCGGCGACATCCGCCAGCTCGACCAACTCCAACGCCTCCTCAATCATTTGTTTGTGTAACCGAGCCGGATGTCTTGAGTACAGCAGGGGGATTCTGACATTTTCAAACACCGTTTCTGTTTCTACCAGCATATAGTCCTGAAACACAAAACCGAACAGTTCATTTCTGAGCCGTGCCAGTTTCCCTGCCGACAGGGTCGAAACATCCGTATCATCAATCATATATTGCCCCTCAAAGTTCCGATCCAACAAACCGATGATGCTAAGCAATGAAGACTTCCCCGCGCCGGAGGCTCCCAAAATGACCGTATCTTCACCACTGTAAAGTTGCAGTGAAACATCCTGCAAAGCTGTCGTTTTTATTGATCTGTCTTGATAAATTTTTTGTATATGTTGAAGTAGCAGCTGCATTCTATACCCCCTTCATTTTGCTTTGCAAATCCGACCGCTTCAGCAACTCATAGGTTTCTGCCAGGTACAGCAACCAAATCAACAAATAAGCAGCCATGACCATTCCATTTGAGACAAATGTAAACTCAAGCAGCCGGCTAAACCATAAAGGCATATGAACAGATCTTTCCTGAACATATGCCTTTTATAGCGTTTTCATCAAAACAGTTTTAGTTGCCTTGAATCTACTTCATAGTTTATTTTCTTTTACAGCCGCAGAATAAACCTACTTTTCAACTTGATTCTCCTTTCTTCGTTTCAATCCAGCGATCGTCAGAAGAGATCCGGATAATACCAACAGTCCGGCGAAGAAGCCTCTATTAGATGTATCCCCTGTCTTCGGCGGCTTTTGCTTACTAGGTGGTGTATTTTTAACATTGATGATAATATATCCGTCCTTTGCATTGCCGCTAATGGTGGCGGAATATCCAAATATCTTTTCTTCTTCAACTGTATATTTGATTTCCTTACCATTTTTATATTGTTCTAAATTCTTAAAAGTATATTGCCAATGGTTCCCCTTTGACAGCTTCTGACTGTCAATCTTTTTACCGTCAGCAAACAGGTTGACGATAATACTGTCGGTTGACATTCCAATCCATTTCTTAGTGACCGGTACAGACACCTTACCTGTAATAGTATTTGTAATAGTAAAACCGTCTTGGGGCGTTCCTGAAATGCCTGTCGTATATCCGTCAATTTTTACTTCGGAAACAGTGTAGATAATCTCATGGCCGTCATTTTCGTCATATCGGAGCAGATTTATAAACTCATGCTTCCACCCTGTATCAGCTGTTAAGATTGCAGCTTCTTTTTCTACATTGTCTGCAAGAAGCTTTACTTCCACCTTATCATCCGGCTTGCCAACCCATTGTTTCAGGACAGGTACGGAAATTTTCTCAATGTTGGTATTCTTCACCATAAAGCCGTTTGCCACATCACCTGTGATCTCAGATTTGTAGTTTTCGATCTTATCTTCCTTGATCGTGTATTTGATCTCTTTCCCGTCCTTATAC
>JAEXAX010000022.1 GCA_023458035.1 Bacillota bacterium | reverse complement strand
AAAAAACAAGGCTTATTCCAGCCCACCTATACCTTTTAACGATAGCAGTTGAATAAGCCTTTTATTTCTACACTTTATTTACTTAGTGTGTGCAACTCTTGTCATCAATACGACACTCTCAACATGCACCGTCCACGGGAACATGTCCACCGCCCTGACCTTCTCCAGTTGGTAGCCCAGCTCCTCCATACGCTTCACATCACGCGCCAGGGTAGCCACATCGCAGCTGACATAAACCAGGCGCTTCGGCGCCATTTGGGCGATGGTTTTCAGCACCTCCGGAGCGCAGCCCTTTCTTGGCGGATCGACGATCATCACCGAAGCGCGGATATTTTCCTCGGCGTAGAGCCGCGGTAGCACCTCTTCGGCGGCTCCGGCATAAAAATCAGTATTCGTTAAACCATTTCTGGCGGCATTTTCCTTTGCGTCCGATATGGCGCGCTCAACATATTCCACACCGTAAACATGACCGGCTTGTCGGGCGGCGCACAGCGAAATGGTGCCGATACCGCAGTAAATATCCCAAACCACATCCTCGGCCGTTAAGGCTGCATAGTCAAGGGCCGTCTGATACAGCTTCTCCGTCTGAACGGAGTTCACTTGATAAAAGGAGTTTACCGAAATATGAAAATGCAGCCCCAGCAGACTGTCCTCGATATAAGGCTTTCCCCATAGGCAGCGGGTCTCACTGCCCAGGATCACGTTATTTGCTTCCCGTTGAAAATTCAGGCAAAGACTGGCCAATGAAGCCACCGGCTTCGTTTCGGTCAGCTCGCGCACCAGGGCGGCCTCCCAGGGCCGACTCCGCTTAGGCTCCTCATTGATGATCAGACAGATCATCACCTGACCACTAACATGACCGATACGTACAAAGATATGGCGAACCAGGCCGCGACCGGTCTGCTCATCATAGGCCGTCAATCCCTCGCGCTGCATAAAATCCAAAACCCGGCGGCGGATGTCATCCGCCTGCGGTTGACCGATGGCACAGTCCTCATGCTGAATGATGCGATGACTGTGAGCGGCATAAAAGCCGGATAGCAGCCGGCCATCCGCATCCCGACCGACTGGAAACTGAGCCTTATTTCGGTAATGATAGGGTTCCTCCATACCGATAATTGGTTCCATGCAGGCTGCTAATCGCTCAGACGAAAGCCCCCCCAGCCGACTCAACTGCTGCTTAACCCGCTCCTCCTTGAAGCGTAGAGCGGCCCGATAATCCAGAGCCGCAATCTGACAGCCGCCACAGGCCCGGTGCACCGGGCAGAGCGGTTCGATGCGATCTGATGAGGGCATCAGGATCCGTTCCAGACGACCGTAGGCATATTGCTTTTTGGCCTTAATGATTTTCGCTTCTATATAATCGCCCGGTAAAGCATCCTTGACAAAAATAGGAAAAGAGTCCACCTTCCCGATTCCCTCTTTTCCTATTCCCATATCTGTGATGTGAAGCCGGACCAGATCATTCTTGGCAAACATCTCGTCACTTCCTTCTTACATAAACTTACATAAAAACATTCTATTTTGTACACTTCCATCCGTCGCGGCACCGGTCAGGTCATCTGATTTGGCAAGCCGGCCGCTTCGCTCTTATCTCTCCGTTGCTCCGGAGGTGCGGCGGACATTGCTGTCGAAAAGTCGCTGAAATCCAAGCCAGCTGCCATCCGGCGCGCTCTCCAAGAGCTCCGTCATAGCCTCCAGCTTGGCATCCGTATTATCCGCCATACTAAGCGCCAGCGCCTCGATCAGAGCCGGTTTTTTCGGCGAGCCATATTCCAGTTCCCCGTGATGAGCCAGGATGCAATGCTTCAGCTCTGTCGCCAGCTTGGCTGGAAAATCCGGTATCTCACTGATGGCCTGACTCAGCTTCTCATAGCCGATCATAATATGGCCGAGCAACTGGCCGTCATCCGTGTAATCATTCTCCGGAAAGCAGGACAGCTCATAGACCTTGCCACAGTCATGGAAGGCGGCAGCGGTGAGCAGCAGATCACGGTTCAGGATCGGATAGCGCAGACAATAAAAATCACATAATTTGATGATACTTAAGGTGTGCTCCAGCAGTCCACTGACAAAGCCATGGTGTACGGCCTTGGCCGCTGAATGCAGACGAAAGCGGCGAACAAACTCCGTATCCTCAACAAAAAAGCGACGCAGCAAGGCTCTCAGGTGTGCCTCCTTGACGGTGTCCAAAATGGCTGTAAATTCACGAAACATCTCATCGGCATCATAACGGGAGGCCGGCAGGTAATCTGCCACCTTGTAGTCCGCCGAATCGACCCGGCGGACCCGCGAGATATCAAGCTGCAGAGCGCCCTGAAAGCTCTTGACATCGGCTGTAATACAAACATAGTCCATGGAAGCGAAATCATCGATCCCCGGATTGGCCGGCTTCCAGATCTTTCCGTCTATGGTGCCGGTCTTGTCCTGTAACACCACTGATCCGTAGCTGTTTCCGTTCTTAGCCGTCAGTGTCAGGTATGACTTGCATAAATAAACCTCGCTGACCCGATCTCCCTCTCGCAGTTCCTTAATAAATCGCATGTATTTCCCCTTCTAAGCCGCTTCGGCGGCCGATCCTTCGTTTCTTTCCTTTCACTATACCATAGGCATCCGTTGACAGCAAAGTTTTTTCCTTTTCAAGCCGCCCTTTTTCTTGTAGAATAAGCAGTGAGATATCTTTTGTCCAATGAGATCGCAAAGGAGTTAAGCTTATGAACGAAAATCTGAGCCGGCCGCAGGGACTGCCCGTCAGCGCGCACACCTGTCAGAAGCTGGAATTCCACATCATACTTGACCGTTTGATGAAATATACCATTACACCGTCCGGTCGCGGCTACGCTGCCGCATTGACCCCGGCCACCACTCTGTATGAAGTGAATCATTCCCTGGATGAAACCAATGAAGCGCTTTCCCTGCTCTTAAAAAAGGGAAACATCTCCTTCGGCAGTGACTTTGATTACCTCCCGCTGCTCTCCAGACTGCGCCTCGGCGCCATCCTATCCTGCAGCGAGCTGCTGCAGCTCCAAAAGCTGCTCACTCTGACCGCTGTCGTCAAGCATTATGGCGGCGATGACGAGGAGAGCAGCCTGGCCGATTACTTTGCCGCCCTGACACCGTTGACGCCGGTGAAGCAGGCCATCGAGCAGGCCGTCATCTCGGCCGATGAGGTCAGCGACCATGCCTCTCCCGCCCTACATGACATCCGTCGCCGAATGAATGCCATCCAGGCCCAGATTCAAAAGCAGCTGTCACATTTCCTAAACGGCGCTGCCAGGAGCTATCTGCAGGATGCTCTGGTCACCACCCGCGGCGGCCGCTACTGTATTCCGGTCAAAGCGGAGCATCGCTCATCTATCCCCGGTATGATCCATGATCAATCCGGCAGCGGCGCCACCCTCTTTATCGAACCGATGGCAGTGGTAAAGCTGAATAATGATTTAAAATCCCTGCAGGCAGATGAGGAAGAAGAAATCACCCGTATCCTGGCCGTACTGTCCGAAACGGCCGCCGCCCATCTGGATGAGATCGAAGATGACTACCGAATGATCGGCTACCTGGACTTTGTCTTTGCCAAGGGCAAGCTGGCCCTCGAAATGAAGGCCTTCCGCCCGGCGGTCAATATCGACGGACAGATCGACATTCGCCAGGGCCGCCACCCGCTGCTAGACTCGGACAGCGTCGTACCGATCAATGTCAGCCTCGGTCAAGATTACACCCTCCTGATAGTAACCGGTCCGAATACCGGTGGTAAAACCGTCTCCTTAAAGGTAGTCGGTCTGTTTACCTTGATGACGCAGGCCGGTCTGTTGATTCCGGCCGGCGAGGGCAGCCGTATCGCTCTCTTCTCACAGGTCTTTGCCGATATCGGCGATCACCAGAGCATTGAGGAAAATTTAAGTACCTTCTCCGCCCATATGACGACCATCGTTTCCATCATGCGGATGGCCGATGCCGATTCACTGGTACTCTTCGATGAGCTTGGCAGCGGTACCGACCCGATCGAGGGTTCGGCTCTGGCGGTGGCCATCCTGGACGAACTGCATAAACGCGGCACCACCGTGATGGCTACCACCCATTACAGTGAGTTGAAAGTCTATGCCCTGGACACAGCAGGCGTGGAAAATGCCGGATGCGAATTTGACGTCGATACCCTGTCGCCGACCTATCGACTGATTACCGGTATGCCGGGCAAGAGCAATGCCTTTGCCATCTCCGGCCGCCTCGGACTGCCGACCGAAATCATCAATGATGCCAAAAGCCGTCTGACTGAAAGCCAGGAAAATCTGGAGGAGCTGCTGACCAAGCTGGAGGAGAAGCGGCTCACCTTGGAGCAGAAGGAAGCGGATATCGACATCCTGCATCGCCGAGCCAAGGAAGCCGACTCCAAGCTGTCAGAGCGCTTACAGAAAATCGAGGAACAAAAGCAGCGTATCCTGGAGGACGCCAAGCAACAGGCACTGGCTATGCTGGCCGATGCCAAGGAACTGGCCGACCGCACCATCGCCGACTTCCACAAATACGGCAAATCCGCTCCCTCCATGAAAGAAATGGAGAGCAAGCGTACCGCCCTGCGGCAGAAGATGGACGCCACCAGAGCCAAAGCTGCCGCGCAAAAACCGAAGCTCACCCCGGAAACCAAGGGTCTGTCCCGCGAAGAGATCCATGTCGGCGATAAGGTGAAGGTCTTATCAGCCGGTCTGACCGGTATCATCACCTCCACACCGGACAGCAAGGGTATGGTCTTCGTCCAGATGGGCATCTTGAAAGAAAAGGTCTCATTGAAAGATATGATCCTGATCCCGGATGAAGCTGCCTCCGGCCGTCTGAAAAAGGAAAAAACCAAGACTCATGTCGGCTCCATGCGCTTCGGCAAATCCATGCAGGTAGCGCCGGAAATCAATCTGCTCGGCAGAACGGTTGATGAGGCTCTGCCGGCCCTCGATAAATATCTGGATGACGCCTATCTGGCTCACCTCTCTCCGGTTCGCGTCGTTCACGGCAAGGGTACCGGAAAGCTGCGTCAAGCTATTCAAAAGCATCTCAAGCGTCTGCCCTATATCAAAAGCTTCCGTGACGGCGTCTTCGGCGAAGGTGACAGCGGTGTAACCGTAGTCGAATTCAAGGATAACTAAGACCGTACCGGCAGGCAGTCTATTTCCACTCGTATTTGGTCAGCCGGCCGGCCCTCTGAAAGCTGGCAAAATCCTGCTGGCGCAGGGCCTCATACAGCACGATGGCTACCGAATTTGACAAATTCAATGAACGAATAGACGGAAGCATCGGAATCCGGATACAGGTCTCCCGGTGTTCCAGCAGGATCTCCTCCGGAATACCGGCGCTCTCCTTGCCGAACATGATGTAGTCATCCTCAGCAAATTCCGCCTCAGTATAGGTCTGCGGCGCCTTGGTTGTCGCCATCCAGATACGCTTCGGCTTGGCCTCCCGTAAAAAGGCTTCAAAATTCATATACCGTCTGACATCCAAATCCTGCCAATAGTCCATACCGGACCGTTTGATATTTTTCTCCGTCAAATGAAAGCCCAGCGGCTCGATCAGATGCAAGGTGGCGCCGGTAGCCACACAGGTTCGGCCAATGTTTCCGGTATTGCCGGGAATCTCCGGCTCTAATAATACGATATTCATCTCTTTCTTTTTTCCTCCTCCCAGCGATACAGCTCATCAATCGCCGGTTTTTCTATACTGCTCTGTGAGCGCGCCCGCCGCAGACAAAGGCCGCCTTCTGCTGTAATCCGACCGATCACCGTTACCGGCCAAGGCCAGTCGGCGGCCTGCTCGCCGATCCGGTCGATGACTGCTGCCGCATCCTCTGTCACCAGCAGATAGCTTCCGTTTGACCACAGCCGATAAGGATCAAGCGCTTCCCTTTCGCACAGTGCCACCGTGGCGGCCGTCACCGGCACCTCCGGCAATTCAATCTGCATGCCTCTGTTCTGACTGTGGGCCAGGTCATACAGGGCGGTAAACAGACCGCCCTCCCCAAGCGGCCAAGCTGCTATCTTGATTCGCAGCCGGCCGGCCGTCTGCACCAACTTTACAACCGACCGACCGGCCGCTGTGGTGTCTGCTTCATGCAAACGCTCGCCGATTACCCGGCTACCGTGAAACTCTCCCAGCCCCTGCGCGCACAGTCCTTGATAAAGACGCTTGACGCCGGCCGCTCCGGGATAACCGACCAGCAGCACCCGGGCTTCGCCCTCCGCCTGTCCGTCTGCGCTTTGTCTTTCTTCTACTGACAGTGGTGTTCCGGCCGCCGAGACCGCCAGTAGTCCGAAAACGGCGGCCCGAAACTCTTTCTCAGTGTCCGCCTGTCTCTCTTCATCCACCCGAATTTCTCTGTCCGTCCGCACCTGCAGATCGGCCAGCTTCCAGTCATATAGAGCCAGGGCGGTATCGATGTACCGCATCAGGCTGCGCAGCTGAGTTTCCTCGATGGCCGGCGGTACCGTCAAAGCAGCTGTTACTGTATGTACCACGGCCTGCTTGGCCAGCATGGCCCCCAATATCTCCTCAAACAGCTGACAGACGTCCTCTTCCGTCTGAACCGGCCGCAAACGGCTGACCAGTGGTCTGTCGTAGGCCTTGTATGACCCGTGGATCTCTTTTTGTACGGTGCGGCGCTCTACCGCCCGATTGACTTCTCCTCTTTGCATATCCCTCTTTCCCGGCCGCGGCTCCGGTCTCCCGCTGTGCCAATTGTGCAAATGCTGCACCATCTCAAACGAAAAACCCCGAGGATATCTCCCAAGGGGTTTCCGGTTTTCTCTTTTGTTCCTGCCGTTCGGTTTACGGTGTCGTAGCAGAAGATGTTGTATCCTCCGGTTTAGACTCCGGATTTGTTTCCGGCTCCTTTTGTTGCTCTCCTGCCTTCTTTTTCTCTTCTGTTTCCTTCTTTTTCTTCTCCTCCTCAGCCTTCTTCTTATCAGCCTCAGCCTTTTTGCGCTCGTCCTCAGCGATCCGCTTTTCTACCTCGCTGGCCACCGCCTGTACGGCTGATACGCCACCGGAGCGGGCTGCTTCCATCTTAGCCACTTCTTCCGAATTGGCGCCGGCTGCACCGACTGCGATACCGCCTTCCAAAGGAGCATAGGTGTTCTGATAGAGCATGTTGTTTTCTGTCTGCTTGCCATCCACCGTCACTGTCTTCCACAGCTGATAGGTGTAGCCGTTAAAGCTGTGACCGATCTCTCTGGTGCTGCCCAGCGCCAACGAGGTATCGACGCTGACTTTATTGCCCTTGGGCGCCCACTCATCGATCTTCACAGCCGAATATTCCACCTTACGGTTGGCCGGCCTGGTCTCCTGACCGTAGAAGGTATAATTTAAAGTGCCGCCGCCCACGGTTGAAACCATAAAAATAGGGGCAGCAGTATTATTTTTAATTTTCAGATCGAGGCCTCCGCCATCCGTGATGGTTGAATCCATACTAAGCGGTACGGACTGCACCAGATGGCTGTGCTGATGTCGCTCCACGATCTCCAGCTCGGCATACATGGCCGCCATATAGGCGGTCGATGAAGTCTGACAGATACCGCCGGCGATCACCTGCTCGATCCGTCCGTCTATATAGGCGCCGCCCGAGGTATAGCCGTTTTCATAGGTAAACGGCATGATACAGGAGGCAAAGGACATTGTCTCACCCGGATACAACAGTTTGCCATTGGACAAATTGCTGGCACGGGACACATTGACATCCGTCACGCTGCCGATGTCATAATTAGAACTGAAGCTGCCAAGGGCATCCTTCACCTTGGCCAGCTCCTCAGCCTTTCCTCTGGCCGGATCGACGATCATCTCGGCCGACAGCTCCGCCTTAAAATCTTTACTGTTAGCCTGCTTCAGCGCATTGATGAGCAGAACCTTGGTCTTTTCTACATCCGCCTTGGTTCCGTCGATACCCGGAGTGCGAACAAAAGCTCCGCCTTCGCCGATACTCATGCTTCCGTCCTTCTTTTCCGTTCCCAGCTCTGTCGCATGAGCGGTCAGATAGTCGGTTAACTTTTTTTCATCGATGGAAACAGCCGTCGTATAGGCTTTTCCCTTGGTCTTGATATCTGTCTCTTCCTTAAATCTTTGAATGATATTTCCGACATTACCCAGCCGCAGGATTTCCTCCGCCAATGTCTGCTCATCCTCGAGCAAGCCCAGCTCGGTCAATGACGGAGTCAAGCTCTTGCCCTCACCGCCCTTGATGGTAAAGGTACGGGCCCCCAAGTCCTGCATATGCACAGCAATCACCTGTTTGATGCCCTCTGCTGTCAAACCGGTCACATCCTGGCCGTTTACGGTCACGCCCGCTTTGGCTTTCATCTCGCCCGCCTGTGCCACACCTGCGGAACCGAGCAACAAAGCCAGCACCGACAATGACATACACAATGCTCGCATTTTCTTCATCTGTCACTCCTATATACTAAGGGATTCCGTCAGTCGGTCCGGTTCGGCTTAACGGAGTAGGTTCAATATCAACGGAACGATCATCGCTGCCACCATGATGGCAACCATAAACCAGGCCATCGCCCGTCTTCTCATATTTTTCTTCATGATACTCATTTCCTTTCTCACAGCAAACTTCTGCTTATCATTCATCTTAGACTGTTTTACTAAGACTTGCAAGTGCTTTCTGATAAGCGACAGCCGGAATCCCGATCCTTCTGACAGTCAATTTCCCAGCATATTGCGGTCCGCTGCCGGTCAGCAATCCACTCTTGAGCCGGCCGATGGTTACCGTTTCGTCGGCCGGCAGGGCTATCCCCATCACGGCCCCGCTATCCGCATGGATTCCCGACGGAATATCCACCGCAATACGGTAAACAAAGCGCTGCCTGGCCATCTCCCGGATACAGACCTCATATTGTCCTCTGACTGCCCGGTTCAAACCGACGCCAAACAGGGCATCAATCAGAATCGCTCCGTCCGGCCATTGACAGTCCGATCCACTACCGTATGCTCCGCTGCCGCTCGGCCGGTAGGCCGCCAGCGGCACCTTATTTTTTCGGCACTCACTCAGCTGATGCAGACATTCCCAGCTGGCTGACAGCAGGTTGCCGCAGAGCACCACCTGTACACTGATCCCGGCTGCTTGCAGCAAACGGGCGATACATAAACCATCGGCACCGTTATTACCCATACCGGCCAGCACCAGCACCGGACGCAGCCCGGTTTTTGGCAATACCTGCCTTACCACATGATCGGCCACTGCCTGCGAGGCCCGCCGCATCAGCTTCAAAGATGAGATCCCCAGTGCATCAATGGCATAGCGGTCCGCTGCCTGGGCCACACTGCCGCTGATCACTTCCGTCTGTTTGTTTTCTGTCTTTTTCATGTTATATTTACTTCCCTTCCGGCCGCCCGTAGATGTGCAGGATCTGGTCGATTCGCCTGGAGGCCTCATTCTTTGTCAACAGCTGTGGCAGAGGCAAGGGTTCCAAGCCGTGCAGCTCGGTCAGTTGAACCAGCCGATCCAGCTGAGCCGGTGTAATCTTGGATTGCCGTTTCATGGCCACACCCTTCGGCCGCGGCTCAAATAATGTTTCATGATACGGCCCGAACTGCCGCGCCAGCTCTTCGTACAGATGAGCAGCCGCCACCGCATCATCCAGAGCCCGATGGGCCTGAGCAATGTCAATACCGTAGTAAGCACAACAGCTGCCTAAACGCTTGCTCGGCAATTCCGGCAACAACTTTCTGGCCAATTGCAGGGTATCCATCAGCAGAGGCGCATAATCCACCCCCATATTGAGAGCCGCTTGGCGAATAAAGCTGTAATCAAAGCCGACATTATGACCGACCAGCGGCAGGTCGCCGCAAAAGTCCAACAGCTTTTTCACCCCTTCCTGATAATCGATGCCCTCCGCTGCCATCTGCGGAGTGATACCGGTCAGCTCCTGGATCTCCGGCGGAATCTGCACCGGCACCCGCAGCAGGTTGGAAAAACTGTCTGCCTCTTCCCCCTCCTCGATCCTAATGGCTCCGATCTCCAAAATCCAGTCACGGCTGCCGGCGCAGCCGGTGGTTTCCAGATCAACCGCCACATATGAACGCATCATCACTTCTTCTTTCCTTCCTTACAATACTCCCGTACAAAGCAGAGTTCGCATTTCGGTGATCGGGCCTGGCAAATAGTCCGGCCAAAGGCAATGAACTGGGTATTGATCAGGCTCCAATGATCCTCCGGAATCTCCTTCATCAGCTCATGCTCAATCTTCACCGGATCTGCTTCCTTAGTCAGCTTCAGCTTTCCGGCTATCCGCTTCACATGGGTATCCACCACTACACTGGGGATTTTGAAAATATGGGTTCTGACTACATTGGCGGTCTTACGCCCGACCCCCGGCAGCTCCACCAACGCATCAATATCCGACGGCAGCTCACCGCCGTGGCCGGTCAGCAGCAGACCGGCGGTGGCCAAGATGTTCTTGGCCTTGCTGCGAAACAGACCGATGCTGCGGATATCCTGCTCCAGCTCGCTTAAATCAGCCGCTGCCAACCTCTCCAAACTGTCATATTTTTGAAACAAAGTAACCGTCACCCGGTTGACATTATCATCCGTACACTGGGCGCTCAGCATGGTCGCTACCAGCAGCTGCCATGGCGTATGATAATGCAGGTAGCAGACCGGCTTGGTGCCGTACACAGCGTCAAAGCGCTCCAGTATCTCTTTTGTTCGTTTCTTCATCTCTTCCCCTTTTTCTTCTATATATTAATGAACTGCCGCTTACGCTTCAACATCCACTACCGTCACGAACGCATTGCCGCTCAGCGGATCACGGTTCGTATAGTCAAACAAGACCCATTGCCGCTGCCAGCCATTGTCTGACTGTCGCCAAAAGGCTTCCAGGTGCGTCATGCGCCCCAGCTGGGCAGCCGTCTTTCCGGCATAAACCAAGGCTGTCAGATAAGACCGCTCTTCGGCCTCCCGCTCATAAAAGCGATGCCGCAGCGCCTTCGTCTGTCCCTCATCCGGTGCAAAGGCCGGTCGGCTTTTTAAGTTCTCCCGCAGATACAGATCATACAGAGCGATACTTGCCAGCTTCTCCTGCTCCCATGGCCAATGCGGCTGCAGCCAGTTGATCAGCAGCTCATACAAGGCCTGCCGGCTGTGTGCCCGAAAGCCGGCTCTGGCCGCCTGATAGGCTGCTCCGAGATCGAGATACAGCTGCCAGGGCGTTTCAAACAGTCCCTCGGCGGCTGCCAGCAATGTCGTAAACTGTCCGCTGTTATAAAAGGTCTCCACCGCCTCCTCGATCTGTTTTAGACCGATGATCTGATCAAACTCTAACCACCGCGTCTGTAGCACCTCATAGGGCGGCCGTCTATGATACAAAATACCGAACTCGTCGGCCGCCGCGGCCACTGCCGTACCCTTTAAGACCTTTAAAAACCCCAGCTGCAGCTGTGACGGCTGCATTTTATACAAACGGTTAAACGAGGCGGCAAAGCCCTCCACATCCTCATATGGCAGACCGATGATCAGATCCAGATGCTGGTGGACATTATGCCCACGGCCGATGGCCAATACATTTGCTTCTACCCGGTCGATGTCCATCCGTCGATTCACGGCGGTCAAGGTTTGCTCATGGATCGACTGCACGCCGATCTCCAATTGCACCTGACCCGGTCGTAACCCGGCCAAAATACGGATTTCTTCCTCATCCAATAGATCAGCCGCTACCTCAAAATGAAAATTTGTCAGGCCATTATCATGCTCGGCCAGATAGCGCCAGATGGCTTTCGTCCGCTCATGGTGACAATTAAAGGTGCGATCGATGAACTTCACCTGAGCCACTCGATGATCCAGAAAGAACTGCAGCTCCCGGCAGACCTGCTTAAGCGAGCGAAAGCGTAGCCGCTTATCCACAGAAGACAGGCAGTAGCTGCAGGAAAACGGACAACCGCGGCTCGACTCATAATAAACCAGCTTATTCCGAAAATCCTCCATATTCAATTCTGAGTAGGGGAAAAGAACTTCGGAAAAATCCATCGGCGGCCGCGGGGGACTAAAGACAGGATCACCTGTTCCCTGCGGCCGGTAGCAAAGACCGGGAATCCCGGCCAGCACCGCATCCGAGAGCCGCCCCGCCGGCGATGTCTGATTCGCTTGAAGCAATTCAGCCTCTTTGTCCGCCCAATGCGTACAAAGAGCGGCAAAGGTCGCTTCCCCCTCTCCCAGCAAAATCCCCTTTACATAGGGCAGGCGGAGCAACTCCGCCTGCGGCTCATGGCTGACCTCCGGACCGCCCAACCAGATCTGCAGATCCGGCAGCAGGCGAATCAGGTCGCGGCTGATCCATTCGACATACTCGATATTCCACAGGTAACAGGAAAAGAGTACCACGTCCGGCTTTTTCCGGTAGAGGTGCCGGAGGATGTCGTCCGTATTCTGATTAACCGTGTATTCCACCGCCTCAAAGTCCGCCAATCGGTCCCGGCCGATGCGCGACAGATACAGCAGCGCCAGGTTGGTATGGATATATTTAGCATTGATGCCCACCAGTACGATCTTCATTCTCTTCTCCCAAAAACATTGTACACAATTTCTTCACTTGCATTTCATCTATCAGTATTGTACTATGACTTCAATAAGAAAAAAAGTCTCGCAAAGGAGGTTTTCCATGAAAAATATATCAATGATCGTCACCAGCTGGTGTCCGCATTGCAAAAATGCCCGTAAATGGATGGCTGAGTTGATTGAAGAAAATCCTCACTATCAGGCACTCTCCATCGAAATCATTGACGAAGAAAAGGATACCGATAAGCTCAAGCCATATTTCAGCTACTACTATGTCCCGACCTATTATGTAGGCGAGCGTAAGGCGCATGAAGGCGTTCCGTCAAAAGAACTGATTCGTCAGGTACTGGAGGAGGCTTTGGAGAGATTATGTTAGAACCTGCCGCCACCATCGACGCGGTATTTGTCTGGGGCGTCTTTGCCGCCGGCGTGCTGTCATTCTTTTCCCCCTGTGTCTTTCCGCTGCTGCCTGTTTATATGGGCATCCTGGTAGAGGATACCGGCGAAAAATATCTCCGGATCGGTTCCGTAAAGATCTATCTGAAGCCGATCTTCAAAACGCTTTGCTTTATCGGCGGTATCAGCTTTGTCTTTTTGTTGCTGGGTTTTGGCGCCGGTTCGCTCGGCCGCTTCCTGCAGCATCGTTATATCACCGTGGCGATGGGTGTACTGGTGGTCATCCTCGGTCTGCATCAGGCCGAATGGATCCGCATCCCGCAGCTCTATCAACAAAAGACCGTCCGACTGGAAGGCCGGCGGCCGCACAGCTACCTGAGTGCCTTTTTACTTGGCCTGAGTTTCAGCTTCGGCTGGACGCCTTGCATCGGCCCGGTTCTTAGCACCGTACTGGTCATCTCGGCCGACAAGGGACAATCCGGCTTCGGCGTCCTGCTGATGAGTCTGTATGCTCTCGGTCTGGCCCTGCCGTTCCTCGGCCTGTCGCTGGCTGCCACTCCGGTCATGCGCCATTTCGGCAAGCTGAAAAAACACACGACCTTACTCAAACGCATCGGCGGTGTCCTGATCATCCTAATGGGACTGCTGCTGATCTTCGGCCGCTTTAATCTACTGGCCGGTCTGTTCAGTTAACCCCCTCTATCCGGAAAAGGAGAAACCTATGAAACATATGAAGCTGGCAATCACCGCCCTGCTTGGCAGTCTGATTCTGGCCGGTTGTGCCGGGCAGACCGACAAAAAAACCGACGGAACGACCTCAGCGACCGCTTCCAAAGCAGCATCTGCCGACAAAACCGCTTCCACCAGCAAATCAGACGGTGCCGGCGGTGTATCTAAGTCCGATAAAGCCGCAAAGGAAAATGAGCATCAGCCCTTCCCGGATTTTACACTGACCGATTATAACGGCAAAACCCTCACCAAGGCTGACTTCGCCGGCCGGAAGGTGGTGTTCAAATTTTGGGCCTCCTGGTGCCACGTCTGCAATCAGACCCGTGAGGAATCCGCCGCCTTGGCCAATGAGGCTGACAAGGGCTTCACCTACATCTCGGTCATCGCCCCGGGGTTTTCCGGTGAGCTGGCCACCGAAGAAGCCTTTAAGGAATGGTATGCCAAGCAGGAACACAATGATCTGCCGGTCTACTTTGATAAGGACGGCGCACTGATGTCCACCCTCGGCGTAAGAGCTTTCCCGAGCATCGCCACCATGAACAGTGCCGGACAGCTCATCCACTTTCAAGCCGGTCATGTCGGCTCGGCAGTCATCCGGGATGCCATGGAAAAGATAAAATAAAGTAATACTTCCAACTAAAGAGGTCATCGCTCTGCCGTATACAGGACGATGACCTCTGTCTTATTTCTTTTACGATATTCGCAAATCAGTCTATCTTCGGCAGCTTGGCCAGGCTCTTCTCCAGATCTTCATCCGCCGGAACATAATCGTTCATCTCACCATTGTGAAACTTCTCATAGGCCACCATGTCGAAGTAGCCGGTACCGGTCAGACCAAACAGGATGGTCTTTTCTTCACCGGTCACCCTGCACTTTACGGCCTCATCAATGGCCGCACAGATGGCATGACTGCTCTCCGGAGCCGGCAGGATGCCTTCAATACGGGCAAACTGTTCAGCCGCCTCAAATACTCTGGTCTGCTCGACAGCTACTGCTTCCATCAAACCATCCTCATACAGCTGGGAAACCACCGAGCTCATGCCATGGTAACGCAGGCCGCCGGCATGGTTGGCCGACGGGATAAAACCGGAGCCAAGGGTGTACATCTTGGCCAACGGACAAACCTTTCCGGTGTCACAGTAGTCATAGGCATAACGGCCGCGGGTCAGGCTCGGGCAGCTGGCCGGCTCTACGGCGATAAAGCGATACTCTTTCTCACCGCGAAGCTTCTCACCCATGAACGGAGAGATCAACCCGCCGAGATTAGAGCCGCCACCGGCACAGCCAATGATGATATCCGGTGTAATGTTGTATTTATTCATGGCGGCCTGCGCCTCCAGACCAATGATGGACTGATGCAGCAGCACCTGGGACAATACCGAACCGAGCACATAGCGATAGCCTGACTGACTGGCAGCGGCCTCTACCGCCTCCGAGATAGCGCAGCCAAGACTGCCGGTGGTTCCCGGAAACTCTTCCAGAATCTTGCGTCCGATGACGGTCGTCGGCGATGGCGACGGAGTCACCTTGGCACCGTAGGTGCGCATCACCTCACGACGGAACGGCTTCTGCTCATACGAAACCTTTACCATGTAAACCTGGCAATCCAGACCCATATAGGCACTAGCCATGGACAATGCCGTACCCCACTGACCGGCGCCGGTTTCAGTCGTCACCCCCTGTAAACCCTGTTTCTTAGCATAATAGGCCTGAGCGATCGCCGAGTTCAGCTTATGACTGCCGGAGGTATTATTACCTTCAAATTTATAATAAATTTTTGCCGGCGTACCAAGCGCCTTCTCCAACGGATAAGCACGTACCAGCGGAGCCGGTCGGTACATCTTGTAAAACTCCAGAATCTCTTCCGGAATATCAAAATAAGCTGTCCGATCATCCAGCTCCTGCCGAACCAGTTCCTTGCAAAATACACCTTCCAGTTCCTCAGCCGTAATCGGCTGCAAAGTTACCGGATTTAACAGCGGAGCGGGTTTGTTTTTCATATCGGCACGAAGGTTATACCAGGCCTTCGGCATCTCATTTTCTTCTAGGTAAATTTTATAGGGGATCTTTGGGGTTGCGTCTTGCATAGATAACCTTCCTTTCTAAAGCTTTGCTTTTTGCATACATTTCTTGCCCCCGCCGTGATGACTGGCCGAGCTGTCAGATCTCGAGTCAACTTTGACGGACAAGTTCCTTTTATCTTACGGTCAAAACCCCGTCCTGTCAATTAAAAACCCGCGTCGCTGACACAGAATCTTCACTTGCCAAGACGATTTTTTTAGTATATAGTTTTATTATCACCATACATAGTTTTTAATACTATGTTATGAAGCAGTCATATAAAAGGAGAAGAGCAGCATGGCAATGACAAAATCACATTCGAAAAAGCTTTCCCGGTCGTCGCTGGAAGCCACCGCGAGAACCTATCAGTCCATGAGAGAAGGGCTGTCCAAACAGGCCGCCGACATTAAAAAAAGCATTGTCTTAAAGGATTTCTGGAGCGCCGTTACCCATATGATGGGCATTGTCATGACTGCCTCCATCGCTCCTTTTATGCTCTTTCGAGCCGCCGGCAATGCGCGTCCGATACCGGCTCTGCTGTCAGCCGGCATCTATCTATTTTCTATGCTGCTATTATATACGGCCAGTACCGTCTATCACAGTCTGGATCTTGGCTTTACCGGCAACACCCGCCTAAAACGCTTTGATCACCTGTCGATCTTTGCATTAATTGCCGGCTCTTACACGCCGCTGTGTGTGCTGGCTCTGCCGCAGCCGCTCGGTTATCGCCTGTTAGCTGTTGTCTGGAGCATCGCCCTCCTCGGTATGGGGCTGAAGCTGTTCTGGATTTATTGCCCAAAATGGGTGTCATCCGTACTGTACATCGCCATGGGCTGGGTCTGTGCCTTTGCCCTGCCAAGTATTACCAAAGTGCTCTCCACTGTGGATTTCCTGTTGCTGTTATTCGGCGGTCTAAGCTTCACCGTCGGCGGCATCATCTACGGCATCAAATGGCACAGCTTTGATGCCGGGCACCCGAATTTCGGCACCCACGAAATTTTTCATCTCTTTGTGCTTCTGGGCAGCATTCTCCAGTTCATCTGTTTCTATCATATCTTCTAAGACTCGTACTCTCCGCACCGTAGGCTTAAATCACCTACGGTGTTTTTTATGCCAACTTTCCTATTGTTTCCTGAAAGCTGCGTCAAAAGGAATGAAAAAACGGCATCGCCGTGTAGGCTATACCGTTTCTCTCTCACCCTACAATATTTTCTTATTAGGACTGCACATTACAGGCTTTCTTCATTTATTTCATTCAAATGTCCATCTGATCCGCATCATCCCGAGAGATCACCTGCTCGTGGATGGTGGTGCGGATATAGACGTCCTCCTGATGACGCAGCTCCAGTCCCTCAGGTCCTACATAGGCAGCCGCATTCTGGGTATGAATGGACTTCATCTGGGCCAACAGACCGGCGCCGACCCCAAAAGCCAGCAGCAACGGCAGACCGACATACAGTAGCAGCATCTTCCAACCGGTCAGCGGGTCACTTAGTACAAAGGTGTTAGTAACAAAGCTTAACAGGGCAGCCACCACGGTAACAGCTGAAAAGATCGACCAATACTTAGCCTTATCTACCGGCAGATCTCCCACCAGCTTTCCGGTCTGACCGTTCATAGCAAAAAGAAAGCTCTGATCCTGCCATTTGGTAGCCAGCAGCCACACCGGCAGCATGGCATAATGAGCCTCTCCGCGGTGCACATGGATGTTCCTTTCACAAAGTGTCTTCGTGTCATAACCGGTCACCGTATCAGACAGGGCCTGCTCCAGAGTTTCACTACAGCGTTCCTCCATACGTCCGCTGCAGTCTTTGGCCTCAACGTCATAGCGATCGGCCAGAAAGCCCGGCATATAGGCCATGGAGAATGGCTTCAGCTCATTGTAATCAAACGGTTCAATACTGTCCATGTGTCCATCCGGCATGCGGCTGGAAGCATCCACCGGCACCTTCTCAAAGGCCAGGCTGCCTTCACGGAAAACATCATAGTGTTCTGTTTCTGTCACCTCGACGTCGCCTTGCTGGTATTGTCTTGACTGGGTGGCATGGAAGGTAACTGCACCCTCGGCCGTACCGTCGAACATCCAGAACGGCACATACACACCCTGAATCTCTTCGATATGATTGCTGCTGGCAAAGGACTTCGGCAATAGGATCTTCCCCTTATAATGCCGCTCCAAGGCCGTCTTGGCCTGTTCCTTATCCGTCTTAAACGGTACCACGAACTCAGGCTTCAAGCTGCCGGAGAACTGACCCGGGATAACGGTCTGGTTACCGCAGTACGGACAACAACTGGCCGCCGTATTGGCATCACAGATCATCTCGGCGCCGCAGGAAGGGCAGTTATAGCTCTTCATACCCTCAGTACCCTCACCCCAATCGGTAGTTTCCTCACCTGCGGTCTTCCACTCACTCTCATCGGCCAGAGCCTTGGCCTTGGCTGCCCGTTCCTCCTTCTCCCGATATAGCTTTTCGACTTCCTCCACTGCAAAAGCACTCCCGCAGTAATCGCATTCCAGCTGTCCGCTGGCCCCCACAAAGTGTAAAGGCCCCGTGCAGGCCGGACATTGATAATTCACGGATTGGCTGCTGTGTCTGCTAACTTCTGCCATCTGACTTCTCCCCCTTCTCTTTTTCCAAAAAAAGCCCTGCGCCGTTTCAGTCGCAGGGCTTAAAAATATTATACCATAAATTATTTAAATCCTAAAGAAGCAATTAACTTCGGAATCGAACCGGACAGAGCCGAAATGGTCATAAATAATACGAAAATATAGCTGATGGTCATGGCGATACGCAGAATGGTCGGTTTCTTGTAGCCCTCATTTAAATCTTTTCTCCATAACAGCAGCAGAATAAACAGACCACCGACCGGAGTTGCGATCGAAGTAGCTACATTGGCCATCAGGATCAGCCGGGTCGGAGAACCATTGTAACTAAAGGCAATACCGGTTGCTGCCAGGATGACGATCAGACAGCCGTATTTAATGAACTTACTTTCCAGCCCCACATCCTGCCGGTTGATACCGGCACCGAGCAGAACCATACCACGCTGGGTATTCGCTAATAAAGATGAGAAACCGGCTCCCAGTAAGGCCAGGCCCATGATATAACCGGCTACATTGCCCATGATCGGAACCAGCATCTGCGCCAGCTGCGCCGGAGCCTTAATCGTCAGTCCCTGCGGATGCAGAACGACAGCCCCTACCAGAATGATGGCACCGGAGATCAGCACAACACTGACAACGTGTACCAGAGCATCTGTGAACATAACGCCATTAAACAAGTCCTCCTTCTGCCACTTCTTCTCTTTACCGAGGTACGTCGCATAGATACCGGATGTAACAGCAGCATTGGTAGAAATGAAAGCCAGCGCCGTAGCCAATGATCCCTTCGGCACTGCAAAGCTTACCAGTCCCCTGCCAAGGCCGCCCCGGTCCGGGCCGCCCACACCGATCAGGGTGATATAGAAGGATAGGATCATAACGATGATACAAAGGGTGATCAGCTTCTCTACTTTAGAATAAACATTCTTTGCAAAATAGCAATACAATACCACACCGACCATAATTATGGCACCGATCTTCCAGTTCATAAACGGAAATACCAACTTCATACCGGCACCGGTTCCTGATACATTCCCCATGGTAAAGAAAAAGCAAGCGAGGAATAAGGCAATTCCAACAAAGCCGGAGGCCGCCGGGCCGTAGTACTTACGGATGGCATGGAGGGTCGGCATACCGGTGAGAATAGCCAAACGGTTCGTGGTCATCATAAAGGTAATACCCATAACGATAACCGGAATAATTAACCAGATCAAGGAATATCCATAGTTTGAACCGATCATGGCCGATGTCGTCACAGCCCCCGGTCCGATAACGATACCGGTCGCGATCAGGCCCGGACCGATTCTCTTAAACAGCTCTTTGAATGGCAAACGCTTAATATCACTGCCAAATGGAGCTGTATTCTTTTCATTTTCCATACCAAATCTCCTTTAGTAAATACATTGTGCCCAGACCCCCAGGATAGGCACCGCGGCTGCGGATGCTATGATTGTGCACAGTCGGGCTGCAAACTTATTTACTTGAACTGATTCATGTCTACCTTCGGCAGCCGGCTGCGCTCCAAACCCAGGGCTACCCAATTTTTTTCCTCCTGATCCAGCGGCAGAACCGGTTTTCTCATGATGGCATTGCTGAATACCCCTCTCTGATACAGAGCTTCCTTCAGGCGGGCATGAGCCTCACCGGACGGTTGTCCGCCGCCGTAAATGGCCTGAGAAATGTGATAGATGCGGTCAGACCAATCCTGAGCCTCCTTTAAGGTGTGCTTGTCCGGATTCTTGAATACGTCCCAGGCCGGGCAGATCAATTCCGGCACACAGCCGGCGAAACCGATCAAGGCTCCGTCCATACCCGGGAACCAGCTGACACACAGAGTCTCATCATGACAGGTAATCAGGGAGATATCCGGACATTCCTGGCGAAGCAAACGAACATCATGCTCGTAGATTGAGGTTACACGGGTGCCCATCTTGATGCATTTTACATGCTCGATTTCCTTACACATCTTAATCAGGGCCTCTATCGGATAAAAGGCCTTGGAGATGGCCGGATACAGGTGGATAACGATGTCGATATCAGCTCCTTCGGCCACGTCCTTTATGTACTGGAACGGAGCATCGGCATGCATACCGAAGCGCAGCCACATGTGCGGCGGCATTAACAGGATACCGTCAGCACCGGCAGCCTTAGCCTCTGCCGCCATCTCGATAGATTCCTGTGTATTCTCACAGTTGATACCGGAAACGATGGTCATGACATCACCGCACTCTTCGGCGCAAATCTCAACCACTCGCTTTCTCTCGGCTCTGGTCAGACCCGTGATCTCACCGGTATGACCATTACACACCAAACCCCGGATGCCCTTGTCATAAAAACTCTTAATCCAGCGCAGATATACTCTGAACTCTTCCTCGTTGATGCTGTAGTCCTCATTTAACGGCACGGAAACTGCCGGGAAGATGGTCTTAAAATTCTTTACTTTCATGATGTGTTCTCCTCGTATTAAAGTAATAAATATTTTTCAATTCAGGTAGAAAGGCAGATCACAGAAACCAGTCGCCGCGCGCGCTGATTGCGGCTGATTTCTGCAATCGTTTGTTGCTGATGCCGTTATAGCATTTCCTCCAATATCCCGTCAATGATTCCGTCTCTTGCTGCAATCATTTGCATATCTACTGCAATAAATTGCATACTTTTTCAAAATAACCAAGATAAATGCTGGTTTATTGTGCATAATCACGGTATATATAAGATCGGAAGCAAAGACATTTACAGGGCTGTCCATTTTCCTCTATACTGAAGCTATCTCTGAGATTTTTATTAGAAAAAGACAAAATTTATATTATTTTCTGCAATCGTTTGTGAAAGGAGAACTCTATGGCTACCCTGAAGGATGTTGCCAAACTGGCAAACGTCGATGTCAGCACCGTATCGCGTGCCTTAAATAATACCTCATATGTTCATCCGGACACCAAGGCCCGCATCTATGAAGCGGCCAAAGAACTCGGTTACCACCCAAATGTCATTGCCAAAGCCCTGCGCCAGGGCAAACGACACACCATCGGCGTAGTGGTCCCCCGTCTGCATCTGGATATCTTCTCCGAGATTCTGCAAAGTCTGGAGGCCGCCGGCCGGAAACTCGGCTACGAGACCATCATCTGCGTGACCTGTGATGATCCGGTCATCGAGCGAACCTGTCTGAACCGTCTGCGAAATGGCCTTATAGACGGCATTATCATCACCGGCACCGGTAAAAACAATCGTCTGCTGCGTGACATCGTCTCCAGCGGCATCCCGATCGTCCAATTGATCCGTCGGCAGGAACGCTCGATCAGCAGTGTGGTGGGTGATTATGAAGCCGGCAGCTTCGAGGCTGTCCGCCACCTATACCATAAAGGCTGTCGGGATATCGGCCTGATCTCCGGTTCTCTGCCGATATCCCCTTTCTCGGAACGACATCACGGCTACACCCGGGCCATGGAACGCTACGGCCTGACACCGCATATCTGTGAATGCTGCCTGCCCTTTTTTTCTTTTGACTATGGTTATGAAAGCACATTGCAGCTGCTGGCCGAAGTGCCAAATCTGGATGCCATCCTGGCAACCGTGGATATCCAAGGGCTCGGAGCCATCCGTGCGCTGGCCGACCGCCGGCTCACGACCAAGCAGGTGCGCGTCATCTCCTTGACCGGTCATACCATCGGCAGCATGCTGCAGACCGGCATGACCGCCATGGAGATGCCATCGGCCGATCTTGGTCGGACCGCTGCCGAAATGCTGATTAAGGAAATCGAACAAAAGGGCAATGCCCCATCTGTTCCGGTCCACCTGATGCTGTCATCCGTCTTAGTAGAAAGAGAAAGCACCTCGAACTGAGGTGCTTTCTCTTTCTTCTTCAGGCTTCCTGTCATATGATGAATACATTAAGCAAACGCGCCCCGGGACGGGAAAAATGCCGGTAATACATGATACCCACTCGCACGCATAATATGGTCTTCCAGAGCATTTTATCGAAAGTAGATTCATACTGCCCTATCAGCTCGATGACTGCAAGGCGCTCACAGTCTCTCTATCTCATCAATATTACAAAAAATCTTGAACTCCTTATTTTGATAACTGACATCGTATATCAACGGATGCTCCTGTTCCCAACTTTTACATCCGTTACTTATTTTTTTCCACCGATCATACGCATTACAAAATCCATTGTGAATAAGCTGTTCTGCCTCCTCTCGGGCAGACAACGCATCCGCAAGCTCTTTGTACGTTCCAAGGTAATATCGCTTTCCTTTAAATCCTATATAAGCCTTGTATACTCCTTTTGGTGTAACGGTAATACCTCGATGCCCAATTTGACTATCCGCTCTGACCTTTGTGCGATACCGTAAAAAGCTATAGCTGGTTCCTTCATACAATTGAACCTGCTGACCAATCACCTCCATGATTTCTTTTTTTCGACAGCCGCAGCTGACTGTATTCCCACTGCTCAGTGCATCTTCCGTCACGATACAAAGATTTCCGCAATCACATCGGCACTGCCACCGGTATGAGCCCTTGCTGTCTTTGTCTTGGGTCGGTTTAATTGCCACCAAACGGCCGAAGCGATGATTGGTAATATCTTTATAATTTTTCCCTTCCTGATTTTTTAGACAGCCGCAGCTTTTCACTTTTCCCTGTTTAAGATCATGGGCAGTGCATGTTTTTTCATTTCCGCAAGCACAGCGACAAAGCCAACAAACACGTCCATTTTTATTTGCAATCCGTTTCAGCACAGTCAGCCTTCCGAAAACCTGACCGCTGAGATCCTCTGCCATGCGGCCATTTTGCGAATTTCTGTGCGACAAACAGCCACAGCTTTGAACCGTCCGGCGTTTTAGCTGCCGTGAACTAACAATGATTTCTTTTCCACAGCTGCATCGACAAAGCCAATTGGCATATCCGCTTTGTGTTCCCTGAGCGCGCCGCAGCACCGTCAAATGGCCAAATTGAAGCCCTGTTAGATCCTGTTCTCTGCTCATATCCCGCTTTCGCTCCATATCTTCATACTGCTTCTTACCTTTGGCATAAATAAAAACACCGGTATAACGCAGACAGGCCTGCAAAAATCCGCCGGCCTGCCTAATATGCTGTTATACCTGTTTCCTGCGTTTGGATCCGGTCAACAGTAATAATATTCCTGACATCAACATAATCCCGGCATATTGATCTATGCTGCTTTTATCTCCTGTTTTAGGCGCTTTATCCTTAGGCACATCAGGTTTTAGCGGTGTTGGATGCTCTTCTTTTTCATTTGTAACTATAAAACCTTTTTTTACATCCCCGGTTATGACTGCTTTATAGCCTGCCACCTCTACCTCTTCTACGGTATACTCGATCCGCCGGCCTGCCTTGTATTCATCCAGCTCTGTAAAACTTCCCGTCCATTGATTTTTTTCGGTCAGGGTTACCGTCTTTTGTGTGTCCTCTCCGTCTGCCAGAAGCTTAATGACTACGC
>JAEXAX010000021.1 GCA_023458035.1 Bacillota bacterium | reverse complement strand
AATGTCAGGCAACAAAGTCGTCTTTGAAAGAGCACGTGCCGCTCGCCGCAGGTCAGGCTGAGGCGTACCGCAGCGCAGCGAGGAACGAACAGCCTGAACGAGGAAGCGGAATATCATCTGAACGGGTATAGAAATGCGTTCGCTCTTAGCTTTACAGAGTGAATTTTGAGCGAATCTCTAGTGAGACTGAGTAGCCGGATCAGATATAGAAAGGGAGGTTGTGTAACTCATTGATTTAGAATGGATAAAAAAAAGGGGAGTCTCACCAGCTATGAGACTTGCCAGTCTCACCAGCTATGAGACTCTGTTTGACGAGACGCGCCTCAAATGATACAACCAGTCTCACAAGAGACCATTGTAGAGTCATTTTAGATATGGGAAACAAAGTAAATGAGGCTGCTGAGTCTCACGAAGTTTTGGATGCCGGAAATTTCAATTTTGTTCAAGTTAGCAGGGCCTACTTGAAGGAATGGCGCGCGTTGACGCGCAAAAGTCCTATCGCCTCTGAGATTCTTATGTACTTGGTAGAGAATATGGGGCGAACCACTAATGCCGTGGTTTGTAGTTACACCACTCTTATGGAAGTCACAGCTGTCTCACGTGCGTCTGTCGCACGTGCTGTGAAGTTGCTTAAAGATGATCGATGGATTGAAGCTATTAAAATCGGAAATGCCACAGCTTATTGTGTTAACGCCAGTGCGTTTTGGCAGGCAGCCAGGAATCAAAAAAAATACGCCATATTTCAAGCAACTGTTATTGCTTCCTCAACTGAGCAAGATAACGATTTCATCGAAAAATCTAAGCAGCAACTACGTTATATTCCTTTCGTTGGTGAAAAAAATGATCGAGCGATCGTTGGAGATGATCTTTTACCTCCTCCTGATCAAACCGACCTCGATTTAAACTGAAAAATAATTCTTCGACGGTTACCAGAGACGGTAACTGTTGTGAAGATAGTTATCACCAGAGATAACTTAGTTATCGCCTGTGATAACTATCCAAACCCGAATTACATGCTCGGCCCGTAATACCTGTTCGGCTTCGGCGCCGGAGGCTCCGGTTCACGCTGTTTCTGCTGCAACGCTTCCTGAAACTCCAGATGCTTCCTCAGCGCCTGTTCTGCCTGTAGAGGTTCCCGAACTGCTTCAGCTGCTCCGACAATACAGTCACCCGATTGTCTAAGAAGCTGACTTGCTTCAACAGCGTGGCGTTGTCTTCCGCAGTACGCTCGAACATGCTCTGCAAGGCGGCTTGCGCCTTCTCGGAAGCTTTCAGCTGCTCGCTGAATTGCTGCTCCATACGCTTCAAGGCGTTCAATAAGTGCGTTTCCAGTTCCGTCATGGTTCACCTCACGATCCGCAGGGCTTGCTGCTTCCCGACTGTCCAGCCGCTGTCGTCCACTTTCGCCCCTTTGGGCAGAACGACGAACGTCCCGTTCTTGTCCTGAACGATGTTCAGACCCGCTGTTTTGCTCTCCAGCGCCGCCAGCGTGGCTTTCTGGCTGTTGATCTGCTGCCAGTTGGCCATGATTCGGCTTTCCTGAAACGTACTCAGGCCCCAGCCGCTCAGAAAGATAACGGCCAAGATCGTAACCGTGCTCAGGGCCGGGAATATCACCCGGTTTTTCACGATGGTCAGTAACATGCTCTGCCGGCTCTGGCGCATATCCTCTGTCGTGTCGTGCAGCTGCCGGCGCATATCTTCCAGCATGGTATTCAGCTCTTGCTGAAATATGCCGTTCAACTCGCTTCGCAAACTGCTCAGCTGCTGCTTCGTCAGGCTTTGAATAGTCTCGCTCTCTGCGAGATGCTGCTGCTTCAATCGCTCCTGCAGCGTCAAACTCACGCTCATAAAGTCCCCCTTTCATGCGCCACCGCTGGCCGCTCTGCGGATCTGACACGGTGATATAATTTTTACCTTCGCGCGTTACCTGCATTCCAAGGTCTGAAACCTGCTCGATAACGTCGCTACGGCTGCGTATAAGCCCCTGTGCGGCCCTCTGAGACAAAACCGCGTCTATAAGTAGCCTGACGTCTTCCTGCGGCTTCTCGCCCCTTCTGAGGGCTTCTGCGGCGATTTTCAGCTCATGGTCAGGCTGAGCGATCTCACGTGCGCGCCGTGGATCATCCGGGTCAGCCAGACCATACCTGGCATTGATTTCACTGCGCAGGTCATCGAACGCCTGTTTTGCAGCATCTCCGGGCGGGCGAATGTTCAGGCTCTTCCCGGTGCCAAGCTCAACGCGGGGCGTCACAAAATGCAGCTCGTGATGCCCGGCATGGGTATGCCTGACCCAGAGAATGTTGTACTGATCGGCTTCAAGCCCCGCGAACGCGACCTGTTCAAAGCGATCCATGAACTCCCGCTCCATTTCCGGCGTGACCTTCTCCTCCGGGGCGAAAGACAGCACGCCGGAAGTGTACTTGTGCCGGAAATCGAGCGAGTCGATGAGTTTGCGGGTAGCATCAGGCGATCCCCTCAGTACCTCTGGCGGTGAATCTTCCCGGCCGGGCCGCGTTTTATCGATGACATAGCCGACCGGGCCAGCGCCGCCGCCAGTGCCGTGCCTGCTGAAACCTACAATCATCGCGACAGCTCCCGAATATGGCGCTCGATATCCATCAGGTGAGCGACGACCTCAACCGAGGAAGCCGCCGATTTATGCGTATTAACCCAGCGGGCGATCATGTTCAGGTTGGCATTGATGCGGTTAAGCATGGCAATCCGTTCCCGATCGACGTCTTTGTTTCGCACGCTGACCCTGCCGAGATGATCGCGAACCAGCTCGGACATGGTGCAGCCTGCATCTTCGGCCAGCTGTTTCAGCGCCTCAAATTCCGCGTCAGAAAACCTGACCCGCAGCATGTTTTCTTTGCTCAAATTCACCTCGCCAGAAAACGGCTTAAAAATAAGCCCCTGAATACACAGCGCATCCATAACCAATGATCGCTAAAATCGTATTTGGAGGGCGTGAACTAACTGCAACCCCAACCAAATAAACACCAACTGAACCAACCACCAAAGAAGACTCTTTCATTGGTAAATCCATCCAATGACCTATCGCTAAGCCGATTAGAAAAAACGGTACGTAAGCGACAGCAATACCCAAAATTAAAAAAAACAGACGTTGAACCACAAATACTCACCTAATTTTCAGTTTAAAAAGTACAAAACAAGGCTACCCGATGTTGCTACATTTCGCTACGCTCAATGTCGCACATCGGGCCTTGCAATGGGCGGCTTCGCCTCCCCTTGACCCCTCCCTTGCAGCGGTCGCTCTGCTCCCTCGCCCAGGACAACAGCGTCTGTCAGGTGGATGGCCTCACTGCGTGAAACCATCCACCCCTGACAAGCGTGTTTTATCTGGTGAGTCGTCAAGGGTGAAATGCACTCGCTCTGCTCGCCCTTGACGAATGTCAGGCAACAAAGTCGTCTTTGAAAGAGCACGTGCCGCTCGCCGCAGGTCAGGCTGAGGCGTACCGCAGCGCAGCGAGGAACGAACAGCCTGAACGAGGAAGCGGAATATCACCTGAACGGGCATAGAAATGCTTACGCACGAACCGATGAAAATAGGGTTCGTTATCCGGTCATATGAGCTTCTCGCTATAAGATACAGAAGAGAGCCTTCTCTCAGCCCTTGTGGGGCGCGGCTCTCGCTTGACGATAGTTATCATTATTGATAACGTTGTTATCATTATTGATAACTATTTTTTTGGGAGAGCCTCTTAAATGAGTAACCGAATTACTCAGATAGACACTGCTACAGGGGAAGAGGTAGGTAGTTTTGTCGCAGTTATCCGACCCAAACAGAAGTCAGCTTTTGAGAGGCATTTCACTATGAACCAAGACGCTTTAAAGATCCTTGCTAAGACCCTCACAGGGGAGCAATTCAAAGTCTTGATGATGCTGTTAGCTGATCTCGATTATGAAAATTACATCCAAATTGCCCAAGCCGATATTGCCGACGCTTTAGGTATGCAGAAAACCAATGTAAGCCGTTCGGTTAAGGCGCTAATTGACCTATCCGTGATTCTTCAAGGCCCAAAAGTAGGGCGCAGTTACAGTTACCGTCTGAACCCTCAGTTTGGCTGGAAAGGTACTGTCAGCAACCACAAAAAAGCACTGAAAAACGGCCTCAGCGTTATACAGGGCGGCAGAACCTGATCTCTGGAATGCCGCAAATGACGTCACTTTGCGGCGTTA
>JAEXAX010000020.1 GCA_023458035.1 Bacillota bacterium | reverse complement strand
TTTTGGCCTGATCCAACTCATTTTGTCTGGTCGCCTTCTCTTCATCTGTCAGCACAGCCTTTGCAATTTCTTCTCTTTTCTGCTGGTAAGCCTCCTCCAGCTTCTTTTCGGCTTCTTTCTTCTTATCGCTTGCTCCAACCCGGATATTTTGGATGGCTGCCACGCCGTCTTCTACCGCTTTTTCTGTCATAGAATCCGTTTGCGCTTGGTCGATGGCTTTCTCTGCTTCTTTCTTTGCCTGATCCAATTCTTTTTGTTTGGCGGCTTTTTCTTCCTCTGTTAAAGCCGATTTTGTAATCTCTTCCTTTTTCTGCTGATAGGATTCTTCCAGCTTCTTCTTGGCTTCTTCCTTCTTAGGACTTTTTGTCACATCGGTCTTCTCGATAGCTGTTACTCCATCTTTCAGCGCCTTCTCTACTGCAGCATTGGTTGTTCCCTTGTCAATGGCTTCTTCCGTTTCTTTTCTGATCTGATCTATCTTTATTTGCTTTGCAGTTTTCTCCGTGTCTGTCAAAGCGGAGCTCAGGATCTCCTCTTCTTTTTTATCATATGCTTCCTTCAGCGCTTTCTTTGCTTCTTCCCTCTTCCGGCTTTTTGTTACATCCATCTTCTGGATCGCTGTGCCTTCATCTCTCAGAGCCTCGTCCACTTCCGCATCCGTCTGCGCCTTGTCAATGGCCTCTTCGCCGGTCTTCTTTTGCTGATCCAGTTCTTTTTGTTTGTCGGCCTTCTCTTCCTCCGTCAGGACAGACTTTGCGAGCTCGGCCTTTTTCTGGTTGTATACTTCCGCCAGCTTCTGCTTCGCTTCTGTCTTTTTGGGGCTTACTGCAAGGGGAATTCCCTGAATGCTCTCAGTGCCTTTATTGATGGCATCTTCTACCGCGGCTTCTGTCTGCGCATTATCAATGGCTGTATCCGCCGCTGCTTTGGCCTGCTTCAGTTCCTCCAGTTTTGCCGCCTTTTCTTCTTTCGTCAGAGAAGAGGCCTGGATATCCGCTTCCTCCTGCTTGGCTACCTTTTCAATCTCTGCTTTGGCCTCATTTTTCACTGCTTCCTTGTTTTCCTGAATCACTTTTTGCGGTTCCAGTACAGCGCTTTCTCCGCCTGTATACGTCACGATCACCGCTCCGTCTTCTGACACCTTCACTTCCCGGAACAATCCCGCTGTAGCCGCGTTCGCCTCCCGGACAGCTCGCTCTACTGCTTCCTTCTCTCGGGCGCCCAACTGTGCTTTATTGAAAACGGAAACCTTTTTCTCCGGATACTTTATATAAAGAGCCTTATATGTCTGTGTCGCTATAGTTCCGGTTTTTGGCAGTACCTGATTGGCGTCCGTCTGCCATCTTACAAATTCATTTCCTTCCTTTTGCGGCATGCTGGCTTCCAGAATTTTTTGAAGAGCTGCATTGTCATAGGTCACATCCTTGTGCACAACAATATACTTTCCTGAGATCCCATTCATCGTTCCGCCGTCTGCGTCTAGCGTGATCCCACGAAACTTCGGTCTATCCACCGCTGCATAGGTCTTGCTGATAAAGTTTTCAAATCCTACATTGTCTGTTTTTTCCTGTACCAGATCATCTACAGTGGCCGAAAAGATCCAGTCGCCTGTGATCGGCGTGGCGCTTAGCCCCTCTTTGTCAAACGCGTCTGCCGGATAATTGCCGTTTCTTGCCCAGCTGAGTAAAAATTCTCCCGCAGCTGTATTTGTTTCCGGAAGATAAAAGGATGGATCCGATGCTACCTGCCCCCATGTCGTACCGCTTTTTACCCAGAAGATCACCCTTGGATTACCACTTACCGTCACTTCTCCCGGCTTACTTTGAAATCTGGTGTTTTGAAACTCCACCTTTTCATACCCTGACGGTTTTTCCATATTTCCTGCTGTCGGAAACTTGATCAGAGCCTCTCCTTTTTCTGTCTCTCCGGCTCCATAGCTTGTCGTCAGATTTCTGTCCAACACCGTTCCAAACACGATGGCTCCACAACATAGTCCTGCCAGGATTCTGCGCATGTAGCTTCTCGCAGTTCCCCTTTTCTTTCTCAGATTTTTGTGTTCCCCGTGCCTTTGCATCATTTTAATATCCTCCCTTTCTTCATCCTGTATCATGACACATGCATCATGCTATCTGCATACTTTTTTTATTATACCTCATTTCACCTCGGTTATGTCAATAATCTTTCGCAAATTCATCTGTCATCGGTTGTGGGCCGTGCTACGTAATGCAGCCCGATACAGATAAGCAGCTCTCTCCGTATGACAGAAAAAGCCGTGCCGCAGCAATTCATCATGCAAAAAGACATTGTAGAAGATGATTCTCTGCCACAATGTCTTTTTATCATTTTAACTGTGCATAATAGTTTAAAATCCCCTTATACAGGCACTCGGCCAAGGTCTCCCGATAGCTGTCCTGGCGAATCTTAGCCAGCTCCTCTTCGTTGTCCAGATATCCCATCTCTACCAAAGCCGCCGGCAGGGCTGTTTCCCGCAGTACCGCAAAGGTCGCCTGCTTAACTCCCCTGTTATAGGCCTTTGTTCCGTTAATCAAGGCAGACTGCAATGACAACGCTAGCTGATTGCTGTATTTTAACCGATCAGGATCATTGTGCAGATCCTGGTTGATCCTCGGCGCATAGCCTTCCACTTCCCGATAGGAATAGGTTTCGATTCCCCGTCCCCCGCCGGCGTTAAAATGCAGGCTGATAAACAGATCCGCCCGGCTGGCATTGGCTAAACGAGAACGCTCCGTGATATAGTCTACATACACATCCGAAGTTCTGGATGAGAATACCGTATAGCCGGAGGCCTCCAGACGTTTTTTCAGTTTTTGATACACCGAGAAAGCCACGTCTTTTTCATCCACACCTCCATATGAGGCTCCGGGATCATATCCGCCATGACCAGGATCCAGAAATACCGTTTTGGTTTTGTTTCCCATCCGGCGCAGACGGGATATCTCAGGATCATAAACACCGTTTTGATCTACCCAATACCAACGGCCGGCCGCAGCATCCCATATCCAATCAGAACGAACCATGCGGCCGTCCTTACCTAAATAATAACTCCCCTGCCAGCGGGATTTGGTAATCCCTCCGGCATCGTTAATATAAAACCACTCATCGCCTTTTTCCCGCACCCAGGTTGAGTAGACCTGCTTGCCGTCCGGTCCTCTCCACTGCCAGCGGCCGGTGGCACGATCGAGAAACCAACCGTTGCTTACCCGTATGCCTTCGGCATCATAAGCGTAGTCGCCATACAGCTGATCCTGCGCCCGTTTCCCATCCGGAAGTACAAAGAAAAGTTTTCCATCAGTACGGATTTCCTTATTCTTTGCATAAAAACCGGTGCTTTCCAGATAATACCAGCCCTGAAAGTGAGCATCCCAAATCCATTCGGAGGCGGCCATCCGACCGTCCGCTTTCAGATAACAGCTGTTCTGCCAACAAGACCTCGCAAAATCGCCGGCCGCCTTAAGGTAATACCAGGCCTGCAGCCTGTCATCTCGGATCCAACGACTGACAGCCATTTTCCCATCTGCCAGCAGGTAATAAGCCCCCTGCCAACGCGACCTGGCATAGTCACCGTTTGCTTCGATATAGTACCACGCACTGCCATCCCGGATCCAATCGGAAAACACCTGTTTCCCGTCTTTTCCATACCAATTCCAGATTCCGGTCTGCGGGTCCTTCTGCCAGGAATTCAGCACCCGCCGTCCGTTTGCATCATAATAATAGCAGGCTCCGTCCTCCTCCATCTTTTGATTCCGGGGCAAGGCGACTTCTTCGGCCCTGGCCTGTGCGGTCAACCATATGCTCAGTCCGCATACCGCCAACAGTGTCACAAGATAGCGCAGGCGTTTACGACTTCGCAATATAACCATTCCGCTCCTCCTTCGGCTTTATTTTTACCACAAATACGTTACATTTTATGACAATATCCTGTCTTTGTTTGTTTCATCCAAACCGACGATATCCAAATACAGCTCCTTCAGCTGCTTTGCTTCGACTACATCCGGTGCATTAATCATCAAATCCGAGGCATCCTTCACCTTCGGAAATGCGATAACCTCACGAATACTGTCTTCACCGGTCATCAACATGATCAGTCGATCCAGACCAAAGGCCAGTCCGGCATGAGGCGGCACTCCGTAGCGGAAGGCTTCCAGCAGGAAGCCGAAGCGTTCCTGAACCTCAGATTCGGTAAAACCAAGCACCTCAAACATCTTGCGCTGTACATCTCCCTGATAGATTCTGACGCTGCCACCGCCCAGCTCCGTACCGTTTAATACAATATCATAAGCCTTGGCTCTGACCGCTGCCGGATCAGTATCCAGTAAAGCAAGGTCTTCATCAAACGGCATGGTAAACGGATGGTGCATAGCAGTAAAGCGCTGCTGCTCCTCATTCCATTCCAATAACGGAAATTCCGTTACCCATAAGAAGTTAAACTGACCCTGCGGGATCAACTCCAGACTCTTCGCCAGCTGCAGACGCAGGTTGCCCAGTACGTTCCAAACAATTTCACGACTGTCCGCCGCAAATAACATCAGGTCTCCCGGTTCTCCCTTCATCCGGCCGGTCAGAGCCGCCAGTTCATCCTCAGACATAAACTTGGCAAAAGAAGACTTATAGCCTCCATCCTCGTTAATCGCCAGATATGCCAGACCTTTGGCACCAAATTCCTTGGCGCTGTCCACCAGGGCATCGATCTTCTTTCTCGGCATGCCGGCCTGTCCCTTTACGGTTAAACCGCGAACGGTACCGCCCTGCTCCAGGGCGCCGGTAAAGACAGAAAAACCGCAACTCCTGACACAGTCCGATACATCAATCAGTTCCATAGCAAAACGAGTATCCGGCTTATCGGAACCATAACGATCCATGGCTTCCCGCCAGGTCATCCGCTGAATCGGCAGACTGACCTCCACATCCAGGATTTCCTTAAACATCTTAGCCAATAATCGTTCATTGACGGTGATTACATCATCCACATCGACAAAGGATAATTCCATATCAATCTGGGTAAATTCCGGCTGTCTGTCAGCTCTTAGATCCTCATCCCGGAAGCACTTGGCGATCTGGAAATAACGGTCATAGCCGGATACCATCAGCAGCTGCTTAAACAGCTGCGGAGACTGCGGCAATGCATAAAATTTCCCACCATGAACACGGCTCGGCACCAAATAGTCACGAGCCCCCTCCGGGGTACTCTTGATCAGGATCGGTGTCTCGATCTCAAGAAAGCCCTGCTCCTCCATAAAGGTTCTGGTCAAGGTCGTTACACGACTGCGCAGCTTCAGATTCCGCTGCAGGTTCGGACGACGCAGATCCAGATATCGGTGACGCAGACGCAGTTCATCACGCACCTGAACGCTTTCCTCGATCGGGAACGGCGGTGTATCCGCTTCGGACAGGACACGCAGTTCCTGTACCCGCACTTCCCAATGACCGGTGGCCAGCTGTTCATTAACAGCTCCCGAACGATTCTCCAGCCGACCGCTGACCGCAATGACAAATTCACTGCGTAAACTGCCTGCTTTCGCAAAGCCATCTGCTCCGATGTCGTTTTCATCAAAAATCAACTGGATCAGTCCGCTGCGGTCTCTCAGATCGACAAAAATCAAACTGCCCAGATTTCTCCTTTTTTGTACCCAGCCCATCAGAGTAACAACCTGATTCAGCTGTTGTTCACTTACCTCGCCGCAGCGATGGCTGCGCTTTAACCCCTTCATTGATTCAGCCATGGAACGATCCTCCTCTTTCTCTCTATCATTTCTTCTATTCTTTCCAGGTATTCCTTCACATCCTTGACATTCTCGATGCGCTCCACCACATCGCCTTTCACCAGCTTTGTGACGGCTCCCGCTCCAACTGCCATAATACACTGCTTTTCTTCCATAATCAACATATTATATAAACTTTCACAGCCGGCCCGCGCGTATCCGATGTTCTCCAGATTTCCGGTGATGTTTTTCTGCCGATACAAATAATATGGCGCAAGCTGCATCTCAGCCGCCCGTTTGTCCGCCAGCCCCATGACATCATCTTCTTCCGTCAGACAAAAGCGGTATTTGTCGGTGTTACCGGCCAGAGCCGAAGCCCGTTTGATGGCCAGCGCGTGTATCGTCAATGACTCCGGCTTCATTTCACTCACCCAGTCTAAGGTCTGGGAAAGCTCTGACATGCCCTCGGATGGCAACCCGGCAATCAGATCCATATTGATATTACTGAACCCAACCTCGCGCGCCATGCCCATAGCCGCTTCAATCTGAGCGGCCGTGTGATGCCGGCCGATCAGCCGCAGCGTCTTATCATGCATGGTCTGCGGATTGATTGAAATCCGATCAACCCCGTTTCGGTACAGTACCGCCAATTTCTCTTTTGTAATGCTGTCCGGTCGTCCGGCCTCGACTGTCATTTCCAACACCTGACTCAAATCAAAATGGGTTTGCAGCATTCCCATCAGTCGCTCCAACCGGATTTCTGACAATACGGTCGGTGTGCCGCCGCCAATGTACACTGTTTGCAGCACGCGGTCCCGCATCTGACTGCTGATATATTTCATCTCAGCCTCCAGTGCCAGCAGATAGTCGTCCAGCCGATCCGCCCACTTACTGTATAAGGCGGAACCGAATGAACAATACAGACAGATGGTCGGACAAAACGGCAGACCGACATATAAGCTGTAGCCGCGCTTAAAATCCAGCTTTGATAATAACCTCACTTCCGTGCGGGCGATCTGTAAAGCTTTGTCCAACCGCTCCTCTGATAAAAGATAGGTTTCCTTCGCCCGCTGTCGGATTTCACGCTCCGACAGCCCTTCCTCCAGCATAGCCACAAACAGCTTGACCGGTCGAATCCCCGACAGCGTCCCCCACAACAATTTCCGTCCGGTCACCTGTTGCCAGAGGCGATAAAGTACACGCTTAGTGACATTCTTTTGTTCGCTGCGATCAGTCGCCTCCTCCCAGTCTGCGCTTTGACTGAGTTCCTGCTCCCGAGAAACGGCTGCCGTCGCCTCCTCACCGCGCAGCTTTACTCTCAGCGTCACACCGGTCGGGTGATAAGAAATATACAGACAACTGTCAGTCTGTCCCACCTCCGACTCTCCCTGCGGCAGCTCAGACTGTTTGATTTCGGTTGTTGGAAAAAATGCCTTGGTCAATGAGTAAATATCATAATCAAAACGCCGCTCCCGATATAGCAAACGGATCATAGGCTCACCCACGGATTAAAATATTTTTCATGCTTGATATCGGTCGACTGACCATGACCGCAGTAGCAAACGGTTTCTTCCGGCAATGTCAATAGCTTCTCACGAATGGATTGCAGCAGCTGTCTGTGATTTCCGGTCGGAAAAGCAGTGTTGCCGATCGACTCATAAAACAGCACGTCTCCGCTGAAAACGGCTGCATGCTCCGACAGATAGTAGCAAACACCGCCGATGGTATGTCCCGGTGTTTCCATGACGGTAAAGTGCAGGCCGGCATAGTCCAGCACCTCGGAACCGACACAAAGGCGATCAGCCGTCACCGTCACCGCCGGCGGCACTTTAGCGGACAGATTCAATTCAATATTCGTCAGAATCTCTTCTTCCGAGCGCCCGGCCACTACCGGGATCTGATAGCGCCGGCGCAATCCCTCAACCGCCCGGATGTGATCAAAATGTCCATGGGTCAGCAGGATGGCCACCGGTACAACGCCTTCCTGATTCAATGTGTCCGCCACCCGACTACCCTCATCACCCGGATCAATGATAACAGCCTGCCGCTCCGCTTCATTAATGCATATATGACAATTGGTCTGCATGATGCCCAGCGGCAAAGTGAGTACCTTCATATGTTTTCTCCTCTTCTATAGAATAAGAGAAAACCGGCTCATATTTCTTGCGAAATCATCAGCCGGCAGTTCTCTCAATATCAATTACGCTTTCAATCTGTCTGATTTTAGAAATAATACTCCTCAGCTCGTCCTTTCCGTTAACACGGAATTTCACAGTGATCGTTGCCATGCCGCGTTTGTTCGACAGGGTTGACAGCGCCATGATATCAATATTCCGCTCGGAAAACTCCTTTGAAATATCGACCACCAGGCCGGTTCGGTTGTTACAATAAATTTTTATCTCAGCCACATTGGTGCCGGCCGACTGAGCCGACCATTCCGCTTCGATCAACCTCTCCCGCTCACTGTCCGTCAGGTGCATCATGTTGACACAATCGGTCCGATGAACCGTAATACCGCGGCCTTTCGTGATATAGCCGACGATCTCATCGCCGCGTACCGGATTACAGCAGCCGGACAAACGATAGGCCATATCGCCGTGACCACGGAACAGGATGTCAGACTTTGTCTTACGATTACCATCCTTTGTCAGATTGCGGGCCCAGCTTTCTTCCTGATTTTCATTCAGCTTGGCCAGCACCTCCGCATCCGTCACGGCTGTGGCATGCTCCTTTTTATACAGATCCATCATCTTGTTGATGACCTGACCCTCACGCAAACCGCCATGACCGACACCGGCCAGGATGCTGTCCCAATCACGGAAGCCGTATTTGCGCATCACCGCTTCCATGTATTTCGGCTTCATCAGATCGGCTGCCACATAACCCTTGCTCTTGCAATACGATGCCAGCAACTCCTTGCCCTTGGCGATGTGATCATCCTTACGTTGACTCTTAAACCATTGGCTGATTTTGTTTTTCGCCTGTGTGCTCTTACAGATTTTCAACCAATCAAGACTCGGTCCGCGAGAATTTTGCGATGTCAGGATCTCGATGGTATCACCGGTCTGCAGCTGATAATCAATGGTCACCAGCTTGCGGTTAACCTTTGCGCCGACCATCCGGTTTCCGACTGCCGAATGAATGCTGTAGGCAAAGTCGATCGGTGTCGAACCGGCCGGCAGAGTACGGACCTCGCCATTTGGGGTAAAGCAGTACACACTTTCATTAAAGAGATTCAAATCACTTTTCAACAGTGACAGAAATTCCTGATTATCCATTTCTTTCTGCCATTCCAGGATCTCCCGCAGCCAGCTGATCTTTTCTTCTTCCCGATCAGCCTTGGTCGCCTCACTGCCGCCGCTCTCCTTATATTTCCAGTGGGCAGCGATACCGAACTCGGCTGTCCGGTGCATTTCCATAGTCCTAATCTGAACCTCAAACTGCTGACCGTTCTTGGCGATCAGGGTAGTATGCAGCGACTGGTATTTATTCGGCTTCGGTACCGAGATATAATCCTTAAAGCGCCCCGGTATACTGGTATATTGGGCATGCAAAGCTCCCAAGGTCTCATAGCACTCCAGATTCGTATCAACAATCACGCGAACGGCAAACAGGTCATATATCTCATCCAGGGTTTTATGCTGCTTCAGCATTTTCTTATAAATACTGAACAGATGTTTCACCCGCCCGTAGACCGTACCTGTAATATGAAACTTTTCCAGATTCTGCTTTACGTCTTCAACGATCCCTTCAATAAAACGGTCACGCGAGCTTTTCTTCAGCGACAGCTCCTCCGACAGTTTCTGATACTGTGCCGGTTCAATGTATTTCAGAGCTAAATCATCCAACTCGACCTTAATCTTGCTGATACCGAGACGGGATGCCAACGGAGCATAGATATCCATCGTCTCTCGCGCCTTTTCGATCTGTTTCTCAGGGGTCATATGCTCCAAGGTCCGCATGTTATGCAGCCGATCGGCCAGCTTGATCATAATGACTCGGATATCCTTGGCCATGGCCAGGAACATCTTCCGCAGATTTTCTGCCTGGATCTCCAGCTTGTCTCTGGCATACGGCAGCTTTCCGAGTTTGGTCACACCGTCAACCAAGACGGCCACCTCTTCGCCAAATTGAACTGCGATCTCATCGGTCGTAATGATGGTGTCCTCCACCACATCATGCAGCAGTCCGGCCACCACCGTTTCCTTGTCCAACTCCAGATCAGCCAAAATCAAGGCCACCGCCAACGGATGAATGATATAGGGCTCACCGGACTTGCGAAACTGTCCTTCATGTGCTCCCTTCGCCAGGCGGTAAGCCTTTTCGATCATAGAGGTATCGGTCGACGGATGATATTCTAAGATGGTCTTGATCAGGTTCTCATACGCCCGATCCGGCTCATTCATATCCTGGATACGCTGGATCGGATTATCCGTTTCCTGTATGGTCGCCAACTTGCTACGCTCGTCCCGTCCGACAGCCTCAGCAGTCTCAGCGGCCGGTATCATGTCCTTATTCTTCTGATCATCCATCGCCTTAGCCTCCTTTCTGCATTTTTTATCTTATTAGTATACTCGGCTCCGACATGAAAATCAACTAAAATAACGCACACCGGCCTCAAACAAATGCAGGTCCTGTTCCCCCGTAATATTTATGGCCACTCCGTGGCCGATACGCTCAGAATGAACCATCTTACCGTAAACACGGCCGTCCGGACTGGTGATACCTTCTACCGCTCCGACCGAGCCATTGATGTTCCAGGCCTCCGCATCAGAATGCCGGCCGTCGGCATCGGTATAAACCGTGGCGATCTGTCCTCCGGCCGTCAGTTTTTTCATCCATTCGGGGGAGGCCACAAAGCGTCCTTCGCCGTGAGAAGCCGGATTGACATAGACCGCTCCCTGTTCAGCCAAAGATAACCAAGGCGATAACTGACTGACCACCTTGATATGTGACATCCGGGATACATGACGGCCGACCAGATTATGGGTCAGGGTCGGACTGTCCGCCCTCTGCTCACTGATTCGTCCCTCAGGCACCAATCCCAACTTGATCAAGGCCTGGAAGCCGTTACAGATGCCGAGAGCCAAACCGTCACGCTCATACAGCATACGATGCACGCTGTCCTTTAGACGCTCATTGCGAAAGGCTGTAGCAAAGAATTTGGCCGAACCGTCCGGCTCGTCACCGGCCGAGAAACCTCCCGGGAACATCAGGATCCGGCTGTTTTCCATCACCTTAATAAACTCTTCAAGCGAGTCTTCGATATCACCCGGCTTGGTATTTTTGAAAATTCTGACTGCCACCGAAGCACCGGCCTGTTCAAAGGCCTTCGTCAGATCATATTCACAATTTGTACCCGGGAAAACCGGAATAAACACCTGCGGCTTTGCTACCCGATGTTTGCAGACGATGATATCATTCGCCGTATACAGCGGTACCGGCTCTTCGACCGGTTTTTCTGCTCCTTCGGTCACAAAAACGGATGACAGCGTTTTCTCCCATGCATGTTGCAAATCGGTCAGCGGCAGGGTTTTTCTGCCGTAACGAACCTGACCGTCTCCCGTCAGTGTTCCGACAATCACAGCCTTGGCCCAAAGCTCAGCTGCCGCTTCCGCCGTCATCTCAACCACCAGATCACCCGGCAGACCGGTCAACAGCTCTGTTATGCTGAGATGCTCGTTTAATCTCAGTCCAAGGCGATTACCGAAGGCCATCTTTACCATGGCCGGCAGCAGTCCGGCATCCTCCACCGTATAGGCGGCATAAATCTTCTGTTCCCGATGCAGCCTGGCGAATAAACGATATATCTCCTGAGCCTGTGCAAAGTCCGGCGTTTCATCGTCTGCTTGTCCGAGCGGCAGATGAACCAGTACATGACCGGCCTGTTTGGCCTCCGGCGAAATCACCGCTTCCAGCCTTCCCACTGCCACTGCGAAGGAAACCAATGTCGGCGGCACATGAATGCTGTCAAAGGTGCCGGACATACTGTCTTTACCGCCGATGGCCGGCAGCTTAAGAGCCATCTGTGCCTGATATGCCCCGAGCAGGGCGGCCAACGGCTGGCTCCACGATATCGCCTCAGTGGTCATTCTCTTGAAATATTCCTGGAAGGTAAACCTGATTTTCTCATGACTGCCGCCGGCTGAAACGATCTTTGAAACCGATTCCAGAACCGCATACATAGCTCCGTGAAACGGGCTCCAGGCAGATAACTTCGGCTCGAAGCCATAGCTCATCAGTGTTACCGTCCCGGTATTCCCATGCTCTACCGGTACCTTGGCCACCATGGTCTGAATCTCAGTTGCCTGGTATTTTCCGCCGTATGGCATCAACACCGTCCCGGCTCCGATCGAGCTGTCGAACATTTCCACCAGTCCGCGCTGCGAGCAGGTATTCAGCTCTGCCATTACAGCGGGCAGCTCATGCAGAGTACGGCGGCCTTCTGCTACGACCTTTCGATTTGCAAAGTAGGATGTGCCCTGTGGCAGGGTGATTCTGGCCGCAGCACTCTGATGGGCTCCGTTGGTATTCAAAAAGGCTCGGCTTAAATCTACAATCGTTTCCCCCCGCCAGGTCATCACCAGACGCTTCTGCCCGGTCACATCGGCCACATGAACTGCCTCAAGATTTTCCTCGGCTGCCAATGCCAGAAAGACCTCTATATCCTGCGCGGCAATGACCACTGCCATTCTTTCCTGTGATTCGGAGATAGCTAATTCGGTGCCGTCCAGGCCGGCATATTTCTTCGGCACCCGATCCAGGTCGATTCGCAGACCGTCAGCCAACTCGCCGATGGCTACCGACACACCGCCGGCGCCGAAATCATTACATTTTTTGATCAGCTTTGTTACTTCCGACCGTCTAAATAAACGCTGCAGCTTACGTTCGGTCGGGGCATTTCCCTTTTGCACTTCGGCTCCGCAGGTCTCGATGGAGGCTGCGGTATGAGCCTTCGACGAACCGGTTGCACCGCCGCAGCCGTCACGACCGGTACGTCCCCCCAGTAAAATAATCGCATCTCCCGGTTCGGCTGTTTCCCGACGCACTTGAGCACGCGGAGCCGCTCCGACGACCGCTCCGATCTCCATTCGCTTGGCTATATAATCCGGGTGATAAATTTCCTTCACATAACCGGTTGCCAAGCCGATCTGATTCCCATACGAGCTGTAGCCGGCGGCGGCTGTCTTCACCAGTCGCTTCTGCGGCAGCTTGCCCGGCAAGGTTTTAGACAAGGCCGCTGTCGGATCCGCCGCACCGGTTACGCGCATGGCCTGATACACATAGGTTCGGCCTGATAACGGATCACGAATGGCTCCCCCCAGGCAGGTGGCTGCTCCGCCAAAAGGCTCGATCTCGGTCGGATGGTTATGAGTTTCGTTCTTAAAATTGATCAGCCACTCTTCCTCCTTCCCGTCCACATCCACCGGTACGATAATGCTGCAGGCATTGATCTCTTCTGTTTCTTCCTGATCATCCAGCTTACCGGCTTTTTTTAGCTGACGCATCGCCATCAGTGCGATATCCATCAGACTGATGTATTTATCCGGTCGATCGCCAAAGATCTCCCGATGTCCGCGCCGGTAGGCCTCCCAGGCTTCCCGGATGCCCGCGGAGTACTGCCCCTCATCGATGCTCACCTCAGTTAGTTCTGTTAAGAAGGTTGTATGGCGGCAATGATCCGACCAGTAGGTGTCCAGTACCCGGATCTCGGTCAGGGTCGGATTTCTCTTTTCTATCTGAAAATGCTTTTGAATGTGTTGAAAATCGGCAAAGGTCATGGCCAGCGACAGACCGTCATAGGTTTTCCGCAGATCCGCCTCCTCTGCTTCAATCAGCCCTTCCATAACGGCTACCGCCGCAGGCTCCGGCAGAATCAGCTGCAGGCTCTGCGGCTTCTCCTTGGTATCCTCCATGGAATCCACCGGATTCATAACATAATCGCGAATCTGTAACAGCTGCTCCGGCTTCAGGCGGCCTCCGATCACATAAACAAGAGCCGAACGTACGATCACATCAGTCTGTGGGGCCAATAGCTTAATACACTGCATTGCCGAATCGGCTCGCTGGTCAAACTGTCCCGGCAGATATTCGATGATAAAAAAGCCTTCCTCTTCGGACAGCGGAAACTGCTCTTCAAAATAGTCATCCACCGGCGGTTCACTAAAAACGGTGATCTTAGCCGACTGATAAATATCATCGGTGATCCCATCAATATCGTAACGGCAAAGTATCCGTACCGATGTCACCTCTTTTAGGCCGAGATACGTCGCGATCTCCTTCTTCAATCCCTTGGCAGCGACTGCATAGTCTGCTTTCTTCTCCACAAATAAGCGCTTTACCTGACTCATTTTCTTCTCCTTTTTTGAACCGTGAGCAGTTTCCATCTATGTAGGGCGGATCTTGATCCGCAAGCCAACCATCAATCCGATCAATTGTATATCCTTGTTTGCTTATGGCCTGAATGAATATTTAATTTTTATGCTGAGCTTCGTCTGCTTCCCAGCGGCCGCTGGCCCCGCAGGGCAGAACCAGCCCGGTTGATGTGACCGGCAAACCGATCTCGGCTGCCTCGACCCGACCACCGTAGCGTTGTCCCATCGTTACCCCCAGCATATAGGTCAGGACGGCCGGCGCCAGCCCCGTGGTATAGCTGTTAATCAGGAAGAACAACGGTTGCTCCGACAGGATCTTGGTACATTGATAAACCAATGAAAAAACCATATCTTCAATCTTCCAGATCTCACCCTTCGGACCACGACCGTAACTCGGCGGATCCATCACAATGGCATCATAGGTATTTCCGCGGCGAATCTCCCGCTCAACGAATTTTAGACAGTCATCTACCAACCAACGAATCGGACGATCTCCCAGACCGGAGCCGGCCGCATTCTCCTTTGCCCAGCCGACCATACCCTTGGAAGCATCCACATGCGTGACCGAAGCGCCGGCTGCCGCACAGGCCAGTGTTGCTCCGCCGGTATAGGCAAACAGATTTAAGACCTTGATCGGCCTCCCGGCCTCCCGGATTCTGGCATTCATCCATTCCCAATTGACCGCCTGCTCCGGAAACACTCCGGTATGCTTGAATTTAAACGGCTTCAGTTGAAAGGTCAGAGGATGCCCGGTCAGCGGATAGTGTAATTCCCAGCTGTCCGGCAGGTCAAAAAACTCCCAGTCACCGCCACCGCTGTGACTGCGATGATAATGTGCATTCGGCTTTCTCCAGGCCGGATCCTCTTTCCTCGTCTGCCAAATAATCTGCGGATCCGGACGGATCAACCGATACGGTCCCCAGCACTCCAGTTTTTCTTTATCCGATGCATCCAGGATTTGATATTCCTGCCAACGATCTGCTACCCACATGATTTTTCCCCTCTTTATACTTTCACTAAATGCTCTATGATAATGTTCGTTTTCCGTCCTCTGTATCACCGCGATAGCGGTCAGTTCATCGGCAATTCCCGCACCTTGCGGCCGAGCTTGTGTACCAGTTCCCGATCCTGTCGGATGGTTGCTCCCACCGTGGTCAGCATGTCACCGCTGATGGCGGCGCTGGCACCGCCCGCAAAGGCCAGGCTACCACCGTCGGAAAAACCCGACCGGCCGGCGGCCAACCTGATCTGAGCCTCCGGATTGATAAACCGAAAGATGGCGACCGTCCGCAAAAGTTCCTCCTCCGGCAAAGGCGGCAGGTCGGCAAACGGTGTTCCCTGAATCGGGATCAGCACATTGATAGGGATCGAACGAATCCCCAGTTCCTGCAGCGTGAATGCCATGGACAGGCGATCCGCCCGGCTTTCTCCCATGCCGATGATGCCGCCGGAGCAAACGTCTAAGCCGGCTTCCTTGGCCCGTCTGATATTATCAAGCTTGTCCGAAAAGAGATGCGTCGTGCAAACCTGCGGGAAAAATTCTGCCGAAGTTTCGATGTTGCAGTGATATCTTGTCACACCGGCCAGACGCAGGGCCTTAAACTGTTCACTGCTTAGGAACCCGTGCGAAGCGCAAAGCCCCATTCCGGTTTCCTCTCTCATTCGTTCATAAGCCTTGAGCGCATTAACAAAATCCTCTCCCTCCAAACCGTAGCCGGCTGTCACGATTGAGTACCGATCGATTCCGGCCCGGTCATGAGCGATAGCCGATTCTGTGATTTCATCCACGGACAGAAAAGTGTATGACTCAACTCCGGTTCGATGATACGCCGACTGCGCGCAAAAACGACAGTCCTCCGAGCAGCTGCCGCTGCGCCCGTTGATGATCGAGCATAATTCCACCCTTTCACCACAAAAATGTGCCCGAATATAATCAGCCCCTATTTGAAGGTCTGATATCGGACACATCATCATTTCTTCTATCAGTTGAACATCTTCTCTTGCTATTCTAAAACCACGGCAAATCTGCTCTGCGATCACTCGTACATCCATACCGGCTATCCTTATCCTCGCTTGCTTGGTGTTCACTCTTAACAACTTCACTTATAGTACCATTATTTATAAAGTGTTGCAAGTCGGAACTATCACTTGACGGCATAAGAAATGCCAAGGCGTAGGCGCAATGTCACTCTGCTGCCGAAAGCTCGGACCTTCTTGGAATAGAGGGCGCGGCTCCCAGACGAGTAACCGTTATGGCCGCGGCTTTTGCCGCAAGCTTCAGGCAATCCGGTATTGCCTTTTGTTGACATAAGCCGGCCAGGAAATAGCCTAAAAACGTATCTCCCGCCGCCGTCGTATCTACTGCATCGACCGGAAATGCTTCCTGATAAAACACCTCTTCACTATCCGGAGACACTGCATATACCCCCAATGCTCCCATGGTTAACACAACAGCGGCCCGGGGATACAGCTGTTTCATTTTGGCGAGTATCTTCAAAGGGTCTGACTCGCTGCTGAGCATATGTCCCTCAATCTCATTTATGATAAAATAACGTACTGCCGATAAACTCATGCGGGTTATTTCATCATTTACGGGCGATGGGTTGAAAACAATGGTCATTCCTATATCAGCAGCTGTCTCCAAAATATAGGATAGCTCGTTGATCTCATTTTGCAGAACCAGGATATCGTCCGCATCAAAATTTTGCAGAACCTGATCAATAAATCCTCTCTCCTGACACCTATTTGCGCCGCCAAAGACCAATATACTGTTCTGTCCGTCCTTGTCCACTTGTATGATTGTATGTCCGCTTTTCCCGGGCAGGCTGCGGCAATATCCAATGTCAACCCCCTCTGCCTTCAAAAAAGCCGCTAAGCGTTCTCCCTCCTCTCCCAGGCTGCCTGCGTGAAAAACGGAAAGTCCCGCTCTGGCCATGGCTACTGATTGATTCAGGCCCTTTCCTCCGCAAAATTCCTGCAGATCACATGCTGCAAGTGTTTCTCCTCCCTGCAGGATATGGTCAACCCGGTATACATAGTCATAATTTAGCGATCCAAAGTTTAAGATTTTCCTCATTTGATCTCCTCTTTTCAGTGAACTGTATCCTTCCATACAAATAAAAATCAGTTTGCGTCAATCGAAAGCATGCACTCATCCGCCAATAAATAGTGTTTATTACAGGCAATGAGTATTACCTCATCCTCATACAGCTTTTCTATCATATACGACAGTCTTTGACCGCGACTAAGCGGCTGTGGCCAAAGAACATCACCGGTGAAGCCCAAAGGAACTTCGATATGTGATCGTTTGGCTCTTTTATATACTTCACAGTCTGCAAAATTCCACAGCTGCCGTTTCGAAATAACGGATATATCGTGCTCATTCAGCCATTCGGCGTCTATGACTGTATAGGTATATACAACCAACTTATCTTCTCGAAAATAATATTGATAAGACGAAATCACATCCGTCAAATCCTTATTAAAGAGATTTTTGGCATATTCATTGGCCTTTGCCCGACAAAATTCCACTTCAACTCGGTCATATCCCGATAGCAGGCATTTTGCTACCGGATTTCCCAATTTATTTAATGATGGCAGAATACGCTGATGCGGTGAGGTTACATAATTACCCGAACCTCGAACAGTTTGAATCAATTCATCCTCTCTAAGTAAGGCCAAGGCCTGCCTCAGTGTTTCACGATTTGTTTCCAGCATAGTCGCCAGCTTTGGCTCTGTGGGCAACCGACTGCCCACCGGAAATGTTCGATTATCCAACAATGCCCTCAGCCGATTATAAACCGCAACATAGGCCGGTGTTCGTTTATAGCCGCCCATCAGTCTGCGTTCTTCTTTCGCTTGTGTGTTTTGTACTTCATCCGGCTTCCTTCGTGTGCCCATTTTTATACCTCATCATTCCTTAATATCTCCGGCAGCCCGCGGTCCTTTCACCTTTCGTCCAACTCCCATCAGCACGAACAACGTTAACATATAGGGAAGCATCTGCAAAAATTGCTCCGGAATATCCAGCTCCAGATTGATTCTCAGTGCTTGCGCAAAGGCAAACAGCAAGCTGGCCAAAAAGGATCCCGCCGGATTCCATCCTCCGAAAATCGTCGCAGCCAATGCCATAAAGCCGCGACCTGCCACCATATCCTTTACAAATAAATTACTTTGAACAATTGACAAATATGATCCTCCCAACCCACAAAGCATACCACAGAGAATCACACTGGTATAGCGATATTTCTTGACATTGATGCCGGCTGCGGCGGCAGCCTTCGGATGATCTCCGATCGTCCGCAGCCTTAAGCCGATTTTTGTACGATACATGACATACCAGCTCACAATTACAATAAAAATCGTCATATACAAATAAGGGGATTGGCCGGAAAATAATTCTCCTATCAGCGGAATGACAGACATGCCCGGAATGGTTACGGTCCCCAGTGCGGTAACCGGTCCGCTCAATCCATCCGACTGCCACACCGCCCGACACAGCACTACGGTTAAACCGGCTGCCAGAATATTGATGCCCACGCCACTGACAGATTGATTTGTTTTAAATTTGACACATAATACGGCATGCAGCCAGCCAAAGCCTCCACCGACTATAACAGCACACAAAACGCCCATCCACGGACTACCGAATATATGTGTTCCCAGCACTGCGCCAAACGCTCCCGCTAACATCATGCCTTCAATACCCAAGTTTATGATACCACAACGCTCACTTAAAACGCCACCAATTGACCCCAAAGTTAAAGGAATTGCCATGCGCAGAACAGCCAGAAGCATTCCCATTGAAAAAATTTGTTCTATATTATGCACGCTTCTGCCCTCCTTTCCAAATTGCCAGGCTCTGAATCAGGGCCGGTGTAGCCACAAAGAGAATAACCAGACCGTTCATCACATTGATCATACTGGTTGAGACACCTGCCACATAGCTCATTTTCATGGAGCCGGAATCAATAATACCAAACAGCAGGGCACTTAATACCACACCCATTGGATGATTTCGCCCCAACACAGCTACCGCAATTCCGGTAAACCCATATCCCGGAGAAAAGCCTTCAATAAACCGACCTGTTTTCCCAAAGATCTCTGTCACTCCGGTCAGGCCGGCGATAGCACCGCTGATCACCATAGTCATGATCACAGAACGAACCATACCGACGCCGGCAGCCTGAGCCGCCGACGGATTTTCACCGACTGCCCGAATATTAAATCCGGCGCTTGTTCGCTCAAAAAAGAAGGTCAAAATCACGACGACAGCTAAGGCCAACACAAGGGCTGTCGTCAGCTGTGTCCGTGGCAGCAGCTTGCTAAACATATGTCCCTCATTGATCGGTACGGTCTGAGCTGTTTGACTGCCGGTTTCTTTCAAGGGGCCGTTAATCCAATAACCGACAAAAAACCGAATAATATAATTTAACATAATGGCCACAATCACTTCGTGAAGCTGTAATTTTGCTTTCAACAGTCCGGCTATTCCTCCGACCAGCCCGCCGGCTATCATGCCCGCTATGACGGCCGCCGGCATAACCAACGGCGCCGGCATGTCACTGAGGACCAGTGCAACGATGGTGGCTGCAAATCCTCCCATATATAATTGCCCTTCAGCTCCGATATTAAAAAGGCCGCCCTTATTGGCAAATGAACAGGCCAAACCGACGAAAATAAGCGGAACACTTTTGCTCAAAGTATTGGCAATGGCGGACCGACTCCCAAATGCTCCATCCAGCAGAGCCGACAACGCAGTAAGCGGTTGATATCCGGCAATAAACATAACCAATGAAGAAATCAACAGGGATAATAAGATAGCCATCATCGAAACCCCCAGACTGCGGACTGTCGATTTCCATCGTTCAGCGTATTTGCTATACATCTTCCCTTCCCCCTTCCTTTTTTCTGCCCGCCATCAACAGGCCAATGCTTTCGGTATCCATATCTTCATTCTTTTCCAGACCTGTCACTTCACCCTTATATAGAACAGCAATCCGATCACTGAGCTGTCTGATATCGGTCAATTCGGCAGAAATCAGTAAAATCGCCTTTCCCGCTTTCCGCAAATCCAGTAAAACCCGGTGAATATATTGAATCGCTCCAATATCCAGTCCGCGCACCGGCTGACAGGCAATCACCAGCGGGGCATCCTTCCCGACCTCTCTTGAAAGAACCATCTTCTGCTGATTGCCGCCGGATAGGGAGCCTATCGCTTGAGAGCTTCCTACGGCTCTGACATCATACTTTTCCATCAGTTCTTTGCACCGTCGGCCCAAATATTCCTTTTGCACAATCCCCCTCTTTACATAGGGTTCAGCAAACTGATTGCCCAGCAAATAATTTTCCTCCAGGCTGAAACCCGGTAAGATTGCCCTTTGATAACGATCTGACGGGATATAGCTGATACCCTTTTCTAATCTCTTTCTGGTAGACCATTTTGTTATGTCTTCTCCCAGGAATAAAATTTGGCCGTCCTGACATTTCGTCAGGCCCATAATCATCTCTTCCAGTTGGATTTGGCCATTTCCCTCCACACCGGCGATTCCTAGAATTTCTCCTGCCCTCAGCGAAAAAGACACCGTCTTTTTCGCATTTGGCAATAGTTTGACCTGATTTAATTCCAAAATCACCTCACCGGGCCTCATTTTTTCTCTTTCCAGTGAAAGTGAAATTTCTCTCCCCACCATCATTCGTGCCAACTGTTTCACGTCAACCTCTTTTGTCGTCACTGTAGCAATTGACTTACCGCCGCGCAAGACTGTGACATGATCAGAAATGGCTTTTGTTTCATTTAATTTATGAGTGATAAAAATAATTGTCTTTCCTTCTGCTTTCATTTCCGCCAGTATCTCTAATAATTGAACCACCTCGGGCGGGGAAAGCACAGCTGTCGGTTCATCTAAAATAATAATCCGGGCACCACGATACAATGTTTTTAAAATCTCCACTCTCTGCTTTAGGCCAACCGACAAATCGCCGACCGTAGCCGTCACATCCAAATCAAAATGATATCGATCGGCCAGCTCTTGGACACTTCTGACACCCTCTTTTTGATCTATCCGAAAGTTCCCCGGCTCATTTCCCAAAACAACATTTTCCCAAACTGTCAAGGCATCTACCAACATGAAATGCTGGTGAACCATGCCCAGCCCCATATGAAACGCTTTGGTCGCGCTGTGCTCATGCAACTCCTGCTGATTCACCAATACCCTGCCTGCATCTGCCTGATACAGACCGAACAAAATATTCATCAGGGTCGTTTTTCCGGCTCCGTTTTCTCCCAGCAGGCAATGTATTTCTCCCTGTTCTACCAGTAAATCCACTGCGTCATTGGCCGCAAAGCCGCCAAAGTATTTAGACACATTTCTCATTTCTACTGCAAACACTCTCTCACCTCTTCCATCTTTTACATCCTCCAACGTCAATGAGCAAATACAGGGGAGTGCCCTGTATCAACTTCGGCCCTCCCCTGTAAACAATGACCCTACTTACCTATAAGGCATCCGGAACTTTAATCTCACCCTTTATAATCTTCTGCTGAATTTCATCCAGCTGCTTCTTTATCTCATCCGAAATCCTGATATTACTGCCTTCCAAAGTATAACCGATGCCTTCATCTGCGATACCCAAAACAACCGCTGTGCCGCCTTCCAGTTTTCCTTCTTTTGCCGACTTTACAATTTCAAATGCGGCTGTATCCACACGCTTTAGCATACTGGCCACGATATGATCCGGATCGATTCTGTTCTGATTAGAGTTACAGCCAATCGCAACAAAGCCCGATTCCTTTGCAGCTGTGAACACGCCTAAACCGGAACCGCCCGCAGCATGATAAATAATATCCGTTCCCTTTGCAAACTGACTATTGGCAATTTCTTTGGCTGTTGCGGTATCACTAAATGGTTTATCACCGCTGACAAACGAAATATCCACCCTGGCCTGCTCATCGATATGTTTTGCTCCTGCCTGATAGCCGGCTGCAAAGCGCTTAATCAACGGTGATTCCAAAGCCCCCACAAAGCCGTATTGATGGTTATCCTTCACTTTATACGCTCCCGCCTGTTTCTTCATCAGCGCTGCCAAGGCTCCCACCATAAAAGAACCCTCTTGTTCTTTACAGGAATAGCAAACTACATTTGCACCTTCCACCTTGCCGTCAATGATGGCATATTTTTGTTCCGGATAATCTTTTGAAACCTTTTTCAAGGGATCCTGCTGATCAAACCCAACACAAACAATGACTCCGTATTTGGCCGATTCGCTCATATCACGTAAAATCAGCTCATAATCTGTAACCTGCTTAGGCTCTGAAAAATCAAAAGCCACTCCCAATTCGGATTTCGCTTTTTCCATTCCAGAATAAATCAGATCATTATATCCCTGGTCGCCGCGGCCGCCAATACCTAAAATACAGGCTGCCATCAAATCTCCCTTCGTTTTGGTATCCTCTGTCTTTTTTTCAGAGCTTGTCCCCTCACTCTTCCCGGTTCCACAGCCTGTTAAGAACAGCGCCGCCGTCATTGTCGCCGCTAACATCATAGCCATCCATTTCTTCATACTGAATACCCCTTTCTGCACCTAAAATGCCGCTTTATTTTTTACAACTTTTCCAAAACTTGTCTGTATTCGCATTGTATCACCGCCCATTATTTTGTGTCAATTGTAATAAATACACATAGATAAACATTATATTTTATTCAAAGTAACCAGTTGCAATATCGAGCAGAAAGCTATACTATGGATATAGTCGTTCGGCATCATGTATACATCACTATGCCAAGAACGACAAAGATAATACGAAAAGAAGGATAAGGTTATGCTTAATATTCTAATTGATTGCGATCCGGGAATTGATGATGCCCTCGCTCTTTTGTTTTGTTTAAATCGAACAGATGTAAACATTGTCGGAATCACCACCGGTGCAGGCAACGTTTCTGCGCGGCAGGGCGCTGCAAATACTTTGGCTCTGCTGAAGCTGGCAGGGCGGGAAGATATCCCCGTTTGTGCCGGTTTTGAACAGCCTATGCAGGGGCAATGCGAAAATTATCCCGCCTGGATTCACGGCAAAAACGGGCTGGGGGATGTCTGTCTGCCGGAATCGCAGCAAAAGCCTATTACAGCCCCTGTGACTGAATTTATTTACCGAAAAGCCTGCGAATTTGAGGGCCAGCTGTTGCTGGTTACGCTCGGACGCATGACAAATCTGGCTCATACGCTAACGGCACATCCTGATCTTCCTGAAAAAGTGCATCGGCTAGTCGCCATGGGCGGCACCCTTCATGCCCACGGAAATGTTACTCCGGTTTGCGAGGCCAATATCTGGGGTGATCCGGAGGCGGCCGATATCGTTGTGCAACAAGATTGGGATTTAACCATGGTGGGGTTGGATGTCACCCTACAAACACATCTTTGTCTAGATGATATCAGACGCCTCAAAAGGTTTTGCCGTAAGAACGCCTTGGCACAGGTCAATTTTATCGAGAAGGCTCTGCATTACTATACAAACGGTAATCGAACCCAAAGCTTCACGATGGAATATAGCCCCCTGCACGATCCTTTGGCCATGATCGTGGCCATCGACCCAAGCGTGGTTACATTGCAAAAATGTGTGACCCGAATCGAATGCCACGGCACATATACCAGAGGTATGGTCGTTACGGATACCCGTGAAAAACCGATTCAAGGAAGCTTTGTCAGCCACTGTATCAATGTTGACTCTCGCAAAGCACTGAACATTCTGTTTTCTGCCTTTCAATAAATAACAGAGGAGCCGTTCTATAACTTGAACGACTCCTCTGTTATTTATGAGGGCTGCACTACATCCCCCGAAGCAAACCTCTAATCCTGTAAAAAATCAGTCAGCACGAAGCTGCTGATATCATGACCGGCCGCTGTTAGTCGCAGGCGACCGCACCTTTCTTCCAAAAGCCCTTTCCGCATCAATTTTTCGATTACCCGACCGTAAACGGCATGCAGACTCTCCCCAAAGCGTTCCGCAAACTCAGACACCGAAACGCCGTCCGTCAGCCGCAGTCCCAGAAACATAAATTCCTCCTGCAGGCTCTTTTTACTGCAAGCCTCCCAATCAGCCACCTCACCCGGTCCGACCGAACCGGCCCGGCTCAAATAGGTCTGCCAATCCGTTGGCTGACGAAAGCGCCGCCCCTGCCAGAAGCCGGCGGCTCCCAAACCGATGCCCAAATATTCCTGCAACTGCCAACAATCAACATTATGACGACAATGATAGCCCGGCTTAGCAAAATTCGACACCTCATACTGCCGATATCCGGCTTTAGCCAACCACGCGACGACCTGTTTTGCCATTTCCCGCTCCTCATCTTCATTGGGCAGCTGCTGCGGCCGCCGTCCCTGCCTGCGAGCCAACTCATCTGCCGCATACAGGCCGAAAAACGGAGTCCCTTCTTCGATGATCAGACTATAGGCCGAGATATGCTGCGGCTCCAGGGCAATAATCTGCCGGACAGATTCAAAAAAGCTGTCGATGGTCTGCCCCGGCAGGGCATACATCAGGTCGATATTGATATTCGTAAATCCGGCCTCCCGAATCACATGCACGCTCTCAGCCACCTGCCCGGCCGTATGAATCCGGCCGAGCAGCTTTAGTTCCTCAGCCTGCATGGACTGTGCACCCATGCTGATACGGTTCAGCCCAAACTGCCGATACAGCCTTGCCTTCTCCGGCTCAATACTGCCCGGGTTGACCTCGATACTCTTCTCCGCCTCCGGCCGCCAGCGAAACTGAGTCTGCAACAGCCACAAGATCGGCTCCATCAACTCCGACTCCAGCACACTCGGCGTTCCGCCTCCGATATACAGGGTATCAAACACCATATCTCGGGTATCCCGTGCATAAAGCTGCAGCTGAGCAGTCAGAGCCTGCGCATAGGCCTGTCGCTCCCGGCGGACAGCGGTCATCGACAAAAAATCGCAATACTCACATTTTCTGACACAAAAGGGGATATGTACATATATCCCCCTGCGTTTAAACTGTTTCATCAATTCTCATCCAATTTCAATACACTCATAAAGGCCTTTTGCGGAATCTCTACACTTCCGATCTGGCGCATCCGCTTCTTTCCTTCCTTCTGCTTCTCTAGCAGCTTGCGCTTTCGACTGATATCACCGCCGTAGCATTTCGCCAATACATCCTTACGCATGGCGCGGACGGTTTCCCGCGCAATGACCTTGCTGCCGATGGCAGCCTGAATCGGGATCTCAAAGAGATGGCGCGGGATCTCGTCTTTCAGCTTTTCACACATCCGGCGCCCGCGCTCATAGGCCGAATCCTTATGTACGATAAAGGACAGGGCATCCACTTCTTCCTTGTTGATCAGAATATCCAGCTTCACCAGCTGAGACGGCTGATAGCCCTTCATGTCATAGTCAAAGGAAGCATACCCGCGGGAGCGGGATTTTAAAGCATCAAAAAAATCATAGATGATCTCATTGAGCGGCAGATCATAACGCAGTACGGCTCTGGTCGCCTCAATGTATTCCATCCCCAGATAGACACCGCGGCGCTGCTGACAAAGATCCATGATGGCGCCGATATACTCGGTGGTCACCATGATTTCAGCCGATACCATAGGCTCCTCCATGTATTCGATTTCCGACGGATCCGGCAGGTTCGACGGATTGGTGATGTCAAACTTCTCACCATTGGTCTTCTGTACATGATAGATAACACCCGGTGCGGTCGTCACCAGGTCCAGATTATACTCCCGTTCCAGTCGCTCCTGAATAATTTCCAGATGCAGAAGTCCGAGGAAGCCGCAGCGGAAACCAAAGCCAAGGGCGATCGAGGTCTCCGGTTCAAACTGCAGGGAGGCATCATTTAAGCTGAGCTTTTCCAGCGCATCCCGCAGATCCTCATAATGAGCACCGTCGGCCGGATACATACCGCAGTACACCATCGGCTGTACCTTTTTATAACCCGGCAGGGCCTTGGCACAGGGTCTGTCGGCATCCGTAATGGTATCACCGACGCGGGTATCTTTAACATTTTTAATGCTGGCCGTCACATAACCGACCATACCGGCTGACAGCTCATCCGTCGGAATAAACTGCCCGGCGCCGAAATAACCGACCTCCACTACTTCACAGACGGCACCGGTGGCCATCGCCTTTAAACGGGTTCCCTTTTTAATCCGGCCGTCCATCAACCGACAGAAAATAATAACCCCCTTGTAGGAATCATATAGGGAGTCAAAGATCAAGGCTTTCAGCGGGGCTTCGGTATCTCCGGTCGGAGCCGGCACCTTGGCTACGATGCTTTCCAGTACTTCCTCAATGTTCACACCGGTTTTGGCAGAGATCCGCGGCGCAGCCTGCGCTTCGATGCCGATGACATCCTCGATTTCATGCATCACCCGATCCGGATCGGCACTCGGCAGATCAATCTTATTGATCACCGGCACGATCTCCAGATCATGGTCAATGGCCAGATAGACATTGGCCAAGGTCTGCGCTTCGATACCCTGAGCTGCGTCCACCACCAGAATGGCGCCTTCACAGGCTGCCAGACTGCGCGACACCTCATAATTGAAATCGACATGTCCCGGTGTATCGATCAGATTGAAGATATATTCCTCGCCGTCATTGGCTCGATAAACGATGCGCACACACTGCGCCTTAATGGTAATGCCGCGCTCGCGCTCCAGCTCCATATTATCCAGTACCTGCGCCTGCATCTCACGAGTGGTCAAAAGACCGGTCTTCTCAATGATGCGATCTGCCAATGTCGATTTACCGTGATCAATATGCGCTATAATACAAAAATTTCTGATTTTATTTTGGTCCATGCAGTACCCTTTCTTACAAAATGTTAATCTGAGATATTATAGCACACGGCAGACTGCATTGGCAAACACTCCCGACTGTGGGTATCTGTCAAGGGTTAATTGGCATTTTATTTTTTGTTTTTGTTTTTTAATTTTTCATTCATATGTTTCTGCCATTCAGAAGTTATCTTCTACCGATCTGGCAGTCGATCTTCTAAAAATAGGTATCACAAATAAACCTTGAACTCTTTTTTACGATTTAGTCCAAGATTGATTGGTTCTGAATACTCTTATTGAATCTACGCATCGTATGACTGGTACATATATGTCCTTTAGCCGTTCCGATGGTATTCCGCTTATTTCTTTTTATCCGGTTTATTTTAATCCGGGACGATTGCTTCTCTTTCTGGATAAAAGAAAAGCACTGGTTTATATCTTCCTCTAGAGTTCCGTTTTGGATACTACAAAGCAATTTCACCATATGATTGCCGGCATGTTCTCTCCAGGACATTCGCTGGTGCTTCATTCTTCTTGTAATAAGATTAAAATTATTACTCTCCTGAATGCCCATACCTCGATAGATTTTTCCAGCTTCGAGCAAGGCAGGATTGATCAGTTTTTTATAACTCTTTAACTGATCTGCATGATTTTTTAGATATTGCTTAGTTTCTCGTGCCTTTTCCGCCCATTCGTCCATATAGGAAATGCTATTGATATAGCTGTCCAGTGTATCAAGGAGAGCTTCCGGTTGGTCTTTATAAAGTAATTCCAATAACCAATTTCGCATTTTTTTATGGTAAATATTCTGATGAATGGAACGCATAATGTGAAAGCGATCTAGTTGGATAACAGTCGGCTTATACGGAACATCCGTACACCATTTTGCTCCATCTGTATTTAGAATTCTGGCTTGGTTCATGTCCATATTATAATGACTGTGAATAGCATATTCCCGTTTTTCATGAAAATCCACACTATCTGTGAATTCTGCAAAGGACAGCTTGTTTTGCAACTGAAAATGATCCCTGTCTTGTTTACTCCAACCGGTATAGCAGGTAGATACCTTTAATTCTTTAGATGGTGAGGCTTCTCTTTGCAAAGACAGATACACTCCGTCCACTTCTTCAAACAAAACCGTAGCTTCAACCGATCCAGGTTCATATATTCCGCTATCCTGTTGCATCTTTTCTTTTTGCATAATGGTTTGTCCAAATTTCTCTTTCAAATTCCAAATTGCCTGGTGACTGACGGCCAGGCCAATTGCCCGCTCGGAAGTGCACGATGACTTGCGAAAAGATTTGTCTGCTACTTCACTTAATAAAATCTGTGTTGCCCTTTTACTAAAGGATCCTATTTTACTGATTTTCAAGGACTGATCCAATAAAAAAACAAACTGTTGATCCGCCTGATAAATACGCCTTTCATACTCAACCGGACCGAATACAGTGTTTAAGCAATTTGTCCGTTTTCCTTTATTACGATAAACAGATGAATCTCGATTTTTTAGCAGCCAGTCATCATATGTTTCCAAAATCATTTTGAAAAACAGACACGCACCGGCTTGAAACAGTCTTTGCACATTTTCTTCGTAATCATCAAATTGTGCGGGACTGTGATTCAGTGTTTTGAGAATCATCGCTTCAAATTCGCCAAGAAATACTTTTGTATTAAAAAAAATTCGCCAGCTGATAACCTACATACTTTTGTATCAATATTTCCCCCTAATGAATCAAGGTGGCAATGTTGCCACCTTGTAGTTATATTTCTATTTCATGTTCTATCTTATGTCGTTTCATGTTTTCAAAAATGGGCATTAAACCATATTCAAGCCTCTGCTCCAATAATTTGATGTGAAAGTCCCTAATGATTTGTGGTTGCACATCCACACCCTTAAATGATTCCGGAATTTCACATATAAATTCCCTAATCTGAGACATGCGATCCCGAATTAAAGAGATATTTTTTTCTATAGCAGCCAAGCAGTCCGGATCCGTAGTATTTCTTAAAAACTTGATGGGGTTAATCAAATGATCGTTTAGTTTGAAAATACATATCGTTCCTTTATAAGCAATATTTGCAAAGGCAGCTGGATCATTTGCATTTTTCACAATTTTCTCTAATGAGGATTTTGGTAATAACGAGGCTCCATTATCATATACAGGGCTGATACTTAGGCTCCCGTCAGCAGCTCTTAAGACACCCCAGTTTCCGTTATTTCTATCATTATTGCCAATAAAAGCGTCTACCACAAACATATTCCAAAAATAGTCCACTATGTTGGGAATATTTTTTAACACAGGATGCCGTCTGATTGTTTGTAATACATCTTCCAAGTCAGTACCATTGCCATTAGTTTCATTTCCGGTTGAATCAAGAAAATCTGGCACAAATGTTGTCTTTAATTTTCCAAACTCAACCAAGGACATTCCTTCCTGGACAAAATCCTTGCAGGCAACTACCAGTTTGTTATTATATACTCCTAGTCTTGTGTCATGTACCGAATACCCCAACATTTGATAAATATGTGAGCCAATATATTCCGATAGCGGTGATGATGAATAACTCATATCATTTACTTGATCACGAATATTGCCGGGAAATTTCAAAAACCATTTTTCTCCGTCAATCTCTATGTCCAGTTTACGACCGGATACCCCTCCATATTCACGCTCATATCTTTGTTTGTGATCAGAAAAATCCCATATAAGCATTTTTATTTCTCCTTTTTACAAGCCATATCTGTCCCAGATTTGTAACCTTTGATCGGCTGTAATGATACCGTCCAACTCTTCCTGTTTTGATGCCGCTTCAATTCCGGATCTATAAATATCATACATTGACCAATCGCCCTTTTCAAAACATTCATCCGCAAAATCCATAACCTCTCTTAAGGCGGCTGAAACTCTAAATGAAATCACAATGTCATGATTCAAATACATAACGATGCCATCGTCACATGTCTTGTAATATTGTTTGTAGTCAGTCATGCACTAACCCTCCTTTTTCCCGATTATAGCATGGTCATCTTTCCCTATCAAGGTGGCAATACTGCCACCTTGATAATTTCAGACACAGCTGGCTATGCCACCTCCAGTTCTTGCATCAGGCGCTCAAGTAATGCCGGTATATCTTTTTTTAGATGGTTTTTAATCCACCGCTGATCCTCGTCAGAAAAAGCATACAGATATTTATGGATTATCTTGGTGAACTTTTTCGTATCTTCCTTATTATTTAATAGTAAACGAATAACGGCCTTGCGGTCGATTTTATTAAGCTTAAGGATCTCTTTTACCTTTGGATGAACCACCTTTCCGTTTTCAAACATTCGTACTTTTTTATCCTGCACAGGAAATTCGCCTTTATAAAAAATAAGGCATTGGTTGTTTGCCAGGCGGCTTACCTCATCCACCATCATGGTTTCACGCCCAAGATTATCGGTTGATTTACTATCATGCCCATGGGAACCAAATTGTCTTGATCTGGAATCCTTAGCAATCGTTTCTTTACCTAAGCGTTCTGCTATATACTTCCATGCGGCCGGTTCATTTGTTCCTAGATACAAGGTTGTGTCGAAATTGCCCAGGCCGATTTCTTTTCCTGTTTCCTGAAATTTTTCGG
>JAEXAX010000019.1 GCA_023458035.1 Bacillota bacterium | reverse complement strand
CTTACGCCACGACATCGCTTGAAACCGTGGCAGGAACGCTTACGATCGAACTGAAAAGCGTCAATTCGCGTTTTCTGGATTTGCAGTTCAGAATGAATGACGAGTTCAGGGCGTATGAACCGTTTTTCCGTGAATCCATCATGCAAAATATCCGGCGCGGGAAGGTGGAATGCCGTTTGTCTTTTGCCAGGGGGACGCAAAATCCGTCTGCCATGAAGCTCAATCAGGCGCTGTTGCAGGAACTGTCAGGCTTGCAGCGCGAGATCAGGGAACAGTATCCGGAAGCGCAGGCGATGACGGTGAACGAATTGTTGCGCTGGCCGGGTATGATCGAGGAAACTTCTCCCGATCAGGAAACATTGCAACAGCAGGTCAGACAGGCGATGGCCGATACGCTCGATACGTTTACTGCCGAACGGGAACGGGAGGGGGCGGCATTGACCAAAACACTGGTTGATCGGGTTGTCGCGATGCAGCATATCGTCGGGCAAATCGAGCCGCTGATTCCGAAGATGGTCGAACAGTTCAAACAGAAAGCGATCGAGCGGATGCAGGAAGCGTTGGGTGTGGCGATCGAAGGCAATTCTGCAGCGACGATGACGCAGCAGGAAGCTGCTGAACGGATTCGTCAGGAAGTGACGTTATATGGCATGCGGATTGATGTGGCGGAAGAGCTGTCACGCCTGAAAATCCATCTGGATGAAACGCGCTCCATTCTGGAAAAAGGCGGGCTGGTCGGCAAGCGTATGGATTTCATGTTGCAGGAACTGAATCGCGAAGCCAATACGCTGGGTTCCAAGGCGGCGATCAAGGAATTGTCCGATGCATCCATGGAACTGAAACTGTTGATCGAGCAGATACGGGAACAGGTCCAGAATCTGGAATGATGTTCGTGTTTCATTTGCAAGCGGGATGTTTTCGCATCCCGCTTTTTTATTGTGTACCGTATAGCAGGCGAAACGGCAAATCGGAAGGCGTGATGAGTAGGCAAGCGATACCACTGTCAATGGGGCGTGAGCTGTATGGCTGTTTTACCGTTGACGATGACATATAATGGCTTTCCTGAAAAACCGGCTTGCCGGTGAATGAACAATACGGTTGATAGAATATCGGAGTGCAAAAATGGCGAATGTCGGCAAAACTGTGATGGTGACCGGTGCTGCGGGGTATATCGGTTCACATACCTGTGTGGAACTGCTGGAAGCGGGGTATGACGTGGTTGCCGTGGACAATCTGTGCAACAGTTCCCGCAAGTCGCTGGAACGGGTGCAGCAAATCACCGGAAAAACGCTGGTTTTCCATGAGGCGGATATCCGTGATACGGAAGCAATGGAAAAAATATTCGCACAGTCCACCGTCGATGCCATTATCCATTTCGCCGGATTGAAAGCGGTCGGCGAGTCCGTGGCGAAGCCGCTGATGTATTACGATAACAATGTCGCCGGTACGGTCGCGCTGTTGCAGGTGGCGCAAAAAGTCGGTGTCCGCCATTTTGTGTTCAGTTCGTCGGCGACGGTTTACGGCGATCCGGATTATTCACCGGTACCCGAAACGGCCAGATTGTCTGTCGCCAACCCGTATGGTCGTTCGAAACTGATGATCGAGGAAATCCTGAATGATCTGTCGTTTTCCGATTCCTCATGGGCGGTTGCCATATTGCGTTATTTCAATCCTGTCGGGGCGCACCCCAGCGGACTGATCGGTGAGGATCCTCACGGTATCCCGAACAATCTCATGCCGTATGTCGCACAGGTCGCGGTCGGACGGCTCAAGGAACTGGCGGTATTCGGCGACGATTATCCGACAAAGGATGGTACCGGTGTCCGGGATTATATTCATGTCATGGATCTGGCACGCGGGCATGTGGATGCACTGGCATACCTGTTCCGTGAACACAAGGGATTTACCGTCAATCTGGGAACGGGAGTCGGGTACAGTGTACTGGATGTCGTCCATGCCTTTGAAAAGGCTTGCGGAAAACCGGTTCCGTACCGGATTGCACCGAGACGTGCCGGCGATGTGCCGCTGTATTATGCTGATCCGTCCCTGGCGGCATCGCTTCTGGGTTGGAAAGCGCGCTATGGTCTGGATGAGATGTGCCGCGATTGCTGGAACTGGCAAAGTAGCAATCCGAACGGGTATATCTGAAAGAGACGGCCTCGTGGTAAGGAGGTGACCGCTTTTGTGCCGGACGATGGCGAGCCGGAAAATCGTCTGTGTTTTTCGCCGCCGGATGATAATCATCGCGCCGGTGTATTGCCGGCTGGCAAAGTCTGTTTCTGAAATGGTTATGAAAAATCCGGCAAATGCTTTGGCATTTGCCGGATGGAGCGGATTTCACGCGGGATTTACAGAACGCTGGAGATTGCGTTGACGACGTAATCCAGGTTGTGCGAATTGAGTGCTGCCACGCAGACACGTCCCGTGCTGACGATATAAACCGAAAATTCGTTTTTCAGGCGCTCGACCTGTTCAGGGGTCAGGCCTGAATAGGAGAACATGCCGTTCTGGCGGGTGATGAAGCTGAAATCCTGGCCGTATTTCCGTGCCGTCAGCTCATCGGCGAGTTTGTGTCGCATTTCGTGGATACGCACACGCATACTGGTCAGTTCGTTTTCCCACATCTGGCGCAGTTCCGGATTGGCCAGTACCGTCGCAACGATTTTCGCGCCGTAAATCGGCGGGTTGGAATAGTTGGTCCGGATGATGCGTTTGAGTTGTGACAAGGTACGTGCTGCTTCATCCGCGTTGCCAGCGACGATGCTGAATGCGCCGACACGTTCGCCATACAGGGTGAAGGATTTCGAGAAGGAATTGGATACCAGTACTGGCGTATATTGCGACGAGAACCGGCG
>JAEXAX010000018.1 GCA_023458035.1 Bacillota bacterium | reverse complement strand
GGGAAGTATAAAGAAGTTTTTGAGGCTTCTATTGGTGGTGGTTGGTCAAATACATCCAGCTTTTCTCAATCAATCGTAATGAATGTTGGACCACATAAGAAAATGTGGCTTGAATTTAAGCCACTCTTGCGATTTGTATCTGGGAAATCTCAGAAGTATTTTATTCCAAGAGGACCTTTTAGAAAAAGAATTGTAGTTATGGAGAGTAAACATGTCTATTCAACTAGTCCACGAAGTGTAACAATAGAGTTAGGGAATAAAAAATTTTCAGGCACTGATGGGGTATACATATGGAAAGAAAGCAAAGTAAGATAGCGTTTGGATTTGGGGTATTCAATGTTTTTTTCATGGTTTCTGTCTTGTTGTTCATTACCAATTTTTTTTGCCGCATGGCAATCATGGTGACGATGAGTAAAATGAATTATATGACAGAGATTCCCCTCGTCGTCGAGCCAATCTTGGTCATTTTGAGCGGTATATGTTTTACTGTGTCAATGATTGCATTGGTAACGAGCATTCTCCTTTTTAAAGAAAAATAGAATGATCAGACAAGTGACAGAATACTCAGAGGGCTGTTGCCCGGTAGGGATACCGGATGACAGCTCTTTTTCTTATGCCGGCAACGAGTGATTTACGAAACGTTTTTCTCATGGTTTACGCAGCTTTTTTACAGCATCTTCATTTCATCTTCATACGGCTATGGTAATATGACTATAGTAAAATAACTGATGCAAAAGCTTGAAGTGAAAAAAAGGGAGGAGCAGCCATGGCAAATATTCTCTTAATGGAAGATGAAGCTCGAGGGCGGGTATTGAGCCGTGATCAAGACCGTCATCGGTGTGGGTTACCGTTTTGATGAAGGAGAAGAGTGATGAAGCTGAGAAAAAAAACATTGATATACAGCGGCGGTTTGGCAATCGGCCTGGCTGTCATGCTGCTGTCGTATCTGATATTTTTGTTGCCGTCGTTATATGTGGATTACCAGAAACAACATACCATTGACCTGGTTAAACGCCAGCATGAGAGAGTGGTGACGGAAGACGGGATCGACAAACCGGCCATGGCGATCGGCTACGGCGGACTGATTTCGGTGGAGCTTCCAAAGGAGGGAGATACCATCCGATTCAGCAATGCGTATGCCAAGGGCAGTGTGACGGTGAAGGACCAGAAGCTGCGCGGATTTCTGCAGACCGCTCGGACACTGGCCTTTCGAGAGTGGGATAAGGACGTTTCGATGGATAGTTTGAGTAAGGAAATCGAGCAGAGTTTACAGAGTCAGGCGAAAGATTTACAGGCTTACCTACAGAATTTTTACAGCTCAAATGTGAGCGGAGAACCGGTTCATCTGGATGTTGAACCGACCAGGCTGCAACGGGTGGAGGGGAGCAATTCCTTTCAATTGATCGGGGAAAAGACCGTTATGTTAGGCAATGAATACACCGATCCGCTCAGTGGAAATGTCTATCAGGGGCAGATATTGCTGACCAAACAGGAGGACAGGGTCTATTTGACTGCGGCGTCTCAGATGGTGCCGACATTGACAGATATTTTGCCGGTTCTTGGGCAGAGTCTACCGATGATCCTGATGGTATTGTTACTGGCTGTTTTACTGGCTTCTATCTGGTTCTCAAAACAGCTGATCGCCCCGGTCATCGCCATGCGCTGCTTTACCAAACTGGCCAGGGGACAGGCGGAGCAGGAATTGCAGCCGGTGCCGGTGCGCGGCCGCGATGAGCTGGCCGAGCTGTCGGAAGATATTTATACGCTCTATCAAACTAAGAAGGAGCAATATAGTCGGCTGCGTGAAAACAGCCGGCGAAAGGAAATATTTCTGCGCACCTCCGGGCATCGTCTGAAAACACCGGTGGCGGCCGCGATGTTGCTGGTGGACGGCATGATCAATCGAGTTGGTCGGTATGCTGACACTGAAACCTATCTGCCGAAAGTGCGGGAGCAGCTGACATCCATGCAAAAATTGATTGAGGATGTACTGTATTTGAATCGATTTGATCGTGATCCTGTACCGGAGGCGGTGGCTGTAGCCGAATTGGCTGCTGCCGTGGCGAACGGATTTTCAACTGCCGAGCAGAGCGGGCCGATAGTCGAGCTGGAAGGAACAGCCGTTTGGCAGACGGATGTACAAATGCTGGAGGCCATCCTCGATCACCTGATCGGGAATGCCCGGGCTTATACCGACCCGCAGGGGCGGATTCGGATATCTGTCGATGACGAACAGATCCGAATTAAGAATTATCCGGCTCATATTGATGAAACTTTGCTGCCGGATATCAAGGAGCCTTTCGTGACAGGGCATGAGCAGGGCAGTAATCACGGCCTGGGCCTGTATCTGGCAGATTACTACGCCGGCCTGCTGGGATTGCGACTGGAGATTTCAAACACAAAGGATGGTGTGTTAGCCTGTTTGATCGGGGAACGGACGATCACCAAAGCCAAGACAGAAAAGAGGGAGACGAAATGATTGAACTGGAACAATTAGAAGTATCGTACGGGGACAAAAAGGCATTGAATCTGCAAAAACGGTTGCAGATTAAAAACGGAGAAAAGGTCGGTTTGATCGGATCGAACGGAGCAGGGAAAAGTACTCTGATCAAAGCCATACTCGGTCTGGTTCCATATCAGGGCAAGCTAAGCTGTGAACTGACACCGCAGCAAATCGCCATTCATATGCAGCAAAACGAATACAGCAGTCTGGTCAGCGTACATTCGGTGATGACAGCCATCCTTGGCTGCCGGCCGGAGCAACACGAACTGGCGGCTGAGTTAATTCGCTTCTTCGACTTTGAGTCCTGTCTGAAAAAGCGATTTAAGAACCTGTCCGGCGGACAGAAACAACGGTTGACCATGATCCTGGTGATGTGTCAGGAAAGTCCGTTGACCATTTTTGATGAGGTTACCTCCGGTTTGGACTATGATACCAGAACCAGATTGATACAGCTGCTGCATGACTGGTTCCGTGATCGGGATACTACCCTGATTGTCGTATCGCATTATTATGAAGAGCTGGAAAACCTGGTCGATCGTCTGTTGCTGTTGGAACAGGGAGAGCTGATCGCTTTCGGAAACATGACGGAGTTGTTCGCGCAGTACTGCGGTAAGACGGCAATTATCATGGAGAAGACAGAGGCTGCTGCAGAGCTCTGCCGGGGATATCGGCAGTTAGAGACCACGCCGGGAAAGCTGGCTGTTCGTTGTGATGACACGGTCACTGAGCAGCGATTGACGACTGCGCTGTGTCAGGCAAATATTGATTATCAGCGGACGCATCGGGATATTGAGCTGATGGTGACGAATGCCAAAGCTGCCCATCAGAAAGGAGAAGTGGTATGAAAAACAAACGAACAGCCATTATGATCAGTTATGAACTGAAAAATATTTGCGGAAACGTTTTCTCCGTCATCTTTGGTGTTTTCTTTCCTATTTTAATGACAGTGATTGTCGGTCGGGTAGCCATGAAGGATGTGCCGCAGTCGGTCATAGTTGAAATCCACAGCCGTCTGTTCTTGACAATGTCGCTGATCATTCCGTTGTCTATCATGTTTATCTCTTATGCGGCAAATTACGGAATGGAGCTGGAAGCCAAGGTGCCGATCCGGCTGCAGTTGTTCGGCTTTACCACAAAACAGCTGTTGTTTCATCGCCTACTGGCTTATTTGATCTTTACGACCGTCGGTCAGCTGATCTATACTATCAGCGCTGCGTTTATCTTAAAGCTGCACCTGCCGAATCTGCCTATCATGCTGGTCACAGTGCTGCTGTATTACCTGCTTGGTATCTGCCTGCTGGTGATCGCGCACTCCATTGCCTATACCCTGCAAAAGTTCGGCGTATCTTATGGTGTGACCATGACCGTGTACTTTGTCGTAATGTTTACCAGTGGTATGATGGGCGTTCGGCCGGAACAGCTGCCTGCCGCTGTCCGACTGTTTGCCAAGCTGATGCCGACTTATCATTTTGCATCTGATTATACCCGCTTTTGGATGGGAAAAGCGTATTCCTTTGCGCCGATGATCCAGGCCTATATCACCATGGCGGCGATCTCGCTGCTGCTGTTCATTTTCAGTCAGTGGTATCGTAAACGGAAGGGTACGGTCATCTGACGCCTGCCTTTGATGCTGTTCTCTGAAAATTCACAGTTTTTTCGGTTGCTTTACTGTGCTATGACAAGTATAATAGAGAACAGTTAAAAGGAGGTTATGTATGCAAGATAATGATAGAGATTCAAATCAGCCGGGAGGGCCGGGCGGCTCTCCTCAGCTGATTCGCGGTATCACCGGGTTTCTGGTGGTGACACTGCTGGTATTATTTGTGTTTCAGGGATTGGGCAGTATGCTGCGTTCCGCAACCAACCGTGAGATTGGTTATAATGAGTTCGTGGCCATGCTGGATAAAAAGGTGGTCAAAAACGTTACCGTTGAGGCTGACCGCATTGTCATAGAAGCATCGGATGATTCTCCGGTGGCCGGTGTCAGATTTTATACCGGAAAACTGAATGACCCGAAGCTGGTAGAGCGTTTGCAGACAGCTAAGATTGATTACAAGGCAGAGATCCCAAGTAAGAGCAATCAGCTTCTCAGCTGGCTGGTGTCCATGCTGCTGCCGGTTGTGATCCTCAGCGGATTGTTTATGCTGCTGATGAACCGGGCCGGTAAGAGCGGCGGCGGTATCATGGGAATGGGAATCGGCAAGAGCAAGGCTAAGGTCTATATGGAGAAAAAAACCGGTGTGACCTTTGCCGATGTAGCCGGCCAGGACGAAGCTAAGGAATCCCTGCAGGAAGTGGTAGAATTTCTGCATCATCCGGAACGGTATACCGCTATCGGCGCCAAGCTGCCGAAGGGCGCTTTGTTAGTCGGACCGCCGGGTACCGGCAAGACCTTATTGGCCAAGGCGGTGGCAGGAGAAGCCAACTGTCCGTTTTTCTCGTTGTCCGGTTCGGACTTTGTGGAAATGTTTGTCGGTGTCGGCGCCTCTCGGGTGCGCGATTTATTTGAAGAAGCCAAAAAGGCGGCTCCCTGTATTATCTTTATTGATGAGATCGATGCCATCGGTAAAAGCCGTGACAACCGGATGGGTGGCAATGATGAGCGTGAGCAGACCTTGAATCAGCTGTTGGCTGAGATGGACGGCTTTGATACCTCAAAGGGGCTGCTGATTCTGGCGGCTACCAACCGACCGGAGGTATTGGATCAGGCGCTTTTGCGTCCGGGTCGTTTTGACCGCCGGATCATCGTGGATCGTCCGGATCTGCGCGGCCGTATCGATGTTTTAAAGGTACATGCCAAGGATGTCCGGATGGATGACAGTGTGGATCTGGAAGCCGTCGCCCTGGCGACCAGCGGCGCAGTTGGCTCAGACCTCGCCAATATGATCAATGAAGCTGCGATTCTGGCCGTTAAGGAAGGCAGGATGGTGGTACAGCAGAAAGATCTGCTGACTGCTGTCGAGCTGGTTCTGGTCGGCAAGGAAAAGAAGGATCGGGTGCTGAGCCAGGCAGAACGCCGGATCGTATCCTATCATGAGGTCGGACATGCTTTGGTGGTAGCCCTGCAGAAGGATGCCGAGCCGGTGCAGAAGATCACCATTGTACCGCGTACCATGGGTGCGCTTGGCTATGTGATGCAGGTGCCGGAAGAGGAAAAATTCCTGAATACCAGGGCAGAGCTGCTGTCCATGCTGGTAACCAGCCTGGCCGGTCGGGCTGCCGAGGAATTGGTTTTTGACACGGTCACTACCGGTGCGGCCAATGATATTGAGAAGGCCACAAAGATCGCCAGAGCTATGGTGACCCAGTATGGTATGAGCGAGAAATTTGGTTTGATCGGATTGGAACGACCGGAGAATATGTATCTCGAGGGACGCAACCTGCTGCTTTGCGGTGACGCGACCGCCACCCAGGTGGATCAGGAAGTGATGAAGATGCTGAAGGCTGCATATGATGAGGCAAAACGACTGTTGTCCGACAACCGCTTGGTAATGGATCGGATCGCCGAGTATCTGATCGAAAAAGAAACGATCACAGGTAAGGAGTTTATGGAAATCTTCAGGAAGACCATGGATGAGGTAAAAGCTACCGAAACACAGGCAACAGAATAATGAGGACATAATATGGAACGGGAACTTTTCAACATAGAAGAAGAGTTGAAAAAGCTGCCGACCCAACCCGGCGTCTATATCATGCACGATGATACAGACGCCATTATTTATGTGGGGAAGGCGGTTAATCTGAAAAACCGGGTGCGGCAATATTTTCAGAGCAGTCGTAATAAGAGTGTCAAAATAGCCAATATGGTAACCCACATCGCTTATTTTGAGTATGTCGTGACCGGCTCGGAGCTGGAGGCGCTGGTGCTCGAGTGCAATCTGATCAAGGAAAATAATCCGCGTTATAACACCATGCTAAAGGACGACAAATCCTATCCTTTTATCAAGGTGACCATGGGGGAGGCCTATCCGCGGTTATTTTCGACCCGAAAGGTAAAAAAGGATAAGGGGCGGTATTTCGGTCCTTTTACGAATATCAAGGCGGTGTCGGATACCATTGAGTTGTTGCAAAGCATGTATCAGATCCGTACCTGTCAGCGCAATCTGCCGAAAGATATCGATAAGGAGCGTCCCTGCCTGTATTATCATATCGGGCGCTGCGCTGCCCCCTGTCTGTCAGGCGCGATCAGCCGGGAGGCATATGCTGCCCGCATCGAACAGGTGCTGCGGTTCCTATCCGGTGACAGCCGAGCGTTGGAGCGAGAACTGGAAACGAAGATGAAGCAGGCAGCCGAGGAACTGGATTTTGAGGAGGCCGGCCGACTGCGAGATCTGCTGACCAGTATCCATGATGTACAGCAAAAGCAGAAGATTACCTATTTAGATGAGGAAGACCGAGATATTATCGCTATGGCAGCGGATGACGAGACGGCTGTGGTGCAGGTCTTTTTCATTCGACGCGGCAAGTTGATCGGCCGGGATCATTTTTTCTTAAAGCTGGCCTACGCAGAGGAGCGGTCAGAAGCCTTGTCCGTCTTTGTCAAGCAATTTTATGCCGGGACCCCTTTTATTCCAAAGGAGATTATGTTGCAAACAGCGCTTCCGGATCAGGCTGTCATTGAAGAATGGTTGAGCGGACGGCGGGGGAATAAGGTATCTTTGCTGACACCGAAGCGCGGCGCGAAGGAAAAACTGGTTGAAATGGCGGCTGAAAATGCGGCCATCGTCCTGCGCCAGGATAAGGA
>JAEXAX010000017.1 GCA_023458035.1 Bacillota bacterium | reverse complement strand
CGATGTTTTTTCAGTACTTTCGTACTCGCTTGAAAATCTCTTTCGCTCCGCTTTATGCCGAGCTCTTTTAGAATTTTCAGGGATGGTTTATTATTTCATTATCAAGGTTCTCTGTCTTGCGACAACTTCTTTATGTTAGCATTTCGTGTTCTTTCTGTCAAGAAGTTTTTCGCTTTTTTTTTGCTCCGCTTTTTTTCAAGATGGCGCCTAAAGCTTGTCTATAGTATCATCTGATTTTCAGGCTGTCAAGACAGTTTATCCACAAGTTATCCACAAAAAATCCCCCAACTATTTTCGCAGGATATTGTGCCGATAACACCTCACCGCCAAACGAGGCTATCGGTAAGAGAATATTTTTGTCCGCATGGTCGCACATACAAAAAGAGCCGCTCCGTAAAACGAAACGAAACGGCTCTTATGTAGATAAGCTTGGCAGTCCGAAATGACAATATTCTAGATTCTTTTTACAATCGCTGTCAGCAGTGTTTTAAACTGCTTGGCGACACGGTCTGCCGTTTCTTTGACTTCATCGTGTGACAGCGGCACCTCGGATACGCCGGCGGCCATATTTGTGATGCAGGAGATGCCGCAAACCTTCATTCCCATATGACGGGCAACCATGGCCTCGCAGGCTGTACTCATGCCGACAGCATCAGCCCCCCATGTACGCAGCATGCGGATTTCGGCCGGACTCTCATAAGTAGGGCCGGTCAATTGAGCATACACACCCTGCTGTAAAGGAATATTCTCCTCCTCGGCCGTTCGGATGATGATATCGCGAAGTCCGCGGTCATATATCTCGCTCATATCCGGAAAGCGCGTTCCCAGGCTGTCAAGGTTTGGACCGATCAACGGATTCGGCACAGCCGTGGCGATATGATCCGTCAATAACATAAAGTCTCCCGGCACATACTGTTCATTGATGCCGCCGGCCGCATTTGTCAGAAGAAGCGTCTTGGCTCCCAGCATGGCCATAATCCGGGTCGGCAATACGACATCACTCATCGGATAGCCTTCGTAATAATGAACACGCCCCTGCATGATCACCACGGGCTTACCGGATACATAGCCAAAAACAAAGCGTCCTTTGTGCCCGCTGACGGTGGAAACCGGAAAACCCTCGATATCGGTATAGTCCAGGGTTTGAACGATTTCGATCTCATCGGCATAATCTCCCAGCCCGGATCCCAGAATCATGGCCATTTCCGGCTTAAAATCAATTTTTTGTTTGACGCTGGCGATACAGGTCATCAGTTTTTGTTCAATCGGATTCATCTTCTTCCTCCTGTCTGCTTTCAGCCTCAATCACCTGATTGATCCGCTGTTTAAGTCTGGTGTATTGTTCCTCATTAATAATTAGCGTCGTCTTATCGCGACTGATGATGCCTTCCTCAGTAAAGGATCGCACTGCCCGGTTAATGGTCTTTACACACAGACCGGTGGCATCGGACAATGACTGTCTGTGTCCGCGCATCTTCAAGACCCCATGCTTGGCATAACGTTCATAACGATCTGCCAGCAGCATGGCCAGTCGATTGGAGCCCTGTAAAAACAGATAGGCACGACTCAGGCGCCCCTGTTCAAGCAAGTATTCTCCCATCAGCTTGGCTTCATTTTTCACTGCCTGAATATCACTTCCCAACCATTTTTCATACATGCTTCGACTGAGCTTGATGATTTTACAGGGAGTTACCGTCTCAAGTGTGGTTCCGTAGACATACATATCCATCAGCACTTCCATACCGCCCATGGCGTATAAGCGATCAAAGCGGATAAAGTCAAAGGTGATTCCGTGAAAACGGTACTCTGTCGCCTTAATTGTTCCGCTCATCACATAATAGATCATGGTTGCCGGTTCACCCTCCCGGACAAATTTCACCCCCTGTTCGACATCATCGACACGAAGGGATTCTATCAGCCATAACGGCGCTGTCCGAAACATTTGCAAAAATTGACTGCGACGGCTTTCTTCGATACCGATCAGCCAGGGAAGAAGCCGATATAGATAATGTTCCTCCATAACCCCCTCCTAGCAGCTCAGCCATAATTTGTGCTTAACCGAATCATCGGCATAGGCTACTTCAATGGCCGTATTGGTCATCTGTCTGATCTCCTGCTCTGTGATATGATATTGACTTCGCACAAAATCAAACTCCGTCTTCAAGCTGGTATGACTGACAGTCCGATTATCTGTATTGATGGTGACCGGAACACCGGCGGTCAGAAATTCACGCAGCGGATAACAGCGCATATCTTCTACAGCCTTAGTCTGTCCGTTGCTGATCGGACACATTTCGATTCCGATATGCCGGCGGCGCACCAGTTCCTGCACCTGCGGTTTTCCCTGCATGGCAATGCCGTGCCCGATTCTGGTCGCGCCCAGTTCGATGGCCTCGATGATATTTTCAACCCGTCCGCACTCTCCGGCATGAATCGTAAACGGAAAGTCCAGGCGCTTGGCCTCGCGAAATACATCAATAAAGTCTTCCATCGGATAGGCCGCCTCATTGCCGGCCAGATCAGCAGCGCAAACACCACGACCCAGATATTCCCTGGCCACTCGCAGCATGGCAATATTTTGTTCATCCGTATGATGTCGCATGGCACAGACGATCACGTTGTAATGGATGCCGCAATGGACATGGGCGCTCTTCAGCCCCTCCAATACCGCTTCAATCACGCTACGGCAGGACAGGTTCGCATGAGTCGATAATAATGGAGCAAATCTCACTTCAACATAACGGACACCGTCATCCTGCAATGACAGCAAAAAGGTTTCTGCCGCCTTATATAAGCCTTCCTTCGTCTGCAGGCAGCGCAACGGCAACTGAAATTTTTCCAGATAGGTGGCCAGGTCGCGGCAGTCATCCGCCACCTGTAATTCCGCCGGACTGACTGTTCTACCTAATAACTCGCTGACACAGGACTGTGTCAGCGAGCCATCCAGGTGGCAGTGCAGATCAATTCGCGGCAATGTGCATGTGTTGTTTATTTGCATGCTGCCCTCCTTGTGAATACACTACCGGTTGTTTATTTAATCGATTCTACAACTACATTCTCTACCGGAAGCTCGGCAGCATCAGCTGCTGCGGTATCATTCTTGATCTCCAGCTTGCCGCCCTTTAACTGTGCATACAGCTTGTCATAATCTTCCTGTTTGAAGTTCTTGAACTTGGAATTTGCCATCGGCAGCTGAATACCATCCTGTGCGGCATCCAGAGTAACACTGACACCACCCTCAAATTTGTTCTGATAGAAGGATGCTACTGCATTGTATACAGAGGAGCCCAGGTTCTTCATCGCAGAAGTGATAACGGTTGTGGACTCACCGGACTGGTCAACGTCTACACCAATCACCACCTTGCCTGCAGATTCGGCAGCCTTCATAACGGAGTTTCCGACACCACCGCCGCAAGCGAAGATACACTCGGTTCCTTCGTTGAACCATGCGGAAGCCTTGGCGGCATTTTCCGGGCTGGCATCGAAATTGCCCACATAGGTATACTTAATTGCCACATCGGATTTGTTCAGGCCCAGCTCCTTGGCGGCAGCATCTGCACCCTGAATATAACCATAACCAAATTTTACAACGGCCGGAACGGCGATACCGCCCATGAAACCAAGCTTGCGATAGCCGTCCTTCACTGCCGCGTAACCTGCCAGATAACCGGCCTGCTCCTCAGCATAGAAGATAGAATGTACATTCTTCTCGATCTTCACTTTTTTATCCTTGCCTACCGGAGCGGCATCAATGATAACAAATTTTACATCCGGATACTTGGTCTGTGCTTCAAAGATCGGATACTCAAACAGGAAGCCCGGAGTTACGATTAACTTGGCGCCGTTCTTTACTGCCAGGTCGATGGCATTCAGACAAGCCTCATCGGATTTCTCGGTCGGTTTGTAGTACTTGCAGGCGATCTTGTTCTCATCGGCATACTTCTTCAAACCTTCCCAGGAACCCTGGTTAAAGGATTTATCATCGATGGTTCCTACGTCAGTGATCAGAGCCAGCTCATATCCGCCGTCCTTCTTTTCGCTGGTGGTTGTCGAGGCACTTTTGCTGCCTGTCTTTTCAGCTCCCGGTTTCTTGGTGCAACCGGCCAACATACCGGCTACCATTACTCCTGCCAATACCAGACTTACTAATTGTTTCTTCATTTCTTTTTTCCTCCTATGAAAAAAATATGGTTATTTAATACCCCTTGGATTGTTGGCCCTTGATCAGGGCAATGGCTGAACTGGTTCCGATACGGTCACAGCCGGCTGCCAAAAAGGCTTCCATGTCGGCCACGCTCTTCACGCCGCCGGCCGCCTTCATGCGCACCCGCGGACCGATATGGGTTCTGAACAGTTCAATATCGGCCAATGTAGCGCCGCCGGTTCCAAATCCGGTCGATGTTTTGATAAAGTCGGCTCCGGCTTCTGTCACACATTTGCACAGAGCGATCTTTTCTTCTTCGGTCAGATAGCAGGTTTCGATGATGACCTTCAGGACCTTCTCTCCGGACACCGCCTTTAAAGCTTTGATTTCTTCTGTCACCTTGTCAAAGTGGCCGTTTTTAACATCTCCGATGTTAATGACCATATCAACCTCACCAACACCGTCGGCAATGGCCTGCTCGACCTCCGCCACCTTGGCGGCTGTCGCCGAATATCCGAGCGGGAAGCCGACTACCGTACAGATATTGATCTTTTCACCATACTCGTCGTGGATTCGCTTAATGTAAGAAGGCGGTACACAAACCGATGCGGTCTGATATTCGATTGCTTCCTCACACAGCCTTTTGATCTCTTCCCAGGTCGCAAACGGCTTTAACAGCGTATGATCGACATGGCTTAAAATCTCTTTTGTTTCCATCTTATCTCCTCTCTTGTTTATTTTTTGATCTACAATCTTTCTACCGCGTCCTTTGTCACCCGGGCATATACAAGCGGGTTGGCCGGCACAGGCTGATCCTCGATCACATTGGCAGCCAGATATCGCTCGGCGGCTGCCGCAAACATAGCTTCATCGGCTGCATACAGAGTGGCCAGAGGCTCTCCCTGCTCAACCTGATCGCCCACCTTTTTATGCAGAATCAGCCCGGCACTATAATCAATGCTGCTTTCCTTTGTTTCACGGCCGGCTCCCAGCATCACCGATACGATCCCGCAGCCCTCTGTATCCATGGACGTGATATAACCGCTCCTCGGAGCTGTTACAGTATAGCTATACGCCGCCCGGGCAAAATGCTCCGGATGCAGGATCACATCCGTATCTCCGCTTTGTGCTTCAACCATCGCTACCAGTTTGGCAAAGGCCGAGCCGTCATCAATGGCTCCCTGCGCTTCCTTCAGGCAGGCATCCATCTCACCATGACCGGCGATATACAGCATATTGGCGGCCAACTGCAGGCAGACCTCCGTCAGATCCTGCGGTCCGCGACCATGCAGGGTTTCAATGGCCTCGATCACCTCCAGACTGTTTCCGATGTTATGTCCGAGCGGACGGTCCATATCCGTAATTAAAGCAACCGTTCTTCTGCCGGCTGTCTCCCCGATGCTGACCATCTCTTTGGCCAGTGCAATGGAATCCTCCAGAGTCTTCATAAAGGCGCCGCTGCCGGTTTTTACATCTAATAATATACCGTCACTACCGGCTGCCAGCTTCTTACTCATGATCGATACTGCGATCAGCGGAATACTGTCAACTGTTGCAGTCACATCTCTTAAGGCATACAGCTTTTTATCACCCGGCGCCAGATTTCCGCTCTGGCCGATGACGCTGACGCCGACACGGTTCACGATATCAAAGAAGCCGTCCCGATCCTGTTCAATCTGAAAGCCCGGAATCGACTCAAGTTTATCCAAAGTACCTCCGGTATGTCCCAGACCGCGGCCGGACATTTTCGCCACCTTCACACCGCAGGCTGCCACGATCGGCGCTACGATCATGGTCGTCTTATCTCCGACACCGCCGGTGGAATGTTTGTCCACCGTCATGCCATTGATACCGGACAGGTCGATCCGATCTCCGGAATCGGCCACTGCCAATGTCATGGCAGTCGTTTCTTCTGCCGTCATTCCCTGAAAATATACTGCCATCAGGAACGCCGACATTTGATAGTCCGGCACCTCACCGGCTACATAGCCGTCAATCAGTGCTTTGATCTCCTCAGCCGTCAGGGCCAGACCGTTGCGCTTCTTCATAATCAAGTCATACATTCGCATTTGTCATTTCCTCCTAAATTAACGACTGCTCTTGTCGTACGGGATACCCTCGGCTCTCGGCGCCTGTGATGTCTTGGACAAAAACGCCAGCACGACCAGAGTGGCCACATACGGGATCATCTTATATATCTCATTCGGCAGGGGCAGGGATTTTAAGCCCGGGATCGCTGAATAAGCGCTGGCCAGGGTCTTCATGATACCGAAGAAGAAGGCTGCCATCAGAATCCGCTGGCTGCGCCATTGACCAAAGATCAATACCGCCAACGCCAGGAAACCGTAACCGGCTACGCTGGCATTAAAGTTGGTTGATGTCGGTACAACAAACACCAGACCGCCGATACCACCCAATACACCGGAGATGAATACGCCGGCATAACGGATCTTCGCCACATTGACACCGACAGAATCGGCTGCACCCGGATGCTCACCGCAGGCTCGCAGCCGCAGACCGAATTTGGTGCGTTTGATCACAAAGGCTGCGACCAGATAAATCAGGAAGCCCAGATAGGTGGTAATATAGGCATTGGTAAATAACATGGGGCCGATCACCGGAATGTCCCCCAACACAGGCACCTTGGATAACTGAAAGGTGTCGTCAAACTGTACCTGCTGCATGCCCTGAATCATACGGGCAGCAAACACGGCAAAGGCCGGAGCAAACATATTCAGGGCCGTACCGCTGATGGTCTGGTCCGCCTTCATATTAATAGAAGCAAAGGCATGCAGTAAAGAGAATACGCCGCCTGTCACGCCGGCAATCAGTATGGCTAATAGCAGCACCGGCTGACCGCTCATAAATTCCTGAACAGTATGGATGAACAGGATACCGGCAAAGGCGCCCATTACCATGATACCTTCCAAAGCAATGTTGATGACACCGCTTCGTTCGGAATACATAGCGCCAATGGCCACGATCAGTAACGGAATGGCAAAGAACATTGTCTGCTGAATGATAAAATAAACGGTATTCATGCTATTGCCCCTCCTTCTTTTTTGCCGGCGCAGATTCTGCTGCCCTCTGCGCAGCGGCATCCGCCTTCTGTTTCTTACGGTTCTGCAGCTTATAGATCATGCCCTTGAATAATAACGACAAGGCGCCGCAGTAGATGATGGCCGCAATGATAATGTCGATGATCTCCGGCACAAAGTCAAACAACTGCATATTGTAGCCGCCGACTGTAATATATCCGATAAACAAACCGGCGAACAGGATGCCGACCGGATGCGACTGTCCAAGCAGAGCCACCGAGATACCGGCAAAGCCTTCCGGTGCGATGACATCCAGCACTTGCAGATATTTTCCGGAGTTGGCCAGATACAGCAGAGCGCCGCCGATCCCGGCCAGAGCGCCGGCCATCACCATTGACAGCACGATATTGCGTTTTTCGTTGATACCGGCATAACGGCTGGCATTCTTATTCATACCGCAGGCCTTTAATTCATAACCCAGCACCGTCTTATTCAAAATGATGTAGATCAGAATGACAAAGCCGATCACAAAAAAGATACCGACATTGATGCTGGTTCCCGGGAACAGCATATCCAGACCGCCCTTTGGCAGATTGGCACTGGCTGCCACCTCCATAGACTGATTCTTTAACTGATTATAAATGGTCTGGCGAACACCCATGTTCACCAAATACATACCGATATAATTCATCATGATCGAGGCGATTACCTCGTTTACATTCAGGTAGGCCTTTAACAGACCCGGAACCAGTCCCCAGAGCGCACCGGCCAGCAAAGCCATCAGGATGGCTACGACCCAGTGCAGACCGGCAGGAAGGAAGGTCCACTTAACGCCGACATAAACAGCGGCAAACGCCCCCATGGTGAACTGACCGGCGGCACCGATGTTAAAGAGACCTGTTTTAAAGGCAAAGCCCACCGACAAACCGGTCATGATAATCGGTGTTGCGATATACAGCATCTGCCCGATACCGGCCACACCATCCGTAAAACCGCCTTGAACGATCATCATAAAACCGCCGTAAGCCTGGCTTGGATTACTTAATAGTAAAATGATCAAACCGAACAGAAGGCCGCAGATGATCGCCAGCAATGATGAACCAAAGGCGGCAAATCCTTCTCCTTTGAATATTCTCTTCTTATTTTTCATGCTGCACACTCCTTTTGGCACCGGCCATATACAAGCCCAGTTCCTCTACAGTGATCTGCTTCGGATCTACATCGGCCACGATCTCTCCTTCATACATAACCAGGATTCGGTCACTGACATTCATCACCTCATCCAACTCCAGCGAAACCAGCAAAACCGCCTTTCCTGCATCCCGCTGAGCGATCAACTGGCGATGAATATACTCGATAGCACCGACATCCAGACCACGAACCGGTTGTACCGCAATGACGATCTCCGGATTACGATCCAGCTCACGAGCAATGATGGCCTTCTGCTGATTACCGCCGGACATACCGCGCACGATACTGTTTTCACCCTGACCGCTGCGGATATCAAAGCGCTCGATCAATTTTTTTGCATATTCGCGGATGGCATCGAATTTCAGGAAGCCATGTTTCTGAAATTCCGGTCGGTAATAGGTCTGCAGCACCAGATTCTCCTGAAGGTCATAGTCCAGCACCAGTCCGTCCTTGTGACGATCCTCCGGAATATGAGCCAATCCGTCCATGCACTTGTGACGAATACTCTCATGAGTGATATCCTTACCGTTCAGAAAAACCTGTCCGGCCTCCAGCGGCATCAAACCGGTAATACCGTATACCAGCTCGGATTGTCCGTTACCATCGATACCGGCGATGGTCAGGATCTCACCTTTTCGGACGGTAAAGGAAACATTTTTTACCATATCCTTTCCATTTTTGCCGCGCACCGTTAATCCGCGCACCTCAAAGGCAGGCTCTCCCGGCTTTGCCTCAGCTTTATCAATAATAAAGTTAACCTTACGGCCGACCATCATTTCAGACATAGCTTCCTTTGTCGTATCCGCCACCTCTATGGTTCCGATATATCGTCCTTTTCTCAGTACGCTGCAGCGGTGGGCTACAGCCTTGATCTCATTGAGCTTATGAGTGATAAAGATGATCGACTTGCCTTCTTCGACCAGCTGCTGCATCACCTTCATCAGCTCATCGATCTCCTGCGGCGTCAGCACGGCCGTCGGCTCATCGAAAATCAGGATGTCATTATCGCAGTACAGCATTTTTAAAATCTCGACTCTCTGCTGCATACCGACAGTGATATCCGATATGTATGCATCCGGATCGATCTTAAACTTGTACCGTTCACTTAAAGCCATGACTTTTTTTCTGGCCTCATCCATCTTCAGCACTCCATGCTTTACGGTTTCATGTCCCAGCACGATGCTTTCCAGAACCGTAAAGTTATGAACCAATTTGAAGTGCTGATGAACCATTCCGATGCCAAGAGCATTGGCATCATTCGGATTATTGATCTTCACCTCTTGGCCTCTGATCTTGATCTGCCCCTCCTCCGGCTGATACAGTCCGAAGAGTACACTCATCAGGGTTGATTTTCCGGCGCCGTTTTCTCCCAACAGTGCATGAATCTCACCCTTTTTTAGCTGCAGGGTGATATCGTCATTGGCCTTGAAATCCCCAAATTTCTTGGTGATATGATTCATTTCTATCACATATTCCATATTTACCCCTCCTTCCTCTTTATGTCAGGTCCTGCGGTCCGAAACCCATGGGCAGCAGTTCCTCTAACCGATAGCTGCGGCAGCCCCCGTTTCCGTCCGCCAAGATGATTCGAAATTCGTCCGGCCGGCAAAACTCCATCATGACCTGTCGACAGACTCCGCATGGCGCGCAGCACTCCTGACCGTCCGTGCCCTCCTTGCCGCCGGCAATAGCAATGGCGGCAAACTCTCTTTCACCGGCACATACAGCAGTAAAAAAAGCGGTTCGTTCGGCGCAGTTGGTCGGTCCGTAAGCTGCATTTTCGATGTTACATCCTCTGTAGACTTTCCCCTCTTTGGTCAACAGGGCCGCTCCCACCCGAAAATTTGAGTAGGGAGTATATGAGCTGCTTCTGGCCTCTCTGGCCAGCTCCAGCAATTCGATATCTGTCATGTTTTCTCCTTCTCTCTTCCCGCAGTTGCTTCAGGCCTTCAGCAGACGCTCCTTAAAGCTGGTACCGTCGGTTATGTTATCTATTTCAAATAGATCCAAAATGGTGGCCGCAATGTCGGCATAAGTCGTTCCGGTTCCGAGATTCATATTCTCCCGAATCTGCTTACCGTAGGCCAGGAACGGAATACACTCCCGGCTGTGATCGGTGCCGGGAAAGCCCGGGTCGCAGCCGTGATCGGCAGTCATCATCACGATATCATTGTCACGCATACCGGCTACAAACTCTTGCAGCTGTTCATCAAACAGAGTGGCCGCGGCGGCATAACCGTCAATGTCATTACGATGACCATAGAGCATATCAAAGTCAACCAAATTCACAAAACAAAGGCCTTTGAAATCTGTCTGCAGCATCTCGATGGTTTTTACCATTCCGTCCCGGTTATCCTGAATCCGCTGGGTATGAGCAATTCCCTGACCGGCGAAAATATCATAAATTTTTCCGATGCCGTAGGTATCATAGCCGGCTTTTTGCAAAGCATCCAACATGGTCGGCTTCGGCGGCAAGAGAGAAAAATCATGTCGGTTTGCAGTTCTGGCAAAGGCTCCCGGTTCACCGATGAACGGGCGGGCAATCACACGGCCGACGCCATGCTTGCCGCAGAGCAGCTCTCTGGCAATCTCACAGCAACGGTATAACTCCTCGATCGGAACGATCTCCTCATGAGCCGCGATTTGAAAAACACTATCCGCCGAGGTATAGACGATCAGCTTTCCGGTCTTCATATGCTCCTCACCGAAGTCACGGATGACATCTGTCCCCGAATACGGCTTATTACACAAATAACCACGGCCGGTACGTTCACAAAACGGCTGCAACACTTCCTCCGGGAAACCGTCCGGATAGGTTGGCATGGGCTCCTTTGATACGATACCGGCGATCTCCCAATGACCGATGGTCGTATCTTTTCCTTTAGAAGCTTCGGCAAAACGGCCGTAGCTTCCGATGGTCGCCTCTTCTTTCGGCAGACAATCAACTCCGTCAATATTGGCCAGGCCGATACGATTCATCAATGGTGTGTGATACTTTTCAGAAGCCGCAATGGTCTTTAGGGTGTTTGCTCCCTTGTCCCCAAAATCGGCGGCATCCGGCGCATGTCCGACACCAAAACTATCCAACACGATCAAAAACACTCTTTGATCTAACATGCAATACTCCTTTCTTCCATTGTTTCGTGCTTATCTACCCACATAATAGGACAGTCCGCCTGCATAAACAAGGACTTTTGTCCTTTTTGTTTTGATTCGTCGTGTTTTTGTCGGTTATGCAGTATTTATGACATCTACTTTTGTCTATATTTTATATCCGTAATCGGCATAATCTTGATTAGCCCACTTACTTTTTTTGTTTTTTTCTTCTTTTTTTCCGAAAAAAAAGCGAAAAAATCTCTCTTCCGGCAAAAAAAGGACAAACGTTACGTTTGTCCTTCACACTTCAAGCACTTTGTCTTAAAAGTCATTTTTTCCTGAATATCCTGCCTGTTAAAAACCATCGTACAGATAGCGCTTCATCTCTGCCCCTGTTTCCAGCTCCTTCCAGATAAAGTCCGCCTCCTGCCACAGCATATAGCCGTGATGACTATTGTTTTTCGGAATTGACACAGACCCCGGATTCATGTAGATGCACACCTCCGTTTCTTCCAGCACCGGAATGTGAGTATGCCCATGCAGCAGGATATCGCCCGGCTGCAGCGGCGGTAAACAATCCATATTATAGACATGTCCATGCGTAGCAAAGATCAGGTGCTGCCGGCCGCTCAGCAAACAATAATCGGCCAGCACCGGAAACTGCAATACCGCCTGGTCTACCTGGGCCTCACAATTTCCCCGCACAGCCACGATTCGATCACAAATTTTATTGAGCATACCGACGACCCGCTTCGGATTATAATCCCGCGGCAGATCATTACGCGGTCCATGATAGAGCAGATCTCCCAGGAGCAGGAGCCGGTCTGCCTCTTCACGCTGAAAAGCCGCTATTAATTGTTCCGTATAAAAAGCCGAACCATGCAGGTCCGATGCAATCATCCACTTCATATCCTTACCTTTCTGGCACTTTGCTGTCGGTTTGCCGAATAACTCTGTTCCGCTTTTCCCAGTATGACAGAGCTTATGTCCGCTGTCAATCAGTCTACGTCGGTAAAAGTTATTAGCGTCATCACCCGCGATTATGGTATAATGTCTGTATTTGAAGCCTCGGGAGGATGTATGCAAAAGATTACCTTCAACAGTCGCCGGTTGAAATGGTTGGCCATGATTACTATGACAATAGACCACATCGGCGCTTTTATCCTGGAACCATTGATTCCGGCAGCAGCTTATATCAGTTTACCCGCCACCATATTTGATCTGACAGCCATCGCACCGTCCTGGCGCCCCATATACGGACTGATGCTGCTGACAAGATTGATCGGGCGTCTGGCTTTTCCGGTGTTTTGCTTTTTACTGGTACAGGGCTTCTATCACAGCCGGCGGCCGGCTGCCTATGCCTTACGGTTATTGATCTTCGCCCTGATCTCCGAGCCTTTTTTTGATTTGGCGAACAGCGATCGCTTCTGGAACCCAAGCGGGCAAAACGTTTTTTTCACTCTGTTCTTCGGTCTGGTATTATTGATGATTCTGCATCTAAACAAGCTCCCGGCCGGCCTCAGACTGATCGGCGCTTTGCCGCCCGTACTGGCCGTCCGGTTGATCGACTGTGATTACGGCCTGTACGGCTTGGGACTGATGGTGCTCTTCGGCTGTATGACAGCCGAACCGCCGCATTTGCTGACAAATAATTTCCTTCCTCGAATGTGGCTTTGCTTTTATCTTTTCTATCAATTTACCGCCTGCTTCGCACTTCCGATCCTCAGTCGATACAATGGCGAGCGCGGCAAACGCCAGGGACTCGGGTTTTATCTATATTACCCGCTTCATCTGCTGCTTTTCTGGGCGCTGACCGGCTATCTGCTCGGCCGCTGAATCACTTGCAACCGATGTTATTTATACAAATTGAAAGGAACCTTATGTCAAACAAGTACAAAACAACCTCTCACAAATTCATCTATCGCCTGCTCGGCGGCGCATTCCCATTACTCGTGATCATCCTCGGAATCTGGCTGAACGGCCGGCAGCCTTCCAAGCCGACCCCAGAGCCAAAAAGCTTGACAAATTCCGAATCTGCCACAGTGATCCGCACCATAGACGGCGATACTCTGATGGTCAAAATTGGTGATCAGGAAAAGAAGCTGAGAATCCTGATGATCGACACACCGGAATCCGTCCACGAGGATCCGCAAATGAATGTTCCGATGGGAAAGACAGCATCGGACTTCACCAAAAGCTATCTGCCGAAGGGCAAACAGATCACCCTGGAATATGATAAGGAAAAGACGGATCAGTACGGCCGTCTGCTGGCTTATGTGCGGGTCGACGGCATTGACCTCGGCCGAAGACTTGTCGAGGAGGGCATGGCCAAAGTGGTAATGTATCCGCCAAACAAGGCTCGTCATCAGGAATATCTTGCTTTACAGAAGGCTGCCAAGAAAGCCAAACGCGGTGTCTGGGCATATCCCTATAATGAAATTTTCAAAAAATAAAACCGAAACAAAAACGGTTCGCTGCGACGAGCGGAATATCTCCCTCGCCACAGCGAACCGTTTTTTACAGAAGCCGGAAATCGCAGATGCCGGTCGCTTTAAAGCAGCCACAAACCGGCAATCAGTGCAAACACAGCCATGATAACCAGTGCTACCGGTACCACCGTCGTCATCAAGGCGATGAAGATAGCCAGGTAGTCTTTCTTCTCGAAGCGTGTCTGCTTCAGATTTTCCATTTTCCTTTCTTTTTCTTCGTCGGATAGTCCGGCCATCCGATCCAAAGGTCCGTCTGATAAACCCATAGCGCCACCTTATTCCAGTTCTTCTACCCGGTGACAGGACACAAAATGCCCCTTTTTATATTCACGCAGAGCCGGTTCAAACTTTTTACAGGTTTCGGTAGCATGCGGACATCTGGTATGGAACTTACAGCCGGACGGCGGATTGACGGTGCTCGGAATATCGCCTTCCAAGATCGATAACTCCTGATCCTCCACGTCAGTACGCGGAATCGCTGCCAGCAAAGCCTTGGTATACGGATGCAACGGGTTGTCAAAGATGTTTTCCGTTTCCGATAACTCCACGATATGCCCCAGATACATAACGCCGATACGATCCGAAATATACTTGACCACACTCAGGTCATGAGTGATAAACAGGTAAGTCAGCTTATGCTGTTCCTTCAAATCCTGCAACAGGTTGATTACCTGCGACTGAATCGACACATCCAAAGCGGAAACGGACTCATCGCAGACGATAAACTTCGGCTTTAAGGCCAATGCTCGAGCGATACCGATACGCTGTCTCTGACCACCGGAAAACTGATGCGGATAACGATGGATAAAGTACGGATCCAGGCCACATTGCTTCATAACACCCTGGATATAGCTGTTATAAGCTTCACCGCGGCTGCTCTTAAAGATTTTATGACCAAGAACGCCTTCACCGACGATCTGTCCGACCGTCATTTTGGTATCCAGTGAGGAATACGGATCCTGGAAGATGAATTGCATATCCTTACGCAGCACACGCATCTCTTCCTCAGTCAATTGTGACAGGTCAACGCCCTCATCACGACACTCCTCATATACTTCAAACAGCGGTCTGTCCTTCAATGCTTCTCGCTTAGCTTCCAACGCTGCCTGCTTCTCGCTGATGACAGCTTCCTGTTTGGTATTGACCTCGGTCAGTTCCCTGATCTCCTGCTTAGCTTTCTCAATATCCATCTTGGCTGCCTGCTCAGCGTCTGCCATCTTAGTTTCCAGCCGCTGAATTCTCTTGCTGTTCTTGGCCACAACCACCTGAAGCTCATAAATCTCCATCAATTCATTGGATACCCGGTGCAGGTCATCACTGCATAATAAGCCGCCGGCAATACGGGCCATATTCAGATATTTATTCTCGATCTCACGGTTTTTGAACATGATCTTTTCGGCCAGAGAATCCTTCTCCAGACCGTCTTCCATCTTTGCATGTTCTTCCACCATGGCATCGCGCTCCTTGGCTGCCACCTGATAGGAGGATACCAGCTGCGGAATCTTTTTAATAACCTTCTTAACATAGGCCGGCGCCATGGCTGCCATGGTTTCACCGTAATACAGAGTAGTCCCTTCTGTCTGCTCGTAGATCTGGATCAGGGTACGTCCAAATGTCGATTTTCCGCAACCGGACTCTCCTACCAGCCCAAGTGTTTCACCCTCATAAATATCCAGAGTGATACTCTCATTGGCATGCACATAGTACTGCTCTTTTTGGAACAATTTACGCTTGGCTACCGGAAAGTACTTTTTCAGGTTCTTCACCGACAACAATACCTTTTTATCAGTTTGATTGCTCATCTTGACTTCTCACTCCTTTCTGCGGATAAAAGCATCTGATCTCTTGCTTCTCATTTACTTTTACCAATTCAGGCATCGAAGCACGACATTTGTCGGTCGCATATTTACAGCGCGGCGCAAAGCGGCACCCCTTCGGCATGTCAAACGGATGCGGCACGGAGCCCGGAATCACATCCAGACGTTTGCTCTTATCCGATGACAGGGACGGAATAGAAGACAATAAGCCTTCGGTATAAGGATGTGAATATTCACTGCCACCGCTCTTAAAAATCATCTCAACCGGCGCCTTCTCTACGACCTGACCGCAATACATAACAGCCACATCGTCCGCCATCTGATTGATAACACCCAGGTCGTGGGTGATAAACATAATGGAAGTTCCGAAGTCCTGCTTTAACTCATTCATCAAACGCAGGATCTGCGCCTGAATGGTAACGTCCAAGGCAGTGGTCGGCTCATCGGCGATCAACAGCTTCGGCTTACATGCCAAGGCCATGGCGATCATGACACGCTGATTCATACCGCCGGACAGCTGGAACGGATACTGCTTAACAACCACGGCCGGATTCGGGATCTTAACCATGCCGAGCAACTCTACTGCCCTGGCAGCCGCCTCGGCCTTCGTTAAATGCTGATGCAGGATCAGTACCTCCGACAGCTGCTTTTCTACTGTAAAAATCGGATTTAGGGATGTCATCGGCTCCTGGAAAATGATCGAGATTTCATTGCCTCTGATATCCTCAAGCTCCGCTTTAGAAGCCTTTGTGATATCCTTGCCCTGAAAGATGATCTCTCCCTCGTGTATCTTCTGATTTTTTTCAAATAACTGCAAAATACTCATGGCAGTCTGGCTCTTGCCGCTGCCGGACTCTCCTACAACACCTAATGTTCTGCCGTCTTCTACTTCCAAGCTGACGCCATACACAGCCTTGATCAGACCGCGACGGGTTTCAAAGTAGGTATGCAGATTTTTAATTTCCAATAATGCCATGTCTTCCTACCTTTCGTTCGCCTTCGGATCCATTGCATCTCGCAATGCGTCACCGATCAAGTTAATGGTTAATGCTGCGATAAAGACTGCCAATGCCGGCAGAATCCATCTCCACCAGAACACCTGCATAACCTCGGTGCTCTGTGCATTGTTCATCATGTTACCCCATGACGGATACGGAACCTTAACACCAAAACCAAGGAAAGACAAGCCGGCTTCGGTCAACAGATTGGACGCATAGCCCAAAGTTGCCTGTACAATTACGATGCTGATGATATTCGGGAAGATATGGTTCAGCATGATCTTTCGTTTTTTAATTCCCAGTGCGTTGGCTGCCAATACATAGTCACGCTCACGCTCGGTCAGTATCTGACCTCGTACCAATCTGGCGATACCGGTCCAGCCCAGGATACCGAGGATCATCATGATGATAAACAACCGGATATTCTGAGATGTATCGGTCGGCAGAGCTGCCGACAGGGTAATAACCAGCGGATAAAACGGGAAGGAAGACACGATCTCGGACAAACGCATCAGCAGGTTATCCACACGGCCGCCGTAATAACCGGCAATCATTCCGACCATAACACCGATCACGATTTGCAAAATCAGAGCAACTGCCGAGATCTGCATGGTAATTTTACCGCCATGGATCAAACGGGTCAGCATATCACGACCAAGCTCATCGGTTCCCATAACAAAGCCGTTCAAGCCCCAGCTTTTTACAGAGCCCTCGGCTGTTAAGGCATAGTTCTGGAAGAATCCGCTGAAAACCTCGGTATATTCGCCATCCGGTACATCCGATTCGCCATAGAAGTTGCTCCCCCAGGCATAAAGCTTGCCATTCTCAGCCACAGCCACATAATGATTACGGCCGGCAACGATGGATTTGATCTTCACCTGTCCGCTCTTTAATTCTTCCGGCATATTCAAGCCATTTTTGTTATTACTGCCCCAGATGTGCAGCTGCCCTTCGGAATCCAGCGCCAGTGCCGTGTCAGTGGTCATGGCCAGCGATTCGATCTTGGTCGGATCATTGTTCGGATCCGCTTCCTTGGTCTTCGGAGCCTGTAAAGCAGACGGCAGACCGGTATCAATCGGACCGCCCTTCGATCCGAGCAGCAGAACCTTTCCATCCTTGGTCAGTGCCAATACATTGGTACTGCTGATGGCAAAATCCTTCACATTATTCTTTAATACAGTCGGAACCTTGTCCAGTTTATTGGACAGGGTCGATCCCCAGATATACAAAGAACCGGTTTTGGTCAGTACTACGGAGAACTGATCTCCACCGCCGATTTTGGCCGGCTTTTCGGTTCTGATTTTGACCTTCTTGTCCGGAGGCAAAACGGTCTGATTAAAGGAGTTGTTACCCCAGGAGTACAATTCACCGTTTTCCGTCAGGATCAGGACATGGCGGTCACCGGCAGCTACCTGAACCACCGGATCCTTTTTGATCGCCTTTGCAATATCTTCCGGAATCTCGGTGTAGGTTTCATCGTTGGCATCTTTACCCCAAAGATATACCTTACCGGTTTTGCTTAAGCCGACCGAAAATGTCGTACCGGAATCAATCTGAGCGACGCCCTCCTTAGAAAGCTCGGCCGGCACCTTCAGATAACCGTGCCCCGGTCCGATATTCTTTAATACGCCCTGTTCATAATACGGGTCAAATTTCGTCACCATCGAACCGATAAATACAAAGGCCAGCAGGCTGACAAAGCCGATCAGGCCGATGATTCCAATGCGGTTACGAAAGAAATTCTGACGGATCGCCTTGGCCGGAGAGATGATATCTCCTTCCTTTAACACATCCTCTTCACCCTTCTTTTTGCCAAAGGTAAATAAACCGATGACTCTGCGTCCGAATCCTGCCAGATACTGACCGAAGGAACGCTGCTTATTATTCTGTTCACTCATCGTTTTCCCTCCTAGTTCAGTCTGACTCTCGGATCCACCAGCGCATAGCCGACATCCATCAACAGGTTACCGACAACCGTCAGCAGCGCAAACAGAGTATTCATTGCCAACGCCACATTATAATCCACCGCCAAAACAGCAGAGATCAAAACTTTACCGATACCGTTGTATGCAAATACGGTTTCAGTAATGGCCGCGCCGCTGAACATGCCGACCAATGACCAGGCCACTACGGTCACGACCGGAATCAGGGCATTTCTGAAGGCATGACGGTAGATCACAACCTTCTCCTTCAGACCTTTACTGCGGGCGGTTCGGATGTAGTCCTGACTCAGCGAATCCAGCATGGCATTTCTTACATAACGGGAGGTGGAAGCCACCTGGCCGACTGTCAGGGTAATGGTCGGCATAATCAAAATACGCAGCCATTCCAACAGATAACCGGCATCACCAGAGCTCTTTACCGGCATACCGCCGGCCGGCAGCCATTTCAATTTCAGCGCAAAGATGAAGATGAGCATCATACCGACGAAGAAAGTCGGAAGCGAGATACCCACCAGGGACATGACCTGCCAGAAGCGGTCATAAAAGCTGCCTTTTTTCACCGCTGAACGAATACCGATCAAGAGGGATATAAAAAATCCGATGATCGTAGAGCCGAGGTTCAGAAAAAGAGTATTTTTCAGCGGTGTACCGATAACGTCCTTTACCGGCTTCTTGTACTGTGTCGAATAACCGAGATCTCCTGTTACGGTCCGCTTTACCCAGTTCAGATACTGCTCCGGCAGCGACTTATCAAAGCCGTAACGCTCCGCTGTCTGTCTGTAAATCCTATCGTAAGTCTTCTTGTCCTGTACAATCTTCGGATCATTCGGCATCATTAGGCGGACCGGATCACCCGGCATGGCTTTCATCAGGCTGAAAAATAAAATCGACAGGATGATCAAAACCGGAATCAAATTCAAAAATCTTTTTACTAGAAATTTTCCCATAGTCTCCTTCTGTTTTGCAACATACTCCTTTCCACATTCATATAAACATATATACTATCTCCTATTCTCAGGCACTGCCTGAAGATAGGACGTAGTATATATGTAGAATGAAACACGAAATGGAGCACCTAAGGGTGCTCCGTTTCGCAATTCATTGCAGTTGGTTTTACTTACTTGCTAATGCTCAGATCCAGGATGTCGTTAGACCAATCCCAAACCGGTGTTGTCTTCAAACCATGTAATCTAACATTAAATACATCATAGTACTCATTGGAGTACAGCGGCAGCTCCGGAACATTCTCATTGTACCACTTCTGGAACTCGACCCACTTGGTCAGATAAGCATCTCTGTCCTTGGCATCCAGCTTTCTCATGCTGTCCAGAACCTCATCCAGCTTCGGATCATTTACACGATTCTGGTTATCGTTTCCGATCTGGCTGCTGTGGTACTGATACCACGGGTCATTCGGGATACTGAAGGAAACAGCCATGTTAAAGGCAGTAAACTTCGGATTTTCGGTATCCGGTTTCTTCAACAATTCAAGCATGGTAGCAAAATCACCAAACTGAATGTTGTAGAACAAGCCGGCCTGCTTACCGTTGTTCGGCAGCTGTCCCGCAATGGTATCGGAAACCGGATTGTTGGCGCTTGCGTAATGATCAATCTGCAGCTTGTTGCCCTTGTCATCATATCTCCAGTAGTCAAAAGCTTCCTTATTCTTCTCAAAAGCTTCCTTTGCCTTAGCGGCATCCCACTTAGTGGTTCCGTCTTTCTCGAATACATACGGAGTCTTGTCTAACTCTTCGTTCGCCTTTTCTACGTTCAAGGCATACTGGGTCAGACCTTCTTCCAGCTCTTCCCCTTTAGCCTGATAGGTCCACTCGGACAGACCGTAGGATGCGTTTACAACCACGCCGTAGCCACCCAGTACATTCTGTACGAACTGATCACGGTCTAACAGGTAAGCCACAGCTCTACGAACCTCTTTGTGCTTGGTAGCTCCCAGGTCATTTAAGAAGCGGATCTGACCATAACCGTTTCTGGAATAGGAGATAACGTCGGTGCTCTCAGCCTTTTTAGCTTTTTCGATCTTCTCGCCTTCTACCACACCGGCTACGATGTCGATCTCACCGGATACAGCCAGATCAACGTCGATGTTCTGGTTAACCTTCTTAATTACAACATTTTTGATCTGCGGCTTCTTACCTTCTCTATCACCACCGAATTTGTCATTGATGGTAAAGGAAGCAATCTGGTTCTTGAAGCTTACAAACTTGTACGGTCCGCATACTACGTCCGGAGCGAAACGATAGTTCTGAGCTACATCCTGAGAACCGGCAGCCAGCAGCAGGGAAGCTGCGTCTTTGGCTGCTACATCGTCAACGTTTGCAATCTTGGCTTCCAGCGCTTTCTTAGTTTCATCGCCGGCAGTCTTCACCTTAGCGATCTCACCATCATACTCTTTATTCAGCTTCTCCAGCTCTTCACCGGTCTTGCCATCGGTATCGGCCTTCTTTTGCTCCTCCAGGGCAGCCACTTCAGCTTCCGTATTCTTGGCAGTTTCCTCGATGGCCTTTTTATACAAGTCAACCAGATTCTTCTTATCTGCATCACTTACGGTATAGCCTTCCTTAACTGCCAAAGACCTGCCGTCAGCACCGATCTCTACATTCGGTGCAAAACGGTGCATCGGGTACGGAGAGATTGCCACATATTGTTTTTCAAAGAAGTACGGCAGATTTTCGGCTGCGATGGTCAATTCGAAGGTTTTATCATCAACCAGTTTCATACCCTCAAAGGTTTTGGAGGTTCCCTCATGATATTCCTTATAGCCCTTCAGACCGCTTCCGCTGGCGGAGCCGGCGCCGGTATCCATCCACTCCTTGGAAGCCTCAAACAGGTTTGCGAATACATAATCCTTTGCCGTAATCGGCTGTCCGTCGCTCCATAGCAGACCGTCCTTTAAAAAGAAACGGTAGGTCTTGGAACCGTCGTCATTGGTTTTGATCTCCGGATCCTTCGCCATAGCAGAGGTATCCAGCTGAAACTCGCCGCCCTCATCGGTTATATAGGTGGCATAATAGTTTACGTACAGTCCCATTAATCTTCTACCGTAAACGTCATAGGACGAGTTGGTAAAACCATTAATAAAGTCACCGTTTAGGTCAGTGGTTCCGACTACCAGGGTGTCATCTGCCGCTTTTTCACCGGATGGTACGCTGCCGGTGCTGGATGTGGTTTCTTCTTTCTTGGAAGAACCGGTCTTCTCTTCAGCCTTCTTAGTGCCGCAGGCTGCCAGAACGCCGGCTACCATACACAGTGATAAAGCCATCGCTACCGCTTTTTTCATAATCTTTCTCTCCTTTTTTCCTATTTATTCTGTATAATTTCAGGTCTTTTTATCGACCGTTCCTTATATGCGACGATTATACACGAATTTTTCACATTTGACAATCGTTTTTTCATTTTTCTCAAACAAATGTTTTTCTCAGTCGGACACGAGCCCCGGTTTTCCCCTTTCATTCGACCGTTTGGCTGCCGGGCCCTCTTTGTTTTTTATAAAAGCAGCACCGGTTCCAACCCCTGCTGCAGGGTCTTCAGGCAATCGGCATCAAACGGACATTTCAGGCCGACTTCCGCCAACATAGGCTGATAAAACTTCTTAGCTGACAGTTCACAGAGCTTCAGATAACTTTCCCAGGCTCTCCTGAAATCCTCTTTCATGCGCATTTTATACTGCAGGGCACAGCTTTGAGCCAGACAGTAGTCAATATAATAAAAAGGATTTACATAAATATGCTGCTGCTTCTGCCAGAATCCGCCGCGAGCAAGGTAATCATTCTCCGAATCATCGATGCCCGGTCGGTATTCCTTCTCCAGCTTCGCCCAGACAGCTTTTCGTTCAGCCGGGGTCATGTCCGGTTTTTCGTAAACGATGTGCTGGAACTCATCCACCATGGTTCCGTAAGGAATAAAAATCGCCGAATCCTCTGCCTGCATCTTCAGGAAATCAGCCGCTTTTTCACCAAAGAACAGATGCATCCAGTCGTTGGTGAAGAACTCCATGGCCATGGAATGTATTTCGGCCGTTTCCATGGTGATCTCGGCATGCTCAAGAATCGGATCCTTACCGGATACAAAGCCCTGAAAGGCATGACCGCATTCATGGGTAATGACATCAATATCACCGGCAGTGCCATTGAAATTGGCAAAGATGAACGGAGCCTGATAATTCGGCAGATAGGTCATATATCCGCCTGAACGTTTGGTCTTGCGGCCCAGTACGTCAAATAACTCATTCTCCATCATAAAGTCAAAAAATTCTTTCGTTTCCGGTGACAGCTCGGCATACATCTTCTGCCCCAGTTCCATAATACCGGCCGGATCCTGCTGCGGCGCCGGATTGCCGTAGTCAAAGTAAACACCGGTATCATAATAAGTCAGCTTTTCCACGCCGATACGCTGCCGTCTCTGCTCATGGATCTTAGTCACAAAAGGAACCCAGATCTCCTTCACCTGCTTGCGGAAGCGCTCCACCTCGGCCCGGCTGTAGGAATTACGGTTCATCCGGTAGTAACCCAGTTCGATATAGTTCTCCATGCCGAGCAGCTTGGCCTGCGCGGTTCGGTTTTTTACCAGCTGATCATAGATGTCATCAAGCTTTTCCTCATTCTCTTCAAAAAAAGCCAGCGCCTTCCGATAGGCTTCCTTTCGCACCGACCGATCAGCGTCAATCATATAAGGACGCATCAAAGACAGATTCAGCGTTTCTCCCTGCCACTCGATTTTGGCCGAAGCGAGTAAGGACATATATCTGGTCACCAGTGCATTTTCTTCCTGCATCAGCGGAATCAGCTTCGGATCAAAGGCCTTTTTGGCAATTTCCATACTCTTAAAGGCAACCGGCCCGATCTTTTCCTCCAGGTAAGCCCTGTACGGGGACTCCAGCAGCTGCTTTTGATACCGGGTCTCCAGCTCTGCCAGCTTCGGCTCATTTTCGTCTAAAAAGTCCTTTTCCGCCTTATAAAAGGTATCCGTAGTGTCTATGCTGTGACGGATATGAGCCAGCGTCATCGAGGTTTTCACATCCTTGTTCAGTGCGTATTGTTCCTGATGAATCTCCCACTGTTCCTCACCGCTTTTTGCTGCCGCGAAGCGGGCTGTCAGGTCATTGTACTGCTCGGTCAGTTTTTCCATATCGACACGAACATAGGGCATCTCTGAAAACTTCATTTGCGTTCTCCTTCTACTACAAACAAAACTCTTGCTTGTAACGGTTATTCGACCGTTACGGATTTTGCCAGATTGCGCGGATGGTCAACATCCAGTCCCTTGGCATATGATGTATAGTAGGCGATGAGCTGCAACTGGATCACTGCCAGAAACGGCGCAAACCGTTCTTCACAGGCCGGCAAATCAAAGCGTACATCATATAAGCCTTCCTCCTGCGGGAAGTCGGCCTGACAAATCAGTACCACATAGGCTCCACGGGTCTTTACCTCACGGATATTCGAGATCATCTTACTGTACAGTGCAGGCTGCGTGGCAAGAGCGATGCAGGGCACTTCTTCGGTGATCAGTGAAATGGTTCCGTGTTTTAATTCTCCGGCGGCATAGGCTTCCGAATGAATATAACTGATTTCTTTTAATTTGATTGATCCCTCCATGGAGAGGGCATAGTCCAGACCGCGGCCGATAAAGAACAGGTCCGTATGTTCCGACAACAGGTCGCCGGTCTTTTTCATACGCTTAGTCGAAGCAAGAAGCTCTTCCATCTGTTGCGGCAGCTGTAAAAACTGCTGCAGCTGACACTTCACCGCCTCCCTGCTCATCCGTTTCTGAACCAGGGCAATTCTCCAGGCCAGCAGGTAAAAGGCAGCCAGCTGGACCATATAGGCCTTGGTGCTGGCAACCGCCACTTCCGGGCCGGCATGGGTGTATAATACATAATCACTTTCTCTGGCGATCGAGGAGCCCTTGACATTGACGATGGCCAGAGTCTTCACCCCCTGCTCCCTGGCTAATCTGAGCGCCGCCAGAGTATCAGCCGTTTCACCCGACTGGGATACAAAGACTGCCAGGGTCTGCGGCAGAAAAACCGGATCACGGTAGCGAAACTCCGAGGCGATTTCTACCTGTACCGGCAGCCGCAGATTTTGCTCGATCATATGCTTCCCAACCAGACCGGAGTGCATGGCCGTACCGCAGCCGACCACCACCACAGCCTGAACGGCGGCCAGGGTTTCATCATCAATACCATCGATACGCAAATCCGGCAAGCCGTCGGCGATACGCGGACGAACCGTCTGCTCAAAGGCCTGCGGCTGTTCATGTATCTCCTTTTGCATAAAGAATTCATAACCCTGTTTCTGCGCGCCCTCCACGTCCCAGGCAATGGTTTCCCACTGCGGCTCCAGCTCATGCAGGCGATAATCATACACATGCACATCCGATTGGGACAGCGCCACGATGCTCATCTCCGGCATGGCAAAAAATTCTTTACTGTAAGCCGCCGTTCCAAGTATATCGGAAGAGATCAATCCTTCTTCCTCTGTTTTAGCCACCACGATCGGACTGCCCTTTCTGGCTGCAAACAAGGTATCCGGATGATCGGCAAAGGCGATACAGAAGGCGTAAGATCCCTCCAGTAACGGCAGACAGGCACGCAGAGTCTTTAGTGGGTTCCCCTGATAATGACTGCCGATTAACAGAGCCGCCACCTCGGTATCTGTCTCCGAGATCGGCGCCAGCCCTCTGGCCTCCAGCATGGCGGCGATTTCCCGATAGTTTTCTATGATTCCGTTGTGAACCAGGGTCACCGCCCCATGTGAATGCGGATGGCAGTTCACTGTTGTCGCCTCCCCGTGGGTTGCCCAACGGGTGTGTCCGATGGCCAGCGGCGAAACTCCTTGATATGACGCCACAGCCGCCTCCAGATTAGCCACCCGACCAACCTCTTTTTCAATGATCCATTCTTTGTTATGTAAAAAAGCCATGCCGGCGCTGTCATAGCCCCTGTATTCCAGGTTATGCAGGCCCTCCAGCACCGCTTTCTTTCCGTCATTGCTGCCAATATAGCCCATAATTCCACACATAGTGTCTTCTCCTTATGATTCGATTTTTTATCTTATAAACTTTTATTCAGGTTGGCATCGTTTTGTCAGCTTGCACTGTTTTGTCGATCCCTTCGCAGCCTGGCTGCGTTGAAGCATCCGCCGAATTTTCGATCACTTCACTCCTCGTCAACCCATCCGAATAACCGGAGGCACCGGGCTCTGGCGCTAATTCTGACCTGTATCGGTCAACATTTCTGTCTGCTGAGGTGTGCCGCCTCACTTCTCCTTTCCCTTTCAAATCCTCATATGCAAGCGGATGAGGAACCGGCTTTTCACGCGTCTATTCCGGATAAATATACAGGAATGGGAAAAGCCCATTCCTGTATGCTATCATAATTCTATTTGTTGTGCAAGCTGACGAACCAGAACTTCCGCTGATTCGCGCAGATCGTAGCGTTCTGCTTCAAAGATCAGCTCTGCATGGTGTTCATACAATGGAACCCTTTCCTCATACAGGTCACGCAGGCTCATCCCCTCCTTAATGGAAACGCCTCGCTGCCGCAAATCTCCCAGCCGCCGTTCAATCTCTTCAAAGCTCAGGCGGATGTATACAATGTGTCCGAGCTTAGCCAGCTGTTCCATGGCCTGCTGTCCGTAAATTACGCTGCCGCCGGTTGCAATCACTGTTCTTCGACAGTTCAGTCCGGCATTAACCTCATTTTCTATCTGATTAAAACCCTCTGTTCCGTACTCTTGCAGAAGCTGAGGCAATGTTTTCCCATATTGCCGTTGGATCTCAAGGTCACTATCCAGAAAATCATATCCCAGCATTTTGGCCGCCACCACACCGATGGTGCTTTTTCCGGCTCCCGGCATGCCGATCAGTACGATATTATTCTTCATGCTTTCCTCACTTTCCGATCTGAATCAACCACAACCGGTCTTCGCCACCCAACGCCTGTGTCACCTTGGCATAGGGATACGTTTCCGTTGACTGATCCGACAGCTTTAAGACATGGACCCCCTGCAAATCATAACCATACAGCAGAACAGCTTCATGCTGGCTATTCACAGTGGCGATTGCCTTTCCGTCGCTTAAAAAATTATATAAACTGCCAATATCAGCTCCTGAGGCATCCAGTATTCCGGCATTGGTCGCTCCTGACCGATCCACCGCGGCCAATGCCGCTCTGAGCTCCTCTTTGGGCAGGTCGTCCGTCTCCAACACACGCCCGAGCGGACGTAGCTCTCCGCGCTGCCAGAACAATCGCCGATTTTCGGTTTCGATCCGCCCCTGACCGGCATCAGCCTGCCGCAGCGCACTTCCGGCATCCGTTGTGCGATCGACCAGATTTCCTTTGGAAAATACCAGATAGCCGGCTTGGGCTGTCGATACCTTAAGGGGTATACCCAGCAACCCTTTTCCCTGTTGCACGGAAATCGTCATTTGCTCTGTTTTATCTGCGCTTTTTCCTTCAAATAACAGCTTCCAGGAACCTTTATCAGACTGCTGCAGCTTGATCTCCCGGTCTTCTTTGCCGGCATTATTAATGATATGGTCTTCAGTGGTCTGTACATAATAGCCGTCAACCTTCTGATAGCCCTTTAAGGTGATGGCATGATCCTCCACCAGCCAATTGCCGATAAAAATTCCGTCCTTTTGATATCGGCTTACAACCTCTCCGGTCGAGTTTTGTACCTCCAGACTATAGCAGCCGAGCAGCGGTCTGCCCTTATCATCGGCACTCAGATCACCTTCCTTGGCCAAGCCGTAGACATAATCTTCATTTAAGAAGAGCCCCGGTCTGACCCGCTCACCGTCTGCCGCTTGAATGATACGCTTACGGCCACTTTCTAAATCATAAATCTCAACCGACTGCGCATGACGGATATCCACACCCTGATAGATGGCAAATTGACGGCCGGAGCCGGATACCCGGTAATCGGTCAGCTTGCCCGGAGGAAGAATTTCAGTCACCGGCTGCCAGTCCTGCCCCTGCAGACTGAACAAGGTCCCCTCGGCCATCTTGGCCTGATAAAGATTTCCTTCCAGCACAAAAAACAGCTCCTGCTGCTCATTTAGGTAAGTAAAGTCTTTCATCTGATCGGCAATCAGAGCACCGGCCTCATTGATATCTATAAAGCCGATCTGTTTCGTCACATGCGCTGTCTGATCATAGCGGTAAACCGCTATCCCTGTTTTTCCTTCAAGCAGGCTCGAATGCATATAACCGCCGACAAAAAAAGTGATACTGCCGTCATCGTCGATCTGCTGAATACGAATCGCCTGGTCCTTTGCCGCACCGTCCCGACCGGTCTGTCTACTGCCCGGTCCATATACCAAATTCAGTTCTCCCTCATCTGCGCGATAACTCCAGAGGCTATCTCCTTCGATGATGGCAAAGCTTCGGCGATCCCTGGCAGCTGCGAACTGTGGTCTGGTTTCTGCCGTTTCCAGAGTTATCGAACCACCGCTAATACCGGCCGCCGAGATCCCGCCTCTGGTCATGCTTCTTTCATAGGCCAACAACTGTATCTTTCCATCCGCCGCATTCATACGATAGACCTCATCGGCTCTGACCTCCTCCGCCTGATCCATGACACGATACCCTTGTACAACCGAAATACTCCTGGCGCCAGCCTGAATCAACCGAGGTATCGGACTCTGCAGTAATTTCGGCTGTCGGCGGCCCCATAAAATGGCCGTTTCGCCGGTCGTCATATCACAGTAATACGGGGTTGCCGTATTTTGATAGGTAATTTGATTCGACAGTTCGGACAGACTGCTGCCATTGATGGTGCTGGTAAAAAAACGCTCTACATATGTCAGATAGTCTTCCACTACCAGATCAGTCCGCTTCTCCAGTCTGGAATAATAATACAACGTGCGACCGAGCCGGCCATCCTCCAATCCGAGTTCCAGCAGATAACTCTGCCCTTCGGTCAGCGCATGCTTCGGCCTTACCAAAAAGGATAACAGTCCCCCCTCCTCTCGACTTTCTCCTACCACTGAATATTCTATTTCTTTGACATTATTTTGCATGTCATAGAGTTTAAAGCGAATCTCCTTGACCTCCGCCTGATTCAGCTGCACCTGCATCGGCACCTCTGCCTGCTGTCCGGTTACAAAAAGATCGGCATCTGTCAAAACCGGCGGCAATGGCTGTAGGTGTGCAAACATCGGATTGATGCGTTTCTCGCCCACCGTCAAATAGGCCACCGGCAGCTGCTGCTGCCAGCTGTCACTTTGATAATTCACAGTTTTATTTTTCATATTGATCATGACATACATGGCCATGAATGCCACTACAAAGGTTCCTGTACCGATCAGGATCCGACGGATCAGTTTCATCTGCTGCTCCTCTCTATGCTATGTCTTCTTAACAAAAGCTGAAAAAGGCCGAAGGATTATCCTTCGGCCAAATACACATTTTCAAGTGATGTGACGAACCGGTATCCGGCTCTTTATACATCTGCTTTAGAGCACGCCTTTTTGCAGCATAATATTGGCATACAAGGCAGCTTCGCCGGTAGCAATAATACAGTATGCCGCTCTTGCTTCATCATAAAATCTGAAGCGTTCGATATTTCCAAAAGCCTCTGCCCCTCTTGAATCGTGTTTCTTTACAATATCCTTATAGGTGTCCCAAATCGGGGTCTCCACGGTATCGCCAGCCACTACTTCCATTAAGTTTACAGGCTTGTCAGTGTATGTGTCAAGGGGAAATACCTCTAAAATGGCATCCAGGATCTCCGGCACATTATGCCCGTCCATCCGTATTACGATAGCGTTTTTTCCCATCGTTTCGACCGGAAAATTACCGTCGGCAATGACGAGCCGGTCACTGTGTCCCATTTCACATAACACCTTTAAAAGCTGCGGCGAAAGAATCTTCGGAATCCCTTTTAACATTTTTTACCTCTCTATCCTATGAGCAGCTGTATCTCAGCTGTGTCCTTTGATTGCTTATCAATCCAGGCATATGCGATTTTCACCTTATAAAAGGAAGGAGACTGTTTTTCCTGCACCTTTATCGCCTGCTCCAGAGCCATGGATACTGTTGCACAGGCCAACTCCCGATTATTGATCTCCATCAGCCCCACCAAAGCGCCCGTTTCCAGATCATCCTCAAAATTTTTATTGTAACCGACACCGGTTACTACCGGAACCGCCGCTTTAGTGCCTGCCTTCTTTTCGACTAGCGGCAGACTGGCCGACAATTCGGCAATCTCCGTGCGCAGCTTCAGAGCCTGGCGTACATCTGCTTCCGACAGGCCGATAATGGCATTATACTCCTGCCATTTCGAGGTATCCTTTATTTGCCTCTCGAAGTCAGCCTGATCCCGATACAGCAGAGTCGCCCTCTCCATGCTCGGCAGGTTTGCCTTCCGGTATTCTTCCAGTCCGGTTTCCATCTGATGATTCGACATAGTCTTCGCGCTGGAGCCGAGAATCAAAATCTTTCCGCGTGTCACCCCGACCCGCTGCAGCTTTTCCATCAGCTCCCGGCCCATTTGACGATAATCTGTTTCGACCATGCCGGCATAGCTCTTATCATAGCCGCTTTCTTCGATACCGGAGCCAAAACCGATGACAGGAATGGCGCTCTCCGCCGCCGCTTCCAGCTGCGGCTTCATGGAAAACATGTCTACAGCCGACAATGCCATAACATCCGGAGATTTAATCAGCATATTTTCCCATACATTGATCTGATTCTCCAGATTCTCGTTTTTGGTGCTGCCGTCGGCCAACAGCTTGATGGCAGCCTCTCCCTTTAGGCCGTAGGCTTTGTTAAGCTGCTTTATATATTCTTGGGCCGTCTCGGAAAACCGTTTCCAGTCCTGACTGTCTCCGTCACGACCGACGATATTCACCTCGAGTCCCTCCGAAATCTGCGGATGCAGCCTGACAAAATCCGCCACCTTACCAGCCACCAGCTCCTTCACTGCCACACCGGTCTTTACCTGTGTTTTTTGTACTCCGCCGGAGCTGACCACCGAACCGCTGCCGGAGGTCGTTGTATTCGGTTGTTTATTGGTGCAGGCAAACAAGGACAGCGTCAGTCCGAAAATCAGACCTATACGCTTCGATCTTGCCTTTCTGTTTTGGTTCATATCTTTACAGATCCTCCGCATACTTTAAGAATATTTGTATCATAGCGAAAAATCCGTCATTTGTCAAAAGGGGAATGGTCAAGCCACCCCCCTTTTTTCACTGTACCATTTTGCCAAGCAGATTATTTGATCTTTTCAATGTCATACAGACACGGCTTGATGTCATCATTGTACATATTGTCAGCATTGTACCACTTGGCGCCGGTGTCGATATCGCCCTGTACCTGCTTGGTCTGTGCGGCCTTAACAGCCATCTCTACTGCCTTGTAGCCGATCGCTACCGGATCCTGGGTAATGGAACCGGACAGACGCTTATCCTTAACAGCCTGCAGCTGGATTTCACCGGCGTCAAAACCAACACCAATGATGTCTTTGCCAAGCTTGTTAGCGGAGTTGTCAGCGATCACCATATTCTTAGCAGTCATTTCATTGGAGCCATAGATAGCCACGGTAGCGGCATCGTTCAGCGCATTGGTAGCGATGTTTACGCAGGAAGCATCGTCGATGGTAGCCGGAACCTGAATATTCAGGATCACCTTAGCGCCGTCAACCTTCTTATTAAATTTGTCGTTTCCGATGATGGAAACCTTGTCGGCTCCGATCAGCTCAGCCATCTTATCCAGGAAGCCCTGGGTACGTCCGATGATGGACTCGGAGGTGGCATCCTGAGACAGAACCTGAATCTTTACCTCTTCCTTCGGATCGGTCACCTTGTCCTTGATCAGTTCATACATCTTCTCAGCGGCCAGTGCGCCGGCTGCCTTGTTATCTGTCGCGGCGTTTCCGAAGACAGAACCTTCCGGAGCGTTCGGAACACCGGAGTCAAATCCGATTACCGGGATACCGCTGGCCTTCGCTTCGTTCAAGGCATCCAGCGAAGCATCTACGGACAGAGCGGCAAAGCAGATAGCGGCCGGCTTTTTGGACAGCGCGGTTTTTAGCTGGGTAATCTGCTGTTCGATATTAGATTCGGTGTCCGGACCTACAAAGTTCATGGACTTAATTCCTAACTTCTTCTGAGCTTCTTCCGCACCCTGCTTAACTGCCTGCCAGTACTGATGCTGGAAGCCCTTAGCGATTACCTGAATATCAAAGCCTGAAACATCTCCTTCGGCCGCCGGTTTTTCGCTCTTGGTGCTGCCGGTCGTCTTGGTTTCGCTCTTAGTACTCTTGGTACCTTCCTTCTTGGTACCGCAGGCAGCTAACATGGACGCTGCAACAACACCAACCATCAATAATGCAACAACACGTTTCTTCATTTTTACTTCCTCCCTTTGGATGTTTTTTTGCTAATCCCGGCAGTCAGCGTTTCGGCCGGGTATTATCCTGATGACATAACAAAACAGTGATTAACCGTTCTTCTTTCTGTTGGCTACGTCGGCCAACACCGCGATAACCAATACGATACCTGTAATCAGCAGCTGCCAGTGGGACTGAACCTGCTGGCCGTTGATCACGATGGTCGGAAGACCGGTCTTTAACACGGCCATGATATATACTCCGAGGATGGTTCCACCGATACTGCCGACACCGCCGGCCAATGAGGTTCCGCCGATCACCGCTCCGGCGATGGCGTCCATCTCAAAGCCGTTGCCGGTAGACGGGGTAAACTGCGAGAAGGCAGCACCGTAAGCGATGGCCGCGATAGCGGTAAACAGACCGCAGATGATATAAGCCAAGGTCTCGTATAATTTAACATTTACACCGGATAATCTGGTTGCTTCCTTATTGCTTCCGATGGCAATGATATAACGTCCCGGTCTGGTCTTATTTAAAATGACAGACATCACAACAGCCAGCGCAATCAGTAACACGAAGCCGATCGGCAGACCCTTTTCCAGAATCTCAGCACCGCTTCCCGCAAACTTCAGGGTAAAAGCCTTTCTGAACCAGCCGCCCGGGCTTGTTTCCTGCGGCATGGTCATGGTCTGAACCTTGGTTACGATAGATCCCATACCTCTGGTCACCATCATCATACCCAGTGTTGCAATAAAAGCCGGCAATCCCAGTCTGGATACCATCGTTCCGTTGATCAGACCTACCAGCAGGCCGACCAGCAGCATCACCAGCAGCACCGCGATCATCGGTACATTCATCGACACCAGTTTGCCGCCGATCAGACCGATCATCATCAGTGAGGTACCAATAGAAAGCTCGATGCCGCCGGTAATGATCACAAAGGTAACACCGATGGCCATAAAGCCGATATAATAGGATGAGTTAAATACATTTAATACGTTTGACCATGTCGTAAATGAGTGACCGTCACTGAAGATCGCAAAAAATGCAATCAATAGTACCAGGGCGCCTACTACGATAACTCTTTGGGTCCCGCCGAGCATCGCAACAATCTTATTTTCCTGCTTTTTTCCCATTTCTTACTCCTTCTCGCGTAATGTAGCTGCATGCATGATAGATTCCTGATTTGCTTCCGAGATATCAAGCTCTCCGGTTTTGCGGCCCTCACACATGATGACCACCCGATCGCTCATACGCAATACCTCTGTCAGTTCCGATGAAATCATAATAATGGATTTTCCTTCCTTTACCAGTTCGTTCATCAAAGCATAAATCTCACTCTTGGCACCGACGTCGATACCTCTGGTCGGTTCGTCGAAGATCAAAATATCGCAATCCTTCGCCAACCATTTGGCGATAACTACCTTCTGCTGATTGCCTCCGGACAGATTGCGAACCTTTTGTTTAATGCTCGGCGTCTTCGTCGAAAGCTTATCTACATACTCTTCCGATACGCTTCTTTCCTTGGCAGCATTGATAAACAAGCCGTTGCAGAATTTGTCCAAAGCCGCCATGGTGGTATTTTCCGCCACACTCAGGCCTGTAATGCAACCATACTGCTTTCTGTCCTCCGACAAATAACCGATCCCGTTACGAACCGCATCTTCCGGAGTATTGATGGTCACTTCCTTACCATTGATATAAATCTTACCACTGTCTTTTTTATCTGCGCCGAACAGCGCTCTGGCGGTTTCGGTACGGCCCGCCCCCATCAAACCGGAGAAACCAAGGATCTCTCCCTTTTTCAGTTCAAAGCTGACATCCTTGACCATCTTACCGGCATTCAGGTGCTCCACCTTCAAAATCACCGGAGCATCGGCCGGAACATTGCTCTTTTGCTTCGGGTCCTCGTATACCACACGTCCTACCATCATGTGGATGATATCATCCTTGGTCACCTCTCTGGTATTGACCGTTCCGACATACTCACCGTCACGCATAACCGTTACACGATCGGTGATAATGCCGACTTCATCCATACGATGGGTGATGTAAATGATGCCCATTTTTTTGGCCCGCAGCTCGCGGATGATTTTAAACAATTCCTCAATTTCGGCCTCGGTCAGAGCTGCCGACGGCTCATCGAAAACAATGATCTTGGCGTCCATCGAAATCGCTTTGGCGATCTCACACATCTGCTGCTTACCGACAGTCAGATCTCCCATCTTAGTTCGTGGATTGATATTGATATTTAATAAATCAAACAGCTTCTTTGCCTCTTCATTCATCTTCTTTTCGTTGATGAACTTACCGGACATATGCTCGCGGCCGATAAAAATATTCTGTGCCACGGTTAGGTGCGGAAGCATGTTCAACTCCTGATGCACGATAGCGATACCGGCAGCCTGGGATTCCTTGGTTCCCGAAAACTCGACTTCTTTGCCTTCCAATACAACTGTTCCCGTATCTCTGGTATAGATACCGGTCAAAATCTTCATCAATGTGGATTTTCCGGCACCGTTTTCACCCATCAGCGCATGAACTTCACCTTCACGCAGATCAAGGTGGGCATCTTTCAACGCCTGTACTCCGGGGAATCCTTTGTCGATTTTGTCCATTTCGAGAATCACTTTTCCGATTGGTAAACTTTCATTCGACACTTTGTTTTCCACTCTTCCATTCTCCCCTTCTTAAAAATTTTCATTGCTATGTCATAAAGTATAGAGTATTTTTTTAACCCTGTTAATAGAATATCTTACGAAAAAAGGTGAAAAAATTACTTTTTTCACCTTTTTGACATATTCCATTATTGATCTTGAAACGGAAACAACAGCTTTTCATTTTCCAGGTCGTACATGGTTTCTTTGGTAATTGCATGTGATCCCGAATCGATCATATTCAATACCGCTTCACCTCGGATTCGCTTTACCGCGCTTTCCACGCTGAGATAGCCCATGCTGTACGGATTTTGCGCCACGATCCCGTAAAGCACCTCCTGCTCCAGAAATCCGGCTTCTGTTCGAGAACTGTCAAAACCGACCACCTTAATCTCATCCTGCTTCTCCAACGCCACCAACGCTCGGCTGGCGCCGACCGCCGACCACTCATTTAAACCGACCAGATAGGTGACATCGGGATGATCATGTAGGATCTGCCTGGTCATATCTTCGGCTGTCCTGGCATTGGACTGGGTATAGTAAGGCCCGATAAACGGTATTTCCTGCTCCTTTAAATAGGCAGTCACCCCCTTTTCACGGTCGCGGGCAGTCGAAGAATTTTGCACATAGCTCAGGATAGCCACTTTTTCGACACCGTTTGCCCGACCGGCCTCCCGCTTTTTCTGAATCGCGTCTGTTAACAACATACCAACCTTTTTCCCGGCCAATACATTGTCTGTCGCCACCAGAGTCACGCCAAGACGCTCTGCAGTGTCCGAGTCAACCAAAACCAGTGTGATACCGGCATCACGGATCTTTTTCACATATTCGGCGGATCGGTTATAATCTCCCGGCGCCAAAATGATAATATCCGGTTTTCTGGCGATGCTTTCTTCGATAATAACATTTTGTCTGTCGACATCCGACTCCAGAGCCGGTCCGCGTACCTCCACCGTCATATTATACTGGGTGCCGGCGGCTCGGATCCCCTTCTCCAGCTCCGGCCAAAAATCATTATCCCGGGTAATCGACTTTAGGATGGCAATTACATGATGCCTCTCATTGACAACCTGATTCCTATAAAATCGCCATACGCCAAACCCGCCGATCGCCAAGACTGCCGCCAGGATCAGCAACCACCATATCCTATTTTTTTTCATTCTGCCCTCCTGCCGGTATCTTGATCGACGCTACCGTACCGATTCCATACATACTTTCATAACTCAGGCCGTAGCCCTCGCCGTAATACATTTTCAGTCGTTCAGCTACATTCTTGATCCCCAGCCCGTGATTATCCTTGCCCTTACCTTCAAAAATACGGGCCAGCATATCCGGCTTCATACCGATACCGTCATCCTCGACCCGCAAATACAGATCAGGTCCCTCACGTTCCGCACTGATGCGGATGGTACCGATACCCTGCTTATATTTCAGGCCATGATAAATGGCATTTTCAACCAATGGCTGCAAAACCAGCTTCACAATTTGCACATCCCCGATATCCGGTACGTCGATACGATAATCCAGCTTATCCCGGTAACGCATCTTCTGGATGCGCAGATATTGTTCGGCATAGCTGATCTCTTCGCGGATGCTGACCATTTCACGGTCATTGCTGATACTCTGTTTAAGCAGTCTGGCCAATGAAGCCGTCATCTGTACGACCTCTTCGGATTTCTTTCCCTCAGCCATCCAGATGATCGAATCCAAGGTATTATATAAGAAGTGAGGGTTGATCTGGGCCTGCAGTGCCCGCATCTCCTCCTTGCGCTTCATTGCCTGTTCACGGGCATTGGCCTCCATCAGCTGTTTGATTTCTTCTGTCATCCGATAAAAGGTATATGCCAGCAAATCCACTTCATTTTGCGACCCGTCTGTTGTCAGCTTCTCCGGATGTTCAATGGTCGGCAAGGCGCCGTTTTTAACCTCCAGCATGGACTGCTCCAATTTCCTGATCGGTTGTACGATCATAGAACTGAGTACGACAGTTACGCCGACGCCGAATAGCAGGAACAGCCCGCCGATAGTAAAATACAACAGGTTGGTTCTCCAGTTCACCGGCGAAATCTCATCCACATAGCCGACACCGACCACATACCAGTCAGTCAGCTTTGAGGCTACACGGGAGTAAATGCGCCTCTCTTTACCGCTACCGATAAACGACGGATTATCCGGCGAAGTCAGTACCACATCTGTTCGCTCCGACGCCAAACCACTGTAAATTTCCTGCTGCCTCGGATGATAAACCAACACTCCGTCCCGCTGCATGATATAAACATATCCCTTGGCTCCGAGATCAATGTTCTGCGACACCCGAGTTATCTCCGAATAGTTCAGATCAATCAGCAGCGTTCCTATGTGTTCTCCGCTGTGACGATCCAGAATCATTTTGCCTATGGTTACCACCCATGGATAGGATCGGTCATACATATTTTGCACATGCGGCGATGAAATATAGGTCTTCCCCCGAGCATCCACCATATTCATGTACCAACTGCGCTTGCGAAAATCTGCATACGGATTGGTCTGATAATGCCGGCCGTTGATCAGGATGTTTTTCTTTTCATTAATCAATGTCACATTGTAGACATCTGTTCTGGTTTCAATCAACTGCGCAAACTGATCCTGCAAACGATCCCGTGCCGCGCTTCCGTCCGCTTTGTCCGCTTCTGTAAGGAAGACTTCTGTGTCTTGCTTCGAGCTCATACCGGATACCACCGCTTCAATGGTCTTAAAGTAATGATTCAACTCGTCGTTGACCTGTTTGATCAACTGTTGGGTATATTCCGCCGCTGTATCTCGCACCGACTCGGTGTTGATACGGCTGCTCAGTGTCATCAGCAAAAAAAACAGGATGGTGATCAATACACTGAAACTGACGCTGAACACTGCTCCGATTTTCTGTTTTCTGAAAAAGTCCGTTATCCGCTTCATTTTTGCTCCCGCTTTTGTTTGGCAAAGGCCTTCGGCGTCATACCCACCTGTTTTTTAAAGACGATCCCGAAATAATGCGGATCGGCAAAGCCCACCTGCTCCGCCACCTCATAGGTCTTCAAATCGGTATCAGCCAGCAGCTCTCTGGCATGCTGCATACGAATACGCGTTACCGCCTCGATAAAGGTCTCGCCTGTATTCTGCTTAAAAATAAAACTGAAATAACTGGGGGAGATAGCCAAATAAGCACAGACACTTTGTAAGGAAAGTTCCTTATCCGAGTAATTGCGTTCAATATAATCTAAGGCCAGAACAGCCTGTTTTCTGCCTTGTTGCTCTTTATCCTTACCGGTCAGATTCATCAGCAGATCGACCGCCTCCAAGCAGAGGCGTTTGGCTTGCTCCATGGTATGAGCACTCGAAACCTCTTCCAAAATTCTGGCCTGCAGCTCCTCTTCCTCCTCTGTGCCGCCCTCATGCTCAAGGATACTGATAAACAGCCGCAGCAGCATGCTCTGCAAATACATCCAGATTTGGTCGGGGGCAGAAAATGCCGTCGCGATGGCATTGATGGCCTGATCAAGACAGCTCTTACACTTTTCAGCATCGCCGGCTCTTCCCTGAACCTCCAGCTGATCCATCAACTGAATAAAGCGCCTGGTACTGAAGCTGCTGCGCTTGGCCTCATCCGGATCATAGCAATAGATCCGTCCGCAGCCCCTTGTATATCCATAGCCGATGGCAATTCCTGCCTGGGCAAAGGATTGAGGCAGCGCTTCCAATCCCTCAACGGTTCCGCCGACCCCGATGGTCGTCAGGATACGCAGATGATTGGTCAGGGCCTGTCCGATCCGTTTTGCAACCTCAAACAACCGCTGCTGCAGCCGTTCCTCGCTATCGCAGCCCAAAATCAACACAGTCTCATCTTCGGTATCCTGAAAACCGACACCTCCGGCCTCTCCCATCAACTCCTGGGCTACATTCCAGACCGCAAACAACATCAGAGATTCCTCATGACGAAAGACTGTCTGTAAAATATTGCTGCGTTCCTCCACTCTCAGCTTCGCCACACAATAATAGGGCCCCGGGAGCGAAATGTCCAACTCCAGTAGTTTTTCATTGATCTGATCCGGAACAGTTGCTCCCAGCACCAGCTTATTCAGTATTCTCGAGCGCAATGCCGGCAGCTGGCTTAAGTAAGCTCCCCGAATTCGTTTCAAGCTGCTCTGCTCATGCCGCAGCTGATCCAGCTCCGCCTTGGCCCTCAACAGCACTTCCGATAACTCACCGGCTGTGATCGGCTTCATAATATACTCGCTGACCTTATACTGCATCGCCCGCTTGGCATAGGAAAATTCATTGTGACCGGTAATGATCATGACTTTGACGGATGGATACCGCTCATGCAGCTCTCGGGCCAGCTCAAGCCCATCCATATATGGCATGCAAATATCTGTCAACACCAGCTGAGGCCGCTCGACCTCGATCATGTCCAGGGCCTGCCGGCCGTCGGAAGCAGTCCCCATCAATTCAAAGCCCAGTTCCTCCCAGTGAATGATTTCTCGCATGGCATCTCTGATCAGTATTTCGTCGTCAACCAATAAGACCTTATACATCGGTCAACCTCCCGTCTGTATCCGCTATCGCTTGCTGAATCTGCTGAAGGTACGGTGCAAACACCGGTTGTTTTGGCAGATATGTAAATGTCATCGGCCGGTGGTTCAAAGGATGGCAAAAACGCAGTCGCCAGGCGCAAAGAGCCAACCCCTGCTGTCTGCTTCCCTCGTTTCCGTATTTTCCGTCCCCAACCAACGGATGACCGGCCGCTGCCAATTGTACTCTGATCTGATGATGCCGACCGGTAGCCAATCGAACGAACACCAGGCTCCGCCCGGCGACGGCGTCCGCAGCCTCTACCCGATAGGACAGTTCAGCTCGCTTGCCTCGACCCTTGTCGCCGATCTGCGGTACCACAACAGAACAGTTCCCTTTAGCTTGCTTTTCCAGATAATCAACCAATGTACCCTCCGGCTGCTTCCACTGTCCGCCTCCGGTCACCGCCACATACTCCTTGGCAAAGCCGTCTGCTGTCAGCTGTCTGTTTAAGCCCGCCGCAGCTGCTGCTGTTTTGGCAACCACCAGCAATCCCTCCACCGGCTGATCCAGTCGATGAATGAGATGATAGTTTTGATGTCCGCGGCCCTCTGCCCGCAACAAGCTTTCCAAGTCTTTTTCCAGCAGACTGCGACTTTGCACGGCCAGTCCGGCCGCCTTGGCCACTACCAAAATGGCGCCATCTTCAAAAACCGGCTCCCACAGCCGTTCATCCATTATCACGTCTTGTTCACCTTTCCCACTTCCTCTAAACAGGTTTAAAAAAGGAGGCCTTGTCATCTGCCGACAACGAAAACCTCCTTATAATATATCTATTATTCCAAACCGGCATCCGCTCTGAGAGCCGCCACCTTATCGGTTTTCTCCCAGCTGAACATCTGCTCGTTTCTGCCGAAGTGACCATAGGCCGCTGTCGCCCGATAAATCGGTCGCCGCAGATCCAGCATCCGAATGATACCGGACGGAGTCAGATCAAAATGCTTGCGCACCAGATGACAGATCACATCATCCGCAATCACACCGGTACCGAAGGTGTCTACGAAGACTGATGTCGGATGAGCTACGCCGATGGCGTAGGATAGTTGAATCTCGCAACGCTTAGCCAAACCGGCCGCCACGATATTCTTGGCTGCATATCTGGCTGCATACGACGCTGAACGGTCGACCTTTGTCGGATCTTTTCCGGAAAAAGCGCCGCCGCCGTGACGAGCCTGGCCGCCGTAAGTATCGACAATGATCTTTCGGCCGGTCAAACCGCTGTCCCCCTTCGGACCACCGATTACAAATCGACCGGTCGGATTGATATAAATTTTAGTATCCGAATCCATCAGCTTGGATGGTACGATCACATCAATCACATATTTTCTAATATCGGCTGCCAATGTGTTCATGGAAACATCTTCATCATGCTGGGTCGAAACCACCAGCGCATCAATACGCTTAACGGCTCCGGCTTCATCATATTCCACCGTTACCTGCGTCTTCCCGTCCGGTCGAAGGTAGGGCAGGGTTCCGTCTTTCCGAACCTCAGCCAACCGTGCTGCCAGACGCTGAGCCATGGAAATAGCATACGGCATCAGCTCCGGAGTTTCATCACTGGCATAACCGAACATCATACCCTGATCACCGGCTCCCAGATCCTCCGCTTCGGAACCATCCTGCTTCTTCTCAAATGACGCATTTACGCCCATGGCAATGTCCGGAGACTGCTCATGGATGGCAGTCACCACACCGCAGGACTCGGAATCAAAACCATATTCCGGTTTTGTGTAACCGATCTCACGGATGGTATCACGGATCACCTTAGGAATATCCACATAAGCCTCAGTTGTGATCTCGCCCATTACCATAACCAAACCGGTAGTCGTACAAGTCTCACAGGCCACACGGCTCATCGGATCCTGTGCAAGCATGGCATCCAAAATTGCATCTGAAATTTGGTCACACACCTTATCCGGATGACCCTCGGTCACAGATTCCGAGGTAAATAATATCTTTTCCTGCATCTTAATTCCCTTCTTTCTCAACCGATTTTTAATCTGATCTGTTTTAATTCCGGATCGGAATCAACACGCTTAATCTGACCACCCAGCGACCGCAGCTTACCGTCAAAATCCTCATATCCTCTTAATATATACTCAATCTCTTCTACATATGTTGTACCCCGGGCTGCCAAACCGGCTAACACCAAGGCCGCTCCCGCTCGCAGATCATGTGCGCTGACTCTGGCGCCGGAAAGGCTATGTACACCCTCAATCACCGCTGTATTACCTTCCACTTGAATAGCCGCTCCCATCTTGATCAGCTCATCAACATAGCGGAACCGGTTTTCAAAAATCGACTCCGTTACGATACTGGTTCCGCTCGCCAGCGCCAAAACGGTCGTAATCTGCGGCTGCATATCGGTCGGATAACCCGGATAAGGCAGGGTCTTAATATTGGTTTTGGTCAGCTTTTTATTCGCCGACACTCTGACATCCGATGCAAACTCTTCCACCTGACAGCCCATCTCCTGTAGTTTTGCACTGATGGCCTCCAAATGTTTCGGAATAACATTCTTGATCAGGATATCCCCGCCGGTAATAGCGGCTCCCATCATAAAGGTTCCGGCCTCGATCTGATCCGGAATGATGGAATACTCGCCGCTACGCAGCTTCTCAACACCGCGGATTCGAATCACATCCGTACCGGCGCCGCGGATATCGGCTCCCAGACAGCCCAAAAAGTTGGCTACATCTACGATATGCGGCTCACGTGCACAATTCTCAATGGTCGTTTTTCCTTCGGCCATGGCAGCAACCATCATTACATTGATGGTTGCACCGACCGAAACCTTATCCAGATAGATATGACTACCGAGCAGCTGATCGGCCTGCGCCTGAATCACTCCGTTTTGGATGGTTACCTTGGCCCCCAAAGACTCAAAGCCTTTGATATGCTGGTCAATCGGTCTGACACCAATATTACAGCCTCCGGGCAGTGGCACCTGGGCTTTTTTATACTTACCGAGCAAGGCTCCCAACAGATAGTAGGACGCCCTGATTTTTTTGATAAACTCATAGTCAACACAGCTGTCGCCAATGGTTGACCCATTGATAATGACCACACTGCGACTGACGCGTTCCACCGTGGCTCCGATTCGGTCAATCGCCTCGATCAGCACATTTACATCATTTACATCCGGTAGATTTTCTATCCTGACAGGGGCATCCGCCATAATAGCTGCCGCCAATATCGGCAGAGCCGCATTTTTAGCGCCGCCGATCTCTACTTCACCGACCAGCGGATTGCCGCCTTTTATCACATATTGTTCCATTTAATCACACCTCAAACCATCTTAGTATCCCGGATATTATACTACAATTACTTGAGTAATTCAATTGCCTTTTCCAGCTGGCTATCCTCGCTGCGCTCCAGCTTGTTATCCTCCATGGCTTTTTTATCGATTTCAACTTTCTCGTGAGGCTCAACCCCAACGCCATGAAAATTCTCACCCTTCGGCGTATAAAACTTGGAAATGGTCAGCTTAACGGCCGAACCGTCATTGAAGGGGAACGTATTTTGTACAATACCCTTACCGTAGGTCTTGGTACCGATCAGCTTTCCCCTGTCATAATCCCGAACGGCTGCCGCAAAAATTTCCGCTGCACTGGCCGAGTTTCCGTTAATCAATACATTCATCGGTTTCGTCCAGATCTGCTTTGTGGAAGGATAATAGTCCTCCCCTTTCCCGTTTTTATCAATGGTATAGACCATCTTGTCTTTTTCTATAAAGTAGCCAAGGATATCTACCACACCGTTTAACAGCCCTCCCGGGTTATCACGCAGATCCACCACCAGGGACGCCGCTCCTTGCTTATCAAGGTCCTCCAATGCCGCTTTTACCTGTTCAATGGTCACCTGATCAAATTCCGTGATCTGTAGATAACCGACTTTATTGTCCAGCACTTCATAGGATACAGTCGGTACACTGATCTGCTTTCTGGTCACTGTAAAGTCCTGTGCCTCACCGTTACGGTAAATTTTCAGATCGACGGTCGATCCCTCTTCACCCTTAACCTTGCTGACCAGCTCGGTCAACGTCCAGGTCGCCACACTTTCCCCATTGACCTTATCTATAACGTCACCTGCTTTGATTCCGACCTCTTCGGCCGGGCTGCCGGCAAACACCTTCGTGATGGAGATAGCCTTGGTCGTTCGGTCTTGATTTAACAAAGCCCCAATGCCTGAATACTTGCCGGAGATGCTTTCCTGCATCTTCTGATACTCCTCCGGAGTATAGTACTCCGAATAGATATCACCGAGGCCTGAAACCAGACCCTTGTACAATCCTTCGCGAAGCTTCGTATTATCCGCTTCGCCCTCATTCAGATACTCCTGATGAATGGTATCCGTCAGTCCTTTGATCTTATCCAATGCCTGCTCATCCACCAGTTCTTCGGCACTTTCAGTCATACCGTTTGCATCTTCCGGAAAGGCCTCCTGTTTTGCCTCATCCGAATCTGTCCACATATTCTGTCGATCCCAAACCGTAATCTGCCTGTTTTTGGCTATGACCATACCGGCCAGCACACCACTGCTGCCAAAAATCAATGCCGTTACCAATACAACACCGATCAACAGACCGGCCAAACCGCCTTTGGTCATTTGTACCTTCTTTTTGTCCATAACTGTCCTCTCTTCTGTTTGCATGCCAGTCCCAGTATGATACAGCAAAGCCCCATATTCACGGGGCTTTGTTTGTCAGCTGCATTTATTTTCTTCATATTTGCGTAATACCGATGTTCGATCTCGCCCTTCGATTCTAGTAAAGTCCCAGAAACGGTCCCGGATCCAGCGCCCGCCAGGTTCCCGCTATATAAATCCCAAAATGCAAATGCGGTCCTGTTACCCAAGCGCCTGTCGCTCCGACATAACCGATCACCTGTCCGCGCGCCACGGTATCTCCCGCCCCGACGATGTAATTGGTCAGGTGTCCGTAATAGGTTTCAAAGCCGTTTCCGTGATCAATGCGGACGTAATAACCGCCGCCGGAATTATACGTCGCAGCCGTCACTTTTCCGTCTGCCGAAGCATATACAGGATCACCCATAGCCGCTCCGAAATCAAGACCGTCATGGAAGCTCAGGTCTGTTCCGCCGATGGCCAAATCGCGATAACCAAACCCACTGTTAATGGTCGTCACCGAGGTCGGGAACCCAAAACCGGTAGAAACTACCGGTGGTGTCGGTGTCGGATCGCTCTGATCTTGCCGGTCTGACGGTCCCGGCGTTACATGATTTCCGTCATCTCCCGTATTGTTCTGACTCAACCGCTGCGCATCCCGCAAGGCCTGAGCGTCGGCCTCCGCCTTCGCTTTAGCAGCCGCAGCGGCCTCTGCCTTCGCCTTGGCAGCCGCAGCGGCGGCTTCGGCTTGCAGTCTGGCCTGCTCTGCCGCTCTGGCTTCCGCCTCCTTTAACTGTCCGATTTCGGCATTGTTTTGATTTAAGGACTCCATTACCGCTGCAATGCTCAGCTTTTCTTGATCAATCCTGGCAAGAAAACTCGCTCTTTCCTTTTGTTTTTGTTTACTCTGTTCAGCCAGCTCGGTCTGCTTTGTCTGCAGCTCCGACTTTGACGCTTCCAGATTGGTCTTTTCTGTTTCTATAGCCGTTTTGGTTTCCTTGATATGACTGACCGTAGCCGCATATTCTTTCAGCATATTCCGATCATAGTTCGACAAATCCTGTACATATTCGGCTTTATTCAAAAATTCACTGAGATCTTCGCTGGAAAACAAAGCAGCTACCAGTTCACGGCCACCGTCCTCGTATAAAAATTGAATCCGTTTTTTCATGGAAGCCCGCTGAGATTTCTCAGTTGCTTCGGCCTCCTTTAGATCCTTTCCCAAAGCCACCAACTGTTCCTCAGTGGCTGTAATCTTTTTGTGGACCTCAGCCAACTGATCGGCTATTACCTTCTGTTCGGCATCGGCTGCCGCAATCAGGGCAGACAATTCTTCCTTGGCCTGTTCCAGATCCGTGATCTTTTTCTGGCCGCTTTGCAGGCTCTGATTCAGCTCTTCATTCTTTTTTTCCAGCTCCTGAATGGTGGCATGCACCGGTAATTGTGACAGGCCGATTGCCAGCGCCACTGCTCCGACTGCAACGATGATTCCACTTCTTCTCACATCTGCCTCCTCTGCTTCTGACTCTCCTGCCAAACAACAGTTGTTGATTAACATTCATCACTACGTTTACCCAGCGCTTTATACGCTCAGATACTTTCTAACCGTAAAATAACTTCCCAGAAAACCGATTCCCAACCCCAGCACCAAACCGACCGGTCCGACGATCCTAAACACTTCTTGGATCGGTACAAATGAAACATAGCCGGATAAGATACTGAATTTCTCCATTACATAAGCCGTAGCCTTACCATATACGAAGTACAACAGGGTCAACGGAATCAGTGATCCGACCAGACCGATCAGCATACCTTCAATGATAAACGGCGCCCGAACCAGGTAATCTCTGGCTCCGGTCAGCTTCATAATGGTAATCTCTTCCCGTCTGACGGTAATGCCGATGTGAACGGTATTACTGATCAAAAAGATCGAAACCGCAAACAGCAGTACAATAATACCGATCGACAAATAGGTTGCCAGCCGATTAAAGGCAGACAATGTATTTCTGGCGCCTTCCGCCTGACTGACCTTTCGTACCAGCGAATTTGACTTAATATACTTGACCACAGCCTCCTGCTTATCGATGCGTTTGGTCTGTACCTCAAGGTTGGCGGAATTTGCTACCGGATTATCATCCGTCCAGCCGGCAGCCAGTTCTTCATTACCCTGGAAATAGTCCTTTTTCACTGTTTCCCAGGCTTCCTGAGCCGATACATATTTTACCGAGGCTACCTCATCTCGTTTTTCCAGTTCAGCTTTGAACTTCAAAATATCTTCTTCTTTGGTGCCGGTCTGGAAAAAGACGGTGACTCCAACCTGTGATTCAATATTTGTCATCAAACTGCGGAAATTCAAAATGACTGCAAAAAACAAACTGAACAGGAAAATACAAGCAACCATCGTAGCGATGGCAGCCAGAGAAAACAGCTTGTTCCGTCTGATATTCTTGATTCCCTGCCCGGCCACAAATGCGTGTGTACTAATCCTCATAATTATTAAAATCTCCTTCCGGCAGATAGACACCCTGTTTCTTATCATAAACGATGCTACCATCCCGCATCATAATAACACGCTTTTGCATCTGGTTTACGATTTCCCGATTATGAGTGACCATTAGGATGGTGGTACCCATCTCATTGATCGCCTTTAGCAGATCCATGATGTCATTTGACGTCGCCGGGTCCAGGTTTCCGGTCGGCTCATCTGCCAGAATCAGGGACGGTCGATTAACGATCGCCCTGGCTATCGCTACTCTTTGCTGCTCTCCGCCGGACAATTCATCCGGCTTCGATTTATACTTGGATGCCAGACCGACCATGGCCAGTACCTGCGGCACCCGCTTTTTAATTTCTGCCCTTGAGGTTTCTGTAACGCGCAGGGCAAAGGCCACATTTTCATAAACATCCCTGTCCTTCAATAATCTGAAGTCCTGAAACACCACTCCGATGTTTCGACGAAAATCAGGGATACGCCGCCGTTTCAACTGATCCAGCTGATATCCAGCCACTTTTACCTTTCCGGAAGTCGGTTCCAATTCCTTTAAGAGAATCTTGATCAGGGTCGATTTACCGGACCCGCTATTGCCTACAACAAATACAAATTCACCCTTGTCAATTTCCAGGCTCACCTGATTTACTGCCGGTATGCCGTTCGCATAACTCTTGCTGATATTCTCTAACTGTATCATGCTAAAAAAACTCCTCTTCCGGCCGGGCCGGTATCTGTTCAATAATCCAAATGCTCCATATATTTCATGTATTTCACAACCATCAGAGCAATCTTAAATGTAATGGCGTCCTCGAATACTCGCAGATCCAGATTGATGATCTTCTGAATCTTATCCAGACGATATACCAAAGTGTTTCTATGAATATACAGCTGTCTGGAGGTCTCGGAAACATTCAGGCTGTTCTCAAAGAACTTATTAATGGTTGTCAGTGTCTCTTCGTCAAAGTTCCCCGGAATCTTTCCGTCGAAAATCTCGCGGATAAACATCTCGCATAACGGCACCGGCAGCTGATAGATCAAGCGGCCGATTCCCAGCGAGCTGTAGGCAATGATATCCTGGCCTTCATAAAAAATCTTGCCAACATCCAGCGCCATCTTCGCTTCCTTAAAGGATTTCGATACATCCTTGATATCTCCGACGATTGTACCATAAGCAATATGAGTTGCCAGCCTTTTATCTTCATTGACAAATTTAAGCATGGCATCTGCCATATCCTGGATGACAGTATACTCCTCTTTTTTGTCCATACTGTGAATGACGATCATACTATGCTCATCTACCGCCGTAATAAAGGCATGCGGGATATCCTGGCAAAATGCCTTTAAGCGATCATTGACATCATTTCCGTGTTCCGGAAGGATTTCCACCACAAAAACAACCCGCGACTGTTCGATCGGCAATCTCAGCTTTCTGGCACGATTATAAATATCGATCATCAACAGATTATCCAACAACAGGTTTTTGATAAAGTTTTCTTTATCAAATTTTTCCTTATAGGCTATCAATAGATTTTCGATCTGAAAGACAACCATCTTACCAATCATCAGCACATCATCCTGGGCGCCCTTGACCAATAAAATGTATTCCAGTTCATGCTCGTCATATATCTTGAAATATTGGCAGTCACCCACCAACTGGCTGTCGGCATGTGATTTGCAGAAGATTACGACATTATCCGTAAAGTCTTCGTGCATCTCAACTGAGGAGGCCAGAATCTTTCCCTCCAAATCCAAAATCGCCAGATCCACACGTGTGATGCTCTTCAGTCCGTCAATGGTGTGATGTAAGATTTGATTCGATAACATATTGTCACTCCTTCTCCTTGACTAAAGCTGTTTAGCCCCTACAACCACCCAGCTTTGCAGTCAAATATTTTTTATTTGTAGATAACCACAATTTCCTTACAATGATTTTAATATAAAAGCACAAAAAAAGAAACATATTTTTTCGCAAATTTATTCATTCATACCAAGGTTTTTCCTTGTCTCAAAAACCAAAATTTACATCTCTTCATCCGGAGCCACTGTCATACGCTTGATTTTGGATTTTTCAAACAGGGTACGGATCAGGCTTGGTTTTTTGATCCTGCCGGTCCCCAGCGCCAAGTCGGTATCTCCCAAGACGCAGAGCTGCCCGGAAAACATCGCCTGACGTTCTTCTCCCAATAGCCAATATTGCAACCGAAGATCACCGATGATGAATAAGACATCCGCCCCGGAAGCATTGATTTCATTCATTAAGCGATCCGGACTGTCTGCCTCAAAATCCTCTATCACAATATTGTCTGCAAATTCCAGACTGCTGTCCATCTGTCTTAGATAGGAACGAAGCCTGTCAGCTGTTTGCTGTTGCTGGCTTAGCAGCAATACCTTCTTCTGTTCTTCCTCCAAGATGCCGGCCAATTCCTCCAGCGTCGGTCCCAGACGCAGAATCTGTTCCTGCGGAAGCTCCGGAGTATTGATCAATGCCGAAACGCTTTCATCACACAACAGCACCATATCCGATTGATTCAGAAATTCCAAATATCGCGCTTCTTCAATACCCGACAATATCATCTTATGCGACAGCAGAGTCAATACCCTACTGCCGCCTTCCTGCATCAAGTCATGTATTTTCATCATGGCCTCATCCGCGGCCAGTGACATCACTTTGATTCCCGATAGATCCATACGCTGCCTCTTCCTGTTTGTTTCCGGGTTGTCCGATCCGATCATACAGCGATTCAGATCATTTTGCACAAACAAAATCAACCCATTTTCTCAATAATTGTCATTATAACAAATGAAACCTATGCTGGCAAGAAATACAGAAAATAAAAAGAGACACTTCAGCTTCCGAAATGTCTCATAGTTGTTGAGGGAGGATCCTATAATTAGGGGTATCATAGGATCTCAATGAAAAAGAAAATTTTGCAAACAAGCTTTATTCTTGTTTACAAGAAAGAATATATCACTGTTTTATGTTTTTATTCGTTCTATTTTGTGAATATTTTGTGAATTTAAAATTCTATCAGTTCGGAAGTTATTTTGTGTAATCGTTTACTCTTGTGCAAGCTGTACATGTTTTCCCCACCGAACGTCTGGGATTATTAGTCTGATATAAAAAAATCCGAAAAACGATTACAAAATTTCGCAAATCGCTTTTCGGCTTCTGTTCTTTCCATCTGATCATAAGGACAATCAGCTGTTTACAAAATGACTATGTTCTTATTCGCCGAGTGGAATGTCCTCGGTATAATCAACGCCCTCCAGTTCAAAACCAAACAACTGCTTAAACTCTGTTTGATAGCCGGACAAATCTGCATAATTCTTCCAATCATCGACTGTCATAGCCGCCCATGCCGCCGACACTGCTGATTGAACATCTGCTCGCATCTCCCAATCATCCAGATGGATCATCCCATCCTCCTCAATCTGCGGCCCAGATTCACCGTACAGACGATCGGCAAACAATCTGATGATCTGCTGCGTACAGCCCTCGTGCAGTCCTCGTTCTTTCATGACCTTATATAAAATGGCAAGGTACAGCGGCACTACCGGAATCGCCGAGCTGGCCTGAGTCACCAAAGCCTTATTGACAGATACTAAAGCTCTGATATGATCACCGTACTGTCGGTTCATTTCCTTTGCCGTCGCATATAAATGCTTCTTAGCCGCGCCGATGGTGCCGTCGCGGTAGATCGGATATGTCAGTTTCGGTCCAATGTAAGAATAGGCTACCGTCATGGTTTTTTCAGCCAGCACTCCGGCCCGATCCAGAGCCTTCATCCAATCAGCCCAATCCTCACCGCCCATTACTTTAACGGTATGCTCGATCTCTTCGGCTGTGGCGGCCGGTATTTCCACTTTACGCAGGCTGTCGTCGCGCATCTCCCAAGTCAGACTGCTAAATGGCTGTCCGATGGTTTTTAAAGTCGATGAATAGGTCAGCTCCTCATTGATCTTTCGACGCGGCGCGGCCAGACTGTAGACCACCAGGTCAACTTGGCCCAGATCACGACGGATGGTCTCGATCACCTCTTCCTTAACTTCGTTTGAAAAGGCATCCCCATTGATGCTTTTAGCATATAGGCCGACGCTGTGAGCCGCCTCTTCAAATGCTTTGGTCTGATAATATCCCGGTGTTGCTGTGCGTTTAGCACTTTCTTCACGCTCAAACATGACTCCCAGGGTCGCCGCTCCGTAACCGAAAGCGGCCGTCAAACGGCTGGACAAACCATAACCGGTCGAGCTTCCGATCACCAAAACCCTCTTCGGTCCGTTATCGCGGACAGTCCCAAAGGCCTGTCTGATCATTTCGATCTGATTCTCAACGTTCTTCCTGCACCCCCTCGGGTGAGCAGTCATACAGATAAATCCTCTAATCTTCGGTTCTATAATCAAAATTCGTCCTCCTTTTTCTCTTCTTCCGGCATAAACGGTTGAAACAGCTTCTTCATGGCTCCGGCCGTGATCATAATCCAAGTACCCGGCCACAAAATCAGCACCAGAAACAGGACAAAGCCGGTAGACTGCGGTACTAAAACAATCAACGTAACCGGCAGTACCGAAAAAAACAGTAGCAGTACGGTATACGGAAAATAGCGTATAGACAACAACAGGGCATTTTTCATGGTCTGTGATACCGAATTATCAAAGCGGGCCAGCAGCGGAAAAACATACAGCACGACCATAATCCACAACAGCACAATGACCAGAATAATGTAACGACCGCCGGTCAAAACCTGTCCGCTCGTCAACACCAGCGGCAAAATCTGCCAATCCCAGAAAAGCACAAGACCAACGACCGCCAGTATCAGCCAGATGATGATGCCCTGTCGGAAATTCTTTTTGACAGCCTGAAAAAAATCTCGCAGCACACCATGATCACACTCATCCAGCTGTTTGAAGACAACCGTAAAAGCAGCTGTCAGTCCCAATCCAAAGCCAATCACCGTAACGGTGCTGAGCCAAAATAACAGTGTCAGCAAAAATGCATCCGCCATTTTGGTCAGATTGCGAAACAGCGGACCGTCCATATTAAATATTCTTCCCATCATTCCCTCTTTCGTTATTCTATTTGTGTGGCCTCACCAGCTTCTTGTTAAAGAAATTACTGTTTTTACCAAGTTCATCATTGAAACGATCAATACCGTCCCGCTCGATCAGGGTCTTTTCTCCCGAGAACAGATTCGTTCCCAGTCCCAGCCTTTCACCCTCAATCCGGATTCCCATGGCTGCGACGATGGTCGGATAAAAATCCAACGGTGCATATGCACGATTTTTCGTCTGAACGGCTGTGACCGGAGCATTCAGGAAGAGATTATAGACACTACGGCGATACTTCGGATCGAAATTCCGAAAAAAATCCTTATCCATACTCAGGTGATCACCGGTCAACACAACTGTCGTATTCTCATAAAAATCCTGTTGTTGAATCCAACGAACTAATTTTACCACCTCCGAGGTAGAGTAAGCAATAACATTTGCATACTGATCCTGATACGGCTGCGGAGCATTCTTCGACAGGTAGCCGTGAGGAAAATGAGTATCTGCATTCTCCATCATGAAATTAAAGGGTTTGCCGGTTGCAGCCAGACGGGTAATTTCCGCTTTGGCAAACTCATACAGCTTATCATCTTCAAAGCCCCACCAAACATCATACCCTTCCGGAATCAGTTTGTTCTCCAGCGCATATTTGTGGTCGAAAATATGAAAGTCGCCATGGGTTTTGAAAAAAGCCGTCAGTCCGCCGAAATCCGCATCAGCTCCGAACATGATCGTCTGTTCATAGCCGTTATCGTGAAGGTAATTTCCCAGGTTATACAGTCCGGGCAAAAAATATCCGTCCAGACCATAGGCATTACGCTCCATGGCCACCTTCAGCGGAACTCCACCGGTCATATTGACCATAGCGGCCACCGACCATGCCGAACCATAGGACTGATAGGGTCCACCCATTTTTTCCTGATGCGAAAAACTGATACCCTCTTTGGACAGTTCTGCCAGCTCCGGCATCAGATTCTGCTCCATGTACCCGCCGAGAGCCTGGTCAAAATATGAATTTTCTACCGATTCCAGATAAATATGGATCAGATTTCGTTTCTTTTCTGGGAAGGTCGTCTTAATATTCCGGATGTCCACATAATGATCTTCTATATAGGAAGAAGAGCTGTAGTAGGCAGCTGCCACCCTGTGCAGCTGTAGCTGATTGACCGCATAACCGGCGCTTCCGGCTAAGCAAACCAACACCAGCAAGGCACTGAACCACTTTTTCCAGAGCAGATGACGCAATCGGCTTCCAAATCCCTTTTGTTCGCCCGATGGCAGGCGGCGTTTGCGAGTCACCATCAAATAAATGATCACAAACAATTCGCCCAATATCGTCACCAGCACAGGCCCGGTATATATGGACTGTACAACCTCACCTGCCGTTCCCTTTACCGGAGACTGCAAGTTAAACAAAAACTGTTCCGGGGTGAGCTTTCCAAAAAACTCGATAAACCAATTGGCAAAGCTGACCATAAACAAACTCAAACCCAAACCAAATGCGATCCAGAACGCTAGCCAAAGCGGTCGTTTCGGTTTCTCTTCAAATTTGATCCACAGCGGCGATGACAGAAGCGTCATAATGCCGACTGCCAGACCGGCTGATAAAATGATTCTAATCATCGGTATATTCTCCCGTTTTACTATGTCAGAAGTAACTCTATATACTTAAAGGCATACTGCTTACGCAATATGCCTTTATATATCTTTAACTCAGTTATTCACCGCTCAGATCACAGGTGAATCAGTTCCCCATCTGCTTGGCAACTTCGGCTGCAAAATCTTCTTCCTTTTTCTCCAGACCTTCGCCGGTCTCAAATCGGATGAAGCTCTTTACAGTGATGTTTGCCGCGTTGGCCTTAGCCACCTCAGCCACATAAGCGGATACAGACTGCTTTCCGTCCTCCGCTTTCACATATACCTGATCCAACAGACAAACTTCCTTTAATTCCTTATTCAGACGACCCATTACGATACCGCTGATGATCTTATCATTGGCATCCGGCTTCTCGTTCTTAGCCTGAGCTGTCAGAATTTCTTTCTCATGCTCGATGTAAGCCTGATCCACTTCGTTTCTGGAAGTGTACTTTGGCTTGATAGCGGCCACCTGCATAGCCACATTTTTTGCCATTTCCTTAATATCGTCATTGACAACATCGGTTGCTATCGCTACCAGAACACCGATCTTGCCGCCGGCATGAATGTAGCTTCCTACAAAACCGTCCTTTACGGTCAGCTTGCTGAAACGACGAATCTTCATGTTTTCACCGATAACAGCGATCTGCCCTGCCAGAGCCTCACCAACGGTCTTGCTCGAATCCGCTGCCCAGACCTCGTTCAGGAACGCTTCCACATCAGTGGTCTTAGTGGTCAGCGCCTGCTTTGCTACTTCCGCCACATAAGACTGGAAGCTTTCATTCTTTGCAACGAAGTCTGTTTCCGAATTGACCTCAACCGCAACGGCTGTGGTCTCATCTTCGGTCACAGCGATGGATACGATACCCTCAGCCGCGATTCTGCCAGCCTTTTTAACGGCCGAAGCCAGTCCCTTTTCTCTCAGGAACTCGACAGCTGCCTCCATGTTACCCTCGGTAGCTGTCAATGCCTTTTTACAGTCCATCATACCGGCGCCGGTCATCTCTCTTAATTCTTTGATCATTCCTGCGGTAATAGCCATGAATATGTCCTCCTAACATGGTTTGTTTGATTTGCAAAGGTGAACCGGGCTCCGGTTCACCTATCCATTGTTTACTCCGTATATATTTCGCAAGCCGCAGTTATTACTCCGCGTCTTCCTCGCTCTCTTCTGCGACAGCGGCCTCGCCCTGCTTGCCCTCGATGACGGCATCTGCCATGGTGGAAACCAGCAGCTTAACGGCACGGATTGCATCATCATTTCCCGGGATGATATAAGTCAGCTCCTCCGGATCACTGTTGGTATCTGCAATACCTGCTAACGGAATACCTAAAATGTGAGCTTCCTGTACACAGATCTTTTCCTTTTTCGGATCAACTACAAAGATCAGATCCGGCAGTTTTTTCATTTCTTTGATACCGCCCAGGTTCTTCTGCAGCTTCTCCATCTCTTTCTTTAACTGGATCACTTCCTTCTTCGGCAGCACCTCAAAGGTTCCGTCAGCCTGCATGGTCTCGATTTCAACCAGGCGGGCAATACGGCTTCTGATGGTCTTAAAGTTGGTCAGCATACCGCCCAGCCATCTCTCATTTACATAATACATTCCGCAACGGCCGGCCTCAGCCGCAATCGCGTCCTGCGCCTGCTTCTTGGTTCCTACAAACAATACGGTTCCGCCGTTTGCCACCACATCGGCTACCGCCTTGTAAGCGGAATCAACCATACCAACAGACTTCTGTAGGTCGATGATGTGGATACCGTTTCTCTCGGTATAGATGTACGGAGCCATCTTCGGGTTCCATCTTCTTGTCTGGTGTCCGAAATGTACACCGGCTTCCAACAGCTGCTTCATTGAAATAACGCTCATTCTTCTTTCCTCCATTTGGTTTTTCTTCCGCAGACTTCTTATCCGTCCCAAACCGCAAAAGCGGCACCCTGAGCCCAGATCAGCCTGCGTGCGTTTTTCGTAACGTGGTCTACCTGAGGCATAACCTTAATCATTATAGCATAAAATATATAAAAATCAAGGAAAACCCATCAATATCCCACAAAAAATCATTGCTGCTCAATGATCTGCGGCAAGCAGCTGTTCTTCGATCCAGCCGGCGATATCCTCATACACCTCTCGGCGGTTCAACTCATTTAAAATCTCATGGCGAGCCTGCTCATACAGCTTCGTTTGGACATTGATAAAACCGGTTCTTCGCAGGTGGTCGGCAGTCTGCCTGACCCCCTGCCCGTTTCCGCCGACCGGATCTGCCGCCCCGCTGATCAGCAGTACCGGCAGGTCGGGACGTCCCTGATTGCGATGCGTTTTATCCTGTACCCAGCCAATGATATCCGACAAAGCCCTGTATCCGCCGACTGTGAAGATATAGTGGCAAAGCGGATCCTTCAGATAGGCATCCACCACAGCCGCATCCCTGGTCAGCCAATCACAGTCTGTACGGGCAGCCGGTATCTGCTTGCCATAGGCCCCAACTCCCAGGTTATTGACCAGACGGCTGCGGTAATGCCCACCCTTGATTTTGACTAATAGCCCGGTCAGCAGCTTGCCTGATTTTAAAAGCAGCGGCTTCTGCCAGCCGGTTCCCATAACAATGACCATATCGGCTGCATTCGGGTATTCAACCATCATCCTTCGTACCAGAAACGAACCCATACTGTGTCCGAGCAAAATGTACGGCCTGTGCGGCCAATCATTCTTGGTCAGATACATCAGATAGGCCATGTCCCGAATCAGAATGTCGGCTGATTTTTTTTCGGCAAAATAACCGCGGTCATCACTCTGATTCATGGAGCGTCCGTGGCCAAGGTGATCATTGCCCACAACCACGAATCCCTGTCCGGCCATCAAGACGGCAAATTCCTCATAGCGCTTGATATGCTCCTGCATGCCGTGGACAATTTGAATGATACCCCGTACTCCGCCGTTTGGAATCCATGCTGTATAATATATTTCGGTCCGTCCATCCGAGGACGGATAATGACTCTCCCATTTGGTAAATGCTTCGTTCATAGCTCCCCCCATTGATTATGCTGTTAATGAATATTTTATCATCTTCCCGTTTTTTTCTCTACAATGACTTGTCACTTTATGGTATGATTTTATTATCACCGAAAGAGGAGGAACATATGGAACAAAGCAATTTGCACTTTACACATTCGCTGTCTCCGGATACCAGACAATTTGCCGTACTGATCGATTCCGAAAATGTCAGCTCTAAATATGCCGACAGCATCTTTAAGGAATTATCCGTTTACGGCTTCGGCGCCATCCGGCGTATTTACGGCAACTGGTCAAAAACCTCCGACTGGGGGCAAAACGTTCTGGTCGAACACGCCATCATCCCGATTCATCAGTTTGCCTATACCAGCGGCAAAAATTCATCCGACATGCTGATGGTCATTGATGCCATGGATATCCTATACAGTAACCAAATTGACGGTTTCTGCCTGGTGACCAGCGACAGTGATTTCACCCGACTGGTGATGCGACTGCGCGAGGCCGGAAAAACCGTGATCGGTATGGGTGAAAGCAAGACTCCGCTGTCATTGACCCGGGCCTGCAATAAATTCATTCACTTAAACCTGATTTCCGAAGAAACGGCCGAACCGGCAGTCGATACACCGCTGCGCGGTGTCAAGCCGATCGACGATGACCAGCATACCATCGCCAGCCTGGAAACCATCGAAAAAGAAATTCTGTCGATCTTAAGCAATCGAGAGGAACCATTGATGGCTTTAGGCGGCATCGGCAGCCAGTTGTCCCAGCGCTTCCCGGATTTTGATGTGCGTAACTACGGCTACACAAAATTTGTCACCTTCCTGAAGGAGGCCATGCCAAATTCTATCCGACTGGTGCAAAAGGGTACTTCCTATTATGCCGGCAAGAACAACGAATTAACCAAGGAAGAGCTGGAGCAGGCCGTCCTGCAGTTTATCCGCAGCCAGAAGACGGTCAATAATCTGGGGAATATCGTCCAGCACCTGACTGACCGTTATCCGCAATTTGATCTCAATGATTACGGCTACAGTCGAATTTCCAGCTTCCTGCGTAATATCCCGCAATTACAGGTCACCAATAATACGGTGCGCTTGCGCAAATAATAATCGGGAGAATGCTATTGGTCAGATCACCGATATGCCAAGAATCCAGCTGTCCCCGGAACAGATCGAGGTCGGCATCCGGCGGGCCTGTCATATCTTCCCCTCCGAAGAAATAGAAATCGAGGCGTTGTAGTTTGGGCTGCAACGCCTTTTTTTGCGTTACAGCCCTTTGCACAACAAAAAAGGTGCATCTCTATGAGATACACCCTTTGCTCTGCGGAGTAAGAGACTTGAACTCTCACGTTCGTACGAACACATGAACCTGAATCATGCCTGTCTGCCAATTCCAGCAACTCCGCATTTTGACTCCGGCACTTCATCAGCACCGAAAGCTTGTTTATCATATAATACTTTTAGCTGTTCGTCAAGAATAAATTTCAATTTTTTCGTAAAACCAAAAAATATTATGATGGCCAAATCACCTCGTCCAGAATACCGGTCAACCCTGCCAAAGCTACACCGTAATTGGTCATCGGCGTCTGTAAAGCCTTCGCTCGCTTCACCCGTTCCATCACCTGCTTCCGTCGAAACAGACAGGCACCGCAGTGAATCACCAGATCGTAGCCCTTCTCCAGAGGAAGCTCATCTCCACGGGCAAAGTCGATTTTCAGCCCCTCACCGTATCGCTTTCTGAGCAGAGCCGGAATCTTCTTGGTACCGATATCCTCTGATAACGGCGGGTGGGTACAAGCTTCGGCGATCAAGATGCGCGAGTCGGCATTTAGTTTTGCCAAGACCTCTGCCGATTCAACAAAGTAGCCGATATCGCCCTTATAGGCGCTCATCAGGATCGAAAAGGAGGTCAACGGCCAATCAGCCGGCAGCATCTCATGCACCTGTCTGAACCACTGTGAATCCGTGATCACCAGGTCCGGTCTCCAGCCCGGCAGTTTCATAATATCCGGCAGTGTTTCCAGAGTGGCCAGCACCGGTATCGCCCGCTTGTCCAGAAGCTCCCGGATAATCTGTACCTGCGGCATGATCAGCCGACCCTTCGGCGCCTCATTGTCCTGCGGCATCACCAGCAGAACCAGCGATTTCTCACCGACCAGATTTCCGGTGATGGTCGCTTCCGCTTCATTCTCCTGCCAATGAACATCTATCAGCTCATTCAGGGCGGCCAACACAGTCTCCCGAATTCGTTCGGCCATCTCAGATGTCAAATTGATATCTGCCTGCAAAGACTTCGGGTAAGCCCCGGCAGATTCCGGCAATAACAACGGCTCCCGGCCGCAGGCCGCCTTCAGCTCATCCAAAACAGTCGATGTCAAGCTGTCCGGAAAACGACTGATACAAAGCAGGCCTTTCACCTCTTTCATCACCTGGCGAATATACGGTAGATCCTGTTGCGGCATCGACGACAGCACATATACACCATACTCAACTTTGGCGAGAGCCTGTTCCGTCCGTTCGATACGCTGCTCTCCCAACAGACTGTCATCGGCAAAGCCCGGAGTATCCAGCCACAGCACCGGCCCCAGTCCGTGTATTTCCATAGCCTTGGTGACCACATCAGTCGTCGTGCCGGCGATCCGGCTGGTCAAAGCTGTCTGCTGGCCGGTCAGGATATTCAGGAGTGTCGATTTACCGCTGTTGGTCACCCCGAAGATACCGATATGCAGTCGATGACTGCGCGGCGCTGTCTGAACAGCTTGATTAGAATCTAAAGTCACGTTTTCCCTCCTGAATCTGTTTCAGATACTCTTTGGTTTTTTCAGCCACGATCGGATGCGGGATGCGCTCCAATTCTTCCCGAATCATCTCCTCACCGCATTCGGCGGTCTTTTCATCGGCATAATCAAGCAGGTACTCCTGCAAGGTCATCAAGGCGTTCGGTTGACAGATATTTGCGATCTGACCATTCTTGACCAGCTGCATAAAACGATCTCCGGTGCGCCCCTCGCGATAACAGGCGGTACAAAACGACGGCACATGACCAAGCTTGATCAACCACTCTACGATCTCGCCCAGGCTGCGCTGATCCTCAATATCAAACTGCTCGCTGTCTTTTGCATCCGTTTTTTCGCTATAGCCGCCGACACTGGTCTTTGAGCCGCCGCTGATCTGCGAGATACCGAGCTCCAGCACTCTGGCTCTGGTCTCGGCCGACTCACGGGTCGAAATGATCATACCGGTATAAGGGGCCGCCAAACGAATGGTGGCTACAATCTTCTCAAAGAGATCATCGCTAAGCGCATTTTCAAATTCATCCGGATCGATATCATCAGCTGGGCGGATGCGCGGCACCGAAATGGTATGCGGTCCCACCCCGTACTTGGCCTCCAGGTGCTCGGCATGCATCAGCAGCCCGATAAAGTCATATTCATAATGATTCAGGCCAAACAGCACCCCGCAGCCGACATCATCAATGCCGCCGTCCATGGCACGATCCATGGCCTCCGTATGGTAAGCATAGTTCGATTTCGGCCCGGTCGGGTGAAGACTTTCATAAGTGTCCTTATGATAGGTTTCCTGGAATAAAATATAGGTACCGATACCGGCTTCCTTTAAGCGACGATAATTCTCCACGGTGGTGGCGGCGATATTGACATTGACACGACGGGTATCGCCGTTCTGGTGATGGACACTGTAGATTGCCCGGATGGCCTCCAGAATATATTCGATGGGTGCATGCTTCGGGTCCTCACCGGCCTCGATCACCAGTCGTTTATGCCCCATCTCCTGCAAGGCCTGCGTTTCCCGGATGATCTCCTCAACGGTCAGCTTTTTACGCGGTATGCTCCTGTTCTTGGCATGATAGGGACAGTATACGCAGCCATTGACGCAGTAATTCGACAAATACAGCGGTGCAAATAAGACGATGCGCTTGCCGTATAAAGCCAGCTTCACCTTTCTGGCCAGGGCAAAAATTTCCTGATTTAAGTCTTCCTCTGCACAGGACAACAACACAAAGGCTTCCCGATGGGTCAGTCCCTGTAAACGCTCCGCTTTCTGCAATAATTCCGTGATCAACTCCCTGTTATGCATATTGGCTCGACCGTAGGCCAATGTTTCGTTGATCTCTCCGTCATGAATAAACAACTCGGCGACATCACTTTTTACATCATACACACTCATATTTTTCCTCATTTCTGTGCTGTGACCGGATCTCCTACTCCGATCTCGACAAACCGACCAAAGGTTGCCACCTGCTCGGCCAGCTGTTTCACATGCTCGGCCGCCTCCAGTTGCCCGGTTGCCTTTTTATCATACAGCGTATAGCGCGCTCTGGCAAACTCCGGGGATAAATTCGGCATCACGACATTTGCTCCGTGCCGCAGTCCAAGGATACGTCCCTGCGGATCCAGCGTATTCAGCGCTGTTGTAGCCGGCAGCAACGCCTGCGGAAAAATGATGCGCAGGATCGACAGCAGCTTCAAGGTCACCTTCACACTACCGGCCGGTTGATTTCCAAACGGCGTATCATGCTGCGGAATAAAGGGGCCTATTCCGATCATCTGCGGCCGCAGCTCGCGCAGGAAACGGATATCCTGCAGGTGATCCGTCAGCCGGCCGCCGGGCGCACCGATTAAAAAACCGGCTCCGGTGGTATAACCCAGCTCCTGTAGGGTAAACAGCTGTTTTCGCCGCTCAGCAAATGATTGGCCGGGCGGATGCAGCCGGCCGAAAAATTCCGGATTGGCCGTTTCATGACGAAGCAAAAAACGATCGGCACCGGCCTCCTTAAAGGCAATCAGATCTTCCCTCGGGCGTACACCGATAGAGATGGTCAAACGGCTCTCCGGCAGACTTTGTTTGATTGCGCGAATAATATTGACAAAGCGTTCACGGGTAAACCAGGAATCCTCTCCTCCCTGCAGCACCAGAGTCTTAAAGCCTAAAGCATCCCCCTTCATGGCAGTTTCCAAAATCTCCTCCGGTGTCAATCGAAAACGACTGACCGCTCTGTTCGATGCCCGGATCCCGCAATAATAACAATCCTGCCGGCAGTAGTTTGAAAACTCAATCAAGCCGCGGATATAAACAGCGGAACCGTAATGCCTCAGCAGCACTTGTGTGGCTCGCTCGCGCAGCGCCTGCATGACGGCCTCATCCTCACAGTACAGGATCTGCATGATCTGTTCATCGGTAAAATCATTGGCTGCCAAAATCTCATTGACCAAATGCTGTGACATGTCCATTCCATTCCTTTCTGCCTGCAAACCCGAAGCCGCCACGTAAGTCTTTTGCCGCAGCTTTTTCAAATGTTATCCTTTTAGTCGGGTATTGCCTATAGTATATCATTTTTTCAAAAAAAAATCCGTAAAATGACTTCTTGTTTTTACAAAAAATCATTTTACGGATCAGTTCGTCAGATGACGGAGCTTACATCATCCCCATACCGCCCGGTGCACCCATGGGCGCCGGCGACTCTTCTTTAATGTTGGCTACCACAGCCTCAGTGGTCAGGAAGGTAGATGATACGCTGGCTGCGTTTTGCAGTGCACTTCTCGATACCTTTGCCGGATCCAGAATACCGGCCTTCACCATGTTCACATACTCTTCTTTATACGCATCGAAGCCCATGCCGCTCTCCATCTCGGAAACCTTATTGACAACTACGCTGCCCTGCAGACCGGCATTTTCAACAATGTAGAACAGCGGAGCCTCCAATGCTTTCAAAATGATTCTGGCGCCGGTTTTCTCATCTCCCTCAAGGGTGTCTGCCAATTTGGCCACTTCCTTGGCCGCATGGATATAGGCGCTGCCGCCGCCGGCCACGATACCTTCCTCTACTGCCGCTCTGGTAGCAGCCAAGGCATCCTCCAGACGCAGTTTGGCTTCTTTCATTTCTGTTTCGGTAGCTGCACCGACACGGATCACTGCTACACCGCCGGCCAGTTTTGCCAGACGCTCCTGCAATTTTTCCTTATCAAACTCCGAGGTGGTCTCCTCGATCTGCTTTCTGATCTGAGCGGTTCTCGCCTCAATGGCGGCCTTCGCCCCCTCACCGTCCACGATTACGGTGTTTTCCTTCTGAACCTTCACAGACTTCGCCCGTCCCAGCTGTTCCAGGGTGGTTTCCTTCAGATCCAGGCCGACCTCCTCCGAGATCACCTGTCCGCCGGTCAGGATCGCGATATCCTCCAGCATGGCCTTTCTGCGATCACCATAGCCCGGTGCCTTTACACCAACTACATTAAAGGTACCGCGAAGTTTATTTACGATCAAAGTGGTCAATGCCTCACCGTCGATATCCTCGGCGATGATCAACAGGGCACGGCCGGACTGTACGATCTGCTCCAGCAGCGGCAGGATCTCCTGAATATTACTGATCTTCTTATCTGTAATCAGGATATATGGATTCTCCATATTGGCTTCCATCTTTTCCATGTCGTTGGCCATATAAGCTGATACATAACCGCGGTCAAACTGCATACCTTCTACCAGATCCAGCTCAGTCTGCATGGTCTTCGATTCCTCGATGGTAATAACGCCATCCTTAGAAACCTTCTCCATGGCATCTGCCACCAACAGACCGACCTCTTCATCACCGGCAGAAATGGCTGCCACCTTGGCGATCTGATCTTTACCCTCGATCGCAGAGCTCATGGCCTGAATGGCTTCTACAGCTGCAGCGGTCGCCTTCTTCATACCCTTACGAAGGACAATCGGATTTGCACCGGCCGCCAGGTTTTTCATACCCTCACCGATCATGGCCTGAGCCAGAACGGTAGCGGTGGTAGTGCCGTCGCCGGCTACATCATTTGTCTTTGAAGCCACTTCCTTGATCAACTGTGCACCCATGTTTTCAAAGGCATCCTCAAGCTCGATCTCCTTGGCAATGGTGACGCCGTCATTGGTAATCAGCGGCGCCCCGAAAGACTTATCCAGCACTACATTTCTTCCTTTCGGACCCAGGGTGACGCGCACCGTATCCGCCAGTTTATCGGCACCTGCCTGAAGGGCCGTTCTGGCCTCGCCCGCAAACTTTAATTCTTTTGCCATATTCTTAATCCTCCTGCTATTACTCGACAATCGCCAGGATGTCGTTCTGCTTTACAATGATGTATTCTTCACCATCCACCTTTACTTCGGTGCCGGCATACTTGGAATAGATCACGACGTCATCCGCCTTCACTTCCATCTTTACTTCCTTACCGTCCACCACTGTTCCCGGTCCCACAGCGATGACCTTCGCCTGCTGCGGTTTTTCCTGCGCCGATCCCGGTAATACGATACCGCTGCCGGTCACTTCCTCGGCGGCAATCTGCTGTAAAACGACTCTGTCTCCCAATGGCACTAATTTCATCTTTCTTTCCTCCTCTGTTCTCATGGCCGGTAGCCATTTTCGGTACAAGAAAAGTCAAAATCGGCTTTACTTGCCATACATTGTCAGCACTCTCACTGGTCGAGTGCTATTACACTAGTACTATAACAGAAGCGACAATCAAATGCAAGACTTGGAAAAAGAATTTTTTGTGAAATCCGATAAACGGTCAGATCTTCTGATAACGGTTCATCACCGGTTTCAATACGGTATAAAGCAGAATCAGAATCAGGCTGACCAAACTTCCCTTAACCAGATTAAACGGCACTACGGCAATCAATACAAAAGTTTGGACGGAGTTGATCGCTCCATTGACGGCTGTTCCCAAAGCCAGGATCGCCTCCATCCCGCCAAAGGCTTTGGCATACAGCGGCAGCAACACAAAGGCATTCAGCAAAGCGGCTGTGACGGTCATCAATACCGTACCGCTGACGCAGCCGATCAAGGCGCCTGTCTTCGTTCGTCCGATGCGGTAGATCAGACTGGCCGGTAATACCAGCGCCAGACCGATCAAAAAATTAGCCAGCTCACCGACACCGGCGGTCACACTGCCCTTCAGCAACACATGCAGCAAAATCTTCACCGCTTCGATCAACACCGCTGCCAGCGGGCCGAACATAAAGCCGCCGACCAGTACCGGCACCTCACTCAGATCCAGCTTGTAAAAGGACGGCGCAAACGGCAGCGGCACCTGAAATAACATCAATACCGCAGCCAGGCCGCCCAGCATGGCGGATGCAACCATCACCATCAGTTTTCCTTGTTGTTTTTTTCTTGTCCCGCTCACTTCCCGCATAGCTTCCTCCCTTTCTTTTATCTCCGCTCCCGGCGGATACTGCCAGCAATGTCTGCGACTGATCGCCCGGGGTATTTTCCAAAAGAAAAAACCCCAAAACATACGTTCCGGGGTTTGATAATCAATGCCGGGCAGGTATCGGAAAACCTCCGCAGACTGCTCCAGCTTCATTGTCTTCTCTCATCCAGACTATACTGTCGGTTTTGGAATCTCACCAAATCAACCGCAAATGCGGGTCGCGGACTATACCGCCGGTAGGGAATCTCACCCTGCCCCGAAGAACTGTTTTATACAAGACTAGAATAACGGCCTTAACGATAGTTGTCAATCATATTTTTGGCCAAAAAAGCGTGGTATTTCGTGATGCCAACCTCATTCGGATGTACGCTGTCACCGTAAAACCAGTCCTTGTGCTCCCTCGCATATGCCGACCAGTCGATCAGCGTGACATTTGCATTGTCTTTCGCCGCCTCAGCCAGCTGATCATTGATACGCTCCTTATGGCTGACATTTCCCTCTATAGTCACAAAGTATACATGATGGTTTTTTAATCTGTTTACCAGGCCGGTCATCACTGCTGCCGAGACCGGAGAATTGGTTCCCAGACCAATGACAATGTTCTTTGGCAGCTTGTCATCTCCGATTTTATCCAGTTCATCCTCCGCCTGATATAACTGCAAACCGACCTCGGCCACCAGCTGAGACTGCGGAAAGGTCTGTTTGAGAGCTGCCGCATTGCTAAGCAGGATCGAATCTCCGAGAATCAGATATTTTTGTGTCTTGGCCTTTTCCAGATCGGCCGCCGTCAAACTGACCTCCGGTATCTGCGGCTGCCCCGCCTTCTTTTCCTGCTCTGCGGACTTCGTTTCTTCCGGCTGCTTCGTCTGATCGACAGACTGTATCTGCTCCGTTTGCGCCTTTGTTTCTGCTCCGGACGCCCTTGTTTCTGCTCCGGATGCCTTCGCGTCTTCCCGGACGATCGCCTCCCCGGATGAAATGGCCGCCTTCAGCCGCACAGTTTCCTCACTTTCTCCCCGCGGCGCAAGCACCAGCAGGACGGCTGTCAAACCGAAGGCGCATGCTGTCAGCCAATACGGTACCAGCTCCTTCCAGCCACGGCTTGAACCGCTTGCCAAGCTGCCACGCATGCTAAAACGGCCGCTTTTAAATCGATACCAACTCTCAACCGGGTGAAACGGACCAACCCCGCTGCTCTCCACCAGCTGATATGTCAGCTCCCCCAGTATCATCAGAATGATCGTTTGCAGCACGACCGACAAACGGTACGGCAGCAAAGCTGTCGGCGAGAAACGCTGAAAAAGAAGCATCAGGGGATATTGCCACAGGTACAGCCCATAGCTGCGTCTGCCAAGCACACGCAGCGGCGGCATTGACAGTACCGCCGAAAGACGGCTCTCCTCTTCCCGCAGCCCAATGATTACAACTAAGCACAACAGCGAAAAAAGAAGCATACCGCCATAATATACAAAGCTTTGGCGAAAACCGGCCAGCCAACAAAATCCGATCATAGCGAGCACGGCCGGCCAGGCCAGCCGACTGACGACTGAGCCCTGACTCCTGAACAAGCTGCGGCGGCCGCGACCGGACAGCGGATAAAAACATGCTCCGACGACTCCCACCAGCAAAGAAAAGAAACGGGTATCCGTACCAAAGTAAACCCGACTGGGATCCAGTCCCCGCTGATACAGCCAGGCCATACACAGGGCCGAGGCCGCCAGCGGTAACAGCAGAAGTATTCCGATGGCCTGTTCCCGATCGAGCAGGCGCTTTAACAGCAAAAGCAGCGGTGCGATCAACAAATAAAACTGCATTTCAATGGCCAGCGACCACAGATGGGTGAATAATGACGGATTGGCAAACTGCACAAAATACGAATCCCCTCGGATGATCTGCCACCAGTTATTGGTATAGGTCAATGCCGACAGCACATCAGCCAGGCTGCCGCGCAGCAATGCCGGAGCAAACAGGGCAGTCGCCGGAATCACCCCGACCAACATGGCCGTCAACGGCGGATAGAGCCGCAGCCAGCGTTGTTTCCAGAATTGCCATACCGACACCGGCCGATACAGCAGAGAGTTTCCGATCAGATATCCGGACAACACAAAGAAGATGACCACCCCGAGGTAGCCGCCTTCCACTATATCAGGAAAAAAATGGTAGCCGATGACCGCCAGCACAGCCAAACCACGCAGCCCTTCCAAGCCGGGCACCATTCTTCTTGCTTGATGTAATTCCATACCTTCTCCTCTATCGTCGGCTAGTCCTGACAATCCCTCATAGACAGACCGATGCGCTTCTTCGGCAGATCAACCTCCATTACCTTGACCCGCACGATATCACCAACCTTGACGACATCCTGCGGATGCTTGACAAAACGGTCGCTGAGTCGGGAAATATGCACCAGTCCGTCCTGATGAACCCCAATGTCGACAAAGGCTCCAAAGTCAATGACATTTCTCACCGTCCCCTGCAACACCATGCCCACCTTCAGATCTTTGATCTCCAGCACGTCCGTCTTCAGAATCGGTTGCGGCATATCGGACCGCGGATCACGTCCCGGCTTTTCCAGCTCTCCAATCATATCCTGTAAGGTCTGTTCACCTATACCGAGCCTGGCAGCCAGCTTGCGGCCATCCTGTTTCTTGACCTGCTGCCGGATGTTCCGGGCCTGCGTCGGATCTGTCAGTCCCAGCAGTTTCATCAGCGCCGCTGCCGCCGGATACGATTCCGGATGAATGCCTGTATTATCCAGGGCATCGACTCCGTGACGGATGCGCAGGAAGCCGGCGCATTGCTCAAAAGCCTTTGGTCCCAGCTTTTCAACTTTTAATAATTCCTTACGACTGCTAAAGCTGCCATTGGCTTCTCGATAAGCAACGATATTGCGGCCAAGAGTCTTTGTGATTCCCGCCACATGCTCGAGCAGCGAGGCCGACGCCGTGTTTAGGTCAACACCGACTGCGTTGACGCATTCTTCCACCACCGCATGGAGAGACTCTTCCAATTTCTTCTGATTCATATCATGCTGATATTGACCGACACCGATGGATTTCGGATCAATCTTAACCAGCTCTGCCAGCGGATCCTGTAATCGTCTGGCAATCGAGGCGGCCGAACGCTGCCCAACATCAAAGTTTGGAAACTCCTCGGCAGCCAGCTTACTGGCCGAATAAACCGAAGCTCCGGCTTCATTCACAATTACATAAGCCACCTGCTCCGGAATCTCCTGCAGCATTTCCACAATAATCTGCTCGGATTCCCGGCTGGCCGTACCATTCCCCAAAGCGATCAGACTGATGCCGAAACGGCGTATCAATGAAATCACCTCATCCTTGGCTGCCCGGATCTTGGCCGGGCTGGTCGGGGCAGTCGGAAAGATCACCGTGGTCGCCAATACTTTTCCGGTTTCATCCACCACAGCCAGCTTACAGCCGGTTCGGAAAGCCGGATCCCAGCCCAGCACCACCCGATCAGCGATCGGCGCCTGCATCAGCAGCTGATGTAGATTCTTCCCCAATACCCGAATTGCGCCATCCGAGGCCATCTCAGTCAACTCACTCCTGATGTCCCTCTCCACCGCCGGTGCCAACAGGCGTTTATACCCGTCAGCGACCGCTGTCCGAACCAGCTCGGCCGCCGGGCTTGAAGTCTTTACCTTCATGCCGGTAAATTGTCGTACCAAACCGGACAATAGCCGCTCCTCATCAACTACCAGTCTGACTGTTAATAGCTTTTCCTTCTCTCCCCGGTTAACTGCCAGCACCTGATAACCGGCCAGCTTTGAGATCGGAGAAGAAAAGTGATAGTAGGTTTCATAAACCGATTTCTCAGCTTCGTTTTTGGCCTCTGCCTCCAACAGTCCGTATTGCCGGAAATAATCTCTGGCAGCCGTCCTGATATCAGCTGTTTCGGAAAATTGCTCGGCAATGATATCAGCCGCTCCCTGCAAAGCCTCCTGCACTGACAAATCAAGTCCCCTCTCGCAAATCAGCTTTTCTACAGTCTGTTCCACTGCAGCCTCCTCCGCCACCGAAGCCAAAATCTCTTCAGCCAACGGCGCCAAGCCTTTTTCACGAGCCATCATACCGCGAGTCCGCCGCTTCGGTTTATACGGAAGATACAGATCTTCCAGCTTCACCAATGTATCAGCTGACAGGATCGCCCGTTCCAGCTCTGCCGTTAATTTATCTTGCTCGCGGATCGTCTTTAATACCGTTTCCTTTCTGGCCGTCAGATTTCTTCCATATTCCAGTTTTTCTCCGAGCAATCGTAACTGCTCATCAGTCAAAGAACCGGTCGCTTCTTTTCTATACCGGGCAATAAACGGAATTGTATTACCTTCATCCATCAGCTGTACGGCTGCCGTCACCTGCTCGGTTCGGACGCCAAGCTCCGCTGCAATCTGTCTAATCATCACTTTTTCTTGTTGTTCCCTCACTGTTTTAATACTCCTTGCTTATATTCGTTCCCATTATATAGTAGCCCTACCCGTGGCGCAAGCTTGCCGTTCAAAAAGATCGCAAAAAGATCGGGAAAACTTTGAAACTACTGTTTTACTCATGCCCTCCTTATGATATAATTCTGCTTAACCATGCTAATGGATTGTAGAAAGGAAGTACAAAAATGGAATATTTTGATCAGAATGGACGCCCCCTGCAGACATCGAAGTACAGTGGTCTTTCCATAGCCTCTATGGTACTGGGCATCCTGGCAGTTGTTTTTTGCTGTTTATGGCCGCTTAGTTTGATTCTCGGTATCATCAGTCTGGTGCTGGCGCTTGCCTCGAAATGCGGCAGACAGCTCGATCCTTTTGCTATAACCGGTCTAATTACCTCGTGTATTGCGATTGTCCTGGTATTGATTATGTGTCTTGTTCCGTTTTTTCTGGCTCATAATGCGACTCGTCATTTAAATTTCAAGCCCACTACACAGCATTATAGCCGGACTAACTAAAGATCATTTATGAAACAGTTACGAAACCGCCTATTTAAATAAATTAAATAATAAATAAATTAAATTTGAAACTCTACGGTTGAAACTCTACGGAAGAAACTTTTTAAACTACCGCTTTACAAACGATTTCCATGTGGTATAATTGTACTAATTTAACGATATACTATGTTGATGTATAGAAAGAGAGAATCATTATGGATTATTTTAATGAAAACGGACAACCCCTGCAACAGCCGAATTCCGCACCGCCGGTACCGGGTACAGACGGTCAGCCGCTAGAAACTACCGGTTACACAGAATATCAGGAACCGGTACAGCCCGCCGAACCGGCACAGCCGGACTACGGCTACGGCATGCCGAACCAAGCACCTGAACCACAGGTTCAGCAGACTCAACAAGCCTATGGCCAGGAGTATGGTACTCCGGTGCAGCCAGGCGCTCAGACTCAGCAAAGCCAGCCAAACTATGGTGCATATACCACTCCAAATCAATCCGGAACAAGTGAGCAATATGCTGAGTATTCTTATAATAACAATAACTATCAGGCGAATGCTGTCTATGAACAAAAATCGACACACAGCGGAACCTCTATTGCCTCTATGGTGCTGGGTATCCTCTCCATTGTCCTATGTTGCTGCGGACCTCTCGGTCTGATTCTTGGTATCGTCGGCCTGATCCTGGCCTTTGTATCCAAGCACGGCAAACCGTTTGATTCTTTAGCCATGACCGGTTTGATCACCTCCTGTGTCGGTATCATAATCTCTGTGATTATAATTCTCCTGATGTTTTTCAACAGATCAAACAGCTATTATTACAACAACTATTCTCCGTATGACATCCGTCGTTTCCTGGAGAATCTGGATTGATCTCGGTTTGATTAACCTGACTCAAAAAGGCTTCCGCTCGTAACAGCAGAAGCCTTTTTTTTATATGCGTTGCTCTGTTCAGTTTCAGCCGAACGGATGATACAACAGAGTATCGATACCGAAATACAGCAGCACATCCCGAATGATAAAATTCACAAACAACATAATCAGACCGATTACAATATACCGATGCCGGTATTGTAAACCGATCTGCCACTGCCCTTTTGACAGCCGCTCAATTGCATTGGTCAACATAAAGACCGCCCATAGAATAATCACATACATCAAAAACGGATGATACCAGATGGCCAACAGCGGCCGACCGTGTAATAACAAGTACAGGGAACGCGTCCCGCCGCAGCCGGGGCAGTAATAGCCTGTCATCTGCAAAAAAACACAATCCGCCGGAATAATACCGCGAAGATAGGGAAGGCCGAAGATATACAAGGGGCCACCGATCAACAACAACGGCAGCAAAAACAGTCCCAATCGAAAAAACTGTGCTGTCTGCTCCTCACTCTGCCTGGTTCTAAGCTTTTTTCGCTTCACAAATCTCCCTCCTTCCCGTATAATGATGAATAATCATAGAATACCCGATTTAAAACGATATGACAAGCCAAACTACTACATAATGAACTCATTTTACCAAACCTGACCATCCGCCTTGCACCCCACTATAAAATGGAGGAACCATCTTGTTGCAGCTGACTTTATCACAAACCAAACAAACCATGCAGGTTCTGTTGCTATCCACTCTGTTTGATGATTTTTATTTTGAACAGGGCAGGATCATCACCGCCTTTCGTCAGGAATTTGACGGTCATTTACAGGCTGATTTCTATCCGCCCGAAGAAAGGCCGAAGGCTGCTCTGATCCGTTGGTCGGAGATACGTCCACTGTATACCGCTCAAATCAAGGGACACCGTCTGCCGCTCGAAATCACGCTGACACTTTGTCCCTCTCATGCGCTGCAACAGCAATTTTCCGAAGCATCCGATGTCTGTGACGGTCTGGATCTGCGACTGCACTTTCAATATCGGGATGGGCAGCTGACCTGCACCTCTGCCGCCAGCTGGCAGCAATTTTCAATGAATCAGGAGCCATTGAAGGCCTGGGATAGCTTTATCTGTGACTGGTTGGTCGAGATCGGACTTCCATTCTCATTTTCCTTATAAAGCTTAAATCCCATCCGGACTGTGGTTTTTCAAAAACATAGTCACTTTCATAATTAGCACTCCATCAAACAGAGTGCTAATTTTTTTCTTGACAGCCATATGGCTCAGTATTATACTATGGCTATAACAATAAACACAAAGGAGATAATATCATGGCGACAAAAAAAGGTTCACTATCCATCCATAGTGATAATATTTTCCCGATTATTAAAAAGTGGCTCTATTCGGATCACGATATCTTCATCCGTGAGTTGATTTCGAACGGCTCGGACGCTATCACCAAGCTGAACAAGCTGGAGATCATGGGTGAATACAGCTATCCGGAGGGTCATAAGCATTCCATTCAGGTAACCGTTTCCCCGGAACGCAAAACCATCTCATTCACCGATACCGGCCTCGGTATGACGGCTGATGAGGTCGAAGAATATATCACTCAGATCGCCTTCTCCGGAGCAGAGGACTTCTTGGCCAAGTACAAGGATAAGACAAATGCCGATCAAATCATCGGTCATTTCGGCCTCGGCTTCTACTCGGCATTTATGGTTGCTACCGAAGTGCACATCGATACCCTGTCCTATCGGGCCGGCGCTGCCGCCGTGCATTGGGAATGTGACGGCGGTACCGAATATACCTTAAGCGAAGGTACCAAGGACAGTGTCGGCACCACTATCACCCTTTTCTTAAACGAGGATTCACTGGCCTTCGCCAATGAATACCAGGTGCGCGAAACTTTACAAAAGTACTGTTCCTTTATGCCGGTTCACATCTATCTGAATAAGGAAGGTGCGGTGGAAGAATACGATACCATTCCTGAGAACGAGCTGCTCTCCGATGATCAGGTGATCGAGCACATCCATGAGGATGCAAAATTTGAGGAGCAGGAGCAGGAAGACGGCACCAAAAAATCGGTTGAAGTTTCGCCTGCCCGTGAAATGGTAAAAATCGTCCGTCGCCCGGTTTCCCTGTCAAATCCGGCGCCGCTATGGGCCAAACACCCAAATGAGGTCACCAAGGAAGACTATGTCAAGTTCTATCGCAATGTCTTCCACGATTATAAGGAGCCCTTATTCTGGATCCACCTAAATATGGACTACCCCTTCCGCCTGAAGGGCATTCTCTACTTCCCGAAGATTAACTTGGAATACGAAAATGCCGAGGGTGTGATCAAGTTATATAATAACCAGGTTTTTATTGCCGATAATATTAAAGAAGTGATCCCGGAGTTTTTGATGCTCCTAAAGGGGGTTATCGACTGCCCTGATCTGCCGCTCAATGTTTCCCGCAGCGCCCTGCAAAACGACGGCACTGTCAAAAAAATCGCCGACTATATCACAAAGAAGGTAGCCGATAAGCTCTCCGGCCTGTGTAAAGTGGAACGCGAAGAATATGAAAAATACTGGGATGATATCAATCCCTTCATCAAGTTTGGCTGTATCAAGGATGAAAAATTCGGTGAACGAATGGCTGATTTCGTACTCTTCAAAGATCTAAACGACAAATATCTGACCATTGGAGATCTGATCAAGGAAAAAGAAGACGCTGAAAAAGCAGATTCGACCGCTGAGCAGGCAGCTGACAAGACAGCCGAAAGCACTGCTTCCGACACTACGACTGCCGAGACCGATAAGGCCGCCGATAAACAGACCATCTATTATGTGACCGATACCGGCCTGCAAAGCCAGTATATCAACCTCTTTAAAGAAAAGAAGCTGAATGCCGTAATCCTGGACGCCAATATTGATTCCGCTTTTATCAGTCATCTGGAACGCGTCAAAGAAACGGTCGCCTTTAAACGGATCGATGCCGATCTGTCCGAAGCGGTCGGCAGGAACGATGACGATACTGCCGCAGCAGCTGCCACCCTCGGTGAACTGTTTAAAGCTCAGTTACCGGATACTGCCCCGACTGTCGAAGCCGCCCATCTGGGCGCTGAGGCCGGCGCCTCAATGATGGTCGTATCCGAAGACGGCCGCCGTATGCAGGATATGATGAAGGCCTACAATATGTACGGCATGGATCCGTCCATGTTCGGCGGACCCAAAACATTGGTGTTAAATGTCGATCACGCCCTGGTTCAGTTCCTGTTAAACAGCGCCGAGCCGGCTCATGTCGAACTGATCTGTCATCAGCTGTACGACCTGGCTCTGATTGGTCATACCACCTTATCGGCCGATGAAATGACCGCCTTTATCAAGCGCAGCAGCGAGGTTCTGCTCTTATTAACCAAAGCTTGATTCACTGCCGCCGACTGATTGCGGCACACAATGGTCAATACCGCTCGACAATCTAAAAGTCCGGCTAGCTGTTCCTGTTATACATCTAGGAGCAGCCACCCGGACTTTTTATTTTTGCCGATTCTAAAATAAACCCAGTCTGACAAAGGCCTTAAAGAGACCGTCGTCACGCAGCGGTTCGGTGATCAGATCGGCGGCTGCCTTCGCCTCCTCCGTGCCATTGCCCATCGCAATACCGACCCCTGCAAAACGCAGCATCTCAATATCATTTTCATTGTCACCGATGGCCACCACCGCTTCCCGGGCATACCCCAAAGCTTCGGTCACATGCCGAACGCCAACCACCTTATCGATACCGGCCGGCGCGATTTCCGCACCGTAAGCCAGCGGTCCCGGAAAACTCAGCCCCAGCACGTTAAAATCCTCTCCCCACTCTTTGCGCAATGTAAGATGCGGCAAATCATCACTAAAATAGATCAGCTTATCGATCTCTCCGACCGCCTCCAGGTCATCGATGCAATCAAAATATTCCCGCTCCAGATCGCTTCCACCCTCCGGCAGCTGCCACCATTTGCGGATCAGCGGAGCCTGACTCGATAACACAAAGTTCTTCTCCACGCCCTGTAAGAACAGGAAGCAATCCTGCCGCAGCAGCACTTGCATCAGCTCCCGCAGGCGTTCAGTGTTCATCACCTCATGATACAGGCATTCTCCGCGGTATTCGGCAAAAGCGCCGGCGCTGCCGACCACACCGTCAAATCCGATCTCGATCAAATCCTTCTCAATCTGATGACCGGGACGGCCGGTGGCCAGAAAAACCTTATGCCCGGCTGCTCTGGCAGCTTTCACCGCCTGGATGGTACGCGGACGAATGCTGCCGTCAAAATCCCGTATGGTTCCGTCTATATCTAAAAAAATAATCCTTTCCATAGCTATACCTCGTTCCTTTCAGCTACTCCTTAGTATAGTGGATGGAAAGGATTTTGACTAGCTTTTTTAAATTTTTCGATCAGAACCCGACTATTAAATGAGCAGATTCATATGACTCTGTGGAGCAGCTGTTCTGCTGCTAAAGGTTCGATAGCCGCCGGCCAGGTTGCGCACCCGTAAGCTATGCTGCTTTAAGATACGCTCGGCGATATAGCCGCGCAGACCGACCGCACAGGACACCACATAGGACTTCTGCGGATCAAGCTCCTGGCAGCGCTTACGCAGCTGTGACAACGGAATATTGACCGCTCCCTCGATTCCACCGTTCTCCACTTCAATCTCCTCACGGACATCGATCGTCACAACCTCATCTTTCACCTGCAGCCATTCATCATATGTGATCGGCTCAGTCAAACCTGCCAAAATATTGACCGCCACATAACCGGCCATATTGACAGGATCTTTAGCCGAAGAAAACGGCGGAGCATAGGCCAGCTCCAGTTCAGTCAGATCATAAACAGTTCCCTTAAAGTGAATCGAAGCAGCAATGGTATCAATGCGCTTATCAACACCGTCAAAACCGATGATTTGAGCGCCGAGAATACGACCGCCGTTCATTTCGAATAAAAGCTTAATGGTCATAGGCAATGCGCCCGGATAATAACCGGCATGTGACATCGGATGAATCAGAGCCAGCCCATAATCCCGCCACAGCTTCAAACCACGAGCGACCAGCTGCTTTTCATTTTCACCGGTAACAGCCACAGCCAGGTCAAAAACCTTCGCCACACTGGTACCGATACTTCCTTTATATGTTTCGGCCGCCGCCCCCAGGATGTTTGCGGCAACTGCCCGCCCCTGCTTATTGGCCGGTCCGGCCAGCGGTATCATGGTCCTACGGCCGGATACCTTATGAGTCACCTCAATCATATCACCGACGGCATAAATATCCGGTACGCCGGTCTGCAGCCGCTCGTCAACAAGCACACCACCGCGGGCATTTAATTCAATGCCGCTGCCGGTCAAAAAACCGGTATTCGGCCGTACACCGATTGACAGCAGTGTCATATCGGCGGGCAGGTTCTCGCCGCTTGATAAGACCACTGTCCGGCCGTCATCTTTAATTCCGGAAATCCCGGTTGATAGCAGCAATGTAACGCCCTTCTCCTGCAAATGATCCTCAACCTGCTTTGACATGTCTGGATCAAGCGGCGGCATAATCTGTGCCGCAAACTCCACTAAGGTCACCTGCAGGCCGCGTTCGGTCAGATTTTCAGCCATTTCAAGACCGATAAATCCACCTCCGGCTACAACAGCTCTTTTCGGCCGCTTATTTCTGATATAAGCTTCGATACGGTCGGTATCCGAAATATTCCATAAGGTAAAGACGGATTCGGCATCCGTTCCTTCCATCGGCGGAACAAACGGGGTGGAACCGGTCGATAACAGCAGGGAATCATAGCTTTCCGAATATTCCTCTCCTGTCTGCACATTCTTCACCCGCAACACTTTGTTTTCCGAGTCAATGGCTGTCACCTCGGAAAAATTCCGGATCTTCACCGCATATTTGCTTTCGATCGAAGAAATATCCGATACAAACAGAGCATCACGGCTCTTGATCACCTGCCCCAAGTAATAGGGTAAACCACAATTGGCAAAGGATACGAACTCTCCCTTTTCCAACAATAAAATCTCTGCCGTTTCATCCAGTCGTCTCAATCTGGCGATAGCGGTCGCTCCGCCGGCCACACCGCCGACAATGACAATTTTTCTGCTCATCTTTTAGTCCTCCCCAAACAAACTGCGGACAATCCCTCTGACTGACTCGTTCTTAATAAAATAATGAACATTCTGACCATCCTTCTCAAAACCCAGAATCCCCAGATCCCGCAGCTTCCCCAGATGTTGGCTGATGCTCGACTGGCTTGCCTCCATGCAATTGGTAAAATAGGTAACATTACAATTTCCCTGCTCACACAGCTTCTTCACCAGGCAGAGGCGAATCGGATGGGCCAATGCCTTTAACAGCATCGCTTTTTCGGTTATCATTTCCTGATAATTCATACGGACCTCCTTTATTAGTCTTCCTGTATTGTATATTACTATATTATAATATGTCAATGTTTTGATGTTCTTTTTTCTAAAAAACAGCATCAAAAAAGACTGTTCCCCTCTCGGTGAACAGTCTTTACTCTGCTTACGGTTGATTACTCAACAACGTACGGCATCAATGCCAAATGTCTGGCTCTCTTAATCGCTACAGTCAGCGCTCTCTGATGCTTTGCGCAGTTTCCGGTGATTCTTCTCGGAAGAATCTTTCCTCTTTCAGAAACGTATCTCTTTAACTTGTTTACGTCTTTGTAATCTAATTCGTTTAATTCTTTATCTTTACCGCAGAATACACAAACCTTTTTTCTTCTGCGTAAAGGCTTTCTTCTTCCTGCATCTTCACTCTTAGCAAATGCCATGATTTTATCCTCCTGTTCAGATAGTCTGTTTCACTCCTATTGGAATGGTAATTCTTCCTCGATGGAATCCGGCACATTCATAAAGCCGGCGCCGATATTCTTCGGCTCTGCCATCGGAGCCGCTTCCTGGAAGTGGCTGCCGCCGCCCTGAGCATTCTTGCTCTCGGCGAACTCCTGCTCTTCTACCACAACGTCGGTTGTATATACTTTTACGCCTTCCTTGTTGGTATAGCTGCCGGTCTGAATACGGCCGGTAATGGCAATCTTGGTACCCTGATGCAAATATTTTTCAGCAAATTCCGCACCCTTTCCAAACACCACACAGCTGATAAAATCCGCTGTCTGATCACTGCCTTCCCGCTTGAAACGACGATCGACCGCCAATGTATATCTGGCAATGGCCGAAGCGCCTTCACCCGCACCGTAACGTACATCCGGCTCTCTGGTTAAACGTCCCATTAAAATGACTTTGTTCATAAACCGCCTCTTTCTACGGAATACTCCGTCTTATGCGTCCTGTTTAATGCACAAAAATCTGATAACATTCTCCATGATACGAATGCGCTGCTCTACTTCGCCCGGACATGCAGTATTCTCTGTCTCGAACTGAATGAAATAGTAAAACGCTTCCTTCATCTTCTGAATCTCGTAAGCGAGTCTCTTCTTACCCCATTCGTCTACATTCGTAATGGTTCCACCGAAGCGAGTCACATACTCTTTCACTTTCTCAACAGTAGCTTCTCTGGCTTCGTCTTCGATCTTCGCACTAACTACGACTGCTAATTCATATTTGTTCATACTTTCTACCTCCTTTTGGTCTCTGGCCCTTCTCCCTATGAAAAGAGCAAGGAATATCACAATTAGATACTATACCATAATTCACACTTTATGGCAAGTAATTTTCCACCTCGCGAATCGATTTATGTAACTTTTGCCGGCTGAGCATAATGATATGGCCGCAGCCCTCACATTTAAGCTTCACATCTGCACCGATCTTTAATACCATCCACGTCGAACTCCCGCAGGGATGTACCTTTTTCATCCTGATGACCGCTCCCGGAACCAGACCGATTGACTCCATCACTGCGTCTCCTTTCCGCTCAGCGGCGTTTCCTCCACAAGCTTAGCCATAACGATGAAGCGATGATCCCAGTCGCCGTATTCGATACAAGTCGACAGGCTCACCATCTGCTTCAGATCTGATAAATCCGTACCGTAATCAACCTCCGACTTAGCTGCGCAGCGAGCCGCATATGCCTGTAAGGCGGCCGTATCCTGTTCGGCATTCATAGAAATATCATAATCCGTACCGACACCGACCGCGGCATCTGCCACAAAGCTGGAAAAAACATGATATTTCTTTACCTTATCCTTGGTATAGATATAAAAAAATGGATTATTCAGCGCCGTTTCCGGTTTTCTCAGATCCAGCAGGGCGGTAAACATGTAACGGATATTCATCTTATGCCCGTAAATGATGCTGTGCAGGTCCGACAAATCCGGCTTGTTGGCCGCCTCAAGAAAAACAGCGCCGGCCACATTCGACTGTTTTTCAAAGGTATAATTCAGATAGTACTCGTTGTCCGCAGTGTGCACCACCGGATAGCTGAGATCCAACCCCGGATATTTTAGCCAGAACTGATAATCACCATTGATTTCCTTTAACGAATCATAGTTGACCACCGTCTTTTTACTCTCCTCGTCGCGCTCCGCCTGAACCTGAGCCCGGTTTGTCGAGTTAATGGTCTTATTCTCGGTATTTTCACCGCTGACGTATTTCTCCAGCGACTTATACTCCTTTTGGCTGGCCTGATAACGCAGATAGATGAGAGCCAGGTTTGCTCCCGAATAAACGAAGCCGCCGATGGCCGCAATCAGAACAACGGTCGACAGCCAGTAGCCAAAGCCCTTTTTCTTCTTTTTCTTTTTACCGGCGCCAGTGACCTGACCCTGTTCCACATCTATATACTGTACATCCAAAGAGTGTTCTGTTTTCTTTTTTGCCATAAAATTCCCTTTCCTATCATAATACTTTAATTTTCATTTTAACAAAGTCCGGCGCAAGATTCAATCTCATTGACAAGTAAGGCGATTTTCGATACTGTTAATTTAAGACCGATCAATCATGATCGCAGAAAAGATCAGTCATAAAGAAGGAGAGCTGTTATGTCTAAACGTATCGTACTCACCGGCGGCGGCACTGCCGGGCACGCCATTCCCAACATCGCTTTGCTACCGGCCTTAAGGGAGGCCGGCTTTTCCGATATTCGCTATATCGGTTCCATAAACGGTATCGAAAAGGAGCTGGCCGAGACTGCCGGGCTGCCCTACTACGGCATCCATAGCGGAAAGCTGCGGCGCTACTTCGCCTGGAAAAATTTTACCGATCCGTTTAAGATCCTGGCCGGCTTTTCTCAGGCCCGCCGGATCCTGAAAAAAGTAAAACCGGATATCATCTTCTCAAAAGGCGGCTTCGTCTGTGTCCCGGTCATCTATGCCGCTGCTTCCTTAAAGATCCCGGTAGTCATCCACGAATCGGACTATACGCCCGGTTTGGCCAATAAGCTGGCCATGAAAAAGGCGCAGGCCATCTGCACCACCTTTGTCGAAACTCTGCAATATCTGCCGGCCGACAAGGCCGTTCACACCGGTTCACCGATTCGCCCCGGTATGCTAAATGGTGATGCGACGGCCGGTCGCTCCTTTATCAACCCGGTCAGTGAGCATCCGCTATTGCTGGTCACCGGCGGCAGCCTCGGTTCTTCCAGTGTCAATGCCCTGATCCGCCATCATTTACCTCTGCTCCTGGAGCAATTTGAAGTCGTACATCTCTGCGGCAAGGGGCATCTGGATCCGGCCTTAACCGAAGCAAACGGCTACCACCAATTTGAATATCTGGATACGCAGATGCCTGATGTAATGGCTGCTGCCGACTTCGTCATTTCACGGGCCGGCTCCAATACCATCTGTGAACTGTTGGCCCTACATAAGCCGCATCTGTTGATTCCGCTGTCAAAAAAAGCCAGCCGCGGCGACCAACTGCTAAATGCCGCCTCCTTCCGGAAGCAGGGCTACTCCCTGGTATTGGATGAGGACGAAATGACAGACGCTGACTTTCCGGCTGCCATACAACAGCTACAGGCCGAGAAAGATCAATTTGTGGCCGCCATGGAAGCCAGCCCGACCGGTAATGGTATCGACGGTATCATCAAACAATTAAAGAAATTCTCCTAGCCTTAAAACAGGCATGCACTTCCATCTGTCAAGTGTATGCCTGTTTTTTATGCCGTCTTGCGGCGCAGTCCGCGCAGCTCCTCTTTCCTGTTGTCCGATATGCGGAAGCTTTCGACCGCCTTCTGAATAGCCTTGTTATGGGTCCACTGTTCCAGTCTGTTTTCCCGCAGATAGTCAATGGCAGTTTCATACCGCTTGACCAAAGCCTCGGCAAAATACCAAGCGATCATCATATTGACATAATACTCGGAAGACCGCAGGTCTGCCACCCAAGCCAGATACTCCGGCCGAAAGTGCTCATCCAGAAATAAGGATAGCAGACAGCCGATACCAAACCGACAGACATAGGTGTGTCCGGAGGTCAGCCAGCGTCTGATGTACGGCAGCAGCTGCTGTGGGTTCTTTTTAAATACCGCCGGCATCAGTGTGTCACAAGTGGCCCAGTTATTGATATACGGCAGAAAACTCTCGGTCAGCGCAAGACAGCAGTCAAAGTCTGTTTGCTTCATCAGCAGTTGGGCATGTAATTGATTTTCTTCAAAATAGGCATGCGGCAGACTGCATAGAAAGCGCTCACAGTCTTCCTGCCGATCCCGCCAAAGCTGCGCAGCCAGTTTCTTTATCACCGGAGTGCGCACGCCGATGACCGTCTGCGGATCAACGGTCGGCATCAGCTTCTGCTGAAACTGCCGATAACCGTTGTCCTGCTCTTCCTGCAATAATCCGGCAAAATCGCTTGGCCGGAAATCATCTTGGTGTTCACCGATCAGTTTTTCCATCCAGATCATGTCATACCAGCGGCCAAACTTATAACCGCTGCCATGAAAATGCGCCACTTGACGAAAGCCCATGGCACGGTGAAAGAGGATGCTGTCCATACCGACATAGGGATCATGCTCATCTCTCGGTAAGGCGATACAGGCGTTCAGATTCAAAACACCCGCATCGGCCAGTTTTCTCTCCAGCTCCTGATACAGCTGGCGGCCGACCCCACCCCCCTTGGCCGCGGCAGCCAGATAAATGGTCAGTTCCACCGACCGATCATAGGCCGCCCGTTCCTTAAAGGGTGCTGCATAAGCATAGCCAAGAATAGCTTCCCCTTTGACAGCCGCCAGGCAGGGATAACGACGAGCCAGCTGTTCAAACTTCTGGGCAAATTCCTCCAATGTCGGCACCTCATAATCAAAAGAAATGGCAGTATCCGTCACATAGGGGGCATAAATGGCCAGCAAAGCCGGAATATCGGTCGGCCGAACCGACCTAATGCAAATTGGTTGATTCATCTATCTACCCACCTTGCGAATAGAAAGCAGACTCCAGGAACGGACATTAATCGGCAGAATGGCACTACCGCAGTACGGACAGGTCACTGCGCCAAGATCGCTCACCGGCGCACCACAGTTCGGGCAATGCATGCTAAGCCCCAATTCATCTCTGGATTCCTTCATCCGGTCAATATCCTGGATATAACAAAGCTCCATCTGATAGCGGGTCTGTGTCAGCTGTGGCGGTTGCTGCACGGCTCCGCTTAAAGAGAAGCGGTATTCAACGGCCGACTCCACCTTAATCACACAGCTGCCCTGATGTCTCTGATAGTTACGGATCTCTGTATTGTGGATGCGTATATCGTCATAATGCTCATTGACCGACTGCTGCTGCTGATTTTCGATCTGCATGACGGCCTGATCGATCACTAAAGGCATGCTGTGACACAAACGGTCAGTATTGTGTGACTCCAGCGCTTCCAGAAAATTCGTCAACTCCTGTTCGCATAATTGACGCCACTCCGGCCAGTCAAATTCCGGAAAATCCTCATTAATACGCGGCAAGGCCAATGATGTCATGCCGGAGACCGATTTCGGCGTCGTCTGTTCCAACACCTTCTGCTTCTCCAAACCGTCCATTATAGAATCTGTTCCAAAAGCCAGCTGAGAAAAGCTGCGTAATCTGGCTTTGATTCTCCTAACTGCCACTCCGATACCGATAGCCACAACTGCAATCACTATCAAAAAAACGATTAAAAACGGCATCTGTTATTCCTCCAATCGTAAGGCAGCCACCAGCTGTTCCTTATCTTCTTCTAGCAGATAGCCCGGTGTCCAACTGACCATCGGGCCGTCGCCTTTCACGCGCGGGATTACATGAAGATGAAAGTGAAAGACTGTCTGACCGGCCGCTTCACCATTGTTCTGAACCAAATGAAAACCATCGATCGGCAGCACTTCCAGCATACGCTGACCGATGCGCTTCGCCAGCGGCAGGATGCGAGCTGCCAGCTCATCCGGCAATTCCGTCAGATCGGCATAATGAGCCTTCGGCACGATCAGCGTATGCCCCTTGGATGCCGGTGACACATCCAGAAAGGCCACCAATTCATCGTCCTCATAGACTTTGGCAGTCGGGAAAACACCTCCCGCCAGTTTGCAAAAAATACAATCCATTATCTTAAACCTCCTTCTTTTTTCTTAGTCGGTGCAGCAGCACCAGCAACCACATCACCAGCATTCCGCAGAAAAACCCGCCGATATGAGCCGCATTATCGGTATTCGGTCTGGTAAATCCACCGGATAAGGCCAACACCGCAGCCAAGCCCAAACGCAACAGTCTTGACAGCCGGCCGTCACGGTCATCGCTATGCTCCATCATGCTCATAAGCAAATAGGCCCCAAGCAAGGCAAAAACCGCACCGCTGGCTCCCAGGCTGACCACCGGTATCGGCTGCAGGGCGTGGTAGACGGCCGAAACCAGATTTGCTCCCAGTCCGCCCAGCATGTAAACCGACAGAAAGCGCAGACTGCCGATGCGCAGCTCCAGGGCATTGCCGATCAGATATAAGGCCACCATATTGGTACCTAAATGAACAATGTCGGCATGCAAAAACATGGCTGTGAACAAACTCTTCCACCCCGTACCGTAGGGCAGAAAGGGGGAGAGCAGCCCCCCGTGCTCGACCAGATAACGCAGATCGTTCAGCTGTCCATGACCATTTGTCAAGAAAAACAGCACCACATTGACCCCCAGCAGCACCAGCGTCAGAAAACCGACGCGCCCAAACAGACCGCGCCAGCCTCCGATTCGTTCGTTCCCCATCTGACCGTACAAAGCCCGTATGATACCCATCCGCTGAAACAGCGCTTCTTGGTTGGTCATAAAGCTCTGTGCTGTATAAATCCCCATCGGAACCAGCTGCAGGCCGACTTGCTCGGCATTCGCCTCAATAATTCGTCTGTAGACAGCCTCTCCTTCAAATAATAACAGCACCGGCCCGCCCAGCTCCTCCCTGGTCTGCTGCAGCATATCGGCCAATGACACCCCGGCCGCCGCCTCCGAGCCAATCCATAATAAGCAGTGCGGCTGCCGCCCTTCATCCATGCACCACACTGTCACGCCGGCAGTATTCGTTTTAACCGCCGTATAGCCGGCCCGGCTTAATTGTTCTTCTATCATATCATCCTCTTTTTTGCACTGTGTTGATCTTTTTTCCGGAATCATATTCCGCTCCTGCGGATCGGAAAAAAATAACCACCCGAATGGGTGGTTAAAAATAATCCGTGCATCTTGCTTTGAATACCGCTCACAGACGTTGACGGTCACGCGAACTCCATCCAGGCTACCTCACGGCACACAAAAGCGTCTACTTAGTGCTGCTTTATTCCTAACCTGACACGATTCATAGATTTTTGTTGCGTAAGACCCGGACTTCAACATCCGCCTTGGCCGGACTGCTCTGCAAGACGGTACCCGGGGCAAAATATCACCCCTGCTATAGCGGATTGCAGGTACAGGGCACCGCTAACTCCCCGGCTGCACGGAAATGTAAAAACAAAGTTATACCAGACCATTATAGACTGTGACGGTTCCAATGTCAACCACTACCCCAAGTGCCATATTAAGTGCCATATTAAGAAGTAAGTAATGCTTCTATCACAAAAGGGAAGTCCGCTCACACGGGGCTTCCCTTTTGGTTTTGACTTCTCTATCCTTGGTTCCAGCCTTCAGGTTGTCCTTATCTATAACGATTTCTGTCCCCTAACTAGATCGTCAGGATCAGGCAATAGCCCAAATCAACAGCGGCACTGTACATATAGAGCATCGTTGTCGACCCTCGATCAATACGACGATATCGTAAATCGTCAGCCCGCCTGATTTCTTCTATCTTTGCCCGAACCTTCGACAATCGTATATCGGATCCGTGTACATCCAACAGCGTCTGAAACTGTCTTGTGTAACACATTTCAAACTCTTGATCATAGACCTTCCATTTTGATGATACAAGCTGACTCGCTGCGGATGTTTTTAGCGAAAAGGAATATACATCAAAACGGTCATTGCCGAATCCCCTTCCGCTCTCAAAAACCGGATGGTAAGCATCCGCCACCTCTTGTATCGTTGCAGGATCCCCCGCCCTTGTATCTCTCCGGTACCACAAAGCACAGCCTACTACGAGTAAGATCACTACTATGATTAGGCTTCCCCGGATAATTCGTGTATAAAATGTTCTTTTCATAAAATTCACACCTCCAGAGTAATGTCAACTTGTATCGGAGTCAGAATACCTGCACACTGATTCAAATCAAATAAAAAAATAATCTTTTTTATTTTTTTGTCATAGTGTTGACCTTTCTGCATTCACGCAATTAAATATTTATAAAAAGGAAACTAAAATATATGTCTTTCAAAATGTCTCCATTTTTATACCTTTGAGGATATATCTTGCTCATACTCTTATCCCCCACTTAACTCTAAATTCCACAAAACGTATTGCTGCATCTTTTTCTCAAAGTTTTCATCATGTGTATATTATTACATTACAATAACAATGCATTTATGGCAACCTATGCCCTATATAGCTTTTCCTCCGATAAAAATCATATAGACCCTACTCTGTCTGCAGAGCCTTCACGATCCCGGCAAAATTCATTCCATGGGACGCCTTCACCAGAATAATAGCGCCGGCCGTCCTCTCCCGCAGGATATCCGCCAATACCGCCTCGGACCGTTCGGCCGTTACGACATCGCCGGCAAAGCCGAATCGGCGCAGGCCGGCCGCGATATGAGCCGCCAGACTGCCGATGCAGTAAATCCGGTCAATATTCAGCGACGAGGCTGCTGTTCCAACGCTTTCATGCAGCGCTATCTCGTCCGCTCCAAGTTCAAACATATCGCCCAAAACTGCAATGCGGCGGCTACCCCTGCTGTCTGCCAACATAGCCAATGCAGCTTTCATAGACATCGGGTTGGCATTATAGCAATCATCAATCACCGTCGTTTTGCCGACCGTGATCTGGTGACTGCGGCCGCTGATCGTGCGCGCGGCGGCGATACCGTCCTCGATATCCCGATCATTCAAACCAAGATCAATACCAATGGCTGTTGCCACTGCGGTATTCTGTACCATATGGACTCCGGCGATCGGAATCTCAGCCTGTATCTCATGCCCGCGATAGCACAGCCGGGCCGATGATCCAAGCAAGCCCCGACCGGAAATATCAACAGCCACACAATCATTGCCAGCAGTCAGTCCAAAGTGAATGACCGGTCGGCCATGCACTTCCGAGATGACAGCTAACAGCGGATCATCTCCATTTAAGTAAACCCGTCCCCGCCGGTTCATATATGTAAACATCTCCGTCTTGGCGCGCTTCACGCCTTCTCTGTCTCCCAGGGCTTCCAGATGGCAGTCACCGATATTTGTCAATACACAGATATCCGGCCGGACGATACGGCTGAGCAGTTCCATTTCACCAAAGCCGCTGATACCCATCTCCACGATGCCAAATTCGATATCCGGCGCAAATGACAGCAAAGTTAAGGGAACGCCGATTTCATTATTCAGGTTTCCCATAGTCTTACCGATTTTATGCGTATGACCGAGGATGGCTGCGATCATCTCCTTGGTACTGGTTTTACCGACGCTGCCGGAGATACCGATGATCGGAGCCGCCAATAGTTTCCGATAGGCTGCTGCCAGCTGCTGCAATGCGGTCACCGACTGCGCCACCTGCAAATAGGCATGCCCGCCCGGCAACTCGATGGTCAATGGCTGCTCACCGATGGCAAGCACCGCCCCGGCCGCAAAGGCCTGTCCAATGTACTCGTGACCGTCCACCCGTTCTCCCGGTATGGCCACAAACACGCCGTCAGTAAATGCAATCCTGCTGTCCGTACTGACGGTTTCAAGAATCGTATTCTGATCGATCTCACCGCTAAAGGTACCGCCTATGGCAGCCCGTATCTGCGCTATCGTCATTTGCATGATGTTTTCCTCCCTGACAGCTGATTAACGCTGAATCTTCTGCGATACCTCGATCAGACGCTCACACAGACTGGCATAATCAATGCACAGCACGGCAGCCTCCTGCGGCAGCAAACTGGTCGGAGTCATACCCGGCAAAGTATTCGCCTCCAGACAATAAAGATTTTCCTCCTCATCCATCAAAAAGTCCATTCGGGCATAACCGTCCAGATGCAGAACCTCCATCACCGCCTCGGCGTGTGCCTGCATTTGCCTGGTCTTTTCATCCGAAAGCTGCGCCGGACAGGTTTCCACCGCCGCTCCAGGCTTATACTTATTCTGATAATCGTAAAAGCCTTCTACCGGAGCGATCTCGATCACCGGATAGGCCACTCCCTCGACCACTCCGACCGAGAACTCACGACCGCTGATATATTGCTCGATCAGAATCTTCTCTTCATAAGAAAAAGCCTCGGCTACGGCCGCCCGCAGCTCCTCCTCCGTCCGGGCAATGCTGACGCCGACGCTGGAACCGCCGCAGGCCGGTTTTACAACTGCCGGCAGCGGAAATGCCGGAACCTCCTCTCCCCGGCGCAAAGCGATGCCGGCCGGAGTCGGAATACCGGCAGACCGAAACAGCTGCTTGGACAACTCCTTGTCCATGGCCACCGCTGAACCCAGATGACCGCTGCCGGTATATTTGATACCGAGCAGATCAAAGGCAGCCTGCACCTTTCCGTTTTCTCCGTCTTCACCATGCAGACCTAAAAATACGATATCAGCCTGCCGACACAGCTCCAGGATACCGTGTCCGAAAAAGCCCTGCGGCTGACCGGACCGTTCTTCCTGAATATCCACTGCCTGAATCCAGGCTGACATCTCCAACAGATTGGCCTGCTTCCACCCTTCTTCGTCTAAGCTTCCAAAATAGCCGGCATATACATCTGCCAGGATCACATCGTGCCCCTTAGCCTGAAGCGCCATGGCGATACCGGTACCGCTGACGATCGACACTGCTCTTTCCGTACTGATCCCACCTGCTAAAACAACAATCTTCATTCTTACACACTTCCTTACTGCGTTATTCAATCACAATATCTATACAAGCTATCAATGTTTCCTTCCTATTCTAGCACAACTTCAATCGGAAAAGAAGTCTATCCTGTCGACAAATTTGACCGTTGTGCTATAATGAAAATGATGTATTGCAATAGAACAAACGGAGGCGCCCTATTGATCAGAAGGCTCCTCTACGTAAAGCCCCCGACAGTAAAAGGAGGAACACCATGTTTCAATATGAAAAGGGACGTATTTTTATGAATGACGTTACAGGCCGCATGATTGCAGAAATTACTTTTCCGAGTCTGGATGCTCATACGGTCGATATCAACCACACCTTTGTCGATGACAGCCTGCGCGGACAGGGCGTTGCCGGCAAGCTGGTACAGGCAGCCGTTGATCAGATTTCCGGCAGCGGCAAAAAGGCCTATACCTCCTGTAGCTACGCTGCCTCCTGGATGGAAAAGCATCCGATGTACCACAGTCTGTGGCTGAAACGGAAATCATAACGATTCGTCGATATGACTATTTTATGGATCACTTTTACAATTATATTATTTATTATACCGTTTTATTTTATTTTTATATTCTATTTTTTTCGCAATGCGCCATTTATTACCCCGGATTTTTATGCATTTATTTGTGTATTTTTCCAGTTCCACCATTGCCGCTTTGCTCTGTATATGATAATAATAAAGAAACAGCTGTGTCAGTATGATGACAAAGCAAACCATCATACTGACACAGCTGTCTTTTTTTGTTCTACATTTCTGTCTAAAGCTCTGTTTTCAGGCCATCTCCCGCAGCAGCTTATCCACGCTGACCAGCTTCACACAAAGGGCAAACAGCTCGGCTGCCTGCTCCATCTCTGCCACCGCCGGGAAGGTCGGGGCGATACGAATGTTGGTATCCTTCGGGTCCTTGCCATACGGGAAGGGTGCTCCGGCGCCGGTCAATACCATGCCGCCTTCCTTACACTTAGCCACCACGGCGGCAGCACAGCCTTCCAGCGTTTCAAAGGAAATAAAGTAGCCGCCCTTCGGCGTAGTCCAGCTGCCGATGCCAAGCGGTGCGATTTCACGCTCCAACACCTTCCAGACTGCCTCAAACTTCGGGCGCAGCACCTCGGCATGCTCCTTCATCTTGGCTGCCACACCGGCCGGATCACGGAAGTATCTGGCATGACGCAGCTGGTTGAGCTTGTCATGACCGATGGTCTGATAGAAGAAGGCCTTCTTCAGATCTGCCAGGTTAGCCTCTGAGCTGATCAGGGCAGCCACGCCGGCTCCCGGAAAACTGATCTTCGAGGTTGAGCAAAACTCATACACCAGATCCTCATTGCCATTCTCACGACAGGCTGCCAGAATCTCCAGCAGCTGATCCTGATCGTCTGCATACAGATGATGCACCGCATAGGCATTGTCCCAATACAGACGGAAGTCGGCGGTGGCCGGTTTCAGTGCCGCCAGACGACGAACGGTTTCATCCGAATAGCTGTAGCCCTGCGGATTCGAGTATTTCGGCACACACCAGATTCCCTTGATCGAAGCATCCGTATTCACCAGCGCCTCCACCTGATCCATATCCGGTCCGTTCTCGGTCATGGTCACATTGATCATCTCGATGCCGAAATGCTGTAAGATACCGAAGTGACGGTCATACCCCGGTACCGGGCAGAGGAAGCGCACCTGTTCCTGCTTCGTCCAGGGTGTACCGCCCATCACACCGTGGGTCATGGCATGCGCAATGACGTCAAACATAATATTCAAGCTGGAATTGCCCATCACCAGCACATTGTCCACCGGTACCTCCATTAAGTCGGCAAACAAACGACGACTCTCGATGACTCCTTCCGGCACACCGTAGTTACGATAGTCCATACCGTTTTCTCCGATCAGATTTGAATGAGAATCGATCGTATCCAGCATATCCATCACCAGCTCCAACTGTTCCTTACCCGGCTTTCCACGGCTCATGTCAAGAGTTAACTTCTGAGCCTTGACCTTGGCAAAAGCGGCGGTCAAACGAGCCTGTTCCTGTTCCAACTGCTCTCTTGTCATGGATTGATATGTCATCTTTTGTCCTCCCGAATGATATTTTGCGGCGGTATACACCCGGCCGATTGATACAAAAAGAGCTTGAAAACCGATTTGATTCTCAAGCTCTACCAGGCGCAACCCAGATTTGAACTGGGGGTGAGGGTGTTGCAGACCCGTGCCTTACCACTTGGCTATTGCGCCACTTCCTAACAACGAAGCTTATTTTACCATACAAGCAGTTATCAGGCAAGTGTTTTTTTATAAAAATACAAAGCAAGCAGGCACAACATACAACACCGTTCTGATATCACTACGCTTTGAAAAACTCGGCCGCCAATCGGGCAAAGGCAGGCAATGACCGCTTGACCACTTCACTCGACACACAATAGGCCAGGCGCACATAGCCCGGTGCTCCGAAGCTTTCGGTATCGACCAGTACTATATGCTGCCGCTTGGCCGCGGCCACAAAGCCGGCCGTATCGTCCAGTGGCGAACGGATCATCAGATAAAAAGCTCCCTGCGGTTTGATGCAGTCAAATCCTAACTCAGTCAAACGGTCATACAGCAGCCGGCGGTTATAATCATAGATCGTCACATCAACGGCTGTTTCCAAGCAATCCGTAACGACTCGCTGAATCAAAGACGGCGCATTGACAAAGCCGAGTGTTCGATTGGCCACCGTCAGGGCGGAAACCAACTCTGCCGCCTGCGTCAGGGTCGGCGAAACAGCCAGATAGCCTATCCGCTCTCCCGGCAGGGAAAGGGATTTACTGAAGGAATAGCAGATCACGCTGTTCGGAAAATAATGAGCGGCATAAGGCACGGTAATACCGTCATAAACCAGCTCCCGGTAAGGTTCATCCGAAACAACGAGGATCTCATGACCGATCTGTTCTTCCAGCCTGGTGACTTCACGAGCCAACTCCTGATACACCTCCTTCGGATAGACGATCCCGGATGGGTTGTTCGGATTGTTTAACCAAAGCATCTTGGTCCGTTCGTTAACCAGACCGGCCAGGGCACCGATGTCCGGCAGAAGGTCCTTCGTCCTGGCCGGCGCCACCACCAGCGTCGCCCCCTGATGCCGAACATAATTTCGGTATTCACCAAAGAACGGGGCAAAGCAAATCACCTCATCGTCCGGCTCCAGCAAGCAGGCGCAAAGCAGGTTCAAGGCCGCCGCCGCCCCGACTGTCATCAGAATGTGCTCCTGTGTATAGGACACTCCAAACCGCTTGTGCAATGAAGCGGCGATCGCCTGACGAACCTCGGGATATCCGGCGTTTGGCATATATCCGTGCAACTCACGGCTGCTCAGCCGTTCCAGTCGATCTTTTATACCGGCCGCCACCGCCGGCGGGGCCGGCGGATAGGGGTTCCCCAGGCTGAAATCATAAACCTGATCTTCTCCGTACAATTCGGCCATTTTTCGCCCCTCTTCAAAGAGTTGTCGAATAACGGAACTGCCCGCCAGCTGCTCCTGCATTTTCTTTGAAAGCTTCAGCATGACTCCTTTTCCTCCTGTATCTGCCACAGCAAATCGAGCGCCTCCAGATAGCCGGCCGCACCCTTACCGCAGATGGTCGCCGCGGCTGCCAATGAAACATAAGAATGCTGCCGAAAGTCCTCCCGACGGCTGATATCCGATAAATGAACCTCAACGGTCGGAACAGCCACCGCCTTCAGCGCATCCAAAATAGCCACGCTGGTATGCGTATAGGCCGCCGGATTGATGATAATGCCGTCAGCCGCATCCAGACAGGCCTGAATACAATCAACAATGGCGCCCTCGTGATTGGATTGAAAAAACGACAGCTCGATCGGCCGACTGCCGACATGGTCACGCAGCCGCCGCTCAATATCCTGCAAGGTCAGCGAACCGTAGATCTGCGGCTCTCTTCTTCCGAGTAAATTCAGATTCGGGCCGTTAATTACCTGAATACGCATGCTTCCACCTCTTCTCTATAATCTGACAGGTTCTTCGACTGCTCCAGTTAAACACAATCTCATCCGCCCAGTCTTCGTATGCCTTCCTGCGTTGACGGAACAAGGCTTCAACCGAGGTCTGCTGTGACAGCGGTCGTCCCTTAGTTGATAAATCTCGAAGATCCCGCTTGATATAAAAGATATGACCATTCTGTCGCAGCAGAGCCTGATTTTCCGGCACTGTCACCACCCCGCCGCCGGTAGCCAGTACGATCCCTTTTTCCCGCGTCAGCTTTGCCAGCAGTTCTGTTTCCATTCGGCGAAAAGCCGCCTCTCCCTGCTGCACAATGACATCCTGCGGTGCCCGGCCGAATTTTTCAGCAAAGCAAAGATCGGCATCCAAAAACGGGCGCTTCATTTTCGTACTCAATAATCTTCCGACTGTTGATTTGCCGCACCCCGGCATACCGATCAGGATAATATTGGTCATCTCCGCCTTTATATCCAGCAAGACCTGCTTTGTTCGTTCCGGCAAAATCGGTTTTCCGGTAAAAAGCGCAGCGGCAGCCGCCGCCTGTTCGACCAGCATCGCCAGTCCATTGGCGGTTTTCATACCCAGCCGTTCGGCTTCAAAAAGCAGGCGGGTCTGTAACGGATTGTAAATCAGATCGATCACCGCCCGACAGTCCGCGAAACCCGACAGGTCGATCGGCGTTGCTCCGGTATGCGGCTCCATCCCGACCGGTGTTGTATTGATCACCAGCTCGATCCCCGACAGAGCAAGAGCCTCCTGATAGGATACAACGCGGATGAGGGCCGGCAGCGCTTTTCGCTTGGCTGTCGCCCTTCGGCTGGCTACAAAAACAGCCGCTGCCTTTTGATGGCGCAGATAGGTTTGCGTCATCAGCGATGCTCCGCCGTCGCCCAATATCAGCACCCGTTTTCCGGTAACCGTTTCATCAATTCCGGCCAGCAGGGCGGACAGACCGGCATAGTCCGTATTCTCCCCGTACAGAGAGCCGTCCGCTCGCCGCACAATGGTATTGACACAGCCGATCTCGGCCGCATGCGGACTGACCTCCCGCAAATACGGCATGACGGCCTGTTTATAAGGAATGGTAACATTCAAGCCGGAAAATTGACCGTTCTGCATAAATTCGGCCAGTTCTTCCGGTGTTTTTTCATATAGGGTATACTGATAGCCGGCCAGGGCCGCATGAATACGCGGCGAAAAGCTATGGCCGAGTTTCCCGCCTAATAAACCGTACTGCGCTTCCCGCTCTTTCATAATTTTCCTTCCTCTGCCAGCATGTCACAGAGTACCAGAGCTGTCATCGCTTCGACCACCGGAACGGCGCGCAGTACGATACAGGGGTCATGGCGCCCGCGGATCTGTAATTCGGCGTCGATCCTTTCTGACAGACTGACGCTTTGCTGCGGCTGATAGATGGACGCCGTCGGTTTAACGGCCAGTCGAAAACGAATCGGCATACCGGAGCTGATACCGCCGAGGATGCCGCCGTGATGATTTGTCGTTGTCACCACCCGTCCTCCCTGCATCCGAAAGGCATCATTGTTTTCGGAGCCGCAAAGCTCGGCAGCCGCAAAGCCATTGCCGAATTCCAGTCCCTTGACAGCCGGAATGCCGAATAATGCCTGTGCCAGCCGGTTCTCAAGGCCGTCAAATATCGGTGTTCCGATACCGGCCGGGAAACCGTGCACCTTACAGCTGATAAGTCCTCCGACCGAATCTCCGGCCAGTTTGGCTTTCTCGATCTCAGCCAGCATCTGCTCACCCTGTCTGTCATCCAGCACCGGCATCTGCTTGGTCGATACCGCTGTTTCCTCTTTTTCTAAGGTCAGCACATTCCAGTCCCTGTCAGAGATACCGGCAATACGATCCACCTTGGCCAACACCCGAATGCCGTGTCCTGCTAAAATCTGTAAACAAATTCCTCCGGCAACACACAGTGGCGCCGTCAGACGGCCGGAAAAATGACCGCCGCCGGCCGCATCCTGAAAACCGCCGAAGCGTAAGGCGGCTGTATAGTCGGCATGTCCCGGCCGCGGAATATCAGCTAGTCCGGCATAATCCTGCGAACGGGTATTGGTATTATAGATCAGGGCTGTCAATGGCGCTCCGCAGGTCACATCATCCACCAGCCCGCAGATAAGCTGCGGCTCATCCGCCTCGCGGCGGGCCGTGCCGTACTTGTTTCGTCCCGGTGCCCGTCGCTGCATAAACGACTTCAGCGCCTGTCTGTCGATTTGAAACCCGGCAGGCAGGCCATCGATCGTCACACCGATAGCCTCTGAATGTGATTGTCCAAAAACGCTGATTCTGATCCGTTTTCCCAAGACCGAAGCCATTCCTTTTTCCTCCTGCTATTTTTTCTTCTGAATTATACCATTTCTTCTGTTACAACAAAGCCGAATCTCCGACATTCCGCAAAAAAATGCGGATAGGACTTGGCCACCGCCTGCGCCCCTTCGATCACGATTTCTTCTTCACATAAGAGGGCGGCTGCCGCCGCCATCATGACGATCCGATGATCACCGAAGGACGGCACCCTGTTGCCATGCAGCGAATGTCCTCCTTCGATCTCCAGGCAGTCATCCTCGGCCTTGATATGCACCCCCAATAAGGTCAGCACCTCTTTTACTGCGGCCAGTCTGTCACTCTCCTTTAAACGCAGACGGGCGGCATTATAGATTCGAGTGCGGCCGCTAGCTGCTGCTGCCACCACCGCCAGGATCGGAACCAGATCCGGAATCTGCGAGGCGTCGATCTTGATCCCACGAAGCCTTCCTGATACTGCTCGAATATCCCGCCCCGTTTCATCCGTGACGATCATTGCCCCGAAACGGCTGAGCACATCACAGATCGCCCGATCACCCTGCAGAGAATCCGGCCGCATACCGACATTGATGAGTTCTCCGGCTCCGATGGCTCCCATGGCCAACCAGACCGCATGATTCGACCAGTCTTCTTCAACCGAGCCGCCGACCGGCAAATGATATGCCTGACCGCCGGGAATCTCAAAGCGGCGTGCTGTTTCAAGCTCAATGATCCTAACACCGGCCTGCCTAAGCACATCCAGCGTCATATGCACATAGGGCTCTGATTCCAGCTTGCCTGTAATTTCGATCCGGCTATCCTCTGACAAGAGCGGCAACGCAAATAACAAGCCGCTCACATATTGTGAGGAAATATCACCGGGCAGACGATAGGTCCCGCCGGACAGACGCCCGCGGACACTCAGACGATTGTCCTGCTTTGTCAAAACGATACCATGCTCCTCCAGCGCCTCTCGGAAACCGGTCAACGGTCTATCAGACAGACGGCCTTCCATCACAAAGACGACCTGCTTGCCAAGCGCAGCCGCCACCGGCAATAAAAATCTGAGTGTACTGCCGCTCTCGCGACAGTGCAGTTCTTTCTTGGACTGCACGGAACACAAAGCCTGCAGGCAGTCACGGGTGGCCAAAATATCTTCTGAGGTATTCTTTACCCGAATCTCGACCCCGGACAACATGGCCGCAATCAGCAGTCTGTGCCCCATTGATTTAGATTCGATGCTGTCCGTCCGACCATTGATCAAGGCCACGCCGCCGGCCGGCCGCCGAATGTGAATATCCGTCCTCATGCCAGCTCCTCTCTGAGCAGGCGTTCAAACTCTTCTATCGTCAAAGTCTGAAGAATACATCTGCCAAGCCGACTCGGCCAGACCACCGTGATCCCGGTGTCGCCGCGTTTTTTATCAGATAACAGATAGGGCAGCAACTCATCAGCCCGAAAGCACGTTTCTGTCGGCAGGCCAAGCTGCCGGCAGACCCGCTGCAAAGTCGGAAGTACAGAGGGCTCACAGATACCGGCCCGACCAGCTATCCCGGTCATCAAATTCATGCCGATGGCCACCGCCCGACCATGGCTGACAGCAAAGTTACTGCAGCTTTCAATGGCGTGTCCGATGGTATGGCCGAGATTTAACTGCTGACGACTGCCGGTGTCAAACTCATCATCGACTACAAAACGCTGCTTGATGCGGATACAGTCAGCGATCAGCTCACAAACTGCCGCCTGCTTCTCTGCCTGATATCCCTCGCCGAAGCAGTGCCGTACCGCTTCTAATAATGTAGGCTTGTCGAGCAAAGCATATTTAAGGATCTCAGCACAACCGTCTATCATGACGGACTTCGGTAAAGTCCGCAGCAAAGACGGATCAACCACTACCAGATGCGGCTGATAGAAGACTCCCATCAGATTTTTTCCGATGGTCAGATTCACCGCCGTCTTGCCGCCGACCGAAGAATCAACCATCGCCAGCACCGTGGTCGGCAGCTGCACAAAACGGATGCCGCGCAGATAAGAGGCAGCTGCAAACCCGGTCAGGTCACCGATCACACCGCCGCCAAGAGCCAGCGCTATATCACTGCGGGTCATCTGCCAGTTCGCCATCATCTCCACCAGCTCGCAATATTTTCCGATACTTTTTGATGTTTCTCCCACCGGAACTATAAAGTTGCGGACAACATAGCCTTTATTCTCCAAAACCTCTGTTATTTGCCGACCATACAAGGAAAACACCGTTTCATCCGAAACCAACAGAAGCTTTTCTCCGCCGATCCGTTCTTTCAACAGTGTACCTAAACTGTCCGATAATCCGGCCGCCACCAACACCTCATAACATCTGGATGCCTTAATCTCGATCTGTATCATAATTTCCGTCTACCTCCTTTTTACGCTGCTTGCCTTCTGCCAGCAACTGCCGCAGAGTCACGGCATCCTGCTCCCGCAGGGCCCTTTCATATGCCTGCAAGGATTCGGTCAGGTAATGAAGCTCTGTCAATAGGGCCTCTCGGTTTTCCATAAACAAAAGCGTCCACATATCCTCATTGAGCCAAGCCACCCGAGTCAAATCACGATAGCTGCCGGCCGAATAACCGGTATGTTCAAGTGCTGTCGGACTTTTCACATAAGCATTTGATACTATGTGGGCCAGCTGAGAGGTAAAGGCGATTATGGCATCATGCTTGGCGGCATCGGTATATACCAGAGTGCCGAAGCCTGCCGGCTGCAGCAGGCTCTCCAATCTTGAACGCAGCTCCGGCGGATAGGGCTGCTCTCCGGTAACCAAAATCATGGAAGCGCCTTTAAACAGATCGGCCCGTCGATGGTGAAAGCCGGAAAAATGCCGACCGGCCATCGGATGGCCGCCGATGAAGATTCGTCCGGCAGCCAGGGCAGGCGGCTGACATGTCTTCATAATATTTTGTTTGACCCCGCAACAGTCAACCACCAGGGTATCCGAACCGATATCCGCCAGATGTTTCTGCACAAAATCAATTACCGCCTGCGGATAAAGAGCGATCCAGATCAGATCGCAGTCCGCCATCCGTTCGACGCTCAATCGATCCTCAATATCTCCGCTATCTATGGCCTCCTGTAAAACGGCTTCATCTGTATCCAGTCCGAGGATACACCAGCCGCTGTCTTGATAAGCCGCTGCCAGCGATCCCCCGATCAGCCCAAGCCCGACCACGCCGATGACCGGCCTTCTCTGACCGAACGGTATCCTTTCTGAACCCGCCGCATCCGGCACCCGTCCTAGCATCGGCTCACCTGCCAGATCTGCTTCACCTTCTTGGCTACCCGGCTGAACTGATCCGGTGTCAAGGACTGCGGACCGTCACAGAGTGCCAGCTTCGGATCGTTATGCACCTCGATCATGATGCCATCTGCACCAACGGCAGCCGCCGCCATCGCCATCGGTTCAACCATCCGGGATATACCGGTCGCGTGGCTCGGATCAACCACGATCGGCAGGTGCGTCATCTCTCTGAGCATCGGCACTGCCGACAGATCCAAAGTGTTTCTGGTAGCCGTCTCAAATGTACGGATACCACGCTCGCAAAGGATCACATTTTCATTTCCACCGGCCATGATGTATTCGGCACTCATCAAAAATTCCTTCAAGGTATTGGCCAGACCTCTTTTTAAGAGGATCGGCTTGCGGGTCATTCCAAGCTCCTTTAATAACTCAAAATTCTGCATGTTTCTGGCACCGACCTGAATCACATCCACATCCTCAAATAAAGGCAGGTGATTGGCATTCATGATCTCGGTAACGATCGGCATACCGGTTTCTTTTTTCGCCTCCAATAACAACTCAATGCCTTCGGCTCGCATCCCTTGAAAATCGTAGGGAGAGGTCCGGGGCTTAAAGGCACCGCCGCGCAGCCACTTAGCTCCGGCTGCCTTGACCGCTCCGGCCACTTCCAGAATCTGTTCGGCGGATTCAACCGAACAGGGGCCGGCGATCAGGACCGGTTCGGCTCCGCCGATTACCGTATCTCCAACCCAAATCTCGCTGTCCAACGGATGGAAGAGGCGATTTGCCTTCTTATATGGTTCACTGATGCGCTTAACACTTTCTACCATATCCATCTCTTCGATCTGATCCTGATTCAAGGCCGATACATCTCCGATCAGCCCAAGGATCGATTGAAACTCTCCGACAGTCTCGCTGACCCGAAGCCCCTGAGCGGTCAGCCATGAGATCAAGCGCTCTTTTTGCTCCTGTCCTGCTCCCCTTCTTAATACGACGATCATCCTTCTTCTCCCTTCATCTCTTCATAACTGCCCAGATAGGTCCAGCATTCGCTGCCCTCCTCGATCTCCTCCAATAGTCCGGCCAGCGGTTCTCCCAGCGGACCTTCAAAATCAAAATAAAACATAAACTCAAATTCACGCCCCGGGATCGGCCGACTCTCGAGTTTCATCAGGTTACACCGATGTTTGTACAGCAATCCTAAAAAACGGTAAAGACTGCCGCTTTCATGTCGTAAGGCCACCATCAGGCTGCTGCGGCTGGCTCCGCTGTAAATCATCGGTTCCTTGGTAATACAGATAAAGCGGGTAAAGTTATTGGGCTGATCTTGGATATCCGTCATTACAGCCTCCAGGCCGTAAAGCTGACAGCAGGCCTTTGAAGCGATGGCCGCTACATCCACCCTGTCACTGCCGGCCACCATATTGGCCGCCACCGCCGTATTGGCCACGATGTGAACCGTGACGCCCAACTCCTTTAACAGGCGGCTGCATTGCTGAACCGCCTGTTCATGGGAGTAGACCGCCTTGATCTGCTCTGCCCTCACGCCCGGTTTGACCAGCAGCTGATGGCAGATCCGCTGACGTCGGCTTCGCACGATGTAGCAATGGTATCGCTGCATCAGATCATAGATTCGGTTGACCGAACCGGCCGTGCTGTTTTCGATCGGCAGCACGCCGTAACGGCAACGGCCCTCCTCAATAGCTGTAAACACAGCTTCAAACTCCGGATAAAATGTCAGCTCCGGCTGTTCAAATAAGGCAGCGGCGGCCAGCTGCGAGTACGCTCCCGGCACCCCCTGGCAGGCCACCATGGCCTGCTTTGGCCAATTTGTTAATGTCGGCGCCGTCACCATCCGACGGGCAGTTTCCAAATCATGCTGTATCGCTGCTTCCATCATTTTCCTTTCCGTGACTACAATGATTACATTCCCTGTCTGTTCCCGTAATCAGCTGTCCATTTCTGTTGCTCCATTTCAGGTTATCAAAAAAGCCGATGCTTGCTACGCAAACATCGGCTTCCACTCATCCTACTTTCTGCCCGCGGCAGTGGTCCTTCGTTTATTTATCGTAGCAAAAAAAGCCAGCACCCTTAAAATAAAAGCCCTGGAAACCAAAGTAATAAAAAGATGTTGCGCTATGTACTCCGGTTTGTTTTGCCATGATAAATACCTCATTATTTTTATGGGTTTCAGTCTAACACGGACCGAAAGCCTCTGTCAAGAACCTTTTTTCTGCTGCCGCAGCTTACGAAAGAAATCTGTCATCATAGCCGAGCACTCTTCCTGCAACACGCCCTCGATCAGCTCCACCTGATGGTTCAGTCCCGGCTGGTGTAATAAGTCGATCACCGAACCGGCACAGCCGGCTTTCGGATTTCTGGCGCCGATCACCACCCTGTCGATGCGTGCCTGTACCAATGCCCCAGCACACATCGGGCAGGGCTCCAGGGTAATGTACATGGTACAGCCCTCAAGCCGCCAATCACCGAGCTTTGCCGCCGCCTTTTTGATGGCCGCCAGCTCGGCATGAGCCAGTGGATTATGATCCGTATTTCGACGATTATAGCCTCTGGCTATGACTTTATCCCGATGAACGATGACACAGCCCACCGGCGTTTCCCGGAGAGCCGCAGCCTTTTCGGCCTGCCGCATGGCCTGCCGCATAAATTTCTGATGAATATTCTCTTTATCAATCTTCATTGGTCAATACCGCGGCCCCGTAAGCCGGCAAGGAGATAACCAGCAGACCATCATGAATCCTGAATAATTCCTGATCCGTATGATAGCCCTGCTCAAAGCTTAGCAGTCGTCTGAGCAGATAAGAACCATCCGCCAGACCGAGCTTCTCCATCGGCACTTCGACGGTTGCCACCTCTGCCCGGTTGTTTAAGCAGACCACCACTGTTTCATCGCCGTAAAAACGACCGTAGCAGAGAATGTTATGGTCCAGCTTCAGATAAACCATCGATCCCAGTCGCAGCGCCTTTGAACTCTTATGCAGACGGATCATTTCTTTATGAAATTCCAGCAAGCCCTTATCTTCGCGTCCCCACGGAAATGTCCGGCGATTATCCGGATCGGTAAAGCCGACTACGCCGACTTCATCACCATAATACAGGGTCGGTGCCCCCGGCCAGGTCATCTGCGTCACTACCGCTTCACGAAAGATTCCATAATTGACAAAGCGGGAGGCCGCTTCGCTGCCGAGCTGCTCCACGCGGCCGACATGATAATTGGTACGGGTCAGAAAACGGGAATGGTCATGGTTGGATAACTGATTCATAGCCACCAGCTTGGACGGCATAGACATCCTTGAACCGCAATGCTCCATAATCTCTTTGAACAGGCCGGCATTTCCCTGCATGGTTTCCTCCCGCCGATCACTGTGCTTTTCCATACCGGTCAAAAACCAGGTCAACGGCTCCATAAAGGCATCATAGTTCATAACCGTATCCCATTGATCCCCGCGCAGCCACTCTGTGGTATCACCGTAATGCTCGGCCAAAATAATGGCATCCGGATTGGCTTCCTTGACCGCTGTCCGGAAACGTTTCCAAAAAAGATGATTATATTCCAGACTATGCCCCAGATCGGCAGCCACGTCCAGCCGCCAGCCATCAGCGTTAAATGGCGGCGACACCCATTTCCTACCGATCTCGATAATATAGTCCTCCAGATTCCGAGAGCCCTCGAAATTCAGCTTCGGCAACGTCTTATGTCCCCACCAGCCTTCATAATTTTCATTATAAGGCCAGCCCGGCTGATCAAAATGAAAGAAATCATGATAAGGGCTGTGTTCATCTACATAAGCGCCTTTTTCATAAATGTCCTGTGGCTCATACAGTCGCTCACGATCCATCCACTTATTAAAGGAACCGCAATGATTAAACACGCCGTCCAAAATCACCTTGATACCACGCTGATGAGCGGCCTCCACCACTTCGATAAACAGTGCATTGGAAGCCTCCAGATTATCCGGATGGGTCGTTCGACTGATGTAGCGCCTGGCTTCGGCATTTGAAGCCGGTATCTGCGTCTGTTCTTCCTCTGTTACAATGCGGCCGAAATGCGGATCAATGTTGTCGTAATCCTGGGTGTCATATTTATGTGACGATGGAGAAACAAATAACGGATTAAAGTAGATCGCCTCGATCCCCAACTCCTGAAGATAATCCATCTTCTGCAGCACACCATCCAGGTCACCGCCGTAAAATTCGCGGTAACCGACTGTTGTCGGCATGGCATCCCATTCACAGCGTAAAGCCGGACCGTTAATATAGTGATATTCACCGGTTTCTACGTCATTGGACGGATTCCCGTTATAAAAGCGGTCTACGTAGATCTGATACATGACCGCTCCCTTGGCCCAGTCCGGCGTCTTAAAACCGGTATACAAAACCATAGCCCGGTCATCCTGGAAGGTCTCCCGGACACCGTCTTTGGTATAATAGCAGATACTGTCACCGGCCTTGATCTGAAAGAAATAAAGCAATCTCTCTTCCGGCATTACATATTGTATGGAGAAGTAATCAAAACTCCCCTCCCGCTTCTCCAGGGACATCGGCAGCCGCTGATCAGCCGTACAAAAATAAACCGTGTCAACATTGTCCGCTGCCGTCCGAAACCGAAAGCAGACTGTCTGACCGGCCATGGCCTCCATCGGGCTGACAAAATTTTCGGTGCCGTCTGCAAATAACAATTCACGATTGAACGGAAGCTTTTGCAAGTCTGAACGATTCTGCTCGGTATCCGCTTCGTCCAAAAAATATCGCGTCATATAATAAGTACTCCTAACTAATGATTCTTTTTCATGCTTGTGCCAGAGCCTGTTCGTCAAACAGTTGTTCAAATGCCTCCCTATGCATCTTCTCATGCTCCAGCAAATAAGCGGCGCAGGCATCCAGCACCGGCCGATGTGCCTCCAAGATCTCCTGAGCCCGTTTATAGCAGTCATCCAGGATGGCCTTTACTTCGGCGTCCACAGCCGCCGCCGTTGTCTCGCTGATCGACTTGGTATGAGCCAGATCCCGGCCGATAAAGACCTCTTCTTCATCTGCCGCCAAATGCTGCATACCAAGCTTATCGGACATACCGTAGACTGTGACCATCTTTCTGGCGACGGCTGTCGTCTGCTTAATATCCTGCGAAGCTCCTGTCGTCACATCATGGAAAATCAGATCTTCAGCGATACGTCCGCCGAAGCCCACCATGATATCTGCCAACAGCTGTGACTTTGTTTTAAACATTTCATCTTCACCCGGTAACGGCATGGTATAACCGGCCGCCCCCATACCGGTCGGAATAATCGAAATGGTATGAACCGGCCCCACCTCCGGCAGAACATGGAAGAGAATCGCATGTCCGGCTTCGTGATAGGCGGTAATCTTCTTTTCTTTATCCGAAATAAGCTTACTCTTTTTCTCGGCTCCGATACCGACCTTAACAAAGCTCTGTCTGATGTCAGCCTGGATCAGATATGCTCTCTGCTCCTTGGCGGCCAGAATGGCTGCCTCATTCATCAGATTCTCCAAATCAGCGCCGGTAAAGCCGGCTGTCGTTCTGGCAATTTCATGCAGGTCCACATCCATGCCGAGCGGCTTATTTCTGGCATGTACTTTCAGGATAGCCTCACGTCCACGCACATCCGGCCGGCCGATGCCGACCCGTCTGTCAAAACGACCCGGTCGTAAAATAGCCGGATCCAGGATATCCACCCGATTGGTGGCAGCCATCACAATAATGCCCTGGTTAGCGGTAAAACCGTCCATCTCAACCAGAAGCTGATTTAAGGTCTGCTCTCGCTCATCATGACCGCCGCCCAGACCGCTGCCGCGTTTTCTGGCAACAGCGTCAATCTCATCAATGAAAATGATACAAGGGGCATGCTTTTTGGCATCCGCAAACAGGTCGCGCACCCTCGATGCTCCGACACCGACAAACATCTCCACAAAATCGGAACCGGAAATCGAAAAGAATGGAACGCCTGCTTCTCCGGCAGTCGCTTTGGCCAGCAGGGTCTTACCGGTTCCCGGCGGCCCCACCAGCATCACACCCTTCGGAATACGGGCTCCCAAATTCCGATATTTCTGTCCGTCCTTCAGGAAATCAACGATCTCTTCAAGCTCTTCTTTTTCTTCCGTCAGCCCGGCCACATCGGCAAAGGTCACGGTCGGCGCTCCCGGCTGCGTTAATCTGGCCCGGCTTTTACCAAACTGCGCCGGCCCGACGCCGCCATCTCCCATACCCTGATTACGACGACTGAACAACATCACCAGCATCATGATAACCAAGCCGAGCCCCATACCGGTGGCGATCCACGAAATCACCTCGGCCGTTGACGGTCCCGATGAGATCTCATGCATGATCAGCTCGACCTTTTGGTTTTTCGAGCCTGAAATGCTGTCATTCACCGCGCCTTCGATCTGCTGAGCCTTGGTGGTATTAAATTTAACTGTCCGTCCATCCTTCAACTGCATCTTGATCCGACCGCTGCCGCCGGCATCCGGAAAGATCTCTACCTGCTTCACATTATCCTTGGACAACTCTTGATAAAACTGTGTAACTGTATAACTGCTGGTGCCGAGTCGCTGCTCTGCCCACAGATAATAGAAAAACAGAATCAGCATCAAAATTCCCATGAACAGCCACGGATTTCTTTGTTTTTTCACTCTTCCTCCTACTCCTCTGTCAGTTCCACGATGCCGATATATGGCAGATTGCGATAATTTTGTGCGTAATCCAGGCCATAGCCTACCACAAAATGATCCGGAATTTCAAAGCCGACATAGTCCACCTTCAGGGTGATGGCCGGATCACGACGCTCCGGCTTATCCAGCAGGGTGCAAATCTTTAATGAGGCCGGCTCCCTTTGGCTCAGCAAGCCCTTTAAATGAGCCAGCGTATTTCCGGAGTCGATAATGTCCTCCACGATCAATACATCACGACCGGCCAGCGGTTCATCCAGATCCTTCAAAATCTTTACAATTCCGGAGGACTCCATGGCCGAGCCATAGCTGGAAATACACATAAAATCAATGGTTACCGGAATTGTCAGCCGCTTGGCCAACTCGCAGGCAAAAAAAACGCCCCCCTTTAAAACGCTGATTAAATGCAGCTGTTTACCGGCATAGTCCCGGCTGATCTGCGCTCCCAATTCCTCAACGCGCTTGTTTACGGTTTCCTCGGAATACAACTCGTGAATCTTAACTCCCATATTAAACCTCCTTATAGCGATAGGTCATAACACCTACAATTCCGGTTTCTTCTGTAACATAGGCCCGACCGCTGCGGCGATACCCGATCAGCCAAAGCAGGCCTTCGTCATCTGCCACCGCCGGTATGCGTCTGCGCTCCTCCAAGTGAATCTTGGCGTCGATGGTAAACCGCCGGAAGCTCTTATGTCCGGCTTTTTCTCCGAGATAGATGCGGTCTTCCGGCCTGGCAGGCCTAAGACTCATATCGCCCTTTATTTTATCATAGTCGAAATAAATCTGACAAGGCTCATCAGCCTCTCCCGAAGCAGCTTCTTGGTTCTTTTGCCACTGCTTAGCCGTCAGACTTTCAAGCTCCAATACATGGTGGCCATACTCAAAACTCAGCCTCTCTCCGATGGCCGGCCTGATCAGCCGGATATCGGTCGGCAGTCGCCCGCAGCCGCTCTCCCGACCGCCCTCATTGATCTGCCAGTCCGAGCTGGCCTGCGGCAGTAGGCTACCGTAAGCACTCTCTATTCTCCAACCGCCCGGCAAATTCACCGAAGCATGCCCCGGTTTTCCGCACAGCTCCAGCAAGGCCCGCAAATGGCTTCTTTGCAGATCTTTACGCGGCAGGCGCCGGGTATCCAGCCACTGCATCAGCACCAAGCGCTGCATCAGCGGCGGCAAACGCAGCAGTCTGTCACCCGCCAAAGCTCCTGCCGGCTCCGTACATGATTTCAGATACGTCGCAGCCTGTTCGTTTAAGTAGGCTTCCACCTCCTGCACATCTTCCGCCAGCTGTGAAAAGTGGGCAACCATCTCGCTGTTCAAATCAATCAACTCAGGCAATACCGCTTGCCGGATACGATTTCTGGTAAAATTCAAAGCTGTATTGCTTTCATCCTCGCAATGGTCTATTCCTTCCCGCAGCGCGTAACTCTGTAATTCGTCACGGCTGACCGCCAGCAGAGGTCGAATCAACCGTTCATTGCGCGGCAGCATCCCGCCCAACCCGCGCAGTGAACTTCCCCTGGTCATATGCCAGAGCATGGTTTCCGCCTGATCATTGCGATGATGTCCGACAGCAACTTTGACAGGCTTCCCCTCAGCCTCCAGCTTCAGCGCCAGTCTGTCAAAAACCTGATACCGCAGGATCCTGGCTGCCTCCTCAAGCCCTATTCCCTGCTCGGCGGCATAGGCCGGAACATCCAGCTTGACCGAATAACAGCGACGTCCCAAACGCTCACAGATCGCCTCGACAAAGCATCTGTCATGCTCTCCCAGATCCGCCCGAATACCATGCTGTACATGAACCACCTGCAGATGAAAGCCCAGGCTCGCTTCCAGTTTTATGAGCAGAAATAGCAGACACATGGAGTCAAGCCCTCCCGATATGCCTGCTATTACTTCATCACCCGCTGTAATCAGGCGATGCCTTTCAATATATTCTCTAACCCGCTGCTCCATGGATACTTCCTCATTGATTCCTATCGTTTCTTCTTAAAGAGGATTTCGTTTTTCTTTACCAGCCCCAATACCTCTCTGGCAATCTGCTCGGCATATTCCTTGGATTTCATATATTCAGCCAGTCTTTCGATCTCCTTGCTGCGGTTCTCCTCGGTCTCAATCTGCCGCTCCACGGCTGCCAGCTTGCGCTGCAGCTCCCGATTTTTCGTCCTCTGCCGAAGCGTAAATATGGCCGACACAATCACCAACAGCGCGCAAACCCCCGCCAAGAACATATAAACCTTCTTTTTGGCAGCTGCCTGCTCGATTCGATTGCGTTGCTTCATATCCTTCTCCTTGCCCGATCACGATACATATTCAAATAACTGATCGACTTCCTCTTTCCGAATCGTTTCTTTGATCTCCAATACCCGTACAGAAACAGCCTTGCTGCCAAACCGGATCTGAATCACATCTCCCACCTTGACATCATAGGATGCCTTGCAGACCTTGTCATTCACCAAAACCCGGCCGGCATCACAGGCTTCATTGGCGATCGTCCGTCGTTTGATCAGCCGGCTGATCTTTAAATATTTATCTAACCTCATGCCGCATCCTCTTTCAATGTAGAAGAAGCTTACTGTGATCGGTAAGCTTCTTCCTGCAATCATTCTTTATGATAGATAAATAGCAGGGGAACAAGAAGACTGTCCCGTGCCATTTCATTTACTGAGATGTTTTAGTTCAAGGAATCCTTTAATGCTTTTCCGGCCTTGAACTTCGGAGACTTGGAAGCCGCAATGGTCATGGTTTCGCCGGTCTTCGGATTTCTGCCTTCTCTTGCTTCTCTGGAAGCCACTTCAAAGGTTCCGAAGCCAACCAGCTGGATCTTCTCACCCTTCTTTAACTCATCTGCTACCACCTCGGTAAATGCCTTTAATGCACCCTCAGCATCCTTTTTGCTTAATCCGGCTTTCTCAGCCATAGCAGCAACTAACTCAGTCTTATTCATTTAATTATCCTCCTTGCGTAATGATGGTCGATCTTTCCAAACGCTTCGACCCTATAGTATTTATAATGGTTTCGCCTTTATTTGTCAAGCGTTTTAACAAATCAGGCAGGATCATCTACTCAATCCGTCCTAAAAAGTCGGCTAATTCTTTCTCCATCTTGGCCAATAAGGCTTGCGCTTCATCCAGGCTTCGACCCTTAATACCGAAATACAGCTTGATCTTCGGCTCGGTTCCGGACGGTCTGACACAAACCCAAACACCGTCCGCACAATCGAAATACAATACGTTCGATACCGGCAGACCGGTCGGGCGAGCCTCACCGGTGGTCAGATCTGTCATCAGCTGAGTTTTGTAATCACGGAAGCTCTTTACCTCATAGCCGCCCAACTGCTTCGGCGGCTGCCCACGCAGCACATCCATGATGCGGTCGATCTTCTCCAGACCGGCCTTTCCGGATAGGGTAACCGATACAATGCCGTCCATATAATAGCCGTAGCGTTCATACATCTGAATCATAGCATCCCACAGGGTCATGTTCAGTGTCTTATAGTAGGCGGCCGCCTCACACAGAGCCATAGAAGCCACTATGGCATCCTTATCCTTTGCATGAGTGCCGATCAGACAGCCGTAGCTCTCTTCAAAGCCGAATAAATAAGTACCGTTTCCGTTCTCGGCAAATTCCCGCATCCGCTGACCGATGAACTTAAAGCCGGTCAGCACCTCCATCAGACGGATCTGATAGTAGTCGGCAATGGCATCAGCCAAATTGGTGGTCACAATGGTCTTGATCAGAGTACCGTCCTGCGGTAAGCCAAACAATGCCTTTCGTTGACTGATTTCATATTCGGCCAGCAGACAGCCCGACATATTTCCGGTCAGACAATGATATTCTCCGGCCCGATCCTTGACATAGACACCCAAACGATCGGCATCCGGGTCGGTGGCCAGTACCAGATCGGCATCGACCTCCCGTGCCAGTCGCAGTCCCAGAGTAAAGGCCTCCTGCGCTTCCGGATTCGGATACCCTACAGTCGAGAATTCGCTGTCCGGCAGCTCCTGCTCCGGCACCACATGAACATTTGTAAAACCGATCTCGCTTAAGATACGGCGCACCGGAATATTACCGGTACCGTGCAGCGGTGAATATACAATCTTGATATCGCGACCGACCGCATTGATGGCATCCTGATGCAGGATGACCTTTTTTAATTCAGCCATATAGGCGTCATCAATCTCTTTGCCGATCAGCTGATACAGGCCGGCTGCCTGCGCTTCGGCCATATCCATGGTCTTGACCGAGGCAAAATCCTTCACCGCCCTCACCTCAGCCATAATGCCGCTGTCGTGCGGAGGCGTGATCTGAGCGCCGTCCTCCCAATATACCTTATAGCCGTTGTATTCCGGCGGGTTATGGCTGGCCGTAATATTGATGCCGGCGATACAGCCCAAATGCTGTAAAGCAAAGGATAATTCCGGGGTCGGACGCAGAGACTCAAACACATAAGCCTTGATACCGTTAGCCGCCAGACATTCACCGGCCACCCGGGCAAATTCCGGAGACATCCGTCGTGAGTCATAGGCAATGGCCACGCCGCGGGCCTGCTGCCCCTGCCTGATGATATAATTTGCCAGTCCCTGGGTGGTTTTGCGTACCACATACCGGTTCATCCGGTTCGTGCCGGCACCGATGATGCCGCGCAGACCGGCCGTTCCAAAGGCCAGATCCTGATAAAAGCGTTCTGTTATCTCCTCCTCATCGTCACGGATGGCTTCCAATTCCGCCTTGGTTGCTTCATCAAAATACGGATCCTCTAACCATTGTTGAAACATTTCTTTTTCTCTCATTTCATACCTCGTTCTCTTTCCGCAAAGAAACTGCCGCACGGGCATCCAAATAGGCAAAGATCGCCTCCCGCCTGTTCTGCGCCGGATCTTCGATCACCATTTCAAGAGCCATAGACAACAGCTCGCCGATGTGTTTCCCCCGGCATTGATAACGTTCTATTATATTATACCCGTCCACTGCCAACATATCAATTCTAAATGCATCATTCGCATCCAGTATAGCCGAGATTGCGTTCTGATAATCCCGGTCCGCATGCCCGTCTGTTAATCCGCGCAGACGGCTTAGCAGGCGCAAATCCACTTCTCCGACAGCGGCCAGCAAACGGCGGATCTTCACCGGCTGCTTCTCAAGATCGGACGCCTCATGACAAACGACTGTTATCACATGACGTCGTGTTTCATTGTCGATATGCAGACGACGAAAAATATCACCGAAGACCTGTCTGTCACCGGCATAAAAATACCTCAGGATCAGGCATAGCCCCAGATAGAGTTGTTCCCGATCACAGATCCCCGGTTCCGGCTGATCTTCAGCCTGTTCCGGTGCATACAGCTTTGCCAGATCAGTCAACAAGCCTCCAAGCTCCTGTCTGCTGTGCTCCGGCAAATCAGACAGTGACGAATCCATTCCGCCGATCAGGCCGAGCTCATAGCAAGCCAGGTACTGCTGCGGATACCGGCTGCTGAGAATCTTAAATAATTCCGCCTGGATCCGTTCCTTACTGACCAATTGCAATCGTTCGGACAGACGGCCGATGGCCGCCCTCGTTCCCGCTTCCATGGAAAAGCCCAGCTGAGTGCAGAAGCGGACCGCCCTCAGCATACGCAGCGCATCCTCGGTGAATCGCTCCTCCGGCTCCCCGACTGCTCGGATTACCTGCGCTTTCAGATCCTCCAGCCCGCCGTACAGGTCAACTAACCCGCGCACCGGGTGATAAGCCATGGCATTAACCGTAAAATCCCGGCGCTTCAGATCCTCTGCCAGTAAACCGGTAAAGGACACCGAGGTCGGATGCCGGCCGTCCAAATACAGACCGTCGATTCGGTAGGTCGTTACCTCATAGCTGCCTTGCTCGATCAGTACCGTCACTGTTCCATGCTCTATCCCGGTATCCACGGTCTTGGCAAATAAGGCCTTGACCTGCTCCGGTCTGGCGTTCGTCGTAATATCCCAATCTCCCGGTGAGCGAAAAAGGAGGCTGTCACGCACACAACCTCCTACCACATAAGCTTCAAAACCTTCCGTTTCCAATCTCTCTATAATTCGGGCAGCGCCTTGTGGAATCGTAATCTTCATCTTATCTCCCGATCCTTTGCAATGATCAATAAGCCTTTCCCCAAAATACATGGTGCTTGGCCGGCTTTCCGCAGAACGGACAAACGGCTCCCTCCGCCTCTTTACCCTCAAGCGGAATACAGCGACTGGTCGCTCCGGTCTCTTCCTTGACCTTCTCTTCACAGGCCCGATCACCGCACCAGGCAGTCTTCACAAAGCCAGGTTTTTCTTCGATCATCTCGATGAACTCATGGTAATCATTGGTTTCATAGGTATGTGCATCCAGATGAGCCTTAGCTCTCTGATACAGATGGCTCTGAATTGCATCCAGCAGCGCAGCCGCCCGCTCGGCTACCATATCCAGAGCAACGACTTCTTTTTCACCGGTATCACGACGTACCAGAACACACTGGTTTTGTTCAACATCCTTTGGGCCGAGCTCCAGTCTGAGCGGAATACCGCGCATTTCCTGCTCGGAGAATTTCCAGCCCGGACTCTTGTCCGTATCATCCAGTTTGACACGCAGACCGGACAGCAGCCCTTTCACCTCAACGGCCTTATCCAGCACACCGGCCGCATCCTGACGAATCGGAACGATCATCAGCTGGGTTGGCGCGATGCGCGGCGGCAGCACAAGACCGTTATTGTCACCATGTACCATGATGATGGCACCGATCAAACGGGTGGTCATACCCCAGCTGGTCTGATGTACATACTGTAACCGGTTCTCCTTATCGGCGTATTGAATGCCGAAGGCTCTGGCAAAGCCGTCACCGAAATTGTGACTGGTGCCGGACTGCAAGGCCTTGCCGTCATGCATCAGCGACTCAATGGTATAGGTCGCTTTGGCACCGGCAAATTTCTCCTTCTCGGTCTTCACGCCCTTGATGACCGGAATGGCCAGTACCTGTTCCAGAAAATCCGCATACACGTTTAACATTTGTACGGTTCTGGCCTCGGCCTCCTCGGCTGTAGCATGAGCCGTATGTCCCTCCTGCCATAAAAACTCGCGGGACCGCAGGAACGGACGGGTAGTCTTTTCCCAACGCATGACCGAACACCATTGGTTATATAATTTCGGCAGATCGCGATGAGAATGAATGTCCTTGGCATAAAAATCGCAGAACAGGGTTTCTGATGTCGGGCGAACACAAAGACGCTCCTGTAATGTCTCGGCCCCTCCCAGGGTCACCCAGGCCACCTCCGGCGCAAAGCCTTCCACATGGTCTTTTTCTTTCTGCAGCAGGCTCTCGGGAATCAACATCGGCATGTAGACATTCTCCACACCGGTCTCTTTAAAACGACGGTCCAGCTCCGCCTGAATATTCTCCCAGATGGCATAACCGGCCGGTTTGATCGCCATACAGCCCTTGACGCTGGTGTATTCGATCAGATCCGCCTTCTTTACCACATCTGTATACCACTGTGCAAAATCCTCTTCCATGGAAGTGATGGCCTGCACCATTTTTTTATTGTTTGCCATATTCTCATTGCTCCTCTAAAAATTGTATGTAACCAATGTATTTTACTCGATTTGGCGCCTCAGTTCAAGACGCAGTTTTACCTCAATTTTACCCCTCATTTTCGGCGCAGGACAGTAATAAAAAACCATCTGCGCAGCCGTCGCGGCATCAGAGCCACCAGAAACTGTATACCGATCGTTTGCAAATATTCCCAGTAATTGATATAGCCGGTTCGCAGAATCTTGCGGCGGCCGCGACGATATTTTTTAAAGTAGGCCCAACCGCCCCGCCGCTCGATCATGGCATAGCCGGTTCGGGCATACACCAAATAATCATCGATATTTGCGCATCTGGCTCCGGCGATCAACATCCTGATCCACATCATGTCGTCTTCCATCAACGGTGCATCTTCGTAATTATTAGCCCGCAACACCGTACTCTTTTTATACATCACTGTCATATGGTTGAAGGCCGAGCGAAGCTTCTGGTAATGCGCGATGTCCCGATGTGTCAGCGGCACCCGTCTTCTGGCCAGCTCATTGCGGGGATCCCCTTCAAACTCAATGATATGACTGCCGCAGATATCCAGTTTCGGATCCGCCATAAAAAGAGACAGCTGTTTTTCAAAGCGGTCCTTCCTTGCGATGTCGTCCGTATCCATACGAGCAATCAGCTCGTAGGTACAAGCCGGAACGCCGTCGGCCAATGCCAGTCCGAGTCCCTTATTCACCGAATTGGAAATGATCTTCAGCAGCCCCGGATACCGTTCCCGGTACTCCTCGACGACCGCATGCATTTCATCTGAAATCGGTCCGTCAAAAACGATGACGATCTCGTTCGGCGGGATCGTCTGCCACAGCATGGATTCCATGCATTCCCGAAAATATACCGCTTTTTCCTTGATATACAAGGACATCAATACCGAAAACGGCGGGTGAGCAAACGGTTCACCGCTCTTTTGTACCCATGTTTCATTCATGATATTCATTCTTTTCCTTCTTGCGTGTTGTTGCAACCACCATGTGCATCAAACCAGTCTCTGATCGCTGCCAGACGCTGCTGCCGCAGATTCGGCAGCCCGGTTCTGGACAGACCGTGACCGGACTTCGGGAAAGTGATCATCTTGGTCTCCACCCCGTATCTTTTCATCGCCATATACATTTGCTCGCCCTGCTCCTTCGGACAGCGGTGGTCTTCATCGCTATGCAGTACCAATAGCGGCGTCTTCGCCTGTTCGGCATATGCCAGCGGCGACAGCTCCCATAAACGCTTTGCATCCGGCAGTTCATGCTGCAGCTGCCACTTCACAAAGTCCGCCCCAATATCGCTGGTACCGTAAAAGCTGAGCCAATTTGAAATACTGCGCTGGGTCACCGCAGCCCGGAAGCGATCGGTGTGCGTAACGATCCAATTCGTCATAAACCCGCCGTAGCTGCCGCCAACCACGAACAGACGGGCCGGATCAATGGCCGGATACCGTTTCAGCATTTCATCCACACCGATCATCAGATCATCATAATCATGATTGCCGTAGTCTCCCAGAATGGAGGCCACAAATCGCTGTCCGTAGCTGCTGCCGCCGCGCGGATTGATCATCATCACACCGTAACCGGCTGCCGCCAATGCCTGCATCTCATGGAAAAAGCTCTCGCCATACGCTACCTGCGGGCCGCCATGGATGTACAAAATCGCAGGATAGCGTCCTTCGTCGGTGATCGGAGTCAGATACCAAGCCTGAATTTCCCAGTTATCATACCCCTTAAAGTAAAACATCTCCGGTTCGACCATCCGGTGTTCCCGGCAAAACTGTTGGTTCGGATCATACAGATCCCTCACTTCCCCGGTCGATAACCGTAACATGGCCAATCGACTGGGCACCGTCAGGGTCGAATAGGTGATCAGCAAGCGATCCTCATCTGCCAATACCGCTCCCGTCAAATGAAAACGCCGGTCAATGACCTTCCCCATTCTGCCGCCCGTATCTCCCCGGTACAAAACTGTCTTGCCATGTTCACTGGCCAGTAACAAGAATTGTGTTTCGTCGAGCCACAATACCTCAACCGGTCGGGTCTGCTGCTGAAAGTCTGCCACCAGACTATCGCCCGGATCGATTTCCAAGCCCTCATTCAACAGCCTGCTCTTTCCGCTCTGAAGCTGATACGCAAAGATATGCGGATATGTCAAATAACCGTAGCGACGGTCTTTAATGGCAATAATACAGCATTCATGATTTGGAGAAAGCCCCAGTAAAGAGACTGATTCCTCTGCCCCTGCCGGAACCAATATGCGACTGCTTCCTTCCGCCCGGTCATATCGGTAGATTACCTCCTCCTGACACCACTCATCCTGCGGATCGGTATGATCCGTATAAAGCAGGCAGGCGTCATCGGCAAATTCCAGCGAAAACGAATGATCAAGAGCCATCACCAGCTCGGTATCCGGTCGTCTGTCCGTCGGCAGGGTTTCCGACTGCCACGCGAGCATTTCCTCAAGCTGAAGATACCGCACCTGATACTGTCCCTCCTCCGACAGAAAACCGGCCCCGTCAAATTTATATTGTTTTTTGGTGATCACTGTCGGCTGCGGCCAGTCCTTCTCCTTTTCTTTGTCAGAAGACTGCTCCATTGCCCGATCGTTTGCGGCCTGCTCAGCCTTCTCCTCATCCTTTCTCCGGGTCTGGTAATAGAGACCGCAGCTGTCCGGGCTCCACCGAAAGGCCGATATCCCTTCGGACTCCTCCGTCAGACAAACAGCCGACCCTCCGGCCAGAGTCTGAACGCCAAGCTGTAGTTTACCGCTTTCGGAACCATTTGATAAAAATGCCAGATAGCGGCCATCCGGAGACAGCGCCAGCGAAGTGTTGGTCGTTCCCCGGTCTCCCCAGTGTTTGATCGTTCCCTCGTTCAGATATTCCAAAATCCGGGTTTCATAACGGTTTTCACGCCGATTCATGTCGGTACGGGTAAAAAAGCAGCGCCCGCCCCTAAACTGCGGCTGGGCGACATTGCGTAAGAAGAACAAGCTGTCATTGGTTATGACTGCCTGTTTGTTTTGATGCTGCTGTGACTGTTGCTGTAAATTCAATGCCTTCCTCCTTTGGTGCAGATAATATCATCCAGCCGGCGCTTTGGCACATAATGCACATCTTCGTCATCACGATAGTAGGCCACCGATCCGTCTTCTCCGACTTCTGTCAGCACGACCCGCTCAGCCGGCTTGCCAAGCGCAATGATCAACACCGGCTCCAGTCCTTCCGACAGCTCCAATGCTTCCTTCACGGCCCGCGGCGAAAAATTTCCGATCATACAGCCGCCCAGCTGCTGCTCGGCCGCCGCCAGCAGTATGGTCTGCGCCACGATACCGATGTCTTTTTGATAACGGGCTATACTTTCACCCCAGACCATATCCTGGCAGATGATGATAAAACCGGTCGGTTCCATCCCAGGATGCGGCAGGGTCAGCTGCGGCAGGCCTTTTGCCCAATTGGTCAGCGGATTCAGGCGAGCCACCTCCTCAGCCTCCCATGACAGGTAATACCGAAACGGCTGAGCATTGACACTGGACGGTGACAGTCTGGCGTGATCCACCAGTTCTCGTAATTGTTGCTCCGAAAAATGATACTTTGCGTCAAACCCCCGATAGCTGCGATTCTGTAAAACAAGCTCTTTCAACATCCTGTATCCTCCTGTTCGATCCGTTTTTCCTGAAAATGGGCATATATAATATTATTATACAGTGATAGGCCGATAAAGAAAACGTATTCTGATCTACACATACATATCTTTGGTAGTATTTAACAATTTTATAACAATCTTTTGCCTTTTGTTCTTTAAAAAATACCAATGAACATCTTGAATCTTGTTTGAAAAATGCCTATAGTAAATGATATATAACCCATAATGAATTGAAAGAGGTATCGTGATGAAAAAGCATTCATTTCGCGGAGGTATCCATCCCTACGAGGGAAAGGATCTCTCAAAAGAATTACCCATCCTGCCTTTGGTACCTACAGGGGATCTGGTCTATCCGCTGTCGCAGGCGGCCGGCGCTCCGGCTGTGCCGATCGTATCAGTCGGAGACCAGGTGCTGGGAGGGCAGATGATCGCCCGGGCAGCCGGCTTTATGTCAGTACCCATCCATGCGGCAACCTCGGGCAAGGTCAAAAAAATCATCCGGCATCTGACAGCCACCGGCGTCAAGACCGAAGCCATCGTTATTGAAGCCGATGGCCGTCAGCAGATGATGGATATCACTCCCCCTCAGCTCTATACCACCCGCACCCGCGAGGAATTGATCTCAGCCATCCAGGATGCCGGCATCGCCGGTATGGGAGGAGCCGGTTTCCCAACCCATGTCAAGCTCTCCCCGAAGGACTCGTCAGCCATTGATCGCATCATCATCAATTGCGCCGAATGCGAGCCCTATCTGACCTCCGACTATCGTCGAATGCTGGAGCAGCCCGAACAGATCATCGAGGGTCTGAAAAGCATCCTGTATCTGTTCCCGAACGCCAGGGGTATCCTGGCTATTGAGGATAACAAGCCGGAGTGTGCCGCCGCCCTGGCCGAATATGAAAACGACCCGCGCATCAGCATTCTGATACTGCCGACCAAATACCCGCAGGGAGCTGAACGCCAGCTCATCTATGCCACAACCGGTCGAGCCATCAATTCGGCCATGCTGCCTATGGACGTCGGCTGTATCGTCCTTAATGTCGATACGACACTGGCCATCTACCGGGCTCTCGTCCAGGGCCGGCCGGTAATCTACCGGGTACTGACCGTCACCGGTGATGCCGTCAGTCAACCGCGTAACCTGAAAGTACCGATCGGCACCTCCTATCTGGCTCTGCCGGAGCATTGCGGCGGCTTTTCAGCCATGCCTGCCAAGTATGTCTGCGGCGGTCCGATGATGGGCTTTGCCCTGTTTGATCTTGATGTTCCGGTCACCAAGACATCCTCTGCCCTGCTTTGTCTGTCGCAGGATGTCGTCGGTGAACATGAACCCGGGCCCTGCATCGGCTGCGGTCGCTGTGTCGATGACTGCCCCAGCCGCATCCTGCCGACCAGACTGGCTGCTTTTGCCGATCACGGAGACAAGGCCATGTTTCAACAATTCGACGGTATGGAATGCTGTGAATGCGGCTGCTGCAGCTATGTTTGCCCGGCCAAACGGCATCTCACCCAGTCCATTCGTTCGATGCGCCGACTGATTTTAGCCGAACGGCGTAAAGCATCATCCTAGGAGGTATCCCCATGTCTAAGCTAATTTCCGGCCAACCGAATATGGCGGCCGGCGCGGCAGCCGCCAATGATCGGCAGCCGGCGCATCACATTTCCGTATCACCCCATATCCGGTCGGCTATGACCACCCGGAAAATGATGCTGCTGGTAATTCTCGCGCTGCTGCCGACCACCGTTTACGGCATCCTGCATTTCGGTATCATGGCCCTGATCCACGTCCTGGTCACAGTCCTGACCTGCGTGACTGCCGAATATCTGTATCAAAAATTGATGAAACAACCGTTTAACTTTACCGACGGCAGTGCGGCTCTGACCGGCCTGCTGCTGGCACTGAATCTCCCGGTCAGGGCGCCTTGGTGGATGGGCATACCGGGTGGTCTCTTTGCAATCCTGATCGTAAAACAGCTCTTCGGCGGTCTCGGGCAGAATATCATGAATCCGGCTCTGGCAGCCCGGGCCTTCCTGCTGATCTCCTTCACCGGACAAATGACAGATTTCGGTATGGTCGGTGCGGCAGACGCTGTCAGCGCACCGACCGCGCTGGCCTCCTTAAAGTCCACCGGTCAAACCCTGCCCTTACTTGATCTGCTGGTCGGCCGCCAGAGCGGAACCATCGGTGAGGTCTGTGCCTTGGCCATTATCATCGGCGGTTTCTTTTTAATCGCCCTGGGCATCATTGACTATCTGATTCCGCTGTCCTACCTCGGCAGCTTAACCCTGTCCCTGATGCTCCTGGCTCCCGGCGGCTTTAATCCGGCCTTTATCGCTGAGCACTTGCTTGGCGGCGGCCTGCTGCTCGGCGCCTTCTTTATGGCCACCGATTATGTCACCGCCCCAATCATGAAGCCGGCCAAGCTGGCCTATGGCGTCATCCTCGGAGTACTGACCTGTCTGTTCCGATTATTCGGCGGATCGGCCGAAGGTGTTTCCTATGCCATCATTTTCACCAATCTGCTGGTGCCGCTATTAGAAAAGGTCTTCCGTCCGCGAGCCTTCGGCAAACAAAAACAGCGCAGAAACGGGGGTGCGACCGCATGAATGAAATGCTGAAAAACACCTTAAAGCTGACACTTATCACCCTTCTGGCCGGCGCTCTGCTCGGCCTGGTCTATATGGTTACCAAGGAACCGATCGCCTATCAGGAAGCCAGGCTGCGTCGGGAAGCCTTTCAGGCTGTCTATCCGACAGCGACGACCTTTACCGAAGTACCGGCTCCGGATGCAAACAAAATCAAAAAGACACTGGCTGCGGCCGATCTCTCCGATCACGTTTTTAATGAGCTGGTGCTGGCGCAGGATACCGCCGGACAGACCATCGGTTATGTCGTGACCATGACCTCAAAATCCGGTTACGGCGGTGATATCCGCTTGTCCCTCGGTGTCGATAGGGAGGGCAGGCTGCAAAAGCTGTACCTGTTGTCCATCAGTGAAACGGCGGGTCTTGGTATGCGGGCCAAGGAGGATGAGTTTTTAAATCAATATATCGGACAAACCGGTCCATTGGATGTTCAAAGGCACACCGGACAAACCGGCGCCGGCTATATCGATGCCATCAGCGGTGCGACCATCACCAGCCGAGCCGTGACCCGAGCAGTCAATGCCGGCTTATTAATCCCGCCGCTGCTTGACCAAAATGAAAAGGGAGGAACGACACCATGAAGCTCATTTCAGAACGCCTGTATAACGGTATCATCAAAGAGAATCCGACCTTCGTCATGATGCTCGGTATGTGTCCGACCCTGGCTGTCACCACTTCGGCTGTCAACGGCATCGGCATGGGTCTGACCACCACAGTGATCCTGGCTCTGTCCAATGTGTTTATCTCCTTGCTCAGAAAAATGATCCCGGACAGTGTCCGAATCCCGGCCTTTATCGTCATCGTCGCTTCGTTTGTAACCATGGTTCAGTTTTTGCTGCAGGGCTTTCTGCCCTTCCTCTATGGCAGCCTGGGCATCTATATCCCACTGATCGTAGTTAACTGCATTATCCTCGGCCGAGCCGAGGCTTATGCCTATAAGAACCCGGTCATTGCCGCATTATTTGACGGTCTCGGAATGGGATTTGGCTTTACCATCGGTCTGACCAGCCTCGGAATGTTTCGCGAACTGCTCGGCGCCGGTCAGCTCTTCGGTTATCGGGTGATGCCGGCCGGTTATGTACCGATCACCATCTTTATTCTGGCGCCGGGCGCCTTCTTTGTATTGGCATTTCTGGTCGCATTACAGAATTACCTGAAAACCAGGGCCGCCATCAAGACAGGTAAACCGGCCGCGACCGGTGAAGAGCAGCCGGGCTGCTGTGCTTGCGCCTCCGGCAGCTGCGGTTCCTGTCTGTCCGATAAAGAACAAGGAGGTACACAGTCATGAAAGAATTATTCGTCATCGGTATCGGAGCCGCTCTGGTCAACAATGTTGTTCTCAGCCAGTTTCTCGGTCTCTGTCCCTTCCTTGGCGTTTCCAAAAAGACCGAAACGGCAGCCGGCATGGGTATGGCGGTTACCTTTGTTTTGACCATCGCCTCGATTGCCACCGGTCTGGTTTACCGCTTTGTATTGGTGCCCAGCGGCTTAGAATATCTGCAGACCATCATCTTTATTCTGGTCATCGCCGCCCTGGTGCAATTTGTCGAAATGGTATTGAAAAAGCTGTTGCCGGCTCTGTATAAGTCACTCGGTGTCTACCTGCCGTTAATCACCACCAACTGTGCCGTACTGGGCGTTGCCTTAATCAACGTCAAGAAAAGCTACGGTCTGCTGGCCGGTACCGTCAATGGTCTGGCGACCGCTATCGGCTTCACCATCGCCATCGTCATCATGGCCGGCCTGCGTGAAAAAATGGCCTACAATGATATTCCGAAACCGTTTCAGGGAACCCCGATCGTGCTACTGACAGCCGGACTGATGGCCATCGCCTTCTTCGGCTTCGCCGGTCTGATCTAAGGAGGATAGCATGGAAATGATAGTAATAGCAGCCATTGCCGTCGGCGGAACCGGTCTGTTGATCGGTCTACTGCTTGGCATGGCAGAAAAAAAGTTTTACGTTCCGGTCGATGAACGCGAGCAGCTGATCCGCGAAGCCTTACCCGGCGCCAACTGCGGCGGTTGCGGCTTCACCGGCTGTGACGCTCTGGCCGAAGCCATTGCGGCCGGTCTGGCCCCGGCTACCGGCTGTCCGGTCGGCGGCGAGAAGACCGCCGTCGCCATCGCCGATATCCTTGGTGAGGAAGTCGGTTCCGGTGAACCGATGGTGGCTTTTGTCCGCTGCCAGGGTACCCGCGAACGAACCAAGCAGATCTATGAATATTACGGTATCGACGACTGCAAGATGGTCTCGATGATTCAAACCGGCGGCCCGAAGTCCTGTGACTATGGCTGCCTCGGTTACGGCAGCTGCGTCAAGGTTTGCCCCTTTGATGCCATCCACATCATTGACGGTATCGCCAAGGTAGACGAAAAAGCCTGCAAGGCCTGTCAGAAATGTATCCGCGAATGTCCGAAGCAGCTGATCGAGCTGGTTCCCAGACTTGCCCGCAGCAAGGTGGCCTGTCGCTCGCTGGATCGCGGCAAGGAAGTGATGGATGCCTGCAAAGTCGGCTGTATCGCCTGCAAGAAATGTCAGAAGGTTTGTCCGGTCGGTGCCATCACCGTGGACAATAACATCGCCTTTGTCAACCAGTCTCTGTGCACCGGCTGCGGTCGCTGTCAGGAGGCCTGTCCGCGCGGTATCATCACCTTCTGATGAGAGGATTGAAATGTTATACTCATGGAAAAACAATAATATAGGAGTCAAAAATGTTAAAAGAACAAGATATTAAACAATTTCTCACCGAAAAAAATACCGCCTTCAAGGATAATTCTTCCATTGTCGGTGTTATCTTCCCCGGCAAATTTACCTATGCTCTCGGTCCGGCTGCCACAGCTCTGTCTATGCAATATTTTGCACTGAACTTTAACGATAGCGGTATTGCTGTCATCGGCTTAAATAACATAACCGGGAAACTGGAAAATGAAGCATTTCTGTTCGTTCCAAAGGAAGAAATCACAAGCATTGAATTCAAGAAAAAGCTAATGTCTTATGACTTGGACATCAGTACATCACAAGGCACATTGGCTTTTAAAGTAAATAAGATTATGATTGGTGCTTCCTGGCATAAAGAAAATTTAGCAACCATTTTAAAGAATTCATAAGATTTTTCAAGATTTCATATCTATCTAAATCAACAAACCACCGGGTCAACCGGTGGTTTGTCTTCATTTCTATATAAGATTTTTACTGCACACCACAAAGAACGGTATCACAAGCTCCAGACCGTGGCCGCCTTAGCCTGTCCCGCCAGCTGCAACCGTCTGTTTTGCTCCGGCACATAATAGCGGGTCGTCAGTACCTGCTCACCGCCATTGACATAAATCTCCAGTAACGAGCTGTCAGCCAATATGCGAAGCTCGCGGATGGTTTCTACCTCACAGTAACGTTTTTCGCGACCGTAGCCGGCCGCCTCGCTTAAGGATAGGGTTAACAGGCCGTCGGCAAATTGAAGTGACACCGCCTCATTGACGGACAATTCAAAGCTTTCTTGCGGCTGAATCAACTCCAGATCGAAGGCTGTTCCTGCCACCTCCACGCTACTGTTATTTTTCAGTTCGAGAGCTTGACTGCGTAAACTTTCAAACTCCTCCACCGGCCATTGGCAAACTCGACCGTTTTTCAGTGTCAGTTCGCGCGGTGTGGTCAGGCAGTGTTGCCAGCCAAGCGCCACTGTCGGATTGGTATACGGGATATCCGGCAGACCGGCCCAGCCGACCAGAATGGTTCGCCCCTTTTGATCGACAAAGGTCTGCGGGGCATAAAAATCAAAGCCGAAATCCCACTCGGTGAAGCTTCCTTCATCCAGCGGTTCGCTCGTCCAAGGCAAATACCCGGCGGCGTAGACATTTTGCAGGCGATGCGGCTGATGCCCGACACCCTGCGGTGACATGGCCAGAAAAACCCGACCGGCCAGTTCGATGCGATCCGGACACTCCCACATATAGCCAAAGGGCTGTTTTGAGCCGATTTCTCGCTCAAACTTCCAATTTAGTTTATCCGAAGAGGAATACAACAACACGCAGCCGACATCATCCCGTCGTCTGGCACCGAGCAACATATAGTAGACAGAGCCGTCCTTCCACACCTTCGGATCACGGATATGACAACTGTAGTCTTTCGGATATTCAGTTGCCGGAATTACGCACTGCTTGGCCCCAAAATGAAAACCATCTTCACTGACCAAGCGCAGGGTATTCCCTTCACGACCGTCATGAATGAAATCATAGTCACCAGCCAGCTTGACATTTCCGGTAAAGAATAATTCCATTTGACCGTCTATGGTCAATGTGCCACCGGAATAAACGCCGTGAATATCCTGCGGGGAATCCGGGTAAATGGCCACATCATGGTATTGCCAGTGAATCAGGTCGGTACTGGTGGCATGCCCCCAGAACTTTAACGCCTGACCGTCGGCTGAAAACGGTGCATATTGAAAGAAAAAATGATACTGTCCCTGATAATAAGACAATCCATTCGGATCATTCAGCCAACCGACCGGTGGCTGAACATGGTGATGTAAGCGAAAGCTTTGATCCGGCAAACCGGCCGCTTCCATCTCCTTCACCCATTTATCATATGTACGACCTACCAGATTCATGAACCCTCCTTATTTTCCCGGGTGCTCTCTTTTAATCTCAAACCGACACCCAACTTTACCGCCTTTCTGGCCCCATCTTCCTGTAAGGCCTCGAGCAGAATCCGACCGGCTTCGATACCGCTGGTCTTATAAGAAAAATGCACCGTTGATAACCGTGGTGTCAACAAATCACCGACCGGTCCGTCACCCAGGCCGATGATCTGGATCTGTTCCGGTATAGCGATTTTCTTCTCTTTCAGATATCGCATGGCACCGATAGCAATGGTATCGGTGGCGCAAACCAGACTGTCTGCCTGTGGCAGGAGCTTCAACATCTTCTTTGCCCCTTCGTAGCCGTCCTCCATGGAAAAGCCGACTTCAATGGTTTTTGTTTCGAGTTTTCGACCATTCTTTTCAACCGCCTCGGAAAAGCCCGACAGACGTTCCCGGCCGACTGCCTGATCCGCCCCTGTCACGCCGATATAACCGATCCTCTTAGCCTGCCCGATAATGGCTTCGGTGGCCAGCTCAGCAGCCTTTCTATCATCATGGTAAACGCAGGAAAACGCATCATTTTCCTGTCCCAGGAGTACAACCGGCACCTTGCAATCCGCTACCAACTGCTGATGTTTGCGTGACCAAAGAGTGGCAATAAAGATAATCCCATCCACCTGGTTTTCACGAAACAGTTTCAGATAGCGCAGTTCTTCAGCCGGATCATTATAAGCGTTCGCCAGCAACAGGTGATAGCCGAGCCCGCGTAGGGAAACACTGATGCCCTCCACGATACGGCTGATGGTGGCCGAATTAATCCTCGGCAGAATAACACCGATTTTCATGGTCCGCTTGGTGCGCAGGGTCTGGGCCATAGATGATGGCTGATATTCATATTTTTCTATGATCGCCTTGATCTTCTCCCGATTGGTGTCGCTGACATAGCCTTGATTAAAGTATCTTGAAACGGTGGCACTGGAAACTCCGGCCAAAGCCGCTATTTCTTTGATATTCATATGTTTGACATCCTATTCTTCATCCTTGTATTCATCCCCAAACTACCAATTCCGAATCGAAACCGGCTTTTTGTAAAAAAGGGATTATACACCAGTATAACCTCTTTTGAAAACTTCTGACAAGTCCGAGCCTGTGTCCACACTGACAACGATGTTCTTTAGGCTACTGTGACAACCGTTTCCAGTGCCTCTACCGAACCGTTTTCCTTGGTCATGGTCACAGTCGAAAACTCATCGGCATTGGTCACCAGGAAGACAACCGCATCCGAATAACCGGCAGCCTGAATCTTCTCTTTGTCAAAGGTCATCAGCAGATCACCCTTCTTCACCATATCACCGACAGCCACCTTCACATCAAAGCCGTCACCCTGCATGGCTACTGTATCGATACCGACATGAATCAATAACTCACTATCACGCGGTCCGATCAGTCCAATGGCATGCTTGGAATCCGCTACGGTTCCGATTTCGCCATCACAGGGAGCGACAACACGGCCCTCGGCCGGCACAATGGCCAGACCCTTTCCGAGTACGCCGGAAGCGAACGTCTGATCACTGATATCAGCCTGTGCAACCACGGTTCCGGCAGTCGGCGCTACCAGTTCAAAAACCTCTGCTGCTTCATTTGCTACTGCTGTTTCATCGGCTACAACAGCTTCGGAAGCTTCCACAGCCTCAGCCGTCACTTCCTCAACAACCTTGTCAGCCGACTCTGCCTTTTCTTCTTTCCAGAACAACCAGGTCAGGGCAAAGGCTACCACAAAGGAGACAACCAGAATCAATGCATACTGCACGGTATAATTTGTCGTAATCAGGAAGCCCGGAATTCCGGTCACACCGTAAGCGCTGGCTCCGACACCCAGCAGGGCACCTACCAAAGCACCGGCGCCACCACCGATCATACCGAAGATAAACGGTTTGCCCAAACGCAGGTTGATACCGAAGATGGCCGGCTCTGTAATACCAAGGGCAGCCGATAAAGAAGACGGGATGGCGATGGCCTTTGTCTTGCGGTTGACTGCCTTTAAGCCGACCGCCAGACAGGCGGCACCCTGAGCAAAGTTGGCAGCCGATGCGATCGGCATCCAAATATTAACACCATCCTTGACAGCCAGCATACCGGCCTCGATCACATTGTACATATGGTGGATACCGGTGACAACCGTTACCGGATAAATCACACCCATGGCCATGGAACCCAGTCCGAAACCACCGCTAACCAGATTCTTGGCAAAATCCAATACATAGGTCTCAGCAGTCGAGAAAATCGGACCGATGATACCAAGGGTTAAAAAGCCGGTTACAATAACCGTTACCAGAGGAGTGACAAATAAGTCAAACATCTCCGGAACCACTTTATGTAACTTCTTCTCCAGCTTACTCATCAACCAGACTGCAATGATGACCGGGATAACATGTCCCTGGAAACCAACCTGACGAACCTGGAAGCCGAGCAGGTTCCAAGCCTGAACGGTGACATCGGCATTTCCGACGGTCCAGGCATTTGTCAGATTCGGGTGAATCATAATCATACCGATAACGCCGCCGAGATAAATATTACCACCGAATACCTTGGCCGCCGAAACAGCGATCAGTACCGGCAGGAAGACAAAGGCGGTGTTGGCAAATAAGTTCAAAATACTGAACCAGTCACTGGAACCAAAAGACGGAATGGCCTTGGCCAGAGCCTCAACCAAACCCATCATTAAGCCGGAGGCCACAATCGCCGGTAAGATCGGTACAAACACATCACCGAGGGACTTAATCATTCTTTTATAAAACGGTGCCTTAGCAGCTGCTGCCTGCTTCACCTCTTCCTTGGTCGCTCCCTGCATACCGCTGACTGCCAAAAATTCTTCGTACACCTTATTGACTGTTCCGGTGCCGATAATCAGCTGTAGCTGTCCGTTACTGGAAAACACACCCTTTACTCCATCGACCTGCTCCAGCTTTTTCATATTCACCTTCGTATTGTCCGCCGTTACCAGACGCAGACGGGTCGCACAGTGTGCCACACTGACAATATTCTGTCGGCCGCCCAACTGCTCATAGATCTCTTTTGCACATTTTGCATAATCTAATGCCATCGTTTATCCTCCTTCTTTGTTGTGTAATCGTTTACACGTTAAGGTAATTATATAGTGGCTTTACGCAAAAGTAAATATGGCAAAGCCACCAATAATGGTCATATTTTTTTATGCAAAATGTGTAAACAATTTCACATGTCGGCCAGCTTCTCCATTTCAGACACGGCATCTTTGCCCTTTTCAAAGGCTGCCTTTTCATTTGCCATAACCAACACCACTGCATCATAATAACGCACAAGCTGTACATATAGTTGAGTTTCTTCACTGTTCGTTGTCGTTACATGCATCGAAAAACGCTCAAAATGTGTTTTCTCTACTCGACTCTGTGAATGATACTCCTTATAGTCCGATGAATTTTTTTCAGCTGTCACCTGAATATCCGCGATCCTGTCTGCATAGGTTTCACTATCATATTGCAGGAAAAGAATCTCCAAACCTTCCCCCATTACCAATCTGCTGTCGGTAACATGATCTTTTTCCCGCAAGAGCTGAATATGTCCCCATCTTTCAACATCTCCCTCAAAATAACCCTCCATCGCCTGATCAAAATGCCTTACTTCCACCTGCGGTACCTTACCGCAACCTGTCAAGCTTACCAGACAAATCAATAACAAACTAATATACTTTTTGAAATGTTTCATATTTTCTCTCCTATCGATCCAATCTCCCCAGATTATTCTCCTCCCATGGTATCCGGATCTTTTATAAAACCTCGGCCTCCGGTGAATCAAGAAACCATTTTAACACAACCAATACCCACTCTACCTTACTTTCATCCCTACCTAATACCCGATGAATACTCTGGCGCAGCTTCTGATCCTTAATTAATGCTGAAAAAATGGTTTGTTCATATATGGAATATCGGGGATAGCCAGGGTTTGGAAGTAATACAGTGAGCAGTCCCCCTTCTCCATATTCAAATTGCTTATGCTTTGCAGTAGAAGAAATAATGATATCCATTTCATACCGCCGATAGTGAAACGAAAAACTAAAATCCTCATATTCTCCTGCATCAATTTCTATATCATCTAAATTGACCTCAAAAATCTTCTGCAAAGCTGCTTTAACATTTTTATAACCTTAGCTTTCCCTTACCGGCAAATACTGTTCCTTCATTTGTATGCCCTCCAAAACTCTCCATATTTTCAAATTGATAGCCATTACTTTGCAAGAGAATCATCTCGTAATGAAAATTTTCTCCTCTTTTAGTCTGCTTAAATACCTGCTGCGCCTTATATGGATCAGCAGTCAACAAAAACGTTTTGCCTTCCGTGATTTGGCGTCTTAAAAATTCTTCATTAACATCTCTGGCCAGCTCCGGGGCCCTGTCAAGCAATGACTGCCAGACCTGGTCTCCCGTATCAAAGTACGTCAAGCCATTCGCATGAGCGATTTGCTCATATGAATATACACTATTAGGTATCATATAGCCTAATACTGCCTCCACTTTTTTGCTTTTCAAAGTTTCTGTTTGTCTTAAGTCCTCTCTGCCATCTTAACCCTCCTACTATTTATCGTATGCAGTTTAAATCCTGCTTTCATCTTATGCTTCCAAGTCTCGATACAAATAGTACTGTGATTGTAATTGTTTGTCATTCATATTTCACCATTCCCTTCTGATTATGCTTTGACGCATGGGGTCTTAATCTTGATCGCATCATTGCCCAATAGGTAATAGGCATCCCCCGGCTCAATCCGCTTCTTGTAAGTGCGCACCAGTGAGTAGGGAACTTCCACCGCCTTGAGCTCGTCCAGATTGTCGAAGTATAAGATGCTTCTGTATTCTTTTACATAACGCCAGATCTCCGGCGCTCCGTAAACGATCTGCGCATCCGGTATACCGTTTAGCAGTATAAAAACACGAAGCATCTTATATTTACCGACGATCTTTTTAAAGGTCTCAAATGATTCATAATCCTCGCTAAGTGCGATCATCGTGTCTTCATCGTTAATGACAATCAGTCTCCATTCTTCCGAGGTATCTTTTCCCTCAATCAACAGACTATATTGTTCCTCTAAATATTGATTCAACATTTGGAATACCGGAATCGCCTGCTCAGCTCCGATATAATAATTCGTTTTCTCGTCTGCGACAGTCCGTAACCGTTTCTTGTAATTATCAAACACATAGAGACGGCAGTCTGCTTTTTCCTGCATACTGCGGATCCAATATCGAACAAAATTTGTTTTTCCGCTGCCCTCCGGACCGATTAGCGACAAAATATTATTGCGAGCCATATTCAGATACTCCGGCAGTACCGTTTCATAACCGATGCCCATCGGATGAAGCATAGAATCCTTCGGTTTTGCGACCTCAGCCAACAGCACTTCGGTCAGAATAGGCGGTATCTCCGGTATCTGTCTCGCCCGCCGGTTTGGATAATGTTGATTACACGACTCGATCCATGTCCTCATCTGCTTGGCACGCTCTATCTCCTTTTCACCGTCAAAGCCCACATAGGTCTGACACTCATAGACCGCTCTCTCTATCTCCAGCAAGCACCGGCCCGGCACCTCTGCCGGCTGCAGCCGACAAGACGCAAATAGGTTATGATATTCATTGGTATCATTGCAGAAGAAGCATAATTTTGAAGCAAAATTAGCCATATACTTGTAACTCAAGCCCGAGGTCTGACTGTTTGCCACTACGATACTAATCCCTACTGACAGACCCTCACGGCAGAGATTCAGCAGTACATCATTGTCCTGTAAATAGAGTTCCTGCAGGGCCGTATAGTTATCAATCAGAAGAATAATACGCGGCAAATCCGTCTTTCCGGCTTCCAGATAAGAACTAAATGAGCTCACCCCGATCGACAGCAATTTTTCCCTTCGTTCCATGATCTGATCCGTCAGATATTTGAAGAGATTTTTTAACTTCTCGTCCTCAGATGGGCAGACTACGCCGCCAACATGCGCCAGACCTTCAAAATTTTTTAAGATCATGGATGCAAAATCAATGATGTAAATATTCACTTCATTCGGGCTATACATCTGTGCCAATCCTCGAATCAAAACCATCAGGAAATTCGTTTTCCCTGTCTGTGCCGATCCGATCAATAAGGTGTTTTCACTACCGATCGGTAATTCGATCGTCTCCTGTCTTTGATGTCCCGGATCATCAAACACACCGATCGGCAATGACAGATCACTCTCGGCACCGGCCCGGATATTCGACGGATATGGCAAAACTGTTTCTAATGGCGGCAAACAAATCGGTGGCAGTACCTGAATTCCATGATCCTTACAATACGTTCCCACATATTCCACCACTGCTTCCAGCTGTGTTTTTGATACGGTTTCCTTTTTCTGCGTTTGTCGGTAAATGACCTGTCTTTGCCCCGTATGCGTTACCCGGTGGATATCAAAGCTTCTCTCCTTTCCGGTCTCTTCATTTTGAGCGCAGCCGGAATAGCCCGACTGGAACAGCTCAAAGATCTCATTGTTACCGACCTGCAAATAGGCTCTACCCGGTTCACGAATCTCAGCTGCCAGCGGGCTTTTTAATACCTCATTACTATCTTCTTTCGTCTGTACCTTTAAACACAGTTTGAATTTGGAATTACTCCAAATCTGCTCATTTACCTGTCCTGCCGGTTTCTGTGTGGCCAAGATCAGGTGTACTCCAAGGCTGCGGCCGATGCGAGCCGCACTGATCAGCTCCTTCATAAACTCCGGTTGCTCAGCCTTTAATTCTGCGAACTCATCGACGATAATGATCAGATGCGGCAGCGGTACCACTGCCTTACCTTCCTTATAGGCTTGGATATATTTATCGATATGATTCACCTGTACATCAGAGAACAAACTTTGCCGTTTTAACAGCTCAGCCTTGATAGACTGTAAAGAACGGTCAATTTCCTTTCCGTCGATATTGGTAATGGTTCCGATCAAATGCGGCAGATCCTTAAACTGGCCGGCCATACCGCCGCCTTTGAAGTCGATAATAACAAATCCTACTTCGTATGGATGATACAAGGTCGCCATACTCAACATATAGGTTTGCAGGATCTCACTCTTACCGGAGCCGGTCGTTCCTGCTACTAAGCCGTGCGGTCCGTGAAATTTCTCATGTAAATCGAGATCTACTATTTCATTTTTGGCATTGATCCCAAGCGGGGCTGACATCGTCTGCGAGATATTGGCCTGTTCCCAACGTTGCTGCAAATCCAGATCATCTACTCCGTAAATATGTAACATCTCGAATAAAGACAGCTGCTTGCGCAATGCACCTGCCAAAGAAATTTCCTCACAATACACCGGGGCCAATACATGAACCAAACGAGCGAACTCAGTATCAGACACACCCTGAAACCGAAATGCCGTCTGTGTGGCCCCATCTTCTGATTTATATAAAACAGCATTTTCGTGATCCCTGATCTCAATCAGATAGCGGCAGTATAGCGGTAACAAAGCTTTCTCTTCTTTAAAGAAGAGAAAAACCGTATTTCTCTTTGCCGCCTGCTCGATATAACGCGAGATCGGATGACTTTGAATACCATAATCATCCATTACAAAAATAACCCTATACGTTCCTCTCTTATCTTCCTCCTCGAAATTAGCAAACTCCTTATACAAGCTTTCAAAGATCAGACTGCGGCTATCCTGATCCGCCACCAGATTTCTAAATTGATCAGTGGTGTTCAGGTGCGGTAATAGCTCCATCCAGTCAAACCTGTGTAACCGGTCTTCCAAAATATAGACTTGTACCTCGCCATAAAAATGGCGTGCAATCAAGTCGAGAAGGATCACCTTCATCATCTCATAACGATCCTCAGCATGACCGACTATACCGACTGCATTGGCTTCCTTTAACGGCAGCACCACCGGTGCGTTTGCAATCTGTTTATACTCTTCTGAAAGCTGTTCCGGCAGCCGGCATACAGCATCACCCAATTCCATTTTTTCCTGAGGCTTATAATCTATCTTGCGCTTTGCGTTGATCGAACCCTGGCCCAGATAAATTTCCAAAAAATCTTCATCTTCCGGTGTCCGATCAAATAAAACCGGTGAAAATTCTTCTATATGTTCCATATCCTGGGCAGTATGGTAGTACCGTTCTCTTAATCTTTCCAGTTCATCTAAACGAGCCTGCTCAATATCTCTTCTTTTTTGTTCGATGTATTCTTGATATTTTTGAATACGTTTGGCACATTCCCTTCGATATTTTTTCTTCCTGTCAAATATACTGAAAATGGTGGTCAACGCTCCGATTCCCATTGATGCTACGCTAAAGACCATGAACGAACTGCCGGACTGCTTCATCATGGTACTGGATACATATACGAGTGCAATCATCGCCAGCAACGGTAAAAGTGAGATGATCAAATTGCTTTCCGGCTTCTGCGGTACCGCCGGTGGATCCAGTATCTTGATCGGCTCCATTTCAATCTGACGCTTAACCCTTGTATTCCTGATAAAACACGGGTAGGTTTCCGTGTGAAAATCCTTAATAAATCTTTTTTGTATTCGGTTGGTAGAAACATTTTGATGGCTAAAATATAATTTCTCATCTCTATAGTAGGCAGAAAAATCTGCGATCGAAATAAAATCATAATTACGCAAAACGCAAGTATGATTGATCTTTTCTCCATTCACATACGTCCCATACTGTGAATATTTCTCGGTCAGACACGGCCCCTGTTTTTGAAGTTCTAAGATCACTTCCGTATTCCGACCAAACTCACCGGTCAGCTCAATATCCGCTCCCCTTTTATGGCTAATCGTAAGCTGCTCACCAGCTCTAAGATCAACTATCCAATCATAATGTGGGATCTCCGCCTCGAAATCAATCAGAAATCTGAATTGAAAAGCGATCTCATCCGACCCTGCATAACATAATGTTAACTCATCTCCATGTGACAGCTTAGAAAAAAATAATTTCTTAACATCATCCTTTTTGATATACAGCCCCTCTGAACAGGTTAGTCTCCAGCCTTCTCCTCGTTCCAGGTAAAGCTCAATATCACCGAATAATACTGTTTTATTTAAGCGAAATTCACACTTCGATGTCGTGCCTATCCTCACTTGACCTGCATCCGGGATCAATGAAAATTCCTTATACAGCGTATGCCCACTAATGATAATTTTATATTGATATGCCATTTTTATCCCCTATCAAATATGATTCTACTGCCATTTCGTACTCCAAATTCTGCCAGACTCCTGCTGCCTCTGAGAAAAGCAATCGGATTTTCAGCAACCAAATAGCACTCCAAAATCTTCTCTTCATTCATTCCCAGCGAGAATGTTTTATTTAACGCTAACACCAACTCATTGGCTGAAATTTGTAACGGAATCTCTATCGTTTCATCTAAATCATGCTGTTTATCTATAAATGTTACTATCGCCCTGTCACTCATATCCTTCTCCTTGAAACACCGTTTCCTACAACAACATATAGGCTATGCGTCGAATGTCTTCATTTCCCGCCAACTGTTTTAAGTGCAGTGAATCATACTGCGGTATAAATTGCAAATATTCATTGATCACAAAATCTGCAAGCCGACTTTCCGGCAATATCATTTCACTTTTTGCCGGCTCCTTCACATTGCATATCGTGATAAACTTTTCTTTCCCTGAGCCGTTTAGGTTTTGAAACAGCTGTTTTGTAGCAACCAACGAGGCTTCATTGGGTTCAGTCAACATCAACACCTTATTTGCTCTCTGTAAAAAAGAAGCATTCGTTTCATCAAAGCAAGAATCTGTATCAATGACCACGAAATCGTATTCATTAGAATGAAGTGCAGCCACTGCCAGCTTTTCGTAGGCTCCCGTTTCTATTCCCAAAGACAGAAGCGAAGCCTTAAATGGCGGCAGATAGGTAAACATCTCCTTACGCAGCACAGGACGAACACTATTATAGATATCCCGTTCTTTATATTCGGCCAATTCCAAATATGTCTGCATCTGCGATATCGGACTCTGATTTTCCATCATTCGCTGAAATGTCTGTAGCCAGGTAGCCTGAATATACAAAACTCTTTTATAGCTTTGAGCAAGGCAGGCTGCCACTCCCAGTGCAACCGTCGTCTTACCGCTGCCGCCGCCGGCCGAGTAGACCATAATCAATTGCGGCTCCTGTTTTACTGTTTGTTCCACCTGTAGTAAGGCAGCACTCTTTCCCACTACCTCATTAAAGATTTCTTTTAGAGATGTATACTTAAAAATTTTCTCTACCCTTAATTCTCCCGTTTCACCATTATCAGGTTGTTCTGACAGCAAAAAAATCTTTTTAATCATATGCTTTTGCAAATCAGGATGGTATAAATCTTCCGAAACAATCAAAATATCAATACTCTGCGGTTCTGAAAACAGCTTTTCAAAAAAATCGGAGCTGGTAATCATCTCCAATTCCAACTTCTCAAAAAACTCCTCTATAAACTTCATTTGAATCGGTAAAATGTATTGTTCATCCGTATCCGCAATCACTACTCTCGTCTTTTTCATCATCTTCTCCTTTTCCACGAATAGCCCTCTATCAAAATGATAGCGGGCTAGTCACTATCCACCAGCTCAGCTGGTGGTTTATCTCCGCCCCTCATAAGGGGCAATTTCTGCCTCGCCCCGAAGGGCGGTGTCACAAGCGTGTTACTCGGCCGCCTTATAAGGCGGTACTTTTTATATCTTCTTTTCTTGACGCTTCTGACTGTTCTCTTATGTACTTCTGTACAGCTTCGTCTG
>JAEXAX010000016.1 GCA_023458035.1 Bacillota bacterium | reverse complement strand
GCAAAGAAACCTTTAATCGCATCTACCACATTTTTCACCTTATTTTTTGCAGCCTCGATTGGTGTAACAATGGCACTCTTTATACCATTCCAAATGGAAACGGCTGTATTTTTTATTCCATTAAATATAGAACTTACTGTACTTGATACAGCATTAAATACCGATGATACCTTTGACTTTATTCCGTCCACCACAGATCCAATTACACTTTTGATTCCGTTCCATACATTTGTCACAACCGTTTTTACTGCATTAAAGATTGTAGTAATCACAGTTTTTATAGCATTAAGTACTGTGGAAATCGTAGTAATAATTGCATTCCATACAGTTGTAATAACAGTTTTTATGGCATTCATAACGGTAGAAATAAAGGTACTAATCGTATTTAAGACCGTCATTACTACCGTCTTTATTGCCTCCCACACAGCCATTATGGTTTCTTTGCAGTTTTCCCAAATGAATCTAAAAGGAAGTGTGATCAGTTCAAAGTAGCCTTTAATCAGTTCTACAATAAACATCAGTGCTACAGTCAGTACATTCTTAATGGTTTCCCAAACTGTAGTGAAGATACTAACTAGACCTTCCCATATTCCTTTAAAGAAATCGGATATGGTCTGCCTAATACTCATGATTGCAGTAGATACAGTTTCCCATAAACCTTTGAACCATTCTGTAATAGCTCCCCAATTTTTAATAATTGCTATAATGGCCACTACTGCTGCTATGATAGCTGCAATAATTCCTATGATTGGAAGTAGTGAAACATTAAGTGCTCCAAAGCCAACCGCTGCTCCACCTGCGGCAGTCCCTGCGGCTGCTGTTCCTGCTGCACTTGCACCTCCTGCAACGCCCACTGCTGTAGTCGCGGTAGCTGTTCCTCCAAGTAGTCCTATAAGTCCGCCAAGTGCAGATGTGATTGTTCCAACTGCTGTGATGACTTTTCCTATGACAACTAAAACAGGTCCTACAGTTGCTGCAATAAGAGCAATTTTTACAATGGCATCTTGCATACCAGGAGATAGACTATTCCACTTTTCGTTTAATGATTTCATCATCTCAGAAAACTTTGTAAGCATTGGTGCAAGAACTGTCATCAGTGAGTTACCAACATCAGCTCCTACTATCTTTAAGCTGTTAAGAGAGGTCTGAAACTTATCGATTGGATCTAAGGTTTCATTGAAAGTAGAATCTACATTCCCGATATTGTCCTTAAGAGATGTCCCAAGTTCCTCAAAAGATAGTGAACCATTCTTACAAGCTTGATAAATTGCACCACCTGCTCTTTTACCAAAGAGTTCATAAGCTACCTGAAGCCCTTCAGTATCCGATTTTGCATTTACCATGCTATCTTGAATATCTTTAAGAGCCTCTTTCATTGGCTTTCCATTTGCTGTAGCATTAGCAAGTGCCTTTGTAAGTCCTGTCATAACCTGTGAAGTATCTGCACCAGACATTTCAACATTTCCTAAGAAGTTCGCAGCATCACTTGCAGAAAAGCCAAGTTGCTGAAGTGCTGCAGAGTTTGTGACCATGCTTTTAGCAAGGGTATCCATACTGATGCCAGTTCTTTGACCGACAGCATTCATGGTATCAAGCAAAGCTCCTGCATCTTCTGCTTTAAGACCAAAGGCAGATATGACCTTCTGCGTATTATCAATCGCAGTAGATACATCCGTATTATTAAGCTGAGCAAACTTAATGAACTTACCGGATAAATCCTCAAGTTTCTTACCAGTAAGGCCAAACCTAGTATTTACTTCACCGATAGCAGCACCTGCTGTTTCAAAATCTGTAGGGATAGATGTGGCAAGGTTTTTCATGCTATCTTGCATTTCATTTAAGGCTTTACCTGATGCACCTGTTTTTTGGACAATTATATCCATACCAGCATCAACATCATTAAATGCCTTTAAAGAAGCAGCACCCATCGCTACAATAGGTGCTGTTACATGAGTAGATAGACCTTTACCAACTTCGGTAGTCTTATCTCCAACTTCTTAAATTTTATCTCCTGCCTCTTTTATGGAAACAGATAAAGCTGATGGTACTTTCTTAGCCTCTTCCTGCAGAGACTTTAGGTTATTTTCTGTTTCTATGATTTCTCTTTGAAGGGCATCATACTTATCTTGTCCAAGCTCTCCATTTTCAAGCTGAACTTTTGCTTGTTTGTCTGCTTCCTTTAAGGCATTAAGCTTATTACTGGTTTCAGAGATTTCCTTTTGGAGTAACTGCTGTTTTTGAGCAAGCAGCTTTGCATTGGAAGGATCGAGTTTTAATAGCCTGTTCACGTCACGAAGTTGTGACTGCGTTGATTTAATTGTAGAATTTACACCTTTTAAGGCTTTATCAAGACCAGTGGTATCTCCACCAATCTCAACAGTAATACCCTTTATTCTATTGGCCACTTGACCACCTCCTTCCTAAAAATGAGCATGAAAAAAGACATCTACTTTTTCGTAAATGTCTTAGTTATTTGTTGTATTCAGTTCGACAAACTGGGATTTGTTATTCTACAAAAATTCCAAAACCCCTAAAAGAATACTTGAAGCCGCTAATAATATAACTCCAATAACCTCAAGGATATTTTCAATGTTTTTATCTTTTTTATATTGTTTGATAAATTTAGGAGACATAAAACATAAACCTACTCCAAATAATAAATATCCTATTCCTTTTAGCATATCATTTCCTCCACAAATTCAAATTTGTTTTTATTTATTACCCCTATTATACCATGTCTACTCAAGACCTTAAATTAGAACTTATCAAACTCAGCTTGTCCTGCCACCTTGCTATATTTCACTCCATCATTTGCCTTTTCTGTCCAAATATCTAGTACCATTCCAATTGTAAGTAAATCAAGTTCTGAAATGCTTATCCCTATTTCCACGCATCTTAGTAGAAATAGGGCGGTTGTCATTTCCCTACTACTTTTTGGAAGTTTTTTTTAGACTGAACTTCCGTTTCAAGGTTTGATCCCCAAAGCTCAAGAATTTCAGGTAAGACTTCATAAATAGAAAACATTTCAAACTGATCAAGCCAATCATCAATGTTTCCTGGAATACTTCTATCTGCATGGTAAGCCATGATGTAGGCTACATTTTCAAATATCTCAAGGTCATCAATTTCAAAAGACCCTTCATTTGCCTTGAATGTTTTTTCCAGCTTTGAGAGGTCTTTGAAAATATCTCTTTTAAATTTAATTCTATATAGTCTAGGGATTGTAGCAGATGAGCGAAACTTTACATCAATCTCTCCTACTTTTACTGTTTTCTCAAGCATATTTCCCCTCCTTATTTTCCCGATGGCTTTGGTGTTTCAGAATTAGCCTGTGGAATATAAACGCTCTTATACCAATTAGCATAGGTATCAGCCGATGTAGTATCTCCAGTTCTTGATTTTACAAGTCCATCCTCTCTTGGATCTGCTGTAAGTGATAGCGT